>JAUQPD010000020.1 GCA_030550555.1 Thermodesulfobacteriota bacterium
CCAAATTTTAATCCCATCCCAACCCATCTCGGAATTCCTTCAACACCTCTTCCTGCCTCATGATACTTTATCTCATAATACCTCTCATTTAGTAGATTTTTGGCCCAAACATACAGCAACAAATTCCTGGAAAGGCTCTTTTCAAAGTATAGATTTAAAAAGACCTTACCATCTTGGCCTAATCGCTTTTCATAAGACACACTTGGATGAAGCCTATAGCCCTGAGGAAGATTGAGAGAAAATCCAAGCTGAAAGTTGTGTCTTAAATAATTTCCAAGATAACGGGAATATATGAGATCCTTGCCAATAAGATTCAAATAGGTATAGCTAATTTGCATACGGTGATCTCCTAAGACTCTCTCAACTTCAAACCCTAAACCAATTGTGTCTGTATCAACGTTCCTTGCTATTGTTCCTGTCCCATTATTAAACCAGTCAATTAGGTTATAACCTTTTCTAAAAAGGGTGATAGTCCTCATGCGAGTTTTTCCCTTCAATACATCAAAGGAAAATTCAGTGCCCAGTGCTTTCTCTGGAAGTAAATTCGGATTCCCCCTAATCCCATAGGCTTCATAGCGTAGCTCTGTTACACTCGGAAGTCTTGAAGTATGAAATACAGAAAATCTAAAATTTAGCCATTCCCTCAAAGGGTAGAGAAATGTAGACGATACTGTCACAATATCCTTTTCTCTGAAATTATTGTCATACCTAAAAGTTAACAAAGTCTGAAGTTTATTAATGTTTAGAGTCTCCCAAGAGAAATAGGGTGATATACTTCTTCGCAGATAGCACCCCAATCTTGAGCTAACTAAAGACTCATAACTCAGTTCGACTCCTACATTGAGATTTCCCCTCCTTGTCGCTATTTTCAAAGGCAGATTTGCTCTAAAAAGTGTAGATCTATGCTGATTAAAATAGGTTTGAGGGTTTGAACGGATGAGTTGATAGTAATCATAGTTTCTACGAACAATTACTCCAGGTTCAAATAGCGTCTCTCCGAGGGCAAAGGACCTTTTGTAAATCAAGAGGTGAGTCCTTGTGCTTTCCCACTCTGAATCAAAACGAGGTGTATAAAAATACTTTGCCCCGAAGTCTTTTTCTAAAAAACCATAGAAAATCAAGTTAGTTTCTTCCTTGTGGTAGATATTTATTAACCTTATGTCAAAATCTCGGTTATTGGTATGGCCCGATGAGGTCTTATGGTTTAGGGAAAAAGTAAAGACCTTTGAGTCTAATGGAAGACCGAGTCTTATCTGGGCCTCCCTCAGATCAAAACTTCCCATACCAATATTCAGTCCAAGGCCCTTCTTAGATGGCGTAAGATGAAAATTAAGTGCCCCACCAAAGGCACCTGAACCGTAGACAGCACTAAGAGCCCCTGACATCACCTCTACACCCAAAACATCAAAGGAAGACACTGGAAGATTCATTAGGTGATGCCCTGTCTGTAGATCAGTTATCCTAAGCCCTTCAAAAAGGACTAAATTTTGCTCAAAGGTTGCTCCTGCAATTGACACATCTTCCTGAACCCCAAAGCCACCTCTCTGAATAAGACCCACTACAGAAAGAGGCTTTAAGTTTACTTTTGAATAGGTCTCTCCATCAATCCAACCCGCTCCATACCGCCTTCTCTCCTCAAACTCACTTCTCTCAATAACCTCTATCTCATCAAGCTTCTCCTCCACCCCAAAATCCTCATCCATCACCTCTACCTGCCAATTAATCAGAGAAATCATAGAACTTACAAGTAGAAAAGAGGGACCAAAGACCATAAAACCCCTCCGAGTTTTTTAATAGATGAAATCACCCTTCCCTAATGTTAACCATCTTATATAATAGAAGTTAACAAAAAGTCAAACAGAAATTGCTAAAGAGGAAGAGAGGGGAATTTAAACTTTATTTTTGGTTAGGCTGGAGCTAAGGCGACTGTTGAGACTTTATATTCGGGTGTATCCATAAGTTCATCAAGGCCTGGACTGACGAGGATGTTTGTGAGAGCGCTATCAAAGTGAAAATCAGTAAAGAGTAGACCTTTTGGAACTCTGGAAGTAATGTGAGCCCTAAAGAATACTTCACCTCTCTTATTCCAAACTCTCACTTTCTGCCCTTCGTGTATTCCTAAGGTCTTAGCATCTTCTGGATTGATATCTATTACGGGCTCTGGATAAAGCCTCATAAGAGGTTCAGCTCTTCTTGTCATACTGCCAATGTTATAGTGCTCAAGTTTTCTAATTGTTACCAGCACAAAGGGGAATTCTTCTGTGGGTTCTTCAAGGGGTGGCACATGCTTTGCCAATGCTAAGTGGATTTTACCTTTGGGGAATCCTGAAGTAAAGAGAATATCAGTTCCTGGATGATTTATATCCGGACAGGGCCATTGAATTCCTCTTTCCCTAAGACGTTCATGATTTATTCCAGCCCAACCGGACCAAACCTTTCCAATCTCAAGAGCGATATCAGCAGGAGATTCATACCTCCAATTATAGCCAAGTTTTTGGGCAAGCTTTGTCAAAATCAGCCAATCAGGCAGAGCTAAACCTGGCGGAGAGACTGCCCTCTCAAAGAGCTGAACCCTTCGCTCACCATTTGTAAAGGTTCCACTCTTTTCAAAAACACAACCTGCAGGAAGAACCGCATGGGCAAACTTACCAGAAAGGGGCATGAAGATATCCTGAACAACAAGAAATTCAAGGTTATGAAAAGCTCTCCAGACCTCTGTGATATCTCCATGACTCATAGCTACGTCATACCCCATCAAATAAAGAGCCTTTACTTTGCCCTCAAGAGCACCAGATAGGAGTGCAGGTAAGGTCTTACCTTTTTCTGTTGGTATCACATCCTGCCAGACCTCTTCAAAGGTCCGCTTTACTGAATCATCCTGATAATTTTGATATCCAGGAAGCACATAGGGCAGTCCTCCCATATCGCAGGCACCCTGAACGTTGTTTTGGCCTCTAAGGGGCATAGCTCCACATCCCGGTTTTCCCCAGTACCCACATAGAGTTGCTAAGTTCGCACAAGCCATTGCAGTGTAGGAACCAGAGCGATGTTCAGAAACCCCAAGACCCCAGAGAATTAATGCCCTTCCGGCTTTTGCATATAAATAGGCGGATTGCTCAATAAGATAGGGCTTTACTCCCGTATATCTACTTGCCTTTGCAAGATCCCACTCTGAAAGGATATAGTGTCTATAACTTTCAAAATTCTCCACGAACTTATCTACAAACTCCTTGTCATAGAGCTCATCTCTCACAATGACATGAGCAATTCCATTGAGAAGAGGAACATTACTTCCTGGTCTTAGAGGAAGATATATATTAGCCAGGTCTGCAAAGGCAATCCTTCGTGGATCAGCCACTATAAGTTTAGCGCCTCTATCGAGGGCCTGCTTTATCTTTTGGGCAACAATAGGATGGGCCTCTGTGGAGTTAGTCCCTATCAGAAATAGAAGATTACTATTAAGGATTTCATCAAAGTCGACACAGGCAGCTCCGGTTCCAACTGTGGCCGCAAGACCTGCGACCGATGGTGCGTGTCAGACCCGGGCAGGACAGTCCACATTGTTCGTCTTAAAAATTGATCGGGCAAGCTTCTGCATTAAATAGTTCTCTTCATTGCTAACCCGGGCAGAACACATAAAACCCATAGCAGAGGGACCATATATCTCATAGACTCTCCTAAGACCCTCTGCCACAAACTCAAGAGCAGTATCCCAACTTACCTCCCTAAAGTCCTCTTCAAGGCTTTCTCTAATCATAGGTTTTGTCAATCGCTCTGAACTCTTGTAAAATTCCCAGCCAAATCTTCCCTTCACACAGGTGTAACCATAATTTGGAGGGAGGTCTCTTCCTGTCACCTCAAGTATTGTCCCATTTTTGACCCAGACAGTAAGATTGCATCCCACTCCACAGAAGGGACAAACCGATTTAACCGCCTTAGCCTGATCTCTTTGATAGGGCACAAGAAGATCCTTCTTGGTCAGAGCCCCTGTAGGACAGACATCAACACAGACTCCACAATTTACACAGGCCTCGGTAAAACGAAAAGTTATATATTCGGTTGGCTTCCCCTTATCTACCACACGGAAAAAAATTGCAGAATAGGGACAACTCCTGACACACCTTTCACAGGCAATACACTTATTTGAGTCAACTACAATCATAGGATGATCATAATTTATTGGATACTTTAACCTCTTCCTTGCTTTGCTGACTGGCACATCTTCTTTGATCAATATCTCCCTAAATTCACACTTGTGAATTCCAAGACATCCACAGCGGAGACACCTCTTTGCCTCTCTAATTGCCTCATCAGATGTTAACCCAACTAAGGCCTCTTCAAAGTCTTGAATCCTCTCTCCCGGATCCCTCTCTTCAAGACTTGCTCTTTTCTCGGGAGTAAAGAGACTGGTAAAATCCACATCAATATCTTCAATTCTCTTACCCCGCGTAAAGTCATATTTCACAGTGATCTGAGCCCGTTCTATAGCCCTTCCTTCAAGATATGCAGAAATTCCTTGAGCTGACCTTCTACCAGAGGCAACCGCTTGGATAACTGTCTTTGATCCATGAACAAAGTCTCCTCCTGCAAAAACCCAGGGAACACTTGTCTGATGAGTTTGCGGATTTACCTTTATCGTCCCCTCTCCTGTAACCTCCAACTGAGCTTCAATCTCCCCAAATTCTCTAAAGCTCGTATCTGGCACCTCACCCCAGGCTCTAAAAACGATATCAAAAACCTCTTCAAAGGCACTCTCTTCAACCACTTTTATCTCTCTCTTTTCCGTGAGAGTTGTTCTTGCAAGTGTCAATTTATATTTCTGTCCACTCTCCTCAAGTAAAAGTGGCATTGTTGCAAAATGAAATTGCACACCCTCTCTTTCTGCATAACCAATCTCCCTTTGAGGCACCGAAACCTCAAGTCTGGAACGAGGATGGAAAACATGCACCTCAGCTCCCAATCTCCTCAATACCCTTGAAAGTTCAACTGCAGTGTAACTACAGCCAAGAATAGCAACCCTCTTTCCTCTGAATACTTCAGTCTCAGCAAGACCCTTACTAAAGTCAAATAGATAACGAAAACCACTCCAAGCCTTTTCTTCTCCAGGAAAGCCCTGAAACTTCTCTCTCCTTGCACCTACTGCAATGAAAACCGCTTCAAACCCTGCATCCCTTAAGTCCTTAAGAGTAAAATCTCTACCCCAAACCCTTCCCCCTACAAAATCAATACCAAGGGCAAGGATACTTGAGATCTCTTTGGCAACTATTTCCCTTGGCAACTTGAATGTTGGAATCCCATATCTAAGAAGACCCCCTGGCTCTTTTTCCTGATCAAAAATTGTCACCTCATATCCCTTGAGTTTTAAGAAATAGGCACAACTTAATCCAGCAGGCCCTGCTCCGATTATAGCAACTCTCTTACCATTTGAAGGTGGAACTTCAAGAGGTATTTCACCATGCTCCAAACAATAGTCCGCAACAAATCTCTTGAGATTGTTGATCGCTACTGCCTCATCAACAATTGCCCTTCTACAAATGGGCTCACAAAACCTAGGGCATACCCTTCCCACCACTGCAGGAAGAGGAAGCCTCTCCTTAATTAGAGCAAGGGCAGAACGAAAATCTCCCTTAGCAATAAATCCTATATATCCCTGAATATTCAAACCCCCAGGACAAGGGCCATGACAAGGTGCCTTACAGTCTCCATAATGATTTGCTACCATACTCTCAAGAAGCCTTCTCCTAATTCCCTTCAGCTCCTCATCCTCAGTAAGAACTGAGATCTCCCTTTTAATCTCATATTTACAACTCCTGACAATCCCCTCCCCTTCAATCTTTACCACACAGAGTCCACAGGGATGTGTCGGCTCCCCCTTTCCCTTGAGATAACAAAGACTGGGCACATAAATCCCAGCAGATCTTATCACCTCAAGTAAAATAGCCCCAGGCTCTACAGAGACTTTCCTCCCATTGAGCTTTATCAGAATCATCTCCTCCCCCTAAATTAACAAAAACACAGTCTTATATTTCTCACTTTTTGGACTAAACTTCCAGCCAAGCTTCAGAAAAGATAGTCTGTCCAGTGAGGACCTTTACAGTCTTATAAATCTCAAACTCCTTGGGGGAAAGACTCTTAGGATCAGGCTCATCTCCATCCATCATGCGATGAACCAAAGCAACCCAATCAGGATGTTTACCCTTTGCGATCTCAACAAGCTCCTTGTCATATACATCAAGTATAGCACTGTATATATTATATTTCATAAGCATCATAAGCATGACCCTATTGAGATAGGGTCTAAGATGGGTTGCTACACCATTTGAAACATTAGATAGGCCAATAGTACTCTTCACACCCGGTGCAATATCCTGAAGCATTGACATAAAGAGTAAGGTCTCCTGTATCTGTTCTGCACCAAGGGTTATAGGTGTAAGAATAGGATCAACCCATATCTTTTCATTGGGAATCCCATACTCGTTAAGTTTCATTATCAGATCTACCGCAAGAGATGCTCTCTCATTTGCATCACGAGGAAGTCCCTCATGCCCCCAAAGAAGAGCTACTACATCACAACCCTTTTCTGCTGCAAAGGGACCAAGCCTCTCAAGCCGTTCTGGCTGAATAGTAATGGAATTTATCAAAATTCGTGAAGGATTCTTAGAAGCATTTACACCTGCAATCATAGCATCTGGATTTGTCGTATCCAAAGAAAGAGGAGTATCCACTACCTCCTCGACAATGCGAACGATCCAACTCGCAAGCTCAGGACCATCCTTTTTTGCAGGCCCAATGTTCAAATCCAAATAATCTGCACCAAGCTCAGTCTCCTCCTTTGCCATCTGCTGAATTGGAATAGGATTTCTCTCCTTCATTGCTTGCCCTGTTCTCTTACCCATGATGTTGATACTTTCCGCAATGCAAACAACTGTGTGCGTCATCTTTCACCCCCCCAACTATACCTTATGAAGCCTTTTTCATCTCCTGAAGCTCTGCATAAAGTTTCTTCAATAATGCAGGAAGTCCACTTGCCTCCCTTGGACCAACTAAAATTTCCCAATCAGGCAATTCCTCCTCAAGCTCCCCCTTTATCCCTGCCAAATATCCAGGAATTTCAAGTTTTCTGTGCTTGACCTTCTGCTCGATCCCACAGCGCTTTACAAATTCTGCAATGCTGTCTGCTCCAAATTTTCCTGCAGCCCAAGCAGTTAATACCGAGAGACCATCAGTGTTCTTTATAAGAAGCCAAGCTGGAATCCTGCTTCCCTCAACCTCTCCCCTCACAATAAAATAGGTCAAAGCAAAATTACAAGTAATCAGAACAGGGGAGTACTCATCAGGATTATTGATCGGATAGATACCCTCTTCAACCATAAGAGGTTTCTGCGGATCCGTAAAGATATTCATCCTCTCAACAAGTAGGTTGAAAAGCGCATCCCCTCTTAGATCAGAAAGAATTACCAAGCTCGCATACTTAGCAATGAGTAGTCCTGCAATAGAACTCTCAAGAAGATAGCTATCAGTATAACGATAAGGAAAAGTTATCACCGGAAATCCAAAGGGTTTATAACGCTTTCTTATGGCAGATCTCCTAATAATGACCAGATCCTCAAAAAGTTCCCTCAAACTCTGCGCACAAGAATCAAGCACAAGATCTTTTAGCCCCTTCTGAATTGCTCTCTCTGCAAGTTGAGAAAGCTCATCAAGAGAACTTCCAATGATAGTTAAAGGTGTTCCAGTGTCCAATGCAAGAGAGGTCATTTCCTCAAAGTTTTCTGCCTTTGCTCCATAGATAAGTGGCTTAAAATCACCACAGACCTTGATTGCACCCTCAATCCCAGCTCTATCCCCACTCAATACCAGGGCAACCCAAGGAAGTTCCTCCCTAATCCTTTTCACTAAATCAATGAGATTAGAACCCTTTCCTTCAACATACAAAACCTCTGGATAGAGCTTAACCCCCACCCTCTCCCACTGAAGCCTTTTGTAAAGCCCAATCCTCCTATCTATCTCCTCCCTACTCATTGAGTCCTTTATAAAAGTCCCTAAAGGAGGAGGATTCTCAAATCTCTTTTCATGCCTAAAAAGAACTATCTCCCCTCCAATGGGATATACATAATCCCCTCCACCAAGTTTAACCGTCCTAATAGGAGGAGCAGTTGCCTCAGCAATCTCCTCAACTACCTTCGGATCCACATAGGGACAGGCACTGATCTCTGCCTGCCCAGCTGCTACCTTCATAGCAAAGGCCATACAGGTAGGATAACCGCATTCTTTGCAATTCTTCTTAGGAAGCTTTCCCAGTATCTGTATTCCCGTAAGTCCCATTTACCTTTACCTCCAGTCAAACAATTTCTATATGAGCTCTATACAAGCGGTGGAAGGTTTAATACTGGATGCCCTACCTTTTCAATCCAGGCCTTAACTTCCTCTTCAGTAATGGCAACCGTCTCATCAGCAATTTTCTCAAGTAAATCAGGAACACCCAACTCTTCTGCTCTCTTCTGCAATTTCTCCCTTAACTCCTCTTTAAGCATTTTGGGCATCCACACAATCCTCAAGAGTCCTCCCTCTGCAGAGAGAAACTTCGGTGAAGTAATATAATGCTTCGCAACCCCCATAAAGCCAGGAGTCACCTGACCACCACCAACCATCCCAGCAAGAGTAGAAAACTTCATCCCAGTAGGAGTCATCCCTGTATAGTCTCTATTCACTATCATTATCCCATTTACTGAAGGTAAAAGTGCAGCTATACCTTCCATACATCCACAGACTGTCATAGGATCAACAAGAATACTATAGAGGCTCACCCTCTCTACAGCACCACGAGAAGCCTGTTTCACATACTCATTAACTCCACTAAATTGCCCTAATCTTGCATCAATCAATTCACCTTTAGGTATTGGCTGATTAGGACCTGCAGGATTAATAGAGTAACAGGCCTTTCCATCAAGCCAGTTATAGGCTCCACATGCCCCAACTCTCTCAGGTGTTATCACACACACGTGATTGGGAGCAAAGCTCTGACAAAGGGTGCAAGAGTAAAAAACATCTACCGATTCATCAGTCAAACCTGCAAGCCTTGCATCTCTCCTCTCATAAACACCCTTAGCAAGCTCAAGAATCTCTCTTACCTTGTCCTCTACCGTATATATAGTAACCTGACACTTATCTACAATTGCACCATACTCCTGTCTCAATTTAGCATAAAGAATCCGCCCAATATGCTCAAATTTAAATCCCTTCTCCACTGCCTGCTTGCTGATCCTGAGCCACATGATGTTTCTCTGCCCTACATGCATTATCCCCTGAGCATAGTTTATTAAGTGATGAAACTGCCTTTCAAGAATTGCCTCAAAGTCTTCCTGCATATTAACACCAGCAACCTTTACCACTACTGCAAAAGGCAAAACATAAGGTGGACCCTTTATTCCAAGTTTCTCAACATCACTAATCTCTGGCCCAATCACCTCAATCTTACCATCCTCCACTTCCTCAAGAGGAGCACTGAGCAACAACTCAACTGCAGGTGATCTTCCACCACCACACTCAAGATAGAGATCATCCTTTCTAACTCTCTCTCCTTCAAATGCAGGGGCATAGGCAACTGGGATGTCCAACTTCACAGAGGTAACTTTTAAACCTCTAACCTCAATTGCCCTATCCACAATCTCTGAATGAGGTACCTGAGAGACCACATGCTCATAGGTGCAAATTCCATAGGGCTTGATCTCCGGAATATCCCAATCAGAAATAACAGGAAAGCCCCAATTTATTGCCCCAGCACCATTGGCATACCATTCATCTGACACAGGCCCAAAAGTTATAACAAAAGCAAAGGTCCTATCCTTGTTGTATAAGAGATTTCCTAAATAGTCCCCTGGCTTTATCCCACCAAAGGACATGGCAACCCTACAGGCAAACCCAATTGAAAAAACAACCGATGTATAATCAGGTCCAAAGGGGATCAAACGGGTGGGCCAACCAAGTTGAACTCCCGCCTCTTTCAAGAGATAGGGCATATAAATACCATTCGTCTGATCATGCATAAAGACATAAAGATTTTTCTCTAAGAGCTCCTGTGCTATCTTCTGAGCAGTTTCTTTGTCAGGTGGTGACCCCAAAATAGCTGCAAATCCAGGGGCAGTACCATCAACAAATTCAACTCCCCTTTTTCTAAAAATCACGTCATCAGCTGCCCCAAGCCAAATATTGTCTGCCAGGGGCTCCTCAGTCTTCGTGTAAAAATGGGGATTCTCTAAATACCTAATCGCCTCTATAATCTCTTCTGCGAAAAAGGTAGCCATCCCTGCATCAAGAGCTGGCCCTAAGTAAGGCAACCAGGTCTTCTCTGAAGGAATCTCAGGAAGAAGCCTTTTTGCCTCTTGCAAAACCTCTTCACAGTCTCCAAGCCTCTTTACTGGATAACCCAGGATGGCATAGATTATGGGGAGATAGTATGCAGTGTTGGGGAACCCTATCTCTGCCTCTTTCCCAAACTTCTTGACCGCCTCTTCATACTTCTCAAAGGCTCTCTCAACTATCTTATGAGCCCCTCTGATCGCAGCGGTTGCAATTATCTTTGACATCTTCTCACCCTCCTCCCCAAGTTAAACCTCTAACTTAAACTCAATCCCCTAAAGAGCTCCTTACAGAGCTCTATTGCCTTGGGATGCCTCATAATCAGGAGATCTCCTCCTGCAAGTGCAAGAGTTACGCCAGTTAAAGCCTCCATCAAAATTCCCCTTACCTCCTCATCTCCCATCAACTCGTCACTCGGAAGAGTAACCTCCTTTGTCTTCCAAACCTCCTTTCCAATGCTACAGATAAAGGGCACCTGAAGCTTTGTATCCTGGGCATAAAGCCCTGCAAGTCTAATCCTCTCCATTACTGAATAGGTATACTCAAGCCCATATCCCAATGCACCTATAGAGGGATCCATAAGAACTTTATCAAGGCCAAGCCCCATATTCTCAAGTAGAATATTTAACTGTTTTGCAAGATTCACATCAATCGGACTTGAAGCAATCACTGGAATGTTATAACCCATTGCAACCGCAGAAAGAGTCCTATAATTTGCCTCAACAACTGGTCCTACAACAATCCCTCGCTCCCCAATAACTCCAGCAACCTCCCTCAAAACCTCTACATCCTTCTCCGCATTGCCTGAACCCCACACAATAATTGGCACATCTACCGCCTTAGCAACCGCCTCAGCAACCTTCTTTGCATGATCCGCAGGTAAGTCCAAATAATTCGGATCTGTCCCAACCAAATAAAGACAAATAGATTCTGCTCCAAAACTCTCCACACATTTCTTTGCCCACAGAGCAGGATCGTGATAGACATCCTTAAAATACTTAGCAAGGCTCTCTGGCCAATCCTCTGGCTTCACATCCAATATCTCCATTGCGAAATGGATTCCATTCCTCATCTCTCCTTCAAAGAAATGGAAATTAAGGGCAGAAACCCCACCAACCCTAAAGGCCCGCTCTCCCTTTCCAATAACAACCTCTCTTATCTCACCACTTGCCTTCTCCAAATAAAGCTCAGGAGAAATCGTCTTTGCTCTCTCCGAAAGAGGCCTGTATGTCCCCTTCAGAACTCCAGCTTCAATTCTTTCCTCCTTACTTGGAACCTCCTTTACCTCAACCTCAACTTTTGCCTCATCTGCCTCAGCAACCTTTGGCTCTTCAAGAGCCTGCTCTCGCTCAGATGGCAATACTTCAGCTTCTACCTTCTCCTCAACTCTCTCAGCCTTTACCTCCTCAACTCTGGCTTCTTCCTCAACAACCTCCCTTGCCTTTACTTCTTCCTTCTCCTCCTTAACTTCAAGAGGCTTTGACTCTTTTGTCACCTCCTTAAGAAGCTCTTCTCTTCTTTCATCCAGAAGCTTTCTCTCTTCCTCCTCTTTCTTCTTTACCTTCTCTGTTAGCGTAAATAACTGCCTTTTCTCCCTTTTTCCTAAAAATTCCTCCTCAAGAAGAGCTATTCCCTCCTCAAGAGATTCCATCCCTGCCCTGAGAGTCTTTAAACTTGCCTTAAGCTCTGAGAGTATCTTTATCACAGTTACAGGCGAAAGACCACTTTCCTTCATCTCTACCTCCACAGGAACTTCCTTCTCAATAACCTTTTCAACAATAACCTCTACAGGTTTTTCAACTATCTTCTCTACAACTTTTTCGACAACAACTTCCACAGGCTTTTCCACTACTTTTTCAACAACTTTCTCTACAACAAAAGGTGGTCTAACCACCTCATTCTCCCTTTCTCTCTCAAGACGCGCTCTCTTGACAATCTCTGGAACCGCCTCTTCCCACTCTATTGCCATTATATGAACACCCCGAACACCAGGAATCTCCTTCACCTGTTCTATTATATCTACTGCAATCTGAATTCCTTCTTCTCTCTTATCCTTTGCTGACTCAAGACGCTTAATGATCTCCTCAGAAACCTCAAGCCCTGGAACATGATCTCTCATATATTTTGCCATAGCTAAAGACTTAGGTGGTGTTATCCCAGCAAGAATATAGACCTTGTCAAGAAGCCCAAGTTCTCTACACCTATCCATAAACTCCCTAAAGCGTTCCACATTGTAGATTATCTGGGTCTGAATAAACTGAGCTCCTGCATTGATTTTCTTTGCAAGCCTAAGAGGTCTAAACTCATAGGGCTCAGCAAAGGGATTCTCAGCAGCTCCCACAAAGAAATAAGGCCGAACCCCCTTTATTTCTTCTCCATTAGCAAATCTTCCCTCCTTTAGACCCTTTACCAAGGCTAACAGTTGAATTGAATCTAAGTCATAAACAGGCTTTGCCTGTGGATGATTGCCAAAACGGGGATGATCGCCCGTGAGACAAAGTAAATTTCTAATTCCCAAAGCACTTGCTCCCAAAAGATCAGCCTGAATCCCAATTCTATTCCTATCCCTACAGGTCATCTGCATCACAGGCTCAAGCCCCTCACTCATCACAAGGACCGCACTTGCAAGACTTGAAACCCTAACAATTGCAGTCTGACAATCCGTTATATTAACCGCATCCACATATCCTCTTAGAATCCTTGCCTTTTTCTTAATAACCTCTGGATCAGCATTTTTTGGAGGACCAATCTCTGCGGTAACCGCAAATTTTCCAGCCTCAAGGACACTCTGTAAATTGCTCCTCAACTCCAAAGCCGTCCCTCCTTAAGCCTTAAGATCCTCTCTTACTCTTACCCGTAAACCTTCCCCTCCTGCAAGTCTCCAATCCTTTGGAGACCATATTTCTAAAAGCTTCTCCAACTCCCCTCTCCTTTTAAGCCTTTCAATAATTTCATGCCAAATACAGGGCATATCCTTTCTCACTTCACATCTCCCCCCCTGTGACCCACCACAGGGTCCATTGAGGAGATTCTTGGCACACCGTGCGATAGGACATAGCCCTGCGGTGCGATCAATAATGCAATCTCCACAACCCCTACACTTCTCAACCCACTCTCCAAGAGCCACATTTGCCCCATAAAAGGTAGTATCCACCCCTGGATAGACCCTTACATCCGGATAAAGATCTGCAATCAAATTTACCCCCACACCACAAGCAAGACTTAATACTGCCTCTACCTCCTTTTTCAAAGCCTTTAACGGAACTAGATACTCAGGATCACACTGCCTTATAAAGGTCCTCTCCAAAACCTCCACCTCATCACCATTCCTAGATCTAGCAAGCCTTATTGCCTCAGCAAGAATGGCAACTTCTCTATCACCTCCTGCAGAACAAACCGCAACACACCCTCTGCACCCAAGAACAAGTATTCTTTTATAGGGCTTTATGTTCTCCAAAATTTCACTAAGTGGCCTTCTCTCTGCAATTATCATCTCCTTCTTTCCTCCAACTTTTGCCCTAAAATTTTTCCATAAAAGGCCTTTGCCTTGCTCACAAAATCTCCACCATCAAGGCGATTTACATAGACAAACTCAAGACTATCCATTGGAATTCCAATCTCCTCGAGGATCTTCCTTGCTCCCAAAACCCTCCTCTCTGCCCTCTCGCTTCCCCGCCCATTATGACAAGCCCCTCTTGTGCATCCCGCAACAAGAACCCCATCTGCTCCCATCCGAAAAGCCCTCAACATGTCAGTAATCTCAATCTGACCAGAACAGGGAAACCGCCAAATCTCTAACCTTCCAAGAATTTCTCTAACATCCTCTCCTTCAATCAAATTTGTATAATTGCAACAAAGTAATACTATTTTTATAGAGTTTTCCATCAGAACCTTACCTCCAAATACTCTGGCTTTCTAGGTAATTCAATTGCCCTGGCTGGACACTCCATTACACAAATTCCACAGGCCTTACATACCTGTGGATCAATCTTAGCAACACCAATTGCCTCATCAATAGCAACTGCTCCAAAAGGACAAGTTCTTACACAAGTAAGACAGACGATACATTTCTTAGCATCCACCCGCGCAAAGACTCCAATACCAAAAAGCTTCTCCCAATCGATTAGACCCTTTCTAAGCATAAAATTTCTAACCTGAAAGATCACATCCTTGGGCTTCACATCCATTGGACATACCTCAACACAAGACCCACATTGAGAACAATACCAAAGGACCTCACTGAAGAGCCTGTCCTCAAGCCCAAGAAGTAGTAAATGAATTATCTTTCTCGGATCAAAAACCAAGGTTGTCTTCTTAACAGGGCAGATCCCAGAACAGGCTCCACAGCGATAACATTGATCAAAAGTTGGAATCCTCTCTCCCATAAAATCCCTAAGTTCCCTCTCAAGCCCAGTGTTCATCCTGTCACCTCTGAACTCTTAACTAATTTGTTGAGTAAAGGTGTTAACTCTTCCTCCTTTGCACCTGTTTTTGTAAGGAGATAGTCGATACTCTTTGGTCCCTCTTTCAAAAGAGCCTTAACCTCAATCTCATAGAGCTTATTTTTCAAAAGAGGTAGCAGTTTTTCTTCAACCTTTCGAGAAATAGTATCCACAGAAAAATCCCTCAATTTCTTCAACTCCTTAGCAATATTACCATAAGTTGTGCGAACCTGCATGTTTTTACAAACCTCAACCGCAGAGCTCAGACGAAACTCTACATCCTCTACACTCAAACCTTCAGAAACCCCAATTTTTCCCAAATCCTTAACTCTGTTGAAAAAGACCTTTATGTCTTCAACAAGTCTTGTTGGCTCAGCAGAAGAGACCCACTCAAGCTTAAATCGCTCCTCCCTTATCCCAATCAACCTGAGAAGCCAGGTGATCATCTCACCCATAATGAGTGCTTGAAAGTTCCCATCCACATATTTACATTCTCCAAGTTTACATCCCCCAACCATTACCGCATCCGCACCATTCCTAAAGGCCTCCATTACAAAGAGAGGATCCACCCGCCCACTACACATAACCCTTATAACTCTATGATATGGTGGATAGTTCTGGCGAGCCACCCCGGCCGCATCAGCTGCCGCGTAGCATCACCAGTGACACATAAAGCTCAATATCCTTGGCTCAAACTCCATTCCTATCTACCTCCTTCAAGCACCTTTTCTTCTCTCTCCACCTCAAGAGCTTTCTCCCCCCTTGAAAGCCACCTTATCTGCTCAAGAAGGGCATCCGCTGTGAACCCACCAATGTCAATAGCAAAAACAGGACAGTGGGATGCACAAATTCCACAACCCTTGCAACCAGCCTTTATGACCTGAGCCTTTTTCCTCTTTTCAAGTTTTATCATCTCAATCGCACCATAGGGACAAAGCTCAGCACAAATAGAACAGCCAATACATTTTTCCTGATAGACCTCTGCAACAATTGGAGGAACCTCTACAAAACCCTTGGCAAGAGGAATACCTGCCTTTCCACTTGCAGATCTCGCCTGAGCAAGCACTTCAGTAAGAGGCTGAGGACTATGGGCAAGACCTGCGATGTAAACTCCATCAGTTGTAGTCTCAACAGGTCTCAACTTCACATGGGCTTCAAGAATAAATCCAGATGCATCAACTGGTAACTTCAATAAATTAATAACCTCCCCTCCCTCTGAAGGCACAATGCCCACCGAAAGCACACACAAATCTGCATCCAGCTCAAGCTCCTCACCCAATAAGACATCATAAACCCTTACCTTGCCCTTCCTTTTACCAGCTTCAACCTTTGGTCTCCTATCCTCTGGAAATCTTATAAACTTTACCCCTTTCTTTCGGGCCTCAAAATAATACTTCTCATAAAACCCATAAGTCCTCATATCCATGTAAAGGACATAAACCTCTGTCTCAGGAGAAATCTCCTTTATCTTTAGGGCATTCTTAATAGCCTGAACACAACAGACCTTGCTACAGTGAGGAAGCTCCTCCCCTCTTGATCCTGCACACTGAATCATTACAACCCTTTTTGGAAATCCCCTTCCCTTCTTTGAAGAAAGTCGTTCCTCAAGCTCTAACTGAGTTATCACCCTCTCACCATCTAGAGGATAATTTTTGGGACGATACTCCTTTCCTCCTGTTGCTACGATCACCACTCCATGATTTACAATTTCTGAAGAATCTCCAAGACGAATTGTTGACGTAAAATTACCTATATAACCCGATATAATCTCAACCCGGGCACCTTTGAAAATCCGAATTTTTGGGTGATCCTCTACCCTTTGAACAAGCTCCCTCAAAAAGGCCTGGGGATCCTCACCACTGATAAGATATCTTAAGCGTCTTAGATTACCCCCAAGCTCATTCTCCTTTTCAACCAGATATACCTGAAAACCCTGCTCTGCAAGGGATAAAGCTGAAAGCATTCCCGCAGGACCACCCCCAATAACCAGGGCAGAAGGAGTCACCTTCACCCTCTGGAGCTCAAGAGGCCTTAGCCTCCTTGCCTTTGCTACCGCCATCCTCACAAGATCTTTCGCCTTTTCTGTAGCCTTCTCCGGATTATCAGGATGCACCCAAGAACATTGATCCCTTATGTTTGCCATCTCAATTAGGGCTATATTGAGACCTGCTTCCCGCAGAGTATCTTGAAAGAGAGGCTCATGTGTACGAGGTGTACAAGCTGACATAACAATTCTATTTAGTCTGTATTTTTTTATCTTTTCCTTTAACTGTTCCAAGGCATCCTGAGCACAGGCATAGAGCACATTTTCAGCAAGAACAACATTGGGAAGGGTTTTAGCGTAATCCCTTACCGCCTTGACATCTACAACTCCAGCAATATTTACTCCACAGTGACAGACAAACACACCAATCCTTGGCTCTCCGCTCATCAACTCCAAGTCCTCTGGTGGATACTCCTTTATCACCGTTGAGGTCCACCTCACATCTCGCAAAAGCTCAGAAACCAGAGCAGAGGCCCCACTTGCCTGCATTACACTTTCCGGGATATCTTTAGGTCCCTGGAAAGCTCCAACCACAAACACTCCAGGCCTTGTAGTCTCAAGAGGAGCAAGATACCTTGTCTTGGCAAAGCGAAACTCATTGAGCTCTATCCCAAAAACTTCAGCAATCTTCTCCGCCTTCTCAGGAGCAGATAGCCCCACAGAGAGCACAATCATATCAAAGTGCTCCCTTCGCGGAGTGCCAGATTCATCTACATAATTTATAGCAAGTCTTCCATCAACTTTGTCAATCTTTCCAGGACGGGCTCTGACAATCCGAAATCCATGCTTATTTACCGCATTTCTAAAGGTCTCATCAAAACCCTTGCCATGGGTTCTCACATCCATAAAGAAAAGAGTAATCTCTGCAGAGGGTTCATGCTCCTTTATAACAGTTGCCTGTTTCACTGCATACATACAGCAGACACTTGAACAATAGGGTTGATTGCAGGTCAAGTCACGAGAACCAACACACTGTATATAGGCAATCTTTTTAGGATGCCTAAAGTCAGAGGGTCTGATTACTTCCCCTTCAGTTGGGCCTGCAACACAGGTTAAACGCTCTACCTCAATGCTATGAAGCACATCACTAAAGGCCTCATAGCCAAATTTTTTCAGTGACTCCCTTGGAACTTCACCAAACCCCACAGCAAGTATTATTGCTCCCACATCAATAGTTCTTATCTCTGGTTTCTGATCAAAGTTAATAGCCTTGGGCCCACAAATATTAGCACAAAGCTGACAGGTCTGATGATTTACCCGCAGACAGACCTCTGGATCAATATAATACTTAGTAGGAACTGCCTGCGGAAAATCTATTCTAATAGCTCTCGTAAAGGTTAGATTCGCGTTGTAGGTGTCTATAGCTAAGCGGGGACAGTATTTCATACAGTCCCCACAGGCAGTACACTTATCGGGATCTATATAACGAGGATTTACCTTTAGAGTTACCTTGAAATCTCCAGCAGTCCCCTCAACCTTGAGGACCTCTGTCAAGGTGAGTATCTCAATATTGGGAGACCTCCCGGCCTCCACCATCTTGGGGGCAAGGATTCAGATACTACAGTCATTGGTGGGGAAGGTCTTATCAAGCTGGGCCATTACCCCACCAATTGTTGCCCTCTTCTCAACGAGATACACATAAAACCCAAGCTCTGCAAGATCAAGGGCACTCTGAATCCCTGCAATACCCCCACCAACAACAAGCACTTTTCCCTTGTAATTATTCATCTCTTCATTACCCCCTTATTTCTCCTTCTCTTCAGGAGTGTATTTCACATGGGCCCCAAAACAACCAAGCCCATGAAATACTGGCACATGCTTTGGTCCCTCAAGGGCTCTCCTCATAGCCATATCAAAGAGCACCCTTGGCTTAGGTTTATCAATACCATTGATCTTTCGTCCAAAATCAATTCTATCTATCATGATGTTAGCAAACTCATTTGCGGTCCTTGCCACCCTCCAAGACCCCATGAAATACTTCTCAATTTCGTAGAAGAGGAAATCTGTAACGACCTTACTTCCAAGGGTGGGAAAATCAGGTCCGAAGACCACTTGAACCCCTGTTGCCACAAAATACATACCAATCGCAATTGCCTTCTCACTCATCCACTGAGGAGCAGCACCCACCGCAGGGATCATCCAGAGGTCATCACCAAGTCCACCTGTGTGGTGAATTTCTGTTGCAGCAATCAGAATTCTTGAATTGTCAACACAGGCTCCCATGTGGAGAACAGGAGGACATCCAACTGCCTCAAGGACCTCTCTCAATCCCGGACCTGCAAGCTCTATTGCCTCAGGTGAGAGTAATCCTGCCATTGCCATATTCGTTGCAGAACAACCTGTTGCTAAGACAAGGACATTATTTGCTATGAGCTCCTTTGCCAACTCTACTTGAATTGGCTCATGGACCCTGTATTGATCACATCCTGCAAGAACCGCAAGCCCCCGAATTTTACCGTTTATAATATTTTCATTTAAGGGTTTATAACTTGCCCTAAACCTTCCACCAAGGATATACATTATCGTCTCATGACTAAATCCAGCCACAATATCAATGCTGTGCTCAGGAATTCTGACTTTCTTGGGATCCCTAAGTGGGAAACGGGATATTGCGGTCTTCAAGATCTCCTTGGCAACATCAAGAGCCCTCTTCTCATCAAAGGGAATATGAAGAGCCCCTTCCATCATGGATATAGGACTTGTTGTAATGACAACCGTATGGAATTCTTTAGCAATATCTACAATGTTTTGCATAACGCATTGAACATCAACTACAACCGCCTCTACCGCACCAGTAGCAATAGTCACCTCCTGTTGAATGAAGGACCCAGCAACTGGTATCCCCATCCTCATCAAAACCTCATTCCCTGTACAGCAGATCCCTGCAAGATTAACTCCGCGGGCACCAACCTTCCGAGCCTCCTCCAAGATCTCTGGATCTCTACTTGCCACTGCAAGGGCATCTGCAAGAATGGGATCATGCCCATGGACCGCCACATTAACATAATCCGGCTTTATAACCGCAGTGCCTATGTTCACCTTTGCCCTTATGGGCTGGGGATTTCCAAGAAGTAGATCCTGAAGCTCAGTTGCCAACATGCTTCCTCCCCAGCCATCAGCAAGGGCACACCTTACCGCTCCAAAGAGGATATTTTTATAATCCTGATCAACACCAACTGTTGTCCTGTGCAAGAGCTCAACTACCTCCCTATCCACTCCTCTTGGCACAACTCCATACTTTCTCCATCTCTCAAGGGTTGGCTTAGGAGCTCTATGGGTCAGGATAATCTCTCCCTCTTGCTGGGAAAAGATCGCCATAGCAGAATCCGCAAGCTTCACCAAGAGATCTTTCTCAGGAAGTGTGGGATCTACCCCAAAGGCCTGAGCAACAACTCTCAACTTACGTTTGTCTCTGATCTCAAAAGGTGCCTCTCCGTGAACAGCCTCATAAAAAACCCGCGCAACATGTCGCCCATGGTCCGAATGAGCTGAAGTCCCAGCAGCAACCATCCTCGCAAAATTTCTGGCAACAACTGTTGCTGCAGAGGCACCACAAATCCCTTTCAACTCCTCAACACCCTCCACTATCTGACAAGGCCCCATATTACAGACCCTACAACAGGTCCCTCCCCGACCAAAAGCACAAGGTAATGTCCCCCTTCTCTCAACCCTCTTAGGCGAAGTAAGCACTTCATCTCCAAGACAACTGTATATCTCCTCAGCCACCTTGGTCTGATACTTTCCCTCTTTGGCCTTACTAAATCTCGCCCTTTCATCAATCATCAATATCCCCCCATTTTTAAGTTTACTTATTTACTAAAAAAATTATCTTTTAAAAGAATAATTTCTATAAATCGTGATTTTATTCACTAAGCAACCTCGCTGGGAAGGCCTGCCCAAGCCTTTGCGGACTCTAAAGTATTTTTCATCAACATAGTTATGGTCATGGGCCCAACTCCACCAGGAACAGGTGTTATATATCCTGCCTTCTCCTTCACTGAATCAAAATCAACATCTCCGCAGAGCTTTGCCTTGCCATCAGGTGTTGTACCGATCCTATTTACACCTACATCAATCACTACTGCCCCTTCCTTTACCATGTCAGCGGTTATGGCCTTGGGCACTCCTACCGCAACAATCAATATGTCTGCTCTTCTTGTGTGCTCTGCTAAATTTCTAGTTCCAGTATGACAAATGGTAACTGTTGCATTCCCAACAGGTTTCCTCTTCTGCATAAGAAGTATAGCCATAGGTTTCCCAACAATGTTACTTCTTCCAACAACCACCACATCCGCCCCATCAACCTGAACCCCAGTTTCAGCAAGGAGATAGAGGATTCCATAGGGGGTACAGGGTATAAAACAGGGCTCTCCGATAACCAATTTTCCTACATTTACAGGATGAAATCCATCCACATCCTTTCGTGGATCAATAGCATAGAGCACCCTTCTCTCATTGATATGCCTTGGAAGCGGTAACTGGACAAGAATTCCATGGATCTTCGGATCCTCATTATACTTAAATATAAGCTTTATAAGCTCATCCTCTGATACATTTTCTGGAAGGTTTTCCTGAACTGAATAGAATCCAAGCTCATGGGCAGTCTTTTGCTTAGCAGTGACATAGGAGACAGAGGCAGGATTCTCCCCAACGAGAATGGTCACAAGCCCTGGTATGATTCCTTTTTCCTTTAACTCTTCAACCTCCTTTTTTATCTGAGCTCTTATCTTTTCTGCTATTGCCTTTCCGTCAATAATTATTCCAGCCATCTCCTCCCCCTCCCAAATCTCAATTTAGCTCTTAAAAGAGTCCTTTTACCTTTCCAGTCTCAACATCCACATCTATCCTCCTATAGGCTGGATCTGATGCAGTTCCAGGCATGAGATTGATGTCTCCTGCAACAGGGACAATAAAACCAGAGCCCCTGAATATGAGCACATCTCTCACTCTCAAGCTCCACCCCTTTGGCACACCCTTCTTGTTTGGATCATCAGAGAGAGACAGATGGGTCTTTACCATACAAATGGGAAGCTTTCTCAGTTCCTCATTTGCTTCAAGCATCTTAATCTTCTCCTCTGCAGGTGGTAGATAGACAACTCCATCTGCCCCGTAGACCTCTTTTGCAATCTTTTCAATTCTTGATTTGATTGGCTCATCAAGCTCATAGAGGAATCTAAACTGGGGAGTTTCTCTACAGGCATCCATTACCGCATCTGCAAGTTCAAGGGCACCTTCTCCTCCCTTCAGCCAGTGATCAGAATAGGCCACTCTTACTCCTGCAGACTCACATATTCTTCTTACAAGTTTGACCTCATTTTCGGTGTCTGCGTAGAATTTATTTATACAGACAACGGGAATGGCTCCACTCTTCTTAACAATGTTTACGCAGTGAAGCAGATTTTCACATCCCTTTTCAACCCACTCAAGATTTTCCTCTAGATACTCCTTGGGTATGGGCTGGCCTGGTTTAGGTATGGGTGCACCGCCATGACACTTAAGAGCCCTAATAGTTGCTACCACCACAGACACGTTGGGCACAAGGCCAGAGAGCCTGCATTTAATGTTCCAGAATTTCTCAAAGCCAATGTCTGCTGCAAAACCAGACTCTGTCACCACATAATCTCCCAGCTTAAGAGCCACATAGTCTGCAATGATTGAATTCTGCCCAATTGCAATATTGGCAAAAGGTCCTGCATGGACAATTACTGGCTGACCTTCAATAGTCTGCATAAGATTGGGATTTATGGCATCAACGAGCCAAGCGGTCATAGCCCCTGCTACCTCAAGGTCCTCAGTAGTGATGGGATTTCCAAACTTATCAAAGGCAACAACTATCTTTCCAATCCGCTCCCTTAGGTCTTTTAGATCCCTTGCAACTGCAAGAATAGCCATCACCTCTGAGGCAACAGCAATCCAAAACTTAGACTCCATCGGATATCCATCATTCTTTCCACCAAGACCAATAACAATGTGTCTTAGGGCCTGAGCACAGAAATCTATAACCCATCCCATCTCAACTCTCTTAGGATCAATGTTTAGCCTCCTTAGCCCCTTCTTTGCCAGGGTCTCATCATCATAGTTTGCTTCATGTTGCATTCTTGCTGTGAGAGCAACCATAGCTAAGTTATGGGCATTCATCACCGCATTGATATCCCCAGTTAGCCCCAGCGAAAATTTATCAAGAGGAATTACCTGAGATAGACCTCCTCCTGCAGCTGAGCCCTTTATATTAAAAGTTGGTCCACCTGAGGGCTGTCTAATACAACCTATTACATTTTGTCCTCTTTTCCCAAGCCCCTGGACAAGCCCAATTAGAGTGGTTGTTTTTCCCTCACCAAGCGGAGTAGGAGTAATAGCAGTTACATTAATATATTTTCCATTAGGTCTATCTTTGAGTCTCTCAAGAACTCGTCTATAGTCAATCTTTGCTACATAATGCCCGTAGGGGAGAAGCTCCTCTTTGGTAAGCCCCATCTCTTCTCCAAGTTGATACACTGTCTTCATGTGCTTTTCAGCCTCGTAGGCAATCTCCCAATCCTTCATAACTGTTGGGTCAAGCCTCATAGCACCCTCCTCATAATTTTTTGTTACTATCTATTTATTTACCATATTCAGAAAGACCCTTGATTATATTCAAAAATTATGCCAAACACTTTCGTTATAATTTTAAATTGATTTATTGCAAATTGCATTTTTTAAAAAAGTTTACTACAAAACCAGATGGTGAAAAACTCTCCAATAGAAAAGAGCGTCTCTCTCAGGTCTGAATGCTTAGTTTTTTGAGTTTACTGATTTCCCTTTCAACCAACTCTTCTGGTAAAAATCTTCTTAAGATTCGTTCAATCTTAGATATGGATTCAGGGCTTAAATACTCGTAGATCACTGCAAAACCTGACCCATCCGTTCTTACAACCTTACCTTCAAATTCCACCCAACTTTCCTCGCATTTCAGATAGAACTTAATTTTTTGATCCACTTTGGGTATGTATGAACTGAGTAGGTAAATACCACTAAGGGAGATATCTTTAAGGGTTGCATTGTAACTTTTCCCATCAACTTCAAACCTTGCTTCTTCAAAAAAGCGAATCCTTTTGAAGAGTCGTCTATCAATTTGAAATGTGGCAAAGTGTTCTACTGAAGAGATCAAACGTTTTGTAAAGTCTTCAAGCTGAGTTGCGTAGTTAAGATTTTTCTGAATATCTTCGTTCATAGCTCTGAACTCATCTTCCAGATCTTTGAAGGCCTTTGAGGCAAGTTCTGCCCTTTCTTGGTGAGTAAGTGCTTTTTTTTCTATGTCTGCAAGGGCTATTGTCTGCTCTTCAATAGCGCTTGCAACAATGTTTGCGTGATCCTTGACCTGTTGAAAAACTTCAACCATAGTCTCTACAGTGCGAATGATATTTGCGTGAAGCTCCTGCAAAGCCTTGATCTTTTGGGTAATTTCCACTCCCGCATTATCTGTCTGTCTTGCAAGCTCCTTGACTTCTTGTGCGACAACCGCAAAACCCTTTCCCACCTCTCCTGCCCTTGCAGCTTCAATTGAAGCATTAAGAGCAAGGAGGTTTGTCTGTTCCGCAACTCCTCTTATGAACTCTACGATACTCTCTATCTCTGCTGAAGCCCTCTCTAAAGTCACCATAAGCCTCTGGGTCTCAAGGGCCTGGTTCATAGCTCTGTTGGCTGAATATTGCGTCTCAAGCACCGTTTTGTTGATCTCTTCTACCGCAATACGAATTTGCCCAATAATATTTGTTTGTTCCTGAATATCCTTGATAATTTCATCAACTTCCATCAACACCTCATCTATCCTCATCTCAATAAACATCGCTTTGGCCTGGGAAGTTTCTCCAAGTTCTTTAAAGCTTGCGACAATAGGCTCTATTTCTTCTCCAAGTTTTTTAATTTTTAGAATTATCTCATTAAAGCTACATCTCACCTCATCTAGGGCCCTGAGGATCTTTCCTACTTCATCATTCCTCTCAACTTCCAGGTCAATACGAAGATTACCCTGAGAAATCTCTCTACAACTCCCTATAGCTCTATCAAGTTCTCGTTCAAGTCTTTTGCCAATGAATCTAGATCCATACAGAGTAAGTAAGAGTATAAAAAGAAGTCCAATTAAATAAACTACCTGTAGCATCTTCTTTTGACGATCAAATTTCCTTTTTTCCAGTGTGAGATATCTTTGATACTCCTCAATTAATTTATCTAAGGACTCCCAAAGGAAGCTTCGCGAAACCGTCTGAAATCTATTATAAAGTTTCCAAAGTTCCTCCTCATTAGTAACTTTTTTCATTGCAAGGACAAGTTGATTCATCTCCTTTGCACTCTCCTCTAAGTTTTGCCAAAGTTTATTGTCAACCTGGGAGCGTATCTTGGCCCTCAACTGCTCAATTTTTTTTAAACTTTCATCAAGAATTATGGATTCAAAGTCCTCATTTAATAAATGGGTAAGAAGGTTTACTTTCCAGCGAAGGTGTTCTGATCTAATAGTTTGAAGCTCCTCAATCCATCCCTGAAACTCCTCGACAGTTTGGGTGTATTTTCTCTCCAGATTGAGTTGAACAAAGTGGAGGATAGTCGTCATCCCTGCCACTATCAAGAGTAAGAAAACAACCCCAAGCCCAACCTTAAGAGAAAGCGACAAGTTTTGAAAGGCTAAAATAACCCTCTTTAATACCATCCGCATCCCTCCTTCCATTCTTTTAAAATCCTTATTTTAGCTTAAATTAAGATTGATGATAAGGGTGAAAACACTCTTTATAAAGGCTTTAATATTAGTTTTATTTGTATTTTTCACTCTTTCTATCTACTCATATAGTCCCTATGATCCAGGGTTCCTAGTTATTGGCTCAAGTAGTCCAAGGAACTGGGGTGGAATCCTGGGGGCCTACCTCTCTTCAGTTGTCTTCTTTCTCTTGGGCCTTGTTTCCCTTGTGTTACCTCCTTTGGCAGTCGTTATATGCTATCTCATCAAGACCGGTTTTCCCTGGCATAGGGTTCTCATATTAGCACTTTCCTTGCCAATTGCTCTTTCAATGAGTGTAGCCTTACTCTCACAACTCCTTGAGGTTAAGGATAGATTTATTCTTGATAGATATCCTCTTCACGGAGGTATTGTCGGTGAACTTTTAGCCACTCTCATAAATTTTACAGGTATCCCCATCGTCCTTTTGATTATCTTGATACTATTTCTTATACCTCCTCTCATTCTGATTGACAGAGGGCAACTTAGCAAACTTTTCAATACTTTTAGGGGCCTTAGGACCTATTTAAGATCAAAGGAAAGTCCTATGGATGAAGTAGAGTCCAGACAAACCGAAGCTCTAACCATCTCAGTTGATGAGCAAAAAGTGTTTTCACTGCCCCAAGGTATTTCTGAGGGAGCTTCTCAAAAAGTAGCTTCAGAAGAGGTCAAACCTAGAAACTATTCGAGCCAGTTTTTACCGCCACCCCTTGAACTACTGAATGATCCACCAGTCTCAATGGTTCGAACAAAGCCAGAGGAGTTAAAAGAGCGAGCTCTTCTTCTTAAGGCAAAATTGAGAGAGTTTGGGATAGAAGGAGAGGTAACAGGCATAAATCCTGGACCAGTGATTACGGTGTTTGAATTTAAACCCGCACCTGGAATTAAGTTGAGTAGAATACTCAGTCTTGTTGATGATCTTGCTCTTGGGCTTTCCGCAAAAAGTGTCCGAATAGTTGCTCCTATTCCTGGAAAAAATGTTATTGGTATTGAAATATCTAATCCCCAGAGAGAGTGGGTATATCTAAAAGAGATTATAAATACTGAAGCCTTTAAGAGTAGCCCTTCACCTCTTACCTTTGCCCTGGGTAAAGACATATTTGGAAATCCCCTTGTGGCAGACCTAAAAAAGATGCCCCATCTCTTGATAGCAGGAAGTACAGGTTCTGGAAAGAGTATCTTTATCCATAGCACGATACTCAGCATGATCTATAAATCAGCACCGAATGATATTCGTTTTCTGATGATTGACCCAAAGAGAATAGAGCTCTCAGTGTATGATGGTATTCCCTATTTGCTACATCCTGTTGTCTTAGAGCCTAAGATGGCAACAGGTGCTTTAAGATGGGCTGTTCAGGAGATGGAGAGACGCTATGCCCTCTTTGAGGAGCTTTCAGTGAGAAATCTTGAGTCCTATAATGAACAATTTGAGGAGAAACTACCCTATATAGTAATTATTATTGACGAGCTTGCAGATCTTATGGTTGTTGCTTCAAAGGAGGTTGAGACCCTTCTTACTCGTCTTGCTCAGATGGCCCGAGCTTCGGGCATCCACCTCATTGTGGCTACTCAGAGGCCCTCTGTAGATGTTATCACAGGTTTAATAAAGGTGAATTTTCCTGCTCGCATTTCCTTTCAAGTTACTTCTAAGGTAGACTCAAGGACTATTCTCGATACACAGGGTGCGGAGAGGCTTCTCGGAGCAGGTGATATGTTATTTATGCCTCCAGGTAGCTCCCATCTTCTGAGAGCCCATGCTCCCTTTGTCTCTGAAAATGAGGTTAAAAGAATTGTCGAATACTTGAAGTCCCTTGGCGAACCAGAGTATCTAGCAGACCTCAGCGGACTTCAACTTGAAGAAGATGATGAGATGGATACCCAAGAGCTCTCGAATGGAGATGATGAACTCTACAGAGAGGCCCTAAAAATTGCCTATCAATATGGAAAGATCTCTACCTCAATGCTTCAGAGAAAATTAAGAATTGGTTACAACAGAGCAGCTCGGCTTGTTGAAAGAATGGAGGAAGAGGGTATAATAGGACCCAGTGATGGTGTTCGTCCTCGTCCTGTCATTGCTCCTCGTAAACCTGATATCTAGTGTATACACCCAGAATGCATATGCTCATACTGTAGAAGAGATCCTCCAAAAGATTCAGACTTTTTACAACAATGTTCAGACCTTAAGAGGGGAATTTGTGCAGGAGACAACCTTTGTTACTGGTCAGAAGGAGACGCGAAGTGGAAGATTTTGGATTAAAAAGCCTGGGCTCTTTAGATGGGAATATTTAAGTCCTGAGAGATTTATAATCATTTCAGATGGAAGAAATCTTTATGTATACTATCCTGATGAAAAACAAGCCTATGTTTATCCCAGTGGAAAGGCCCTTTCTTCGCAACTTGCCTTAGGATTCATGACTGGAAGAGGTGACATCTCAAGAGATCTTAAAGTAGAGAGTTTTCGCATAATTGGTGCTAATACTTGGCAAATTAGTTTTCTACCAGTTAGTCAGGATCCTCAAGTAGAGAAAATTACTCTTATAGTCAATCAGTCTAATGGTGAAGTAGAAGCAATTACTCTCAGATACGCAGGAGGGGAAACAGTTAGAATCCAATTGCGAAAAATAGAGTATAACATAGAGTTACCTCAAAGACTTTTTCAGTTCTCTCCTCCTCGTAACACCAAAGTTAACTAATATCCTGGCGAGGTTTTATCAAAAGATCGTTGCAAAGCATGTTTTCTGAGGTGCCAAATGACTATACCTCTTATTGACTTAAAGAGAGGCTACCACCTTTATGGCAGAGAGGTGGAAGAGGCGGTTTTACGTGTGATGAGGAGTGGTATGTATTTGAACGGTCCAGAAACCTCTGCCCTCGAGACGGAGCTTGCAGACTATTTAGGAGTGCGTTATGCTGTTGGTGTTGCCTCTGGAACTGAAGCCCTTCACCTCATTCTCAAGGCACTTGAATTGCCTAAAAACTCCTATGTGCTCCTTCCTTCTTTTACCTTTGTAGCAACCTGTGAGGTAGTACTCAGAGCAGGATTAAAGCCCTATTTCGTAGACATAGAACCTGATACTGGTAATCTTTCTCCATCCGCCCTGAGGGACTCCTTTGAGATACTGAAAAGGCAAGGCAAGCTTGTTTCTGCGGTAATAGCAGTTAGTATATTTGGAATTCCAGCTGAGCTACAAGAAATAAGCTCTTTTTGTAGCCAAAATAACCTTATTTTAATCGAAGATTTTTGTCAGGCCTTTGGGGCTGAGCTTGCGGGTAAGAAGGTAGGCTCTTTTGGGTTTGCTAGTGCAACGTCCTTCTATCCTACAAAGAATCTTTCTGCTTTTGGTGATGGCGGTATGGTCTTTACAAATGATGAAACTCTTGCAAAAAAGATACGCATCCTCAAGGAACATGGTCAAACAAAGAGCTACTACTATGAATATCATGGAATAAATGGAAGAATCGACGAAATCCAATGTGCGATTCTTCGAGTCAAATTTCGCTATTTTCCACAGGAGCTTGAACTGAGAAGGACAATTGCCAAAAAATATTTTGAGCACCTTGCACACATATCAGAGATTAGGCTGTTTAAGCCTCCTCCTCACGGAAATCCAGCTTATTCCATTTTCTCAATACGAGTTCCTAATAGAGACTCTCTGAGAGACTTTCTAGAAAAGCGTGGAATATCCACACGTATTTACTATCCCCTCCCCCTACATCTCCAACCAGTATATAGAGATCTATCCTTCAGTGAGGGCGATCTGCCACAAACAGAGGCTCTTTGTAAAGAAGTGCTGAGTCTACCCTTTCATCCTTATCTAACAGAAGAGGAACAGGAAACTGTAATTAGAGCCATATATGAGTTCTTTGAGGGTTAAACTATGGATATCCACATATCTATACCCTTTGAGCTATTGAGAGAGCGTTATCTTGAAACTGTTATAAAAAACAGAATTTCCGTTGAGATTTCTTTAAAGGCTGAAATTCTTGACAAGACTGAAAGGAAAACCTTTAGAGAAGTAGCCTCAATTTTGAAAAGCGAAGCTATCAACACCTCTATACACCTTCCCTTCATGGATCTCTCTCTTGCTGGATTTGATGTTTTGGTAAGAGAGATCAGCTTAAGGCGACTTCTTCAAGCAATGGAAATTGCTTCTATCTTTTCACCAAAAGTCTGTGTTTTTCATTCCGGCTATCACCCAGACTATCATCGTGAAGAAAAGCTAAATTGGAGAGCCATTTTCATTGAGATTAGCCTTCCAAGGATTATTAAGCGTGCAGAAGACCTTGCATTAAAACTTGCCCTTGAAAATACTTTTGAACCTGAGCCTCAATTCATGCTTCCGATTTTTGAAAGTTTTTCGAGCCTACTTTATTGGTGTTTTGATCCAGCTCACGCCCGTGTTTTTTCAGAAATAGATGAACTTCAGTGGCTTCAGATTCTTTATAAATATCTTTGCGAAATCCATTGCCATGACAATAACGGCAAGTGGGATGAACACCTTGCCCTCGGACAAGGAGTTATAAGGTTTAACGAAATCTTTGACTTTCTTTTCCGAAACAATTTGAGACCCCTCTTAACAATTGAAGCCAAGAAAGAAGAAGATGCTCTACTTTCTCTCCAATACCTTCGCCATATTTTGACAGAAAGATTTGGCTAATAATGGCAAGAGTATTCATCGTTCTTTTATTTTTGCTATTTCTACATTCTCCTTTAGGCTCTCAAGTTGAGCGGGATCTTCTCTCAGAATACATTGAGAATGTGGAAATTCTTCCTGCAGACATTGTGAAGCATCTCCCGCAGGACATAAATGCCCAGATTAGTTATTATGTGCAGTATTTTACTACGGAAAAGAGAGATGTTATTCAGAGGTGGTTCAAAAGATGCGAACCTTATCTTCCCTATTTTAGGGCAATTTTCAGAGAGGAGGGGCTACCTGAAGATCTCATCTATCTTGCCATAGTTGAAAGTGGCTGTAATCCCTTTGCGGTTTCTCCTGCAGGAGCAGTGGGGATCTGGCAGTTCATGGAGGCAACTGCAAGACAATATGGTCTAAGAATAGACTATTGGATTGATGAAAGACGAGACTTTATTAAAGCTACCTATGCCTCTGCCCGCTATCTTAAGAGGCTTTATCAATTTTTTGGAGATTGGAGACTTGCGGTAGCCAGTTATAATGCAGGAGAGGGAAGAGTTTCGAGGGCCTTAAGGGCAAAAAATTTAGCTGACTATTGGAAACTCATGCTAAGTGGAGCTATACCCTTTGAGACCTTTGCCTATGTCCCCCAATGGCTTGCCGTTACAATTATTGTCAAAAATCCAGAAAAATATGGATTTACACCAATTATAGAAACACCCTGGGATTTTATCGAGGTTGAGGTCCCAGGGGGAATTGATCTAAGGGCCCTTACCCTCTGTGCAGAAACTGATCTGGAAACAATGCGTAAGCTCAATGCAGAACTAAGAAGAGAACTTACTCCTCCAAATGGAACCTACATCTTGAAGATACCCTTCTCCTCAAAAGGCGTGTTTTACAAAAATCTATCTCAAATAAAACTGAAAGAGGTAACTTTGCAAACTCCAGAAGGTAAAGTCACAGTTTATCTCCTTGAAGACCAAGAACTTTCTCCTACAAATAAAGACAAATCTACTTCAGTGGTAACCTCTAATAGAAATACGAACACTAATCAAAAGAGTGACTCAAAGAGACAGACAAGAAAAAAGAGCTCCCGTCAGTAGCTTAATTCCTTTCAAATTTCTTTAGTTTCTCTAAAAAACTTTCCGCACTTTCGAGATCTGAAAAACAAAAAACGAAATAGGTCTTATTACCTTTCATCTTCACTTCAACGGGTGCCCCTATAAGTTTGCTGACCTCATCTGCAAGAGCTTTGAGATCTTCATCAATCTCTTTTTCCTTCCTCTTTGGCCTTTCTCTCAAAAGGGAGGCTACAAGCCTTTCTGTCTCCCTGACAGAAAGGGCCTTCTCCAGGATTATGTCCCGTGCCTTCATTTGAAGCTCTTCTGATGGCAGACTGAGAAGGGCTTTGCAGTGCCCCATAGTTAACCTTTCTTCAAGCAGATCCTCCTGAATCCGTTCTGGTAGCTTGAGAAGACGTAGAGTATTCGCTACTGTAGCTCTGTCCTTCCCAACCCTTTCAGCTATCTCCTCTTGAGTGAGGTTGAAGCGTTCAATTAAATTCTTATAGGCATAGGCAATTTCCATGGGATTAAGATCTTTTCTTTGGAGGTTTTCCATTATAGAGATAAGTAGCGCTTCTTCATCATTTAGCTCTTTTATAATCACTGGAACTTTGGCTAATCCCAATTTCTTTGCAGCCCTAAGACGTCTTTCACCTGCAACACACTCATAGAGCTCATCTGTTATCTTTCGCACAACAATTGGTTGAATAATTCCCTTTTCTTCAATGGACTTCACTAATTCTTCAAAGGACTCATCCTCTCTAAAGGTGATCCTTGGCTGAAGACTAAAGAAGGTGATCGCCTCAGTTGGAAGTTCAGTAATTGCTTCTGACTTATCTACGGATTTTGATTCTTTTTCATCAAGCTCTGGAATTAGCTCAGCAAGTCCTTTGCCAAGAGCCTTTTTCTTAAATCTTAGTGCCATTGGTGCTTAAAGGATTGGTGGTGTTAGCTTAAGACACAGGGTTTTTTCAATCTGGTATGCAAGCGTAAGAACTAGTTCATCTCTGAAGGCAGGCCCTATAATCTGAGCTCCCACAGGGAGCCTCTCTGCAGTTAACCCTACGGGGATACTTATAGCTGGAAGCCCCGCAAGATTCACTGGTATTGTAAATATATCAGAGAGATACATTTGGAGAGGATCCTTTGTTTTTTCTCCTATCTTAAACGGTGGAGTAGGAGTAGTTGGAGCCAATATAAGATCTACCTCTTTGAAGGCCCTCTCAAAGTCCTCCTTAATGAGGGTCCTCACTTTAGAGGCCTTCAAATAGTAAGCATCATAGTAGCCAGCAGAAAGGGCATAGGTTCCAAGCATAATCCTTCTTTTGACCTCTTTGCCAAAGCCCAGGGATCTACTCTTTTTGTAAAGGTCAATCAACCCCTTTGCATCTGCCCTAAAACCATACTTAATTCCATCATATCTTGCAAGATTTGAGCTTGCCTCAGCAGGAGCAACAATATAATAGGTTGCGATTGAATATTTAGTATGGGGGAGATTTATTTCTTTAATTGTGTGTTTCTCAGAGAGAGCTTTGATTACCTCTTCAAGGATCTTTGTAACCTCTGGATCTAAATCTCCTGAAAAATATTCGCGGGGGAGTCCAATTACAAATTTCTGTTGCACATTTTCTCTTATAAATGTGAGGTAATTGGGGACTTCTATATCAGCTGAGGTTGAGTCCCTGGGATCAAAACCTGCAATAATGTTTAACAGTAAAGCGGTATCCTCCACATCTAATGCAAAAGGTCCTATTTGGTCTAAAGATGAGGCAAAGGCAACAAGTCCAAATCTGGATACAAGTCCGTAGGTCGGCTTCATTCCAACGACACCACAAAAACTTGCTGGTTGCCTGATGGATCCACCAGTATCTGATCCAAGGGATCCAAGCCCCATTCTTGTTGATACAGCTACAGCAGATCCACCTGAAGAACCTCCTGGTACTCTCTCGAGATCCCAAGGGTTGTAGGTAGGATGAAAGGCAGAATTTTCTGTTGAGGACCCCATCGCGAATTCGTCCATATTTGTCTTTCCAAGAAAGATAGCTCCCTCTCTTTTCAATCTCTCAATTACAGTAGCATCATAGGGAGCTATATAATTTGCAAGGATCCTTGAAGCACAGGTCGTCGGATGCCCCTTAATCAATATATTGTCTTTAATACTGATAGGTATTCCTTCAAGAGCACCAGCTCTTCCCTCTCTCCACCTTCTGTCTGCTTCTTCTGCCTGCTTTAAAACCCACTCTTCATTTACATATAGAAAAGCCCTAACTTTGGGATCAACTTTCCTCACATGCTCAAGAAATACCTGAGCAACTTCTCTACAGGAAATCCTTCTCTCTTTGAGCTCTGAGTAGAGACTAAGTATTGTTATGTTTTTAAGATCCATAGTTTAAACCCCTTACTTGTATCCCCAAGAGTAATTCCACTACGGTGCTTTAACCACCTTAGGAACAACAATTGCACCTTCCTTTAACTCAGGTGCATTCTGAAGTAGAGCTTGAAGATCTTCAAATTCCTTTACTTCATCTTCTCTAAAGGGTGTCATCTTTTTGTACGGATGAAAGGTTGGAACAACTCCTGAGGTATCAACTTCCCTCAATTCTTGAAAATAGTCAAGAATTTTAGATAGTTCTTGTGTAAAATTTTCAAGTTCTTCAGACGAGAATTCAAGCTTTGCAAGATGGGCAATTTTTAACACTTCATCCTTAGAGATAGGCATAGAGGGACCTCCTACAGACTAACTGGTTTCCAAGTATAACTCAATTTCTGTCTTTTTAAAGGGCTTGGCCGGGGCAAGTTGCAAGTTTCTCAGTTCCTGTTATCTTGAATAATATAGGTTTAATTTAACTATTAATTTCAAACTTTTGGAGGTGAGCAAATGAAAAAAACAAAGGCCTTTGTGGGAATTCTTTTAGTGTTTTTTTTGGTGAATATCTTTTTAACCTCTTGCACACCTACTCTTGACAAAAAGACCAAGGAGGGAGCTACAGTTGGTGCAATAGCTGGAGCAGCTCTTGGTGTGCTCTTTGACGCTCATAATAGGTGGAGGGGAGCCATTCTTGGTGCAGTTATTGGTGGAATTATTGGGGGCACTGCTGCCCAGATTATGGATAGAGCGAGTAAAGAGTCTGCTACCTATAGGAAACCTGTAACATATGTTAGTGAAGACAACGTTCAAAAGGTCTCTGCTGAGCCGGTAAGAAGTGAAGGAAGATGTGAATGGGTCAAAGTCCAATACTATGAACACGGAAGACTTGTGAAGGAAGAAATGAGAAGGGTTTGCCCCTAATTTAGCTGAGACTCAAGAGGGCCTCCTTAAGTCTTCTACAGGCCCTCTCTATGTTTTCCTCGGACGTAGCAAAGGAAATTCTCAAAAACTTATCATCACCAAAAGCTACACCCGGAACAAGAGCAATTCTTGCTGACTCTAAGAGATATTCTGCCATTTCAACAGAGCCATTAATGACCTTTCCATCAGGGGTCTTTTTTCCATAATAACTTGAAAAATCAGCAAACAAGTAGAAGGCTCCCTGAGGCTCAATAAATCTTAACTCAGGAATTTCCTCTAAGAGCTTACAAAGGAGCTTTGCTCTTCGGGCATAGGCCTCAACCATAGGTTGGACTATGTGGTCTTCTAATTTCAGGGCCTTTTCTGCTCCTTTTTGAGCAAAAGATGTAGCATGGCTTGTGCTTTGGCCTTGGATCTTGGAGCAGGCGGAAATTACTTCCTTTGGCCCTACTGCCCAACCAATGCGCCATCCCGTCATAGCATAGGTTTTAGAAACACCATTTACAATAAAGACCTGATCCCTTAATCCTGGAGCAACAGAGAGGATATTCTCAGGTCTCCCACGGTCAAAGCGTAGCCTGTCATAAATATCATCACTTATCACCCAAAGACCATGACGCTCAGCAATCTCTGCAACTGCTTTAAGAAAATCCCTTGAATATATAAGTCCTGTTGGATTAGATGGACTATTAAGGATTATACCTACAGTCTTTGAGGTAATTTGCTTTATAATCTCTTCGGGTTCCGGCTCAAATCTCTTTTCAAATTTAGATTCTACAATCTTAGGCACCCCGCCTCCACAGATAACGATTTCTGGATAGGACACCCAGTATGGTGAGAGTATCAGGACCTCATTACCAGGATCAACGAGAGCAAGAATTAAATTAAATATCGCCTGCTTTGCGCCAGAGGTAACGATCACCTCATCAGGCTGATACTTAAATCCATAATCCCTTTCAAGGCGTTCACATATTGCTCTCCTTAGGGATAGTATCCCTGGTGTGGGAGTATACTTTGTAAACCCTTCATTGAGAGCACTAATACAGGCTTCTTTAATAGGTCCTGGTGTATCGAAATCAGGCTCACCTGCAGAGAGATTTATCACATCAACACCTTGCTCTTTTAAAGCCTTAGCCTTAGCATCTACAGCTAAAGTAGCAGAGGGTCTTAAAGCCCTAACCCGTTCAGAAAGTTTGAACATCCTCAATCCTCCTTAGACCAACAATTTACTCTTTGAAAAATTCTCTTCTGAGCATCTCAAGAACATTTTCCTCTTTGATAATCTTCCTGAGTAGTTCCTTCAGGTAGACACAATCGGTAATCTCCCTTATTTTCCTTTCAATGTCCAGTGGAACATATCCCTCCTTTGTCTCTACTGAGAGAAGCACCATATCCTGTGCATTCCTGAGAGATCCCTACTGAAGACCTTCCTCCATCAACTCGTCAATTATGGTCCTCAACTTTTCATCCCTCCCATCTATCAAAATTTCCTTTATTTCGGTGTTATCAATCTTTCCAACCTGCTGTATATAAAGTATACTCATCTTCAAAAACATTTCAATTTCCTCTTTAAAATCTCTCTCATGTGTGATAATCAAATCCGCAAGCTCCCTAAGAAGTCTCTCTAAGTTGGCTCTTACCTCTCTTCGGGCAACTGCACCCATAGCAGTGAGCAAAATCCTATTTCTGCTCAAATTCCTTATATTCCTGGGATTTTGAAAAATAAACTTAAAAAAGCTGTCATGTATAGGCTGTAACTCGCTTCTAGAAGCTATCTTCATAGTTCAATCTTATAGGGAGGATATCTATCAAACACTTCAACTTCCTTATATTCAATGTATTTTAGACAAAGTCCCTGAGGAGGAGCAGGTGGTGGTGCCACTTTCCGATCCCTTGCAAGGAGGATATTTCTAAAATCTTCAACTGTAAGTCTCCCTCTTCCGACTTCTACAAGGGCTCCTACAAGGTTTCTCACCATATAACGCATAAATCCCTCACCAGTAATTTCAAATGCAAGAAGATGCTTCTGATGAGGACTCCAGTAGAACTTTGCATCAAGCACTCTCCTTACTGTTGTCTTAATATCAGTGCCACTTTTGCGAAAACTGGCAAAATCCTTTTCTCCTATAATCTCTGGCAAACACTCTTCCATAGCAGTAATATTAAGCTTTTCTGGAACCCACCAAGAGTAAAGTCTTAAAAGCGGATTCCTTACTGGATAATTATAAATATAATATACATAGGTCTTCCAGAGGGCATCTCTCTGGGGATGAAATTTAAAATCAACTTCTTCAATCTGCCATACTGAAATATCTTTTGGCAAAAGCCCATTTAGGGCACGAAAAATTACCTCAAGAGGCTTATCAGAGGTGGTTAGAAAGTGGGCTACCTGATAGAGAGCATGAACTCCAGCATCAGTTCTTCCAGCAGATCTCACTTTTACTTTATGGCCAAGAACCTGCCTCAAGACCTCCTGCAAAAGTCCCTGAATAGTAGGACCCTTCGGCTGAACCTGAAAACCTAAATAGTTTGTTCCATCATAAGCTATAAAAAGTCTAATATTTCGAACCTTAACCTCACTCATAACCTCAGATAGTCCTCTATTTCGCTCACAAACTTATCAATATGTTATACATCCTATTCAATTTTGAACTAACTAAAACTTTGTCAGCCATAAACTATTCTACATATCTTAGATAACCATTAACATCTAAAAATTTTTGATATTCATCTATAGTTTTCTCTCTAAAAGTTGCATAAATATCAAAATTGCGAATGAAGTGGTGAAGCTTCATTTAGTATAACAATATCAACCTCACACCCGACAATCTTTTTAAGATCTAAACTTAAATCAAGTACTTCTTCAAAGGAAAGAGCTCTATTTAAATAAATAGCACTATTTATATCACTATTAGGTCTTTGTTTTTCTAAGGCATGAGAGCCAAAAAGTAGAGCAAACTCAATTGCAGAATATGATTTAAGATGCTCTATGAGGGCTCCTGAAGTTTTCTCTTTCACACCTGATTAATTTATACAAATAAAGGACTTCTCGGTAGTCCTGTATCCTCAGGAAGAGCAAACAGGATATTCATATTCTGTATGGCTTGACCACTTGCACCTTTTACAAGGTTATCAATTACTGATATAATTATACCTTGGTTTCTCTCTCTATCCTCAAAAAGGGCAATCTTACACATATTTGTTCCCCGAACCTCACTAAGTCTGGGGTAAGCCCCAAGGGGCATGATCTCAACAAAGGGCTCACCTTTATAATATTCTTGCAGGTATTCATAGATTCTCTCAAGAGGTGCTCTAAATTTTACATAAATAGTTGAGAGTATTCCTCTATTTATAGGGAGAAGATGGGGTGTAAAGACAATCTGCACTTTTTCTCCAGCAAAGTCACTCAATTTTTCTTCCATCTCAGGTGTATGGCGGTGACTTGCAACTTTATAAGCCTTAAAATCCTCATTAACTTCGCAAAAGCTATAATAATTTTCCGCCTTTCTTCCTGCCCCACTTGTACCACTCTTAGAATCCGCAATTATTCCTTCTTTATGAATGAGCCCCTCCTTAAGAAGAGGTATGAGAGGAAGTAGGATAGAAGTGGGATAGCATCCTGGATTTCCTACAAGCTCTGCATCCCTTATTGCTTGCCTATATATCTCACACAGGCCATAAACCGCTCTATCGAGATACTCCCGTGCTTTAAAGGGAATTTTATAGGTCCTTTCATAAAGAGAGATGTCTCTAAACCTAAAATCAGCAGATAGATCTACAACTTTAAGCCTTCTCTTAAGGAAAAGGGGGGCCATTTCTTGAGCTGATCCTGCTGGAACACAGAGAAAAACACCTTTTGCTCTCTCCGCTATACTCTCAGGCTCAGGCATCTCAAAGACGATATCACCATATTTTCCAGAAAATCCAAAGGCAGAGGATAGGGATTTTCCTGCAAATTCCCTTGAAGTTATGGCAGAGATTTGAAAAATTGGATGACTACTCAGAAGACGTATGAGTTCAAGGCCAGTATAACCACTGGCCCCTACAATTGCAACAGGAATCACACCAGGGTCCTTAACGTTTGGAGTATTGCTGACCTCTTCTTGCTCCTCTGAGTCCGTATTTCTTCCTCTCTTTCTCTCTTGGATCACGAGTAACAAAGCCGGCTTTTCTAAGGATTGGTTTTAGATCCTGCTGATAGATTATAAGTGCCCTGGTGATACCATGTCTAATAGCCTCTGCCTGGGCACTCTTTCCACCACCCTTAACAGTGCAAAATACATCAAATTTGCCCATAAGATTTGTGACTCTAAAGGGGGCAAAAATAACATCTCCCGCAACAATATGATCATAGAAATACTCTTGATAGGGCATGTCATTGACAATTACATTTCCGCTTCCTGGCATGAGCCAAACTCTTGCAACTGCTGTTTTTCTCTTTCCTGTTGAGTAGATCCTCTCCATAGCTCTCTATACCCTCCCTTAAATTTCTAAGATCTGTGGATTCTGTGCCTGGTGAGGATGATTAGTTCCTGCGTAGATCTTCAATTTTTTCAAAAGCTTATTCCTCATCCTATTGCGAGGAAGCATTCTCTTAACTGCAAGATAGATAAGCAGAGCTGGGTCTTTTTCAAGGACCTCTCTTGCAGTTTTTAGTTTCATTCCCCCCATGTAGCCACTGTGTCTCCAGTAGATCTTTTGATCAAGCTTTTTACCCGTAAGTCTCACCTTTTCCGCATTAATAATCACAAAAAAGTCTGCCTGGTCCACATGGGGAGTATAATCGGGCCTATGTTTTCCCTGAAGCATATAGGCTATCTTTGAGGCGAGACGACCAAGAATTTTATCCTTTGCATCAATCAAATACCACTTCCTTGTTACCTCTTCTTTTTTTACCCAAGGTGTTTGCTTTGTCAAAGAAAGAGACATCATTCCTCCCCCGAAAAAAAGTTTAACCCTAATTTAAGCCAAATTTACTTTTTGTCAAGAAAGTATAGGAGGGTGTTCTATAATTTTTTTTCTTCGATTTAAACTAAGAGAAAAAGGAAGTGAGATTGCTTGTCCATCTTTTGCGTGTGTTATACCTGCGTTATATCT
>JAUQPD010000040.1 GCA_030550555.1 Thermodesulfobacteriota bacterium
CCCTTTCTTTCAAGTATAATAGTTACTGGTCCATCATTGATGAGAGAGATCTTCATATCTGCTCCAAAAACTCCTGTCTTTACCATGATTCCCATCCCCTCAATCATCGTAACCATCTCGTTTAAAAGTCTCTCTGCTCTCTCTGGAGTTTCCGCAAGATGAAAACTTGGCCGTGTACCTTTCCTGAGCTCACCACATATAGTAAAATTAGAAACAATTAGGATTTCTCCTCTAACATCCTTAAGGCTCCTGTTTAGCTTTCCTGCCTCATCTGGAAAGATTCTCAGATTGACCAATTTTTCTGCAAACCACTTTAACACTCCTTCATCGTCACCCTTCTCAACACATAAAAGCACAAGTAACCCCCTTCCTATTTGAGCAACAATCTCACCATCAACTATCACTTGAGCATGCCTTACCCGTTGAATAACCCCTCTCATCTATTTACGTCTTAACCGCTATGAAGCTCTCTGACTGCTCTATAGCCCATTTCGTAGGCCCTGAGATTGACCTCAAAGAGATGGGCCTTTTCTTTCCCAAGAAACTCTTTTAGGGCCTCCTTGAAAGTATCCTCAGAAAAGAGTTCAAGAAGCCCATTGAAGGCACCAAGGGCACAGAGATTTACTGCCATACTGGCCCCTGCCTTTTCAGCTAGAGTATTTAAAGGAAGAGACACAACTCTTTTACCAACACTTAGAGCTTCGTATTCTGAGATGTCCTCAATTCTAACTAAGTCGGAATTCACTAGGGCAAGGCCCCCACTTTTAAGTCTTGGTATAAACTTCAAAAAAGATGGAAGATTCAGAATGATAAGATAGCCGGGTTCTCTTACAAGAGGAGAGGCTATCTCTCTTTGAGAGATGATTACTGTGCAATGACACGTTCCTCCTCGCATCTCAGGCCCATACACAGGAAGAAAACTCACATTGAACCCCTGATACATCCCGCAAAGGGCAAGCAAATTCCCTGCAAAGAGAATTCCCTGTCCACCAAATCCCGAGAGAATGATTTCGTAGCGTATCTCTTTCTCCATGGACTACCCTTTTAAAATCCCAAGAGGAAAAACTTCTGTTAAGGTATTTACATGCCAGTTTGCCTTAATAGGATCCATCTTCCAATTCACAGGACAGGCAGAGAGGAATTCCACATAGGAAAAACCTCTTTCTTCGAGCTGAACCTCAAAGGCCCTTCTTAAGATTCGCTTTGACTCAAGGACTCTTTTTGGTGTATTCACGGCGGTCCTTGCACAAAAGGCAACTCCTTCAAACCCAGCAAGTATTTCTGCAACCTTCAAAGGATATCCGTCTCTGTCTGGTCTCCTACCTTCAGGTGTAGTTGTAGTCTTTTGATTTAGCAATGTAGTGGGAGAAACTTGGCCCCCAGTCATTCCATAAACAGTGTTGTTAATCATGATAGCGGTTATCTTTTCTCCACGTGATGCTGAGTGAAGACTATCTCCGAGGCCAATTGCAGAAAAATCCCCGTCGCCCTGGTAAGTAAAAACCACAAGGTCAGGTCGAGCCCTCTTTATACCTGTTGCGGTAGAACAGGATCTTCCATGAGGAGCTTCAACGATATCTACATCTATGTAAAAATAGAGAAAACAGGCACATCCAATTGAGGCAATCCCGACAGTCCTTTCCCTAATTCCCAGCTCATCAATTACTTCGCAAAGTATACGGTGAATGATACTATGATGACATCCAGGACAATAGTGAAAAAGATTAGATTTTAGGCTCCTTGGAAAGGTGAAAAGTTGAGCCATTTTAAAATCTCCTTTTCAATATCCTCTGGAAATGGTAAAACGCTTGGTGGATAAGGGATAGAGATCGCCTTTCCTAACCCTGACAACGATATAACTACGTCCTCAATCATCTGCCCCAAATTCAATTCAAAAACCAAAAAAACTTTAGGATTTCCCTTTTCTGCAATTTCCCTGAGGACCCTCTTGGGAAAAGGAAAAAGGGTGATAGGCCTAAAGAAGCCTACATCATAACCCATTTTTCTCAACCAAAGTACAGCCTCTTTCGTTATTCTTGCCATAGACCCAAAGGCTACAGCGATAACCCTCTCTGAACCCTCTCCAATCCACTCAAACCGAATCTCTCTTTCCATCTCCTGATATTTCCTCTTCAGCCTTAAATTTCTTTCAGCAAGTTCCGCAGAGTCCAAAAAAAGACTCTTTATCACTCTTGAAGGTCTCCCTTTGGCTCCAGTTAGAGCCCAATCATCCTTTGGTATTTTCCTAATATTCAAAGGTTCTAAGGTTAAAGGTTCCTTCATTTGGCCAAGGATGGCATCAGATAAAATCAGCACTGGATTACGATAGAGATCTGCAAGTTCAAAGGCTTTGGCAGTAAGCTCGTAGGCCTCTTCACAGGAATACGGTGCAAAGACCAAAAATTTGCCATCTCCATGTCCTGGTGCCTTGACTGCCTGAAAATAATCTCCCTGGGAAACCTCAATTCCCCCGAGGCCTGGCCCTCCCCTCATCACATTTACAATCACACAAGGAAGTTCGAGGGCTATAAGATAGGAAAAACCCTCACTCATGAGGGATATCCCAGGGCTTGAGGAGCTTGTCATCACCCTTGCCCCAACCGCACTTGCCCCAAGGACCATGTTTATGGCTGAAGTCTCTGATTCCGCCTGTAGAAAAACTCCACCCCTCTTTGGAAGCTCTACACTCATTATTTCAGGAATTTCATTTTGAGGAGTTATGGGATAGCCAAAATAGCACTCACAACCCCCCTCAAGGGCACCAAGTGCTATTGCCTCAACACCCTTTACAAGCACTCTCTGACCAGACATTAGTCCTCTTTCACAAACACAACTTCTGGGCACATTAGATAACAAATTCCGCAATGGTTACACTTTTCTGAATCGCTAATCTCTACCACCTTGTAACCCTGAAGATTTCTCCTACTGGAAAACTGAATGATCTTCTTGGGACAGAACTCTATACAGAGGCCACAACCTTTGCATCTCTCAAAAAGAAGTTTGATTTTCATTGAAGATAGGTTTTCTGCAAAGAGAAAATTTCGCTCTTTAAGACTTCGAGATCAGAGAGGGTTTCTAAGTTGTAACAGCGATAGAGCTGTCCATTAAGGATCTGAGAGATTAGTCCTTTTAGCACCTGCTTTGGGCCAACCTCTACGAAATCCCTGACTCCCTGCGAGTAGATAAACTCAACTGCCTCAATCCAACGCACAGGGGAGGTTATTTGACGCATGATTAACTCCTTTATCTTTGCTCCCTTCCTCTCAGCCTGTGCAGAGACAGAACTCACGAAGGGAATAACTGGATCCCTAAACTCTACTCCCTCAAGAAATTTTGCAAATTCTCTCTCTGCCTCAGCCATTAAGGGACTATGAAATCCAGCGCTAACCCTTAGTTTCACAGCCTTTGCCCCGAGGGACTTTGCTCTCTCAGCAACTTGAAAGAGCGCAGGCTCCTCACCACTAATTACGAGCTGTCGCGGAGAATTATAGTTGGAAATAATCACCAGGCCCTCTGCTTGCGTAAGAAGCTCTTCAAGGATAGACCTATCTAAATTTATAATAGCATACATGCCAGAGGGCTTTTCAGTTGAGGCCTTACCCATTAGCTCGCCTCTTTTCTTAACAACAAGTAAAGTGTCTTCAAGTGATAACACTCCACTTGCATAAAGGGCACTAAATTCCCCAAGACTATGCCCTGCGGTATAGCTAACCAAATTTTGAAATCCCTCACCGACAGTCTCTTTTAGAACTTCAAAAGAGGCGAGATTTACAGTCGTTATTGCAACTTGAAGATTTTCTGTGAGAGTGAGTTCTTCAAGGGGGCCTTCAAAGGAGAGTTTTCTTACTGGAATACCAGTTATTTCCTCAGAAAGAGCAAAGATCCTCCTTGCCTTCTCAGAATACTCATAGAACTCCTTCCCCATCCCTATGTATTGAGAGCCCTGACCAGGAAAGACGAGGGCAACCATATATTTAAGCCTCTTCTTCAGAGACCTTCTCAGTAATGATTTCTTCGAATTCCTCAGATACTTTTAGCTCGTAATCTTCTGGTGGTAGAAGATCATCAAGCTCAAGTGGATTTGTCATCTCAACTTTTATCAGCCAGCCCTCTTCGTAGGGATCCTCATTAAGTAGATCTATATTGTCAAGAACCTTTTCATTGACACTAACAACTATGCCAGAAACAGGCATCACAAGATTATACATCTCTTCAACGCCCTCAAGACTTCCAAAGATATCGTCTCTATCGTACTCTTCTCCCTCTTCAGGAAGGTCTACATTTATGATTTCAATGTCCTTAGAGTTGAAATAATCAGTTATTCCAATTCGGGCGATTTTTTTCTTCTCCTTTTTGACCCAGAGGTGATTTTCCGTATAGAGCCGATCTTCTGGAATCCTCATCAGATCTACCTCCCCTTATTTAGACACTCTCTAAATATTTCAGAGTTTTATAAACTACTTTCTGAAAATATCAAGAGTAACTTTAGGGGCGAAGAGGAATTCCTCATCATTCATTTTTCAAGTTTTACTCTAAACCTTTCCAAGCCTTCCAATTACCTTTGACATCTATAAATTGACTCATAAACTGAAGAAGCCGTTCCACGAAGTGTTCAACTAATTCTTCAAGAGTCTTTGGCCGATTATAGAACCCTGGCATTGCAGGAAAGATGACACCACCTGCCTGAGCTATAGTAAGCATATTTTGTAGGTGTATGCTATTTAGAGGAGCTTCTCTTACGACGAGGACAAGAGGTCTTTTCTCCTTTAAGGTTACATCCCCTGCTCTGAGAAGGAGGTTTCTTGCCTGACCTGTGGCAATCCCTGCGAGAGTCCCCATACTGCAGGGAATAATCACAAGACCCAAGTAAGGGGCAGAGCCACTTGCAGGAGGAGCCCCGATCTCTCGCTCTCCATAGATCTTCTCAGCATACTCTCCCAAAGCCCTCCAATCCATCTCAAGCTCATGTTTGATAACTATTTTTCCCGCATCAGTAATTATCACTTCACAGGGAATTGAAATTTCTCTTAGTTTTCGAAGAAAAAAGAGGGCATAGACCGCACCGCTTGCTCCGGTTATTCCTACAAGGAGCTTTTTTTCCATTTTTGAGCCTCTTTTTTTGCAATTTTATCAGCTTTTTCGTTTTCAGGGTGCCCTGAATGGGCTGGCACCTTCACAAAACTAACTTTATGAAAGTTTAGCAACCTATCAAGTTCAATCCAGAGATCTTTATTCTTTACAATCTCTCCTGAGGATGTCTTAAACCCCTTGCTTTTCCACCGAGAGAGCCACTCTGTAGCACCTTTTAAAACGTATTCAGAATCGGTGTAGATGACGATCTTTCTTGGCTCAGAAAATCGCTCAAGGCCCCTTATCACTGAAAGGAGTTCCATCCTATTGTTAGTAGTGTGGGGCTCACCACCAGAAATTATAAACTCCTTTTTTCCTTCCTTTACAATGCAGGCATAACCTCCCGGTCCTGGATTCCCGAGAGAGCAACCATCGGTGAAAAGCTCAACAGTCTCTTCGCGTAAAGTCAATTTGATGAGCCTCTCAATTTCCTTTGGATCTTCAAGAGAATCAATTTTTGCCAATAATTTT
>JAUQPD010000041.1 GCA_030550555.1 Thermodesulfobacteriota bacterium
AGCTCCAACTTTTAGATATGACTATGTTCAGAGAACAATTACAACAACACGCACACCATATGTATTTTATGAACTAACAGAGATTAAGGGCAAATATGATATAATGTTAGGTTTTCGTTTTGCAAATACCAAGAGAGATTTCAAAAGCTTCAATCGCAATGGTACTCGTACATTTTCCTCTGCAGTAACTGGTATTCCATACTATCCAAAAAGTGGAGTTTTTAAAGATCCTGAATTAGGAGTTAATCCTGCCTTGAGTTATGAAAAAACCTATACGAAAGTTCTCCCAAGCTTAGGGTTTGGTGTAAAACTTACTAATAATCTAAGTGCATTCTTTGCCTATGCTAAAAATTTTAGGGTTCCACCTAACTTTTTGGGAAGCCTTAACAACGCAACCGCACAATTTGTAGTTGATCAGCTGAAACCAGAAGAGGCTGATAATTTTGATATAGGGGTACGTCTTGAAGGGAAGAATTACTATCTCGCACCATCACTGTATTATGTAAATTACAAAAACAGACTTATTAGAACGACTGATCCAACTGATCCTAACTTAGTCTATTTGAGAAATGCTGGAAAGGTTAAAGGATACGGATTTGAAGTAGAAAGTGGATATGTTTTTGACAGAAGTCTGCGAGTATATGCTTCTTACTCCTATAATGTAGCTGAATTTAGAGATGATTGTATAAGGATAGATGCTTCAGGAAATCCTCAAGTTTGTGGTCTGAGAGGCAATCAAGTGCCAGATACTCCTAAACATATGTTTAAAGTAGGTCTACATCTTAGACTGTTTGAGACTAATATAAAACCAAGTCTACAGTTTATTGGCTCAAGATATGGAACTTTTGATAACGAAGAAAAAGTTAGTTCTTATGCCTTAATTAATCTATCTCTTGATAGAAAATTGACGAAAAATTTTGATCTGTATATTGATGTGATTAATTTAACAGATAAAAAGTATATCGGAAGAATTTCTCCTGGAGAAACTGCTGGTCGTGCATCATATAGAGTTGGTGCTCCATTTACACTCTCAACAGGAATTAGAGGGAGGTTTTAAATATGTTGCTCGATATAATTCATAAAGGTGTTTTTGCTTTAATGTTAATAATGTTTACATATGGTAATTATATTGTTGTATTAAAGTTTTTGCAACTAAGAAAGAGTGTAAATTATCAACTAATTGATGCTTTAGAGAACGCTGAATCACTGCGAAAAGGGCTCTGGTATCTTGACTTTGCTGCCACTGTCTCTCCAATAGTTGGCCTTCTTGGCACAGTTCTTGCATTAATAATTGCTTTTAAGAGCTTAGGAGCAAAGGGCGTAAGTGGCGCAGGAGAGATAAGTTCAGCTATTGGTACTGCCCTCTGGGCTACAGCTGCAGGAATTGCTATGTCCCTTTGGTTCTACCTCTTTTTCAAATACTTTGCTTCTAAAGTCAGCTCTCTCAAGGAACAAGCTAAAATTGAACTCCTTAGAAAGTTTGAGCAGAGTTAGTAAAAATTAAGGAGGCAAAATGAAACTCTGTAAACTTCTAATACTCTTTCATGAGGATGAACACACCAAGGAAGAAATTCAAATTGTTCCAATGATAGATGTAATGCTCTTCCTCCTTGTGTTCTTTATGGTTTATACAATAAATGTCATACCCATGCTTGTTCAAGAACTCAAAATTCCTGTGTCTTCAACTGTTGAAAAAATAGAAAAGAAAGAGCCAATAAGAGTTTACATAGATAAACAAGGTTCAATTATTTTGGATAATAAAAATATTGGTGAAGAAGCGCTCAGAGCCCTTCTAAGTGCAATAGATAATAAAGATGAGACATCAATCCTTCTAATTGCAGATAGAGAAGTTAGTGTTCAAAAAATAATGGATGTTATTGATATTATAAAAGAAGCCGGTATTTATAAAATAGGTATATCCGGAGAAAAGAAATGAATTATTATAATGAAAACTTCAGAGCTTGGGTTTTATCAATAATAATATCTGCAACGCTTTCTTTAATATCATATATGATATCTAAATCTACAGACACCTATGCTATAACAAAAAAAGAAGCTTCTACAAATATTATAGAAATCGTTCTCCCTGAAAGACAAGTTGAGCCACAAAATTTTCCTCTAAGACGACAAGACAGTATAAAAAGGACTGCCATTAAACAAAGAGAAATCGCAAATTATGACAAAGAAGAAACTTCCAAAAATTTACACGAACATGCCTTAGTTGAGGAGGAATTAGTCCTTGATAAGAGCAGAGTAGAATCTCCTGAGTCTACCCAAATCGCAACACCTCCCTCTGAGACTGTTTTAAGTAGAAAACAGAGCGAGATAACCCAACAAAAAATTGAATCGCCTCCTCCCAAATATGCCTATTCTTCCACCCAAAAGGCTTTAGAGACACCAAAAGCTCAAACAAAAGATCCTTTAATTGAATACTTTCAGAGGCTTAAAGAGCTTATAAAACAGCACAAGAGATATCCTGAGGAGGCAAAGAGGCGCGGGCAGGAAGGAACTGTGGTTGTCAGAATAAGAATTAATGAGTCAGGAAAGATTGAAAAAGTTGAAGTCGTTAGAAGTAGCGGTGTAGTATCTATTGATAGGGAAACACTTCGGGCAATAAGAAGTTTAGGAAGCTTACCTCCTCCGCCAACTCAGAGCTCTCTTGAGTTCAACGTGGAAGTAGAATATAAATTAGGAGGTTAGATGTGTTTTCAAGGCGAGACTTCCTAAGAACATCAGTAATGGTTGCTGTCCTACTCGAAAAAAATCTCTTATGTTTTGGCAGTGCATCTGAAGAGGTGTTTCCACAGGGTGTAGCAAGTGGTGATCCTACAACAGATGGAATTATCCTTTGGACACGCATAAACCCAGAAGTCCTGAAAATATTAAAAAGAGACCTTGTTCTTCAGATCTCAGAGTCGCCTGAATTCAAAAATGCATTTACAGGTAAGATCTCCTACGATCAAATTAGTGAAAAAGATGATTTTACTGTCAGAATTGACCTGAAAGGACGACTTAAACCAAATACACTTTATTTTTATAGGTTTTTGTATGCAGATATTCCCTCATTAACCGGTAAATTTAAAACGCTTCCTCTATCCACTGATAAGTTGAGTTTTGCAACTGTTGTATGTCAAAATTATCCAGATGGGTATTATACTGCTTTTAGATATTTATCTAACGAAGATATTGCCTTTATAATCCATCTTGGTGATTTTATTTATGAAAAAATTTATGGAAAACCTAGAGTTCCAGATAGAGCTATTAAACTACCATCAGGATCTGACATTTGTTTAGATATTAATGATTATAGATATCTATATAGAATGTATATTTCAGATCCAGACCTAAAGCTTGCAAGAGCGATGCATCCTTTTATATACACATGGGATGATCATGAATTTCTTAACGACTATTACTATGACTATGAAAGAAAAGTATGGGGCTATTTTACATCTCATCCATATGGAAGGGATAGAGAAAAAATATTAAACCTAAGAAAAGATGCCATAAAGGCATGGCTTGAGTATATCCCATCAAGAGTTGTTTTTAATCTTCGTGACCGAGATCCACTAAGCTGGATACGACTCTATCGTGCTCTTAGTGTGGGCAATCTTTGTGATTTTTTGATCACAGACCTTAGGACCTACAGGGACAAGCAACCTTGCAAGGGAAGGTATGGAGTCCCTGGATGCCCTGATCAAAATAAGACTTCCATCCTTGGCAAGGATCAGAGAACTTGGTTGCTAAGAAAGTTGGCTAATTCTAAGGCCTCTTGGATTATTCTTGTGAGCTCCGTTCAATTTTCACAATCCCTTACTGATGGCAAGTTTGGCTCCCTTGATGCCTGGGATGGCTACAGAAAAGAACGGGATCTTTTACTAAGAACAATAAAGGAGAAAGGAAGTAAAAATTTAATAGTTGTCAGTGGTGACAGACATGCAAGTTTAGTTGCTGAGATCGTTGATAATTATGAAATGCCTAAGGAGGTTTTAGGTGCTGAGTTTATGACTCCTGCAATCTCATCAATAAATGCAAGAGAGGGGGGTTGGTGGAAAAGAAATTGGCCCCAGTACTCCACCTTGGAGGATTTTCAAAGAGCTGAAATGACCCAAAATCCCTGGATAAAACACATAAATTCAATTAACTGTTGGGGATATACTGTAGTTAATATCTCTGATAAAAAAGTTGTGACAATCATCTATTCAGTTGATAAGTATAGTAAAGATTCTGAAAAAACAATTGATGGTAAATTTGTTTATTCTCAAGGAAAACTTATTTCTGAAATTTCATAAATGTTGTCAAAATAAAGTATATAATATACCAATTTTCCCAAATTGCACACAATTAGAAGGTCACATATACTTGCTAAACTAAAGTATCATCCTGAGCTGTTTCTATCTCCAAAATAGAAAGCTTTTCGAGGCTCTGTAAATACTAAATGGACCCTTGTATGAATGGACTTCACCAAAAAGAATTATGCGAAGCAAAAAGAGATAGAATTTTATGAGGATTATAGGAGATGCAGAGCTCGTGTTTTTTATTGACATAGTTTTTAGAGCAGGTTAAACTTATTTTAACTATGAAGTCCCTAACTCTGCTCATTTTGGTCTCTATTCTTTTTGGAGGATTGATTATGGTGGAGGATCTCCGTGGGGAAAGAGCTTTGGTAGAGAAAGTTTTTGAAAGGACCCTTCCTTCTGGATTAAAGGTTCTCTTTATTCCCTATATGAGGGAGAAGGTGGTTTCAGTCTATCTCTGTGCGAAGGTTGGAAGTAAATATGAGTGGGATGAGGTTGCAGGTATTACCCATTTAATCGAGCATATGATTTTTAAGGGAGGTGAAGGACAAAAGCCTGGAGAGGTTGCAGGAAAAGTTGAGGCTCAAGGTGGCTATATAAATGCTTTTACCTCCTATGATCAGACCTGTTATTACGTGATAGGTCCTATAGAGGTCTTCGAAACTGCTCTTGACGTTCTCTCACAGGCAGTCTTTAAGCCCTACTTTGATCCCCTTGAGTTGGAAAGGGAGAAGGAAGTAGTGGTTGAAGAAATGAAAATGCGTCTAGATAATCCCATGATAGTCCTTTTTGAAGAACTTATGAAGGCTTCCTACACCTCCTATCCTTATAAAAGACCAATTATTGGTTTTGAAAATACGGTAAGGAATATTAAGAGGGAAGACCTATTTTATTTTATTGATCACTTCTACACGCCAGAAAACATGGTCCTTGTCATTGCAGGAAATTTTGAATACAACCAGATTGAACCGCTTCTCCTTCGTTATTTCGGTGATCTTCCGAAGAGGATTCTCAAAAAAGTCTCTTTTCCTGAGGAGACCTATGTATCTTCTCCTAAGCTTGTATGGATTGAGAGACCAGTAAAGGAATCCTATTTTGCCATTTCTTTTCCAGGACCTTCAATTAGGAGTGATGAAGCTCCGATTGCTAAGCTTCTTGCAGAAATCTTAGGAGGTGGCGAGTCTTCAAGACTATATCTTAGACTAAAGAGGGATCTAAATCTTGTGAAGACCATATCTGCTGATGCCCTAACTCCTGACGGACCAGGTCTAATTAAATTTATAGGGACTGCTGAGCCCCATAATTTTAAAGAAATTCTAAAGGTCTTCGTAGAAGAACTTGAGAAACTAAAGAGAGAGGGGCCTAGCCCCCAGGAACTTGAAAAAGCAAAAATCCAAATCCTTTCCTCCTTCATATACTCTCAAGAGACATCAGAGGGGCTTGCAAGACAGATCGCTAGTTTTCAAATATTGAGAGACTCCTATAGGGATATCCTCTGGTATAAAGACCGAATTGAGAAAGCAACAGTAGAGGACCTTAGGACCATAGCAAAAAAGTATTTAACGCTTGAGAAGATGGTCACCGTATTTCTCTCAGAGAAAGCTCTTTTTGAAGAGGAAGAATATAGGAAACTCTTATTGGATAGACCGAAAACTCCAAGTCCAGAGATTTTTGCTTTAGATAACGGATTGAAAGTAATTCTCCATCCTATAAGAGACATTCCAACAGTTGGAATGGCTCTTGTATTTCCTGGAGGAACTCGCTTTGAAAATCCTCAGAATAATGGTCTCTTTCAGGCCCTTACCCTTCTTTGGACTAGAGGCACAAAAAACTATTCAGCCGAAGCCATAGCAGAAAAGTTAGAATCTCTTGGAGCCTCAATTAAAGGCTTTTCAGGAAGAAATACCTTTGGACTTAAGGCCATTTCACTCTCCGATAAGTTCTCAGAAACTTTAAAACTCTTTTCGGATATAATTAATAATCCCACCTTTGACCAGGCGGAAATAGAAAAAGCTAGACCAGAGCTTATCTCTTTGGTCTTGATGCAGGAAGATCAACCTCTCTCACTTGCCCTTAGAGAATTTTTGAAATCTATGTTCCCTGACCATCCCTATGGCTTAAACCAAGCTGGTTCAAAGGAATTTTATTTGACCGTTGATTCTAAAACCCTAAGAGAGGCCTATGAGAGGTTTGTCTTACCTCAACACGGAGTCCTGGTAATTACAGGGGACTTTGATAAAGAAGAGCTCAAGAAAAAACTCAAAGAGTTTTTGGGGAGTCTGCCTAGGAGGGAGCTTAGTCTTCCTGAGGAGCCTCTCCCAACATTACCTCAGGAGAGAAGACGACGTGTCCACAGAGAGAGTTTTCAGAGCCAGATATTACTTGGTTTTTCCACACCAGGTTTACTCTCTTCAGAGAGAGTAGCCTTAGAGATCCTCAATAGTGCACTATCTGGTCAAGATGGTCGGCTATTTAGAATTTTGAGAGATGAAAGGTCCCTTGCATATGCGGTAACATCTTTTCTTGTGTTCTATCCAAAGGCCTCGGTCCTGAGTTTTTATATAGGCTGTTCTCCAGAGAAGGAGACCCAAGCAATTGAGGGCTTTTTTGAAATCCTTGAAGAGATAAGAAAAAATGGACTTTCCCCTGAGGAACTTGAAAGGGCGAAGAGACGTCTTCTTGGGAGACAACGCATGGCCCTCCAGAGTAATCTCGCAAAGGCTGAAGATATGGCCATTAATGAAGCCCTTGGTCTCGGCTGGAACTTTTCATCTCGTTACGAGGAGCTTGTTCGCGCAACAAACCAAGACGATATAAAGAACTTAATTGAAAAATATCTACACAAAGATAGGGCCTTTTTACTAATTCTTGGAAGGTGAGCACTTGGAGATAAAACTCCTCAGTAAATCTTCTGAAGAAACTCGGCTAATTGGAAAAGTATTAGCAAAGTATTTAAAACCGGGTGACCTTGTTCTCTTTTATGGTGATCTTGGTGCTGGAAAGACAACTCTCATCCAGGGCATCTCTGAGGGACTGGATGTAGATCCAGACACCTATGTAACGAGCCCCACTTTTGCTATCCTCAACATTTACGAAGGAAAGTATCCAATCTATCATATTGATTTATACCGACTTGAGGGCCATGAACTTGAGGAACTCGGAATTTGGGAATACCTCTCATCAGGAATTCTCTTAATAGAATGGGCAGACAGACTTTTAGAAATACCTACGAAAGACTTTTTAGAGATCCAAATGAGACATTTGGATACCTTTGTAAGAGAGATCACTTTGACTGGATATGGACAATGGTCTGAACTCCTAAGAGTCCTGGATGCGGATGAAGAATTAAAAAAATTGGAATAGCACTGAGTAGTTCCTTTAGCTTTTCATTGCAAAAATAACCAGAAAAGAATTCCCTTCTCATCTCCTCCTTTTCAAGAAAGGTCTTCATAGCAAGGATAAGACCTCCTGCAAGGAAAATCCCTCCAAAGGGTTCAAAACTTAGAGCAATTTCGTAACTCTTCCTTCCAAGTAAGCCCAGATATTTGGCTACTATTTTTCTTGCCTGATAGTCTCCTTTCATCGCGAAAGAGACGATCTCTTCTGGTGAAAGTTGTTTCTTGTAAAAGAATTCAAAGAGATTGGAAAGACCACGCCCTGAGAGAACCTCTTCCCAAACTGGTAAAATCCCTTTATCTCTTAAAAACTGAGAAAAGCCCCATTCTTCATCGTCTAAAGGAGTAAAAAGGACATGGCCTGCTTCAGTTGCCATAACTCTAAGGGGATTCCTTGAGACTAAAACTGAAACTCCGAGTCCTGTTCCAGGAGCCATGAATGCCTTCGGATACTTTCTTATTGATTCAACAACTCTTGCAGGAAAAAGGTCCTGGTCACTCAAGAGGAAAATAGAACAGGCAATTGCCTGCAAATCATTAATAAGAGTGACTTTTTTGAATTTGAAATTTTTTTTTAAGGCCTTTGAGTCTACTTTCCAGCCAAGATTAGTCATAGTAACCTTCCCTTTTATCACAGGACCAGCAAGAGCCAAGATTGCATATTCGGGCCTACTGGACACAGACTTAAGAAAGGAAGTCAACAGATGATCAATCGAAGAAAACTCTCTACTCTGAAAAATCCTCTGGATTTTTATTTGTGACTCAACTGGATCATAGATAGCAAGTCTTGCCTTAGTTCCGCCTATATCTCCAAGGAGAAAGAGATGCTCTCTCTGAGGCAAAGAGCTATCTTCTCTGTTGTACAGGAGTTACTTGTCTCTGAGGTTCTCTTTGTGTATCTCTTGTCTTTGGTGTTTCAAGGGCTCTTTTTGCTTTCAATTCTTCGTAATGCTTATCAAAAAGTTCCACTATCTTAGCAGAGATATCTATTCTTGCTGAGGCAAAGTAGATTCCTGGCTGAGTCTTTTCCATCACGAGGTCAAATCTTTCCCTCTCTACGAAGTTTCTTATAACAATCTCAAGTTCCTTAAAAACTGGATCGAGCAGTTTTCTCTCATATTCCTGCATTTCAAACTGTGCGTCTTCCTGTAGAGTTCTCAGTTCTCTCAATTTTCTCTGATACTCAGCCTGTTTTCTTTCTCTCATCTCCTGAGACCAGAGATGACTTTTCTTTTCTATTTCATCTTTTAGGGCTTCAACTTCTTTTACTTTGGCTTCAAGTTTTGCTTGAAGTTCCTCATATTTCTTTTGCAGTTGGTCCATGACTTCAAGACCATACTTTGAAGTATTGATTACTCTCTTGATATCAATTACCCCTATTTTTAAAGGCTCCTGAGCACTTATTCCGCTTCTTGAAGTAAGACCAAAAATGAGAACAGAGATGATGAGGATTATGAAGTGTTTTCTCATATCTACCCATCCTCCTATTAATTAAAATATTTTATTTTATTACGAAGTCTACTCTTCTATTTATTGCCCAGCAGGACTCGTCACTTATTCTACAAAGGGGCCTCTCCTCACCAAAACTGACAACAGAGATACGTTTTTCGTCAACCCCTAATTTAATTAAAACTTTTTTAACCTCAAGAGCCCTTTTCATACCAAGAGCCATATTGTATTCATTCGTTCCTCTCTCATCGCAGTTTCCCTGTAATTCTATTCTAACATGGGGATTTTCAAGAAGATATCTTACATTTCTACGTATTCTATCCCACATATCCTCTCTGATGCTGAAATCGTCATAGTCAAAAAAGATAGCTAGAAGTGGTGGAGTTGATCTTCCATAAAGACGCCATCTCTCCCAATCTTCTCTCTCCTGTCTCTGATCTCTTTTGTGCTCTTCCCTTTCTTCCCTCAGAACCCTTGCTAACTCTTGATCATCAACCCTTGCTTGTGGTGGTGCCATATCTCTTCGCTCTTCGACGCGAGGCGGTATCACCGTAGGAACTTCCACAACAGGGGGAACTTCCTTTTTAGCACACCCTGTTACTCCTCCCAAAAGGAGCAAAATAAGTAATATTTTCTTCTTTAGCATACTCACAGCCTCCTCTGTTATCTAACTATATCCTGTTATATCTATTTCCAAAAGATATTCACCCAGAATAAATTGAAGTTCTTTTTTAATATACTCACACAGTTTATAAAGTAAAGTTAACTCCTCAGCAATTGCTTGAGATATTTCAACATAGTCTTCGTGACTAAATCTATTCATCAATCTCTTGCAAAAAAACTCCCTACATAAATAAGGCCTTGCAAAGATCTTACAACCCCTCTCACCCACAAAAAAACACCGACCCTTTACCTCTCTCTCAGAAGGAATAGTATACCCAAGAAACCAATTCAAAAGAATTATATTAACTGTAACTTCATTCTCAAGCCCCTCCTTACAACAGCCCTTTCTCTCCTCCACAGAACAGATAAAACACTCCTTGAAACTCTCCTTTCTCTCCATGAGGTCATTTGATTTGATGATTGCAGACTTATAGGCTTTAAGGAGATCCCTAAATTCTGACTGAGCCTTAAAATATTCCCCGTAGTTCTCATAAAGCTCCATTGCAACCTTTATCTTCTCAAAGAGGAGTTCTTCTGGAGTTCTGTATTCTCTTCTGAATAGTTCTGCTAATCGAGACCTCATACTCAGCATATTTTATCATCTCTTCTCCAATAAAAAAGAACCTACATCCCTACTTAGCCCTATCATAACAGTAATACGATAAATTTTTAAAGGTTTATCATAGACAAATTTAAAATTCCGGAATAAGATTTTTAGAAAATATATAAATTTTTTTGGCTTTTAGGGAGGAACCATTGGAGAAGCTTAAACTGAGAGTTGAAGGGATGACTTGTGTAAACTGTGCAAAGGCAATAGAACGGGCCCTTAGGAGATATAGAGGAGTAAAAGAGGTAGAGGTCTCCTTTGAGTTGGGACTGGTCTCAGTTGAATATGAAGAAGAATTTCTTAATCCTGAAATGATTGCCAAGGTGATCAATGATCTTGGCTACAAAGTAATTTCAGAACATAAAAAAAAAGAACCTCTGAAATAAAGCTAATCCTTCTCTTCTTTTCCTTGAGTTTTTCAATAATGATCCTCATGTTCCTACATCACCCATATTCTCTTTATATCCAAGCGTTTTTGAGCCTACTTGTCCAGGTTTTGGGAGGACCAAAGTTTTACAAAGGTGCTATTGCGGGCCTAAAGATGAGGACAGGCAATATGGACCTTTTGATTTCAATAGGAACAACTTCAGCGTTAATCTACAGTTTCTTAGCTCTCTTCAAGGTAATTCCTGGTGAACCCTTTTTTGAAACTAATGCATTCTTAATATCCTTCGTAAGACTTGGAAAATTTATCGAGGAGAGAACAAAAACAAGGGCTCTCTCACTTCTTAAGGAACTTTTTGCCCTCCAATCCTCTCGTGTCAAAGTATGGACTTCAAGTGGGGAAATTGAAATAAATGTATCTGACCTATTTCCTGGAGACATAATTGTTGTTAAAACTGGAGACTTAGTTCCTGTTGATGGTAAAATTGTTGAGGGTTTGGTTGAAGTAGATGAATCTCTGATTTCTGGGGAAAGTGTCCCTATTCTCAAGAAAAAAGGTGATAATCTCATCTCTGGTAGCATTATTGTTAATGGCTATGCCAAAGTTGAGGTAACATCTCAGGTCGAAAGTAGTTATATTGGAGTTCTTATAAGACTAATTGAAGAGGCATTACAACGAAAACCGAAAATTCAAAGACTTGCAGACAGAGTTTCTCACTATTTCGTGCAAATTATTCTTTTGCTATCTGTTGCTGTATTTCTAATTTGGTTCATTAAAACTCAAGAACTCTCCTTAAGTTTTAATTTTGCTCTAGCTCTTCTTGTTATTTCTTGCCCCTGTGCTTTTGGTCTTGCAGTTCCCCTTGCTATATTTGTAGGGCTTACAAGAACCTATAAGAGGGGAATATTGGTTAAAGATCCTGGAGGCTTTGAAAGGGCAGGGCAAATTGATATACTGATTTTAGATAAAACAGGCACAATTACAGTTGGAAAACCTAAAGTAATAGAATTCAACAGTCTAGACGACAAAGCCATTGAGATAGCCTTTAGTCTTGCCTTAACATCTCAACATCCCTATTCAAAGGCTATTGTGGAATATGCAAAGCAATTTAATCTCTCCCCTATTCAGCTGGGTGAGTGTAGAGAAGTACCTGGTGTTGGAATCTTCTGTGGTGATTATTTCCTTGGAAGAAATCCGTCTGGAAAGGGACTTATACTGAGAGATAGGGAACAAATTCTTGCAGAAATAGATGTGGAAGATGAAATAAGAATTGAGGCAAAAGAGGTCTTAGAAGACATTCGAAAAAGAGGTTTGGGGATTATTCTTGCAACAGGGGATACCAGAGAGAGGGCTTCGACTGTTGCAGAGAAATTGGGGATTGAGACCATCTACGCAGAAATTAAACCACAAGACAAATTGAAACTAATAGAGGATTTTCAGAAGAGGGGATTGAAAGTTGCCATAGTGGGTGATGGGGTAAACGATGCTCCAGCTATGGCAAGAGCAGATCTATCCTTTGTTATGGCAGAAGGTGTTGATATTGCCAAGAGAGTTGGCGATGTCATTCTCCTATCTGGATTAAGGGGAATAGTATATTTCTTCGATATTGCAGACAAAACAAGAAAGAGAATTTGGCAAAATCTTTTCTGGGCTTTCATATACAACATAATCTCAATCCCGATCGCAGGCGGAATCCTTTATCATAAGGGAATTGTCCTCAAACCAGAATTTGCTGGCCTAATGATGGCGCTCTCTTCAGTAAGCGTAGTTATCAATTCAATAAGAAGGTAAACCTGATAAAGTTTAAAATCTTGTATAATTCCTGCTCACAGTCCTATTCAAAAGTATGTTCAAAACTCCTTTCAATTTCTACAAAGTTTTCAACATAATTCTGGCAGAATTTTCAACACGATTTTCTCCTCTTTTGATGCTCAAATATAAAGGGCACAGAGAGTACATTTCAAATGAACTAATTTTCTACTGCTACAATTCATTAAAGAAAATTAATAGTATTGAATATAAATATTAGGGAAGGTTTTTGACGATTTGAACTTGTTGAACTGTTATAAGGCCGTGCTTTACAATTTTTTCAATTTCTTTAATAAACTTTTCTATTTTTTCCTCAGTATCTACGATTTCAAGTAGTATAGGTAAATTGGAAGAGATGTCAGCAAAAGAAAGGGTTCTAATTTTTTTAGAGGGCCCATATCCCATTATTGCTCGAAAAACAGTTACCCCAGCAATTCCCCTTTCCATTGCAAGTTCAAGAATTTTCTTATATAGAAGTTTACCCTCAATGCGATCATCTTCTCGAATGTAAATTCTCAATAATATTCCTCTTTGTTCCCTTAATTCCATCAACTCCCTCTAATAAACACTATTTTTCCGAGAATAAGCCCACCAAAACCAGCTAAAAGGGAGAGAAAAAAATTTAGAGCTAAATTCAGAAAAGCAAGAAAATAGGCTCCTGATTTTAATAGCAGTATTGTATCATAAGTGATTGCTGAAAGGGTTGTAAAGGAGCCGAGGAATCCAACTACAAAAAATAATCTATAAATTGGATCAAGGGCGGAGAAGGTAAAATAGGTCATAAAAAGAGTTATCAGAAAAGAGCCAAGGACGTTGACGAAGAGCGTTCCGCAAGGAAAAGTTGAACATATGTGGTGAGAAAAAAGACTTGCAATAAAGTATCTTAGGAGAGCTCCAATAGCACCACCCAAAGCTATGATAAGATAGGTCATGGTCCTAAGCACTTAAGAAGTTTGGCATAAAGACTGCTTCCAGTATCCTCAACATCTACATGTATTTTAATAATCTCAGTTCGCATCTTTTGTAAATATTCTAACATCGGAAGTGTCTCACTTTGAAACCACTTAAGTTTCTTTATGAGATATTCTTCACTATCATCTATTCTTTCTTTTCTGTCTCCTGCAGGATCAAGAATCAGTCTTTGTCTTAGGACCTCGACTTCTATTGAAAGAAACACTACTATGTCAATACGAATTTTTTTTAGCAGTCTTTGTGCTTGATAGAGGTTTCTCGGAAGACCATTCAATATTAGAAGATCTCTTGATGAACAATTTCTGTCTTCAAGAAAGGCAAGAAGTATTTTTTCTGCGAGAAAAAACTCATCAGGCTTTAAAAGACGGCCTTCTGAGAGGATTTGTCTAATGAGAATTGTCTCTCTTTCGGGAAAAGGAAGTTGATTGTTGGCGACTGCTCGAAGATTTGCTCCAAAATCGAAGTGATGAGCCTTTCTCTCAAAGAGACCTCTTTTTTCAATTTCATTACCAAGTGGGGTCTTTCCAGATCCAGTTGGTCCAACTAACAAGAGAGCTTCAATTTCTTTCATAATTAGTCTGGTAGGATAGCAGACACAAAGGCCTCTTTGTCAAAAGGAAGAAGATCTTCAGGTTTCTCACCAAGGCCGATAAAAAGAATTGGGAGATTGAATTTATGAGATACCGCAAGGGCTATTCCACCTTTTGCGGTGCCATCCATTTTGGTGATTATTAAGGCATCGATAGGAATCGCCTTTGAAAAGTGTTCAGCCTGAGAGATAGCATTTTGGCCTGTTGTTGCATCTAAAACAAGAATATTTACTCTATTTTCCTTGGGAACTAATTTATCCATGACTCTGTGCATTTTCTTGAGCTCTTCAATTAGATTATATTTGGTGTGGAGTCTACCTGCGGTATCAACCAGGACGACATCAAAGGAATCTTTTATGGCCTTTTCAAGGCCCTGATAGATAACTGCTGAAGCATCACTACCCTCTTTCTGGGCAACAACAGGAGCTCCAACTCTTTCACCCCACTTCACTAACTGATCTATAGCAGCTGCTCTAAAGGTATCACCAGCAACAAGTAAGACTTTATAGCCTTCACACTTTAAGTGCTGAGCAAGTTTTGCTATTGTTGTTGTTTTACCGACACCATTAACTCCAATGAAAAAGAGGACAGCTGGTCTTCCTTCTGGTGGAAAAGGTCTATCGTAATCTTTAATCAAGCTTAGGGCCTGTTTCTTGAGTTCTCTTTTTAGTTCTGAAGTTGTAACAGGCTCTCCCTTTAAAAGTCTAGTTCTAAAGGGCTCAAGAAGGGCCTGAGTGGTCTCAACACCGATATCCGCAAGAATAAGTTTTTCCTCTATTTCTTCTAAAAACTGGAGGTCAATTAATTTTTCAACAACAAAGATTTCACCTAAAGCTGAGCTAATTTTTTCTTTTGTCTTTGAGAGCCCCTCTTTGAAACGCTCAAAGAGACCTTTTTTTTCTTCCTGAGGGAGCTCTTCTTTTTGAGATTTTCGTCTGAAGAAATTGAACATGATAGAACTAAATTACGGAGGGGGAGGGATTCGAACCCCCGGAGGGAGAGCAAGCTCCCTCAACGGCTTTCAAGGCCGCCCCCTTCGTCCACTCGGGCACCCCTCCTAAAACATCTCATCCTAAAATATAACACAAATTTGTGCCTTGAAAACCACTATTCAAGAAACCACTATTCAAGAAAACTTCCTTACATTGCTTTTTCCTATCAATGATTTATTATAAGATCTAAAAGAACTTTGCGAGGTTGAAACATGAAAACCAGTATGAAAATAGGCCTTGTTTTAAAATTGTTAATTTGTCTTTTCCTGAGTCCTACGCTCCTTAGAGCACAAGAGCCCTATAAGGTGCTTGTTCTTCCCTTTGAGGTATTTGCAGGTCAGGACCTATCCTATCTAAAAAAAGCTATTCCAGAGATGCTTTCAACAAGGCTCTTTACTCCTGGAAAAATAGTTGCTATTGAACAAGAAAGAGTTGAGAGGGAGCTCAGCAAATTACCCAAACTCGATAGGAATGCAATAAAGGAACTCGGGAGGACCTTAGGAGCTGACTATGTAATCTGGGGAAGTATCACACAAGTTGGAGAACTAATAAGTATAGATGCCCAAATAATGGATCTACAGGACAAAAAGAAAGAGGTCCGCTTTTTCCAAGAGGTTCGTTCCCTCTCAGAAGTCATACCTCAGCTTACCCGTTTTTCCAGAAAGGCAAGAAAATACATAGAAGGTAAGGAAGAGGATTTCTACCAGGAAGACCTTGCCCTCTATCCTTCACCTCAGGCTTTTCTTCCAGGGAGAATGCATCCAGAGAGAGGTTTCCTTCCCTATGGAGCACCTTTCCCAAGACCCATCAGTGAGGAATCTGTCGTTGAGAGAGCAAAGCCACGTTTTGGTGATCATGGAGATCCAGCCTACGAAGGTCTAACTAAGGACCTGGTAATAGATCTATCTGGACCACAACCAAGGGTGGGTTTTGCAAAAGGGGAAAGGGATAATGCTACACAGGCACGAGCTCAACAGGCTCAGACACTACCCCCTTATTATTACTACTACCCTCCTCAACCAAACTATAACTATTCCCCCCCACCCCATTATTTCTATCAACAGCAGACAGAAGAGGGAATCTTCTCAAGGATCAAGCGGGCCCTCTGGCCTTTTGGTAAAAAGGAAACACCTATGAGACCGATGCCTCACCCCATCCCTGTGCATCCTCAGGCAATTCAACCTCAAATTACTCCTCAACAAACTCCTCAGCCCCAACCAACACAAATGCCTACTCATCAGAAACAAGACCTAATCGGTCCCCCAAATCAGGGAATCCTTTCACCTTCTACTCCAGCTACACAGACTCAACAGCCCCGTTCCCCCAACCCCTGGCGCTGGGAGTAGAGATCATCTAATAAAGGTACTATTTATATTGATAAACCTTTAGGGGAATTTCTTTTTTGGGATCCTTTATTGCTACCCTAAATTGAATTCTTCCTACTAAATGCCCTTCCTCGGTTTCTACGTCAACTCGCCAAAGACCAGGACTAATTCCTGTTTTGTAGGTATAACCCCTGAATCCCCGCTCTCTTCCACCAATGATCTCAAATCCAATTCTGCCTGCGGAAATCCAACCACGCTCAGGAGAGTTATAATGCCAATGGTGATAGATTCTTTTAGTTAATTGAGTTGGAGCAAAAATTGCAGAAAAGCAAAAAACCTTTTCACCTGGAGATATATGAATGGGGTCACTATGTTTTTTCCAAAATTTATACCATGGAGGATTTTCGTAGTGTAATAGAAATACATTACCAGTTCGTGTGATGTTGTTATATATACCTATAAATTTTAAAGATAAAGGAACAGGAGGAATGATGTTTGTGAAATATAGTATATTAATACCTAGAAAAACAGAAAAAACTATAGAAAGAGTTTTTATTAAGAGTAATTTGGTATTCAAGATGCTAAATTTATATAAAATATAAATCAAAAGTAAAGTGATTGACAAGCTTATTAAGCCTGCAGAGATGAAAGTAGAGTGTCCCATTTTTTTTAGGATAACAGGAATAAAAAAGATGAAAAAGGAAAAGGAAAGGAATTGAAAAACAGCTAATTGGAGATAAAGATTATGTAATTTTTTCTCCCAAAACTCATTGATAATGAGTAGGGATACTAAAATAGTCAAAAATATTGCAGTTTTTGTCAAAGAGGCACTATGAAAATAGAAAACGACATAACTACTGAAGAGACCACCAAAGAAAAACTGTAAAATAAGTGGATACCATGGAGAAAATTTTAAAATAACTTGATTAGTGATTTTTTCTGAGACAACTAGATTAATGAGAATAATTAGAATGCCTGAGGCTATTAGATAACCCAAGAGAATTAAATTATCAGTTAAGTTGTCTATCCGAGTAAGTGTAAAATAGTCCCAAAGAAAACCACCAATGAAAAAAAGTGGAGGAAGAAATTTTCGATATTCAGTATAAAGAAGTTTTAATTTTTCAATTAGAGAGGAAGTAGTAGTCATATAGGAATTTGTAGGAAGGTAGAGATGAGATTAGCAGGTAAGGTGAAAGGCACCTGCAATGGCCTTTCCTGATGAGAGGAGTTCATTGAAACGCCTGACAGCTTCACTGGTGTTGTAAGCTTCAAGGGTTATACCCAGTGCCTTTGCCTTTTCCTCAACTGCCCTGTCAATTCTCATCACTCCGTTTGCCCCAGTTCCCACTATTAAATAGTCTGGCTGAAAGACAAAGACCTCTTCCAGGTCCTCTACCTGCAGAAGGTGTCCCTCTTTTCTCCACCAGTTGGGGAGGACCTTTTCTTCTCCTCCTCTAATAAGAATTATGAGGTCTTTTGTGTAGGTCTCCCCTTTATATGTGAGCCTTCCGAAACTATAATGAGAAATCATAGCATTTTGCTTAGGCTGCGAGGCTTAGAGTTTCTTCTTCTCTCTTCAAAGCTTCTGTGCGAAAATGAGTTATAAGGGCATCCATGAACTCATCAAGCTCTCCGTCAAGGACTTCAGGGAGGTTGTAGACTGTTAATCCAATGCGATGGTCTGTTACTCTGTTTTGTGGAAAGTTGTAAGTGCGGATTTTTTCGCTTCTTTCACCTGTTCCAACCTGAGAACGTCTTTCCTTTTGTATCTTCTCCATCTGTTCTTTTTGTGCAAGTTCATAGAGTTTGGCTCTTAGGATTTTCAATGCGGTTGCCTTATTTTGATGTTGACTCCTTTCATTTTGGCAGGTAACTACGATACCCGTGGGAATATGAGTGATACGAACAGCACTCTCTGTCTTATTTACATGTTGTCCACCATGACCACTTGCCCTCATGGTTTCAATACGAAGATCCTCAGGCCTAATCTCCACCTCAACTTCATCTACTTCTGGAAGCACTGCCACCGTAACAGTGGAGGTATGAATCCTTCCTCCAGACTCAGTGATTGGAACCCTCTGCACCCGATGGACTCCACTTTCATATTTTAACCTACTATAGGCTCCCTTGCCGTCAATTCGAGCAATAACCTCCTTATAACCTCCAAGCCCGGTCTCGTTAGCATCCAGGATTTCAAATTTCCATCCCCTTTTTTCTGCATAACGCTGATACATCCTGAGAAGCTCTCCAGCAAATAACGCAGCTTCCTCTCCGCCAGCACCTGCTCTTATCTCAATAATGACGCTCTTTTCATCATTTGGATCCTTAGGAAGTAACATAAGAGGCAGGGTCTTCTCAAGGACCTCAATCTTACTCTCAAGGTTTTTAATCTCCTCTCTAGCAAGACTCTTTAACTCCTCATCTCTCTCCTCTTCAAGAATCTGCTTATTTTCCTCTATTTCCTTAAGAGCCCTTTTATAGTCTCTAAAAGCTCTCACTATTTCCTCAAGAGAGGCATGTTCTTTAGCCAAACGTGCATAGAGCTCAGGATCAGACATGACTTGTGGATCGGATAATTTCTGTGAAATCTCCTCAAAACGAGCTTCTATTGTCTGCAATTTTTGAAGATAGAATTTAGAGAGGCTCATACTTTATGTGAGTATTACTGATTGCCCTTTTTCTCGTAATATTGAGAATATTTTTTCATAAATTTTTCAATTTTACCTTCTGTATCTACAAAACGGGACTCACCTGTAAAAAAGGGATGACAATTTGAACAGACCTCAACACGGATTTCTTTGCGGGTTGCCCCTACTCTAATCTCATTACCGCAGGCACATCTGATTACCGCATCTTCATAATACTCAGGATGTATTCCCTTTTTCATAGCGCTCGCTCCTTTAAGAGATTTTGGGTTTTAATATATTACCAAATTTCGAATTTACAAGAAGTGAAGCGAGAAGTTTTTATAAGATCAGTGTAGTTGAAGGTGCGCCCCCGGAGGGACTCGAACCCCCAACCTGCGGATTAGAAGTCCGCTGCTCTATCCTGTTGAGCTACAGGGGCTTTTGGCTTTATTTTAATACAAATTTTTGTTTTGACAAGTCCAAACTGAGGGAGTATAATGTCTCTGTATAGACTGGTGGTTGAATTATGAATCTTTCCTGGCAAGAGCTCATACAAGACTTTTTTGAAAATCCACAGAAAGAGAGAATTGGAAGTCTTCTCGGAAGTTTTTTCCCTTGGGATCTCTTAAAAAATCTAAAAGCCTATCTCTATGACCTTGTTGGTGAGCTTCCAAAGCTGATTCCAACAGGTGAACCACTTAGGGAATCACTCTTTATAACCACTGAAGGAGAGATTATCCCCTTCAAAGAGATAAAACAAGAAGAGGGGAGATACCTATTTAGGGGAGATGAGGTGCGAGGGGCAATAATTCAGACAGGAGCTATACTTCTTGGACGAAGAATTAAAATTGAAGAGGGAGTAGTAATTGAACCAACTGCTCTAATTGAAGAGCCTGCATACTTTTCAAGAAATAGCAAGGTGAGACATGGTGCCTATGTGAGAGGTTCTGTATATGTAGGTGAAGAAGGCCTCATTGGTCATACTACAGAGATAAAGAATAGTATTTTATTTGCTAAAGCCAAGGCTCCTCATTTTGCCTATGTGGGAGATAGCATTCTTGGGCAAGATGTCAACCTTGGGGCTGGCACTAAGCTTGCAAACTTGAAATTTCATAAGAAAGAGATTACCTTTGAAATCCAGGGGGTTAAAGTAGCAACTGGTCTTAAAAAGATGGGAGCTATACTTGGTGATAGGGTTCAAACAGGCTGTAACTCAGTCCTTTCACCCGGTACCCTCCTTGGAAAGGACTCCATAGTCTATCCAGGGGTAACAGTTCCGTCAGGCTACTTTTCCCCAAAAACAAAAATCAAGGCATAATATGAGGAGGCTTTATGAAAAAAGTTAAGGTTCTTTTACTCTTCTTAGTTCTTAGTATTTTTTTTCCAAGGATTGTCCTTGCTGATAGGGTTGTAGCTGAAGTAGGTCCCTATAAACTTTATGAGAAAGATTTGGAGGAGATCTTAGCAAATGATCCCCAGATTAGAGAGATCCTCAAACAGATGCCTCAACTCAGATCCCAGGTCGAACGGTCAGTTATTGATAGATGGTTAAGTATTAGTCTTCTAGCACTTGGTGCAAAAGAGGCAGGAATTCCTCAGAGCCCTTCTTTTAAGCGAAAACTGGAAGAGACTGAGAAGATGCTTCTTGCAGAGGAACTTCTTCAAAGAGAGCTTAAAAACATCGAAATAACAGAGAAAGACTTGAGAGAATTTTATGAAAAAAACAGAAATCAATATAAGGAACCTGAGGGGGTAAAATTAAGACATATCTTGATTTATGTGCCTAAAGATGCGGACAATAAGACAAAGGAGAGGGCTCTAACAAGAGCAAAGCAGATAAGAGCTCAGCTCTTAAAAGGAGTCAAATTTGAAGAGCTCGCCAAAATTCACTCCGATGACACTGCGTCTAAGGAAAAGGGAGGAGACCTCGGCATAATAAGACGAGGAGAGACTGTACCAGAATTTGAAGACAAGGTCTTTAAACTCAAGCCAGGAGAGATTAGCGAACCAATTCTTTCTCCCTATGGTTATCACATTGTAAGAGTAGAGAGGAGGATTCCTGAGGAGATCTTGCCCTATGAAAAAGTAAAAGATCGTGTAAGGGAGGATTTACTTAGAGAGAAGGAAAGAGAACTCTTGGTAAAGCTTATTGAGAGACTAAGGGAAAAGCATCCACCCAAGATATATATTGAAGGGCAGGGCTCAGAAGGTGGAAGATAAGAAGGAGCTTCTTAAGAGATATCTTAACAATCCAAATGAAGCTCTCTTTCTTGATATAGAAACTGAAGGGCTTTCTCGCGAGAAAGACGGAATAACTCTTATTGGAATATATAGAGATAACAAATATTTGCCCTTTATTAAGGGATTTAATCTGGAAAAGGTCCTTGTTCACTTAGCGACAAGTCCAATTTGGATAACCTTTGGTGGAGAAAACTTTGATTTACCCTTTATTAAAAGGGCCTTTAGAGGGAGAGTCTATCCTCTCATTCACATAGATCTCTATCATTATACTAACCTTATAGGGCTACGGGGAGGGCTCAAGAGTATAGAAAAGGCCTTGGGATTGTCAAGAAAGACTGAAGGAATGACCGGGTATGATGCAGTCAAACTGTGGAAGAGATGGGTTGAGGAAGGGGACAGATCCGCCCTGAGGACACTAATTCTTTACAATAGAGAGGATGTGATTAACTTAAAATTAATCTTAGAGCATGTCATTGAGGTCCTTTTTAGGGGGGAATGGGAATGAAAGTTTGGAATAGAACGAAGTTAATAATTCTGCTTCTAATTGTGTTTGTGCTTGGTCTTTCTGCCAGAGAGATTAGTCAACATTTAAATCTAAATCTTTTTAGAGCAAAGGGACTCATAGCTGAGGATGGAAGGATTATCCAGGATGAGAATATACAACTTGCCCAGAAGATATCTCAAGCCTTTTCAATAATAGCAGAGCGATCTGCCCCAGCGGTAGTTTATATTGAGACCGAAAGGGTAGTGACTCGTGTGCATCCGCCTCTTCCCTTTGATTTCTTTGGGGACGAGTTTTTTAGAAGATTTTTTTCACCTCCTCGTTATCGTGAGAGAGGAGCGGGGTCTGGATTCATAATCTCTAAGGATGGTTATATAGTAACCAATAATCATGTAATCGAGGGGGCCCAAAAGATTACAGTTAAACTCCTTGATGGGAGGACCTTTTCAGGGAAGGTCGTTGGGTCTGATCCCTTTTCAGATATAGCGGTAATAAAAGTTGATGGGCAGAATCTTCCAACCTTACCCCTTGGTAACTCAGATCTCATAAGAACAGGCGAATGGGTAATAGCTATAGGTAATCCCTTTGGTCTAACTCACACTGTCACAGTAGGAGTGATAAGTGCCAAAGGAAGAACAGGTATTGGCCTTACTGACATAGAGGATTTTATTCAGACCGATGCAGCCATAAATCCTGGCAATTCTGGTGGCCCTCTTCTTAATATGCGGGGAGAAGTTATTGGAATGAATACCGCTATTTTCACAAGATCAGGTGGATATATGGGAATAGGATTTGCAATACCCATAAATATCGTCAAAAATGTTGTAGAACAGATCAAAACCAAGGGTAAAGTAGAGAGAGGTTGGCTGGGAGTAGTCATTCAGGATCTGAACCCTGCTCTTGCGGAAGAACTTAAATTAAAGGTTACAGAAGGAGTTCTTGTTACTGAGGTTATACCTGACTCTCCAGCATATAAGGCAGGTCTAAAAGAGAAAGATGTAATTATTGGCCTAAATGGAAGACCTATAAGGAATTCTGCTGAGCTCAGAAGTCAAATACTCCTTATTCGTCCTGGGACAGAGGTTGAACTGGAAATCCTAAGAGGCGGAGAACGAAAGAAAATAAAGGCAATTATTGAAACTCCTAAAAAAGGAGTTCTCACCTCCAAGGCAGAGAGGGATCAATTAGAGGAACTTCTTGAGGAATTTGGACTGGTAATTGGAGATATAACTCCAGAAATAGTTAGACGCTTCGGGATTCCAGCTAACACGAAAGGTGTAGTAATTCTCCAAGTTATTCCTGGCACCCCTGCTGAAATTGCCAATCTCAAACCAGGAATGATAATAGAGGAAGTTAATAACAAAAGAATAAGAAATAGCTTAGAATTTTTTGATGCCTTAAAACCAAGTAGAGAAAAAAGATCAGTGCTACTTGGACTAAGGACTCAAAGAGGTAGGTTTTATGTAACACTCAGTCTGCGGTAAAAGTATATGGTGAGACTATACACATTTAAAATTCTGTCTATTTTAATAATCCTTAGTATCTTTTCTTTTGTGCGAGCTTTTGCCATTGAGGGTCAAAGGTTAGTTAATAAAATAGTTGCTGTTATTGGAGATGAAATTCTCACTCTTTATGAGCTTGAGGAGATGGCTCAGCCATTCTATCAGACCTATATTCCTAAGGGTATATCTCAGGCTGATCAAGAAAAGCTTAAAGAGAGAATAAGAAAGGAGATCCTTGATCAATGGATCGAAGACACTTTGATTGGACTTGAGGCAAAAAGGTATGGAATTAAGGTGAGTGATGAAGAACTTGAAGAGTTTCTTAAAATGGAGGCAAAGAGACAGAACCATCTCACACTAAGTGGAGAAGAACGGGAGAAACTCAGAGAAAGACTCAAGAAAATCAAGTTTGTTCAGATTTTAGTAAGAGACAAGATTGCAATTCCAGATGAGGAAATTAAAAAGGCCTATCAGGAGAGAATCAAGAGTCATGTGGGAGTTCCCAGGTATCATCTTGAGGTCTTGCTATTGAGGAGAGATATTCCAGTTGAAGAGCTCTATAATGCCCTTCTTCGCGGTAAAACTTTTGAAGAGATAGCAAGGGAAAAACCTGCGGACGTAATTTATTTTAGAGAGATCTTCAAGGAAGAAGAACTAGATCAGGAGATCTTGGCCAAGATCAGAGACCTTAGAGTTGGAGAGGTATCCTCACCCATTTTTAGAGGAGAGACTGTCCAGATTATAAGGGTCCTGAGAATAGAGTCACCAACTCCCCCATCTCTTGAAGAGCTAAGAGAAGAGCTCTATGAGGAACTTTTTCAAAAAAGGGCGCAAGAGTATTTAGAAAAATGGATCAGAGAATTGAGAGAGAATAGGCTTATAAAGATTTATCTCTGATGGAATGTGTTTTCAGTCCATCATGCTTTGGTACTTGACAAAAGAAAGACAAACGAGATAGATTTTCTTGTTGATCTTTTAACACCTCAAGGAAGACTTCGGGTTCTTGCAAAGGGTGCTCAAAAGTCACGAAGACGTTTCTTAAATCTTCTTGAAGATTTGACCTATTTGAGGGTTCATCTTAGGAAGCCCTTTAAAGGAATCTATCCCATTTTAGAGTCCGCAGATTTACTTTTTATCTCTGAACAGTGTCGAGTGGATCTTCTCAAATTTTATTTTTTTTCCTATGTTGCTGAGATATTGCAGGAGACTGCCTATGGACCACTTGGTTTAAGGGATTTCTATTTTTTAGTCAGGGTTCTCAAGGAGATTGATGAGAGGCCCTTGAAACTTGTTTATAAAACCTTTTTTGAATATCACTGGTTAAGGATTCAGGGCTTAAAGCCCTATTTGGAAAGTTGTGTCATCTGTGGGACCCAACCAAAGAGGATTTTTTACTTTCATGTGCCAGCAGGGGGAGTAGTTTGCATTAATTGTGCTCCAGAAGGTGCAAGGATCTTAGAACGAGAACAAATTGACCTTTTGAGAAAGCTTGTTAGAATAGACAGCTTAAAGAGTATGGAAGAGTTGAATATTGAGCCCCTCATAAAGGAGGAAGTAACTAATTTAATTGAAGAGTTTTTTCTATATCATTTGGACATAGAGTCAAAGGCTCTTCCAATTCTGAAAGAGCAATTGTGTAGTTATGGATGAGGGCTTCAAGAGTCGTTTGATCGAAGAGAAACAATATGTTCTTGAGGGACTCCAAGCAAAGGAGTCCTGGCGACTATTTAGGATCCTTGCTGAGTTTGTGGATGGCTTTGAAGTTCTACCAAAGGTATATCCAGGTGTAACCATATTTGGCTCAGCAAGGACAAGGCCAGAGGAACCAGACTATCAAAAGGCAGAAGCCTTAGGAAGACTTCTTGTTAAAGCAGGTTTTTCTGTCATTACTGGTGGTGGTCCTGGAATTATGGAAGCTGCAAATAAGGGAGCATCTGAAGCAGGAGGCTACTCAGTTGGTCTCAATATAAAACTTCCCATGGAACAAGAACCCAATCTCTATGCCAATGTGAAATTAGAGTTTAGATATTTCTTTATTAGGAAAGTTATGTTAGCCAAGTATTCCGTCGCCTTTGTCTTTTTTCCTGGTGGTTTTGGAACAATGGATGAGATGTTTGAGATATTGACCCTTGTGCAAACTAAGAAAATTCGCCCAGTACCTATAGTTCTTGTGGATAGGAACTTTTGGAAACCACTATATAACTGGTTTGTCAAATCTTTGATCCCCCAAAATAAGATAAGTCCATCTGATGTGGAACTATTTAAGATCCTTGATGAGCCTGAAGAGATCGTAAACTATATCAAAGAAAAACTCTGGATCTAAATATGCGCCATCTTCTTGATATTTATCACTTAAATAGGGAAGATATAGAGGAAATACTGCTTCTTGCAGAAAACTTGAGAGAGATCCTTCATCGTCCTATACCTAAGGTTCCCACCCTTAGGGGAAAGTCAGTTCTTCTTCTCTTTTATGAACCCTCAACAAGAACGAAGTTCTCCTTTGAAAAGGCCTGCAAGGTTCTCTCTGCAGATACCCTTAGTTTTTCTGCAAAAGGAAGTAGTCTTGAGAAAGGAGAAACCCTTCTTGATACAGTTAAGAACCTTCGAGCCTTAGGTGTTGATCTCCTTGTTATAAGGCACTCCTTCTCAGGAACTCCCCATTTTTTGGCAAACCATTTAGATATACCTGTTGTCAATGCAGGGGATGGAACTCATGAGCATCCCACCCAGGCTCTACTTGATCTTTTGACCGTAAAGGACAAACTGGGAACTCTTGAAGGATTGAAGGTTGCCATAGTGGGTGACATTAAGCATAGTAGGGTTGCCCATTCGGATATTTTTGGCTTTCAGAAAATGGGTTCTCGAGTCTTTGTAGCAGGCCCGGCCTATCTCTTGCCTGAAGATAGAGAGATCCCCCTTTACGAATTAAGAAAAGGATATTTTAGGGTGTGTCTCAATCTCAGGGAGGCCCTTGAGGATGCAGATGTTGTAATTGCTCTTAGAGTTCAGAAGGAAAGACATGGAGATCCTCTTATACCTTCCTACAATGAATATGCAGAGTTCTTTGGGCTCAGTCCTCGAATTCTTGAATGGATAAAGGAGGGGGCCCTTCTCATGCATCCTGGTCCTATAAATTGGGGAGTAGAGCTTTCCCATGAGATGGAACGATATCCCTTTCAGGTCATTCTAGATCAGGTGGAAAATGGAGTAGCTGTAAGGATGGCAGTTCTTCTGAGACTACTTAGTGGAGAATAGGTTATGAGAGTGCTCATAAAGGGTGCTAGACTACTTGATCCTACCTTGAATTTGGACATGACAGGAGATCTTCTTGTTGAGGAAGGCCACATTAAGGCTATCTCAAGAAAAATAGAAACTTCAGAAGCGGTAGAACTTATCTCTGGGGAAGGGCTCTATGTTTTTCCAGGTATAGTAGATATCCATGTTCATTTAAGGGAGCCAGGCGAAGAGTGGAAAGAGGACATAGAAAGTGGCACAAGAGCTGCTCTCCATGGCGGAATAACAAGAGTTGCCTGTATGCCTAATACGAAGCCACCAAATGATAGACCTGAGGTAACTACATATATCCTTGAGCAGGCAAGAGAAAAGGCCTGGGTAAAAGTATACCCCATAGCTTGTATAACTAAGGGCCAAGAGGGAAAAGAACTTACTGAATTTGGAAGACTAAAGAGAGCTGGAGCTTGTGGAGTGTCTGATGACGGTAAATGGGTTTCTGATTCCTCTATCATGAAAAGAGCATTACTTTATGCTAAACAGTTGGACTTGCCTGTGATCTCTCATTGTGAGGATCACTCCCTAAGTAGGGGTGGACAGATAAATGAGGGGATTCTATCTGCTAAACTTGGGCTTCGAGGAGTTTCCTTTTCTTCTGAAACTATAGCGGTAGTTAGAGATCTTCTCCTTGCCAAAGAGACAAAGGCACCCCTTCATCTTGCCCATCTTTCTGTAAAAGAGAATATTCCCTTTCTACGCTGGGCAAAGGAAGAGGGTATTCCCTTTTCCGCAGAGACCTGTCCCCACTATTTCACCTTTACTGAGAAAGAGGTGGATGGATACAATACAAGTGCCAAGGTCAATCCACCTCTCCGGACAGATGAGGATGTAATTGCTATTAAGGAGGCCCTTAAGGAGGGACTCATTGAGGTCATCGCAAGTGATCATGCACCCCACAGTCCATTAGAAAAGGATATAGAGTTTGAATTAGCTAGTTTCGGAATGATAGGACTTGAGTTTCTGCTTCCCTTAAGTTTTAATCTTGTTAGAGAAGGGCTTCTAACCCCTCTAACGCTTCTAAGCTACCTAATTACCAATCCTTCAAAGGTTCTTCGAATTGAGCCTCCTATGCTCAAAGAAGGCAGTCTTGCAGAGTTTGTTCTCTTTGATCCTGAAGAGGAATGGGAAGTGACAGAAGAAAAGATTCAATCAAAAAGCAAAAACACCCCTCTTCTTGGAAGGAGACTGAAGGGAAAAGTAAAAGGTGTTTTCCTCGGAAACAAACGATACCTCTTTTAGTTAATCTCCTTCAATAGTGTCTTTTTTCATGCAGTGTATAAAAAAAAAACAACAAACTTTGATAACACCCCCTTCTTTAAACTCCCCTCAGTCAGGGATTTAGCTGTCCTTTTTCATTGGCATAAATTTTGATATTACAATTTATAAAAGATTTGATGGGAGATCAAGGGAGAGATCTTGAGGGGTATGCTTATGGAGTATCAGAGGACGGTAGCTGAGAGAGTTTGTTTTGAAGGTGAGGGCATTTTTACTGGTCAAGAAATTCGGGTTGAGATATGTCCTTTGCGGGAGAATGAGGGAATTGTTTTTGAGAGGGCAGATCTCCCAGGAAAGCCAAGGATTAAGCTATCTCCAGAGGTAGTCTATGGTCTTGACGGTGCGGTTTTAATTTCAGATGGAGACATCACCATAACCTTAATTGAGCATCTTCTATCAGCCCTTCATGGTCTTGCAATAGATAATGCCCTTATTAGGGTTTATGGTGAAGAGATTCCCCTACTTGATGGCTCAGCCTTTCCAATAGTTAGAAAGATTCAAGAGAAGGGTTATCTCTATTTACCAGCCTTGAGAAAAAGATATAGATTGAAAAGGCCTTTTGAGATGATTAATGGTGTGGGAAAAATTCAGTTTTTTCCCGCAAATCAATTGAAGATTTTTGCCAAAATTAATTTTGATCATCCAATAATAGGTGAACAGAGCTATGCTTTTACTATGAGTCAGATCGAATATTTAAGGGAGATTTCCTTTGCAAGGACCTTTGGATTTAAGACACTTCTTGAGGAGCGGAGACAAAAGGGAATCCTAAAGGGAGGAAGTCTTTCAAATGCCATTGTGATAGATGAAAAGGGAGTTTTGAATGAGGAGGGCCTGAGGACACCTGATGAATTTGTCAGACATAAGATCCTCGACATAATCGGTGATCTCTACTGCCTTGGCAAAGGTTTGATTGCAGAAGTTCAAGCAGAGGCTTCTGGACATAAACTTCATATAGATGCGATAAAGACCCTTTATAGAGGCGGATATTTAGAGGAGGTTGAGACAAGAGCCCTAACTTTTTTCTGGGTAAAGATGAGAAAGCGAGTTAATCGATAATTCTACCAATTTCATAGATCCTCCCGTCTAATTTTTCTAAGGCAAGATCTAATTTAAGAAGGTCAATCTGGTATTTCTTCTCCTCTTTTGCTAAGAGAGTGTCGAGACGATTAAGGATATATCTTAGGGGATTGGTTATGCGATTTTCTACATCAGGATAGGGTTGAAGAAAGATTTTACTATCTTGGATTCCGATCTTAAGAGGGTCATACACGATATAGACAGGAGTTTTAATGGGGACAGAGCGAAAAAGGAATTCTATATGTTCGTCATAGAGTCTAAAACAGCCGTGAGTAGTTCTTCTTCCCACACTTGGTGGTTTATTGGTGCCATGAATAGCATATAAGCCTCTATCAAGGTAAAGGGCATAGTTTCCCAAAGGATTATCTGGTCCTGGGGGAACTACCTTTGGAAGAGTGGGGTCTTCTGCCCTTATTGACTCAGTGGGATACCAGGTAGGACGTGCTCTTTTTGCCTTTATAAAGTATTTTCCTTCAGGAGGAAGTTTTCCTGGAACTCCTATTCCAATTGGGAAGACCCAAAGAGATCCTCTTCTGAAATAGTATAATCGCATTTCAGGAAGATTAATTACGATATACTCGGGATGAGGAAAATGGTAGTAGAGAGGAAAGAGGACCTTGTGTGGAATAGTTATTTCAGTTCCTGCCTTTGGAATCCAAGGATCAATTCCAGGGTTTGCAAGTAAAAGATTCTGATAACCTACTCTAAATCTCACTGCAATTTCAACTAGTGTCTCGTTCTCCTGAAGAGTATAGCGGTGATCATTGAAATAAATTACCTTTCTCGGGAGAACCTTTGTAGAAAGAAGCTCAGTTCTGCCTTGTGAGACCGCTAAACTAAGATAGAATAATAGGAATACCGTAAGGGGGGAAAATATATGAGATTTCCGCATATCCTTGCCAAAATAGGTAATACTCCAATTGTTAAACTAAATAAGTTAAAAGTCAAGAGTGGAGTTGAGATCTGGGGAAAACTTGAGGGACAAAATCCTGGCGGATCAATAAAGGACCGAATTGCTCTTTCAATGATTGAGGATGCTGAAAAAAGAGGTCTTCTCACTCCAGAAAAGATAGTGATTGAGGCATCAAGTGGTAACACAGGGATAGGCCTTGCCATGGTCTGTTCAGCTAAGGGTTATAGATGTGTCATAGCGATGCCCGAGTCAGTTTCAGTTGAAAGAAGAAAGGTTATGAAGGCCTTTGGAGCAGAAATCATTCTTACACCTGCCCATAAGGGAACTGATGGTGCTATAGAATTTGTCTATGATCTTGTAAGAGCAGAACCAGAAAAATACTTTTGCCCTGATCAGTTCAATAATCCTGCAAATTGGAGGACCCATTATCTCACAACTGGTCCAGAGATCTGGAGACAAACAGAGGGTAAAGTAAGTTATGTGGTTTGCGGGCTTGGCACAACGGGAACTGCTATGGGGATTGCAAGGTTTGCCTTAGAAAAGGGTTTACCCTTTAAAGTCGTAGGTATTGAACCCTATCCAGGCCATAGAATTCAGGGTCTAAAGAATATGAAAGAGTCTTTTCCTCCTGGGATCTTTGATCGTAAGCTTTTGCATAAGATAATTAATGTTGATGATGAGTCTGCCTATGAGATGGCAAGATGGCTTGCCAGAAAAGAGGGAATTTTTGTAGGAATAAGTTCTGGGGCAGCCCTTGCAGGGGCCCTCGAGTTGGCAAAGGAACTCGATGAAGGACTTATCGTAGTTATCTTTCCTGATCATGGAGAACGTTATCTTTCTACACCCCTTTGGACCTTTGAAGAGGAAAGGAAACAGAGTGAACTTATCCTCTATAACACATTAACCCAGAAGAAAGAGCCCTTCATTCCTAAGGAACCACCTGTTGTTAAGATCTATACCTGTGGACCTACTCTAAACAGAAGGCCTCACCTTGGCCTTTATCGGAGGCTTCTAACTGTTGATATACTTAAGAGATTTCTAAAACTAAAGGGCTATAGGCCCTATCATGTAGTCAATCTTACTGATTTTGATGACAAAACCATTCAGACTGCCCTTGAACTAGAGAAAAGCTTAAAAGACCTCACCAATGAGGTAGAAAGACAATTTAGAGAGGATCTTGCCTTCTTGAGGATAGAAGAGGCAGATCTATTTCCGAGGGTTAGCGAACATTTGGAAGAGATGAAGGATCTTGCCTTTAGACTTTTTGAACAGCATAAGGCCTATGAGCGATTCTCTGCACTCTACTTTGATGTTTCCAGGTTTCCTGACTATGGTAGACTCACAAAGATTGATCTTAAGGCTCTCAAAAGTGGATATGTAGTGGATCAAGAGGACTATGAGAAAGAAGAACCCTATGACTTTGCTCTTCTAAAAAGGGTGCATATTTTAGAGATGAAGGCAGGATATTTTTTGGATACCCCTATTGGCAGAGTAAGACCTACGTGGCATATTCATTGTGCTTGCCTTGCATTAAAATACTTAGGTGAAAACTTTGATATCTACACAAGTGGTAAAGATCTTCTCTTTCCCCATCATGAAAACACAAGGGCAGTTGCCAAGGCCCTAACTGGTAAGGAACTTGCTAATTATTGGATCCATACCGAACTCACTTATTATGAGGGAAAAAAACTCTCTTCAGAAAGGAGAATAACAATTGAAGAGATAAAAGACCGCAGATTTGACGGAAGGGCTCTTCGTCTTTATATGCTTCAGTGTCACTACAGCAGTCCCTTCAATTTCTGTTGGAAAGCCCTTGAAGATGCCAAAAGAGTTCTCGACAGAGTAGAAACCTATCTCGCCTATTTAATGATAGCACCAGAGAAAATGCTTTCAGAAGGAGACAGAGAGGAGCTCTGGAAAAAACTTGAAAAAACTGAACAGATTTTTTATCAGGCTTTGGGAGATAACCTAAATACTCCTCTTGCAATATCAGAATTAATCGGATTTTTGAAGGAACTCTATAGGAGAGCAGAGAAGGGTTTTCCTGCTGGGTTTAAAGAAAAACTCTTTGAAAAACTAAGGGAGTTCAATAGTGTTTTGCAAATCTTTCTCTTTCCAAGAGAAATGGAGAGTGAGGAAGTCACAAGCCTTGCTCAAAAGAGAGATGAGGCAAAACGAAGAGGAGACTTTGAGACCGCAGATAAGATCAGAGAAGAACTTCAAAATAGAGGATTTAAGGTCTATGACACTCAAGAAGGCACAAAAGTTCTCCTCTTTTCTGAAGATTGATCAACTTCTTTTAGAAATCTATGAAAAACTATTCAAAGCATTTGGGCCTCAAGGTTGGTGGCCTGCAGAAACTCCCTTTGAAGTATGTATCGGAGCAATCCTAACACAGAACACAAACTGGCAAAACGTAGAAAAAGCTATCAGGAACCTAAAGCAAATGAACCTTCTTGAGCCAGTAAAGCTCTATCAACTTCCCCTTGATGAACTTGCTCAAATTATTCGCCCTTGCGGCTATTACAATATAAAAGCAAAAAGACTTAAGAATTTTCTTACCTTTCTTTTTAAAGAATATAAGGGAGAGCTCTTTAAAATGGCAGAGGAGGAAACTCAGGTCCTGAGAGAGAAACTACTTTCTGTCAAAGGCTTAGGACCTGAGACCGTTGATTCGATCCTCCTATATGCCCTGGAGAGACCTGTATTTGTTGTAGATGCTTATACTTACAGAATTTTTTTTAGACATCACTTTATCCCCGAAGAGATATCTTATGAAGAGCTAAGGTCCTTTTTTGAGACAAACCTCCCACCTGATGTAGCCCTTTTTAAAGAGTATCACGCACTGATTGTTGCCTGTGGTAAAACCTACTGCAAAAAAGCAACTCCCCTCTGCTCTACTTGCCCCCTTCAGGGAATCAGTAGATAGGATGCTTTGGATACCCCTTTCAATATCTGCAGGATTCTTTGTTGCTTTGAGCGATGCTCTAAATAAGCGATCATTCGGAGAAGCAGGATTTGTCACTATGGCCCTTGCGAGATCTCTCGGTGTTCTTCCTTTCCTTCTTCCACCACTTATCTATTATATCATAGTAGAAAGTAAGTTCGTCTATTTCACCTTTCCATTCCTATTTAATACTTTTCTTCTACTTACTCTTGAGGTAATAGCTACTCTATTTTATATGAGAGGCTTACAGATATCTCCACTTTCAGTAAGCCTTCCTTATCTTTCATTTACACCAGCTTTTATAATTTTAACTGGTTATTTAATTCTTGATGAAAAAATATCCACTCACGGAGTAATAGGTGTTTTTCTAATTACAATAGGTGGTTATCTTGTCCATTTGCCAAGAATAAGACGTGGACTTCTTGGACCTATAATGGGAATTTGGGAAGAAAGAGGTTCTTTTTATTTACTAATTACCGCACTTATCTACAGTGTGACCTCAGTCCTTGGCAAGAGAGGGGTTCTCCTTTCTGATCCTCTTTTCTTTGCCCTGTTTTATTTTTCAGCTCTATCGGTAATCACTACAGTTTTGCTTGTGCTTCTTGGTGGAAAGAGAACAATCTCTACCCTCTTTCAAAAAAGATCAGAGCTACTTTACGTAGGAGGAACTCAGGCTCTCATGTGTCTTTGCCATATGTGGGCACTAAGTCTTGTTGAAACTGCCTATATGATAGCTTTAAAGAGGACGAGCATAATTTTTAGTGTTATTCTAGGCTGGCTACTCTTCAGAGAGGGCCATGTTAAATTGCGACTTTCTGCAGTTCTCCTTATGTTTCTTGGAATTCTTATCATTTCTTTTCAGAAGTAAGATTCCTCCATATAAGGCTTTAACCTTATTCTTAAGGAATTTAGACTAAACTTGCAGATTAACTTTGCAAAGTCTTGCAAAAATTGCAATGCCTTTGTTACGCCATAACAGGACAAGAAATATAGTGTCTCTTTATTAAAGGATTTGTGGGCAAGAAAAGAGGATAAAAGCTTGAGAGTTTGGGCATGAGATTTGATAAGGTATTATAGAAAAAAATAGGAGGTGGGTGATATGTTTAAGAAGGTCTTAGGTTTAGTGATGGCTGGGATGTTGATGTTGGGAGCAGTTGAGGTTATGGCTAAGGGTCAAGGTGCAGGCTCTGCAGGCCAGGGCCAAGGAAAGATGCACAGGTATCAGGGAGGCAAGGGGAATGAGCAGGCTGTGAAGGAGCAGTATCAGCAAAAACAGCAGAAAAGGGATCAGCAAAGACAGCGTTTAAGAGATCCTCAGCTCCATCAGCAGACTCAGCCATCAACTCAATAGATGAGGCTGGGAAGCTAAACCTTAGGGCCCCTTCACATAGGGGCCCTCCTCTAGTTCGTTATGAATTCATCAATCTGTCTTTTTACAGTCCCGACAAAGTCCTTCAAAGACTACCTGGAAATTGGTGACTTCACAGTCACTGAGCTCAGCAGGAATAGTAATATCAAAGTTCCGCTCAACATCTAAGATCTTTCCACATTTTCTACAAATGAAGTGATGATGTGGATGGGTGAAGGAGTCAAATCTTTTCTTTGAGGGATCAATCCCGAGTTCTTTGACAAGCCCACGCTCTACAAGGACTTCAAGGGTGTTATAAACGGTGGCAAACGACATGCTGGGAAATCTCTCTTTTAGAGCGTTATATATGTCCTCTGCTGAAGGATGCTCTCTTGTATTCTCAAGATACTCAAGGATAGCAAGCCTCTGGGGAGTTAGTTTTAACCCCAGCTTCCTATATGTTTCTAACCTTCTCTTGAGTTCATCCATTTTTATCACCTCACCTGCAATTTTAACATTTGGTTAAATATAAAAACTCCTTTTATTTTGTCAAGTTTTTAAGAAATTTAATATCCTCGAAAGAGAAATTTTCTAAACCAAGACAGGAGTTTTTAATAATGTGAAAGTTTTCCTCATCAGTAAAGATGGCCCTCGGGAAAGGCCACTCTTTACATCTATCAGGTTTCACAGGGTGAATTCTACAGATCCTCTTTTCTTGGTCAAAGAAGATGCAAAATCCATTAACTGTTTTCATCTCAATCCTACCTTTACAGACAATTTTTGCATAGTTTTTGAGAAACACGTCTTTTGAGATATGTAGAAAGTCCGCAATCCTGAGGACCTCTTCTTCAGATAGACTAACCGTGCTTTCTCCCTGGCAACAAAAGCCACATCTCTTGCACTGAAAGCTCTTCATAAGAGCTATATAGTCTGATTGAAAATCTGATAGGTAATTGGATCTGTGAGACCTGCTTCTTCAAAAGCTCTGAGTCGAAGCTTACAAGAACTACATTTCCCACAGGCAAGGTCTTCATTTTTGTAGCATGACCAAGTGAGATGAAAGGGTGTTCCGAGGGTTATGCCCAATTTGACTATTTCTTTTTTTGAAAGGTTCAAGAGGGGAGCTACAATTTCGATTGAAGTCTCAGGTTTGGTGCCTTCATTTATTGCCTGTTGAAAGGCCTTTATGAAGGCTTCTCTACAATCAGGATAGCCCGAAAAATCTACCTGATTCACACCTATAAAGATCTTTTTTGCTCCGATGGCTTCTGCCCAAGCGGTGGCAATACTCAGGAATAGCCCATTTCGGAAAGGAACATAGGTAGAGGGAATTCCCTCCTCATTTTCCTCTGGAATCGGTAGCCTTTCGTCTGTAAGACTTGAGGCTCCGATCTCTTTTAAGAAAGGTGCATTGGCAATTAGGATTTTTTCCGGTCTAAAAAACTCGCAGAGCTTCAAAAAACAGTCAAGTTCTTTCTTTGCGGATCTTTGCCCGTATTGGACATGGAGAAAAGCAAGGTTAAAATCTTTCTGGGCGATGGATGCACAAACCGCACTATCCATGCCACTACTTAGCAAAACCACAGCAAGCTCTCTTTCCATAGACTTTCCTATTTTAAAACCTTCTTGAAAAAATGTCAAAACCGAATAATCTTTATCTAGTC
>JAUQPD010000023.1 GCA_030550555.1 Thermodesulfobacteriota bacterium
GGAGTATTGGATTTGGTATAATACAGAGAGGGTTCATTCAGGGATAGGGAGAAAAGCTCCTTTAAGGTATTTTTGTGATAAGTTTTTAAAAAATTCAGCCGAGTCTAAAATCATATGGACGCATACATCAGCTTGAAAAAAAAGAATAATAAGTTATAAAAAAAATATGCTTAAAAAAGACAATCCTTCCACTGAGCTGTTCTCAAACCCTATAGATAAGACCCTTGAAGAGTTTTATTACTACTTCGAAAACAAACACAGAAGCTCAGAACAACTTATCAAAGACAGACTTAGGTTTTACGAGCCCCTATTTGAATTCCTTAAAAAAAACTTTGAAAAACCAAGAGCAATTGACCTTGGCTGTGGTAGGGGAGAGCTTCTTGAGCTACTCAGTGACCATGGCATTTATGCCGAAGGAGTTGAGAGCAACGAAAGGTTTGTTAATTACGCGAGATCTAAGGGGCTAAATGTGGTAGTCTCTGGTGCCCTTCAATACCTCTCATCAAAAGAGGCCCAATCCTTCCACCTTGTCTCTTTGAGACATCTCATAGAACACCTTGAGCCAAACTACATATTTGCCCTTTTTAAAGAGGTTTTCAGAGTACTTACTCCCGGAGGCATTCTCATCGTGGAAACCCCCTATACAAAGAATATAGTTTCAGGAGCCTATAATTTTTGGCTTGATCCCACCCACAAAAGGCCTATACCCGTTGAGTTTATTCAAACTCTTGGAGAATTCTTAGGTTTTTCCCATTCATCCTATTTTCCTCTCCAATCCCTTAAATTAACCTCTATCCAAGAAGTTACGATTCATGACATATTCTACACTACTTTTCCAGACGTCTCTATTATCCTCGTAAAGGGAGACTCCCTTACAAACAATCACAAAGAAATAGAAACCCTTTTCCAAAAATTAAGGCAAAATGCAACAGTAGATTACCTGGATATCTTGAATCTCTATGAGCAAAGTACACAAAAAAAATTCCAGGAACTTTTAAGACAAACTGATGAGCTTTGGAAACAACTCTACGAACTAAAACAGGATTTAAGTTCTACCCTAAAAACAAACGAATTCAATAGGCATTTAGAAGAGATAAGACATGAATTACACCATATTTCAACAATTGCCCACGAATCCCTTAGATTAGTTAATTTCTTCTTTAACACCAAATTATGGAGAACTTACGACAAACTTGGTCAAATCAAAAGATTTCTTATCCGAAATATAAAAAACATTTTAAATATAAAAAAATTTTTAAAAAAAATTTATCCAAACCATTATTCCCCTTCACCCTCTCCTTCAAATATAGAGCTTGAACCAAATATAGAGCTTGAAAGGGATTTTCTAATTAATAGGCTTAAATTCTGGAGTGATCAGAGATGAAAATTGTTCTTGATATACAGACTCTTCAAACAAGAGCTAAGTATCATGGCATAGGAAGAGTCACCTTTGAAGTCACAAAACGCTTACTAAGCTATAATCCAGAGATCTTTACCCTCCTCATTAATCCCAGTGATCCCCATGGAACTAATCAGATAATAAAGGACCTTAACCCAAAAGCAAAGGTAGAAATTTTCCACTCTCCAGGCTTTACTAATTACTTTGATATCATAAAAAAACATCCTTCTCACTTCCAAGAAATTTTACAATACTACGAGCTTATGCTTGAATACAGAGTATCAGAGATTTGTCCAGATTTGTATCTATTTTTCTATGTTTTTGCTTGTGATAACTTATCCTCTCTTGGAAAGCTTAAAAAAAAATTTCTCTCTGTTTGCTTTTTTCATGACCTAATACCTTTTATCTTCAGAAAAGACTATCTTTCAAACGATAGTGATAGAGCTTTTTATGAATACAGGTTTAAAGAGTGTCATAAAGCAGACTTTTACTTTGCCAATTCAAACTGCACAAAGCGAGATCTCATAGAATTCTGTGGTATAAAAGAGGATAAGATAGAAGTTGTCTATCTTGGCTGTTCCGAAATTTTTAAACCCTTTGATCCTCTTGAGAAGTTAAATTGGAGAAATCACTTTCAAAGGAAATATGGAATTAAAGAATTTATCCTATACAATCCCAGTGCAGGAGATAAAAGAAAGAATCTTGAAAGGCTAATCAAAGCATATTCAGCTCTTCCTGGGGACTTCATAAAGAGATATAGCCTTGTTATTACTTCTCGCCTTGACGGACCAAGAATTCTTGAGCTCAAACACCTTGCCCAAACCCTTGGCATTCAAGAGAGGGTAGTCTTTACAGGCTATGTCTCTGACGCTGAGCTTTGTGCTCTTTACAATCTCTGCTCTCTTTTCGTCTTCCCCAGTCTCTATGAAGGTTTTGGTTTGCCTGTTCTTGAGGCCATGAATTGTGGAGCCCCTGTCATTGCCTCAAACACAAGTTCTCTCCCAGAAATCGTTGCCGAACCAGAGGCCCTCTTTGATCCCACAAATGAGGAAGAAATTACCCATAAGATGAAACTTGCCCTTGAAAGGGAAGACTATAGAAAATTCCTACGAAAAAACTCAGAAATCCAAAGAAAAAGGTTCTCCTATGACCACACTGCAAAAAAAGTCTACGACCTTCTAATGGAACTTGTGTCAAAAAGAAACAAGAGCTCCATCCACTCTCCCAAACCAAAGCTATCCCTTGCCCTTGCAATTCCAAATGAAGAGCCCTTTGCAGGAATCCCCCTTGATGAAATAGTAAAATTCCTTTCAAAGAACTATTATGTCAAGGTCTTAAGCCCCGAAACCCTTCTCAACTCCGCAAAAGACTTTGATAGGGTCCTTTATCTCGTAAAGAATTCAAAAAACAGCCTTAAACTCTACCATACCATGACCTACATCCCCGGTGTGGTAGCCTTTGAAAGCCTAAATAACGGGCAGATCTTTGAGGACTATGAGGAAATAAGTAAACTCATCTATGCAGAAAAAGGCATAACTGGTCTTTTAAAACTCAAAAAAGAAGGCCTATGCCAAACACTAAATGAAATGCCCTTTGTCAAGGTTCTCGCAAATAAAAACATCGGTGCCCTTTTCATAAACCTAGAGCCAGAAAGTTTGCACAACTTCTATGTATCTATCTCGAAGGAGCGTATCAGGTTTCTAAACTCTACAGGAAATTCTGAAGAACTCCTACAACAAATCCAAAAACACCTTGAAGAACTCTATGAAAATAGCTCTACCTGGGAACTTTTAAAGACCCTTTCCACCTTTTCAACCCCTACGATAAGTCTCAGCGACAAAGTCTTGTTATTTTCCCTCAATACCGAGAGGATCCTTGACACAGGAAGAATTCTTGTTGATGTCTCAATGATTTCAAGATTTGACTTGGGCACAGAGATACAGAGGGTTGCTAAAGCTCAACTAAGAGGACTTCTTGAGAACCCCCCTCCAGGATATAGAGTCTTTGCAGTTAGATACGACGAAACCACAAAAGACTACTACTTTGCCCATTCCTTCCTTTCTAAATTTTTAGGAGTCAGTATCCCAGAAGAGGATAAATTAGTCCACTTTGGCAAGGGTGATATTCTCTATTGCCCCGACCTAAATCACACTGGAGTAATTACTGCCTTTAACTCTGGAAAATATGATGCTATTAGATTAGCAGGAACAAAGATTATCTTTCTTGTCTATGACCTTCTTCCTATAAAGTATCCTCATTACTGCACCGAAGAGATCAGGCAGATGCATAGTGAGTGGTTAAGAATAGTGTTATTAGTAGCCGATAAGGTTGTTTCTACTAGTCAAACAGTGGCAGAAGACATACTGACTTTTGCATCAAGGGAGCACTTAAGTTTCCCACCAGAAAAAGTTGTAGCTCTCCCCATTGGAGTAGACTTCACTAAAGCTGACCCCTCAGAGCCCCTTGATGAACTGGAGTTAGAGATACTTGAAAGTATAAAAAAGAATCCTTACTTCCTGATGGTCTCAACCATTGAGCCCCGAGAAGGGCACAGACTGATCTTGAAGGCCTTTGAGGTCCTCTGGAGTGAAGGTCTCAATATGAATCTTGTCTTTGCAGGAAAGAAAGGCTGGTTAGTGGACGACTTAATAGATTACATCCCAAGGCATCCAGAGCTTTCCAAGAGATTTTTCTGGCTTGATAATGTTTCCAATCAGCTCCTTGAGAGGCTTTATAGGGATGCCCTTGCTTCCATTGTTGCCTCAGATGATGAAGGCTTGGGGCTTCCCATTGTGGAGGCGGGCAAGAGGGCTTGTCCCGTAATAGCAAGAGACATTCCTGCTTTTAGAGAAGTAGGCCAAGATGGTGTTTTCTATTTTCCCGACACTAAGGATCCAACCTTGGTTGCAAGCTACATAAAGGAGTGGCTTGCCCTTTGGCAAAAGGGCAAAGCTCCAGATCCCTCCCGCATCCCCTGGATCACCTGGGAACAACATTGCGAAAGACTAAAAAGGATTATGTTAGAATTATGATTGAAAGGTCTCCCGAACATATCTTTTGATACTCTTAAGTGCTTCTTAAATTTCAGGAAAGGAGATTTATTTTCATTTAGATTTGCTTACAGAAGTAATTAACAAATGTTTTGTAAATTTAAATTTTTTCATCTACAATTTTGTGGCATAGTACTTACTTCTAATTCCTATCTACATAAGTTCTCAACTGGTTTGTACAACTTAAGCCATACTAAGCTTCTACTAACATAGATTCTTGTTTTTTTCATTATAAAAATTTTTTTGTTTTTATTAGTTTTTTAAAAGTTACTCTTTGAGGTCTGAAGTGTATAACTGATCGTGATGGCTGTCTAAAGTACTAGAGTAAGGATTGTATGAAAATAAAATTCTATTTGCTGACAAAATTCTTTTACAGGGCTCTGTATATAGTAAAATCTAATATAAAAAAAGAGTTAATACTTAAATAACCATACTAAAAATATGCTCATGTGTAGAAATAGGTTGATTGAGAGACTTATATCTAATTTTGTGTAAGACCAAAACTAACTTTACTATATTAAAATACATTTTATAAAAATTTCTCAAGGAATTGTGAAATTGTTAACATATTCGCTCTCCTTTCCTTAGGTTTACCACCCTTACTTCTTCCTCAACTTCAAATCTCAGGGCATATAACTGCTTGCCAAAAGCCTAAAGTTTCTCCCCCTTTTATGATCCAGTAGCCTAAGATGTGTTTATAGCCATCAAGGTCTATTCCGAGGGCTGTAAAGACAAAGACCTTTTGCAGGCGATTATCTTCTCTTATTTCAGTGTGATAGGCTTTGGAGTAGCCATTAG
>JAUQPD010000037.1 GCA_030550555.1 Thermodesulfobacteriota bacterium
AGGAGGTCTAAATATGACAGATACAACAGTTGTTATGGTAGCAAAGGAGGCAATTAAATTAAGCCTTGTACTTTCTGCCCCGCTTCTCCTCACTGCCCTTGTTGTGGGACTTGCAATCAGTATCTTTCAGGCAGTTACACAGATCCAGGAAATGACCCTCACCTTCGTGCCTAAAATTCTTGCCATGGTTCTTGTGCTCTTTTTCTCACTTCCCTGGTTGCTCAAAAAACTGGTAACCTATACAGAAAACCTTATCCTTTCAATACCAGGTATAGTGAAATGAATTCTACATTAATTGCCATTCCTCCTCAAGACTTGATAATTTTTCTATTTCTTTTCTTAAGGACTCTTATTTTTCTCTTTCTTTTTCCCCTCTTTGCTGTAAATTTCTTTCCAACGAAAATTAAGATTCTTTTTTCTATAGCCCTTTCTCTTGCTTTTACACCATTTTTTTCAGGAAAGTTGAACCTACCAACAAGCATTCATCTGCTTATTCCTTTAATCTTTGTAGATTTTTTAATCTTTTTTATGGTGTCTTATTTTTATAGACTTATACTTGGGGGATTACAGCTTGGAGGTGAAGTTGCAGGTCTTCAGATGGGCTTTGGTATTTCCCAGACCTTTGATCCTGCAAGTGGTGTTGCAATGCCAATCATTGCTCAGTTTCTTTATCTCATCTTCCTTCTCCTATTTTTTACCTTTGATATTCATCACTATCTAATCTACTTTTTAATTAAATCATCCTTTCAAGTCACTATAGGAGAATTCACCTTTGGTAGAGAACTATTCGAATATCTCCTTAAAAGAGGCTCCCTTATATTTGAAGTTGCTATTAAGATGTTTTCTGCAGTGCTTGTTTTTCTATTTTTAATAAATATTATTCTTGCAGTAATTGGAAGACTTCTTCCTCAAATAAATGTACTTTTTGTGAGCTTTCCTTTAACTGTGGGACTTGGACTTTTCATATTTGGAGTTAGTCTCATTTTTATCCCTCGAATTTTTACTTCCTATAACAAAGAATTCTTAAAGCTCCTAAGTTTCTTCCTTAAGTCCTGAGGGGAAATATGCCTGAAGAACAGGTTCAGGAAAGAACAGAGGAAGCAACCCCTCGGCGTCGAGAGGAGGCAAGAAAACGGGGGCAGATTGTAAAAAGTAGGGAACTCTCTTCTGTCGTTGTGTTGACAACAGGATTTTTCTCACTTGTCTTTTTAAGCGTTCTTTTTCTTCAACAGTTTGTATTATTGATCCGCTTTAGCTATTCTCACTTTTCAAGTGAATTTTCTAGTCCCTCACAGTTAATATATCTTTTACAGAGCATAAATATCTCGGTCCTAAAGTTTTTGTTTCCCTTTTTTGTTCTTCTTGTGATCTCTGCGGTTATGATCTATTTAATTCAGACTGGTGGAGGAGTTTTTTCTACAGAAACTCTCTCTATCAAATTTGAACGGCTAAATCCCATAGAAGGCTTTAAAAGACTCTTCTCACTGACAGCTCTCTTTGAATTGGTTAAATCTCTTCTTAAACTTGCAGTGATCACAGGCATATCTTACTGGATAATTAGTCAAAATTTTGACAGAATTGTCAAACTTCTTGGCATGAATAGTTTTTATCTGCTTACCGCTGTTAAGGGTATTCTTTTGGAACTTCTTTCAAAACTAATGTTCGTCCTTGCGATTCTTGCAATTCTTGACTGGCTGTATGCAAGATGGGATTATGAGAGAAAACTCAGGATGACGAGGCAGGAGTTAAAGGAGGAGCTCAAGCAGACAGAGGGAGATCCTCAGGTAAAGGCAAAGATTAGGCAAAAACAAAGGGAGTTAAGTAGGCAGAGAATGCTTGCTGAAGTGCCCAAGGCGGATGTAGTTATCACAAACCCTGAGCACTATGCGGTAGCTCTAAAGTATGAACTTGGAAAGATGCCAGCACCCAAGGTCGTTGCCAAAGGGGTGGACTTCCTTGCTTTGAGGATAAGAGAGTTAGCAAAGACTCATGGAGTGCCCATTTATGAAGATCCACCGTTGGCACAAATTTTGTATAAAAAAACAGAGGTAGGTGAGTTTATACCTGAAGAGCTATATCAGGCAGTTGCCAAGGTTCTTGCGTATGTTTACAAACTCCGAGGAAAGAGATTAGGCTAAATTAGCTATGGATCAGACCCTTTCACTTAGACGATTGTTTGATTTTTACAGCATAAGCGCAGTTGCAGGAATAATTCTCCTCTTTGCTCTAATTATCTTTCCACTCCCTAAGATACTTATTGACCTTGTCCTTTCTTTGAATTTCTCTGTAGGTCTTCTCATTCTTGTTATGGCTATGCAGGTAAATAGACCCCTTGATTTTACAGCCTTTCCCTCTCTACTGCTTCTGACAACGCTTTTTCGATTAACCATGAATATTGCAACTACAAGGGTGATTCTTCTAAGAGGACATGAAGGGACCGATGCGGCGGGACAGCTAATAAAGAGTTTTGGAGAGTTTGTAGTAGGTGGAAACTTTGTTGTTGGTTTTATTGTCTTCCTAATTTTGGTATTGATTAATTTTGTAGTGATCACTAAGGGTGCAGGAAGGATAGCAGAGGTTGCTGCAAGATTTACCCTGGATGCTATGCCAGGCAAACAGATGGCCATTGATGCGGATCTCAATGCAGGATTAATTGACGAAAAGGAGGCAAAGAGGAGGCGTGCAGAGATTGCCAAGGAAGCAGAATTTTATGGGGCAATGGATGGTGCCTCAAAATTCATAAGAGGTGAGGCCATCGCTGGACTCATTATAACAGTGGTAAACATAATTGGTGGCATCCTGATAGGAACCCTTCAGAAAGGACTTGACCTCTCAACTTCAGTCAAGACCTATACTATTCTTACAATTGGAGACGGCTTAGTTTCCCAACTTCCAGCTATAGTGGTATCCACCTCAGCAGGTATCATTGTTAGCAGAGCTGCAGCTGAATCTGGACTTGGTAGGGATATTGCAAAGCAGTTTGCCATGAAACCAGAAGCTCTTTTCCTAGCAAGTGGAGTAGTCTTTGCCCTGGGACTTATTCCTGGTCTACCCTTTCACCCCTTCCTTATCTTTGCGATAATCCTTGCAGGTCTTGGTTTTCTCTCCCATAGACACGTAAGTAAGGTAGAAGAATTACCTCCTGAGGAACCAATAACAAAACCTCAAGAGGTTGAAGAGCTGAGGCCTGTTGAACTACTTGCAATCGAGCTTGGTTATGGACTTATCTATTTGGCAGATGAAATGAGAGGGGGAGATCTCTTAGACAAAATAAAGGGGCTCAGGAGACAACTTGCCCAAGAAATGGGACTTCTAATACCACCTGTTCACGTAAGAGACAATCTCACTTTGAAACCGAGTGAATATCAAATCCTTATAAAGGGAGTAGATGTTGCAAAGGCAGAACTCCTGCCTAATTACTTTCTTGCCCTTCCACCCTATCCAGATGCGATACCCCCTGAGGGAGCGATACCTACAATAGAACCGACCTTTGGAATGAAGGCTTATTTTGTTTCTGAGGAGATAAAGGAGTCTGCAGAGATGGCAGGTTTTACTGTTGTGAGTCTCTCAACAGTTATAACTACTCACCTTTCAGAGATAATTAAGGCCCATGCTGATGAGTTGCTCACCAAGCAGGAGGTTCAAAAGATAATTGATACAATGAATAGATATTATCCTAAACTGACTGAAGAAACCCTCAATACTGTAAATCTAAGTACCATTCAAAAGGTCCTCCAGAATCTTGTCAAAGAGGGGGTTCCACTTAGGGACATGGTCACAATCTTTGAGACAATTAGCGATTATGGGGCAACCATCAAGGATCCTGATGTGCTAACTGAATATGTGCGTCAAAGATTGAGTAGGTTGATAGTGAAACCTCACCTGACGAATGGAAGGCTTCCTGCTATTTTAGTTGGGGAGGACATAGAGGACCTCATGAAGAAGAGTCTTCAAAAGACTGACCAAGGAACATTCCTCATTATTGATCCCAAGATTGGTTCAAAAATAGTTACCGCCCTAACACAGGCGGTAGAACGTTCCGCCCAGAGGGGATTTATTCCTGCGATATTAGCAAGTCCCACCATCAGGAGACATCTCAGGAGATTGATTGAAAGATCGCTCAGACATGTGCCTGTGATTTCACAGGCTGAAATTCCTGTAGAGGTTCAAGTGGAGATCCTTGAAGTGGTGAGATTGACAAGGGAGTAGAAAAATGCGCATTAAGAAGTTTAGGGCGAAAAGTATGATTGATGCCCTAAGAAAAGTTAAAAGCGAGCTTGGGGAAGAAGCAGTCATCCTTGACTCTGGAAAAATACGTGAAAATGGTGAGGAGTTCTATGAAGTTGTGGCTGCAGTTGAAGAGAGGGGAGAGGAACTAAAACTGGGTATGGCAGAGGAGGATCCTTACCGTTTCGCTCCATGGGAGGAGCTCAAAAGGGAGCTCTGCGAAATAAAGAGTGTTCTCAGAGAGCTTAGAAGAGAGGGGAAAGAGTATTTTTGGCAGTTGAGGTCTAAGGGTATTCCTGAAGGGGTTGCAAGAGAGATAATGGGGTATAATGGTACTATACAGGACTACATTCGTGAAAGGATTCGGGCAAAGGGGGTAAGTCCTCCTTCTCGAATCCAAATATTTATTGGTGAGGGAGGAGTTGGTAAAACAACTGGTCTTTTTAAGGTGGCTTTTCAGCTACGTCATCTTCGCAAAAAGGCTGTTACAGTGCTCTCCCTTGACAACTATAAAGTAGGTGCAAGGGAGGAGGCTCAGAAATTGGCTCAGCTTCTCGAGATACCTTTGGTTGTGGGTGATCTTGAGGATTTGGGAAGGTTCCTCTCTCTCCTAGAATCGCAGGATTTTCTACTAGTTGACACTCCAAGCCTTGGCAAGAGATTTACTCCTCAAGAACTTGCTGAGATTTACAAATTAAATCCTTCCATAAGATTTAACTGGGTTGTGAGAGCAACTGATGATGGAGAGGCAAATCTTGCACTCTGGGAAGAACTGAAAGGTCTTCCAATAGATGCTCTATTTCTTTCTTTCGTTGATCGTAAGATCAAAGGATCAAAACTTTATTGGATTTTACAAAAGGACCTACCTCCTGTTGCTTTTATCTCTCGAGGTGAACGAATACCTGAAGATCTAGAAATTGCAGGTGAAGAATCTCTTCTTAGAATTCTTCTAAGAGGTTTTGAGGAAGAAATAATACCAAAACGGGGGGACCTATGAAGAGTATTTCCGTTGCTAGTGGCAAGGGTGGGGTAGGAAAGACGAGTTTTGTCATTAACCTTGCCCTTGCCCTTGAGGAACTAAATCAGAGAGTGCTCATATTTGATGCGGATTTGGGACTAGCAAATGTAGATATTATGCTGGGGCTGTCGCCCAAATTTGACATCCGTTATGTCTTTAGCGGACAGCTAACATTAAGTGATATCGTACTTAAGACAGAGTATGGGTTTTCTTTAATTCCAGCAGGCTCTGGTGTCAACGAGTTAACCCATTTAACTACATCGCAAAAGCTTTTGCTTCGTGCCCAAATGGAAGAGGCCTTCAAGCCCTATGATTTTCTTATCTTTGATATCTCAGCAGGTATCTCAGACAATGTGCTTTTTTTTACCCAACTTGCAGAGGAAAAAATAGTTATTGTAACTCCTGAACCTACCTCTCTTGCAGACGCCTATGCTTACCTCAAGGTAGCCACTAAACGGGCAAGACTTAAAGAATTTAATCTTGTAGTTAACATGGTCCGTGATGACCAGGAGGGAAAAAAGATATATCAACAACTTCTCTTTGTCTGTGAAAAGTTTCTTCCAGACCTTAAATTAGGACTTTTAGGAATACTTCCCTACGATGAGTGTGTAAAAAGGTCTATCAGATCTCAGATTCCCTATCTTAAACTCTGTCCAGACGCCAAAATTAGTGTTAAAATCAGAGAGATTGCTATGAAAATACTTCAGAGAAGAAATCTACGTAAGGACAAAGAGTTAGAGCAATTTTTAGAGCGTTTTACAAATTTGTAGGATATGCCTTTGGCCAATAGATCTAATTTTCGCCCACCTTTAGAACAAGTTATCAAAGAATTTCTTCCGCGTATTAACCAAATTGCATTTAAGTATGCCTATTTAGGTCAACCAGTTCTCTCAAAAGAGGATCTCGTCTCTGCTGGCATTATAGGGCTTATCGAGGCCTATCATCGTTTTGATCCCACCAAAAAGGTTAATTTTAGGACCTATGCTGAATTTCGAATTAAAGGTGCTATCCTTGATGAGATCAGGAAAGTAGATATAATACCAAGGAGCGTTAGAGATAAGATAGACGAACTTGAGGACAAGCTCAAGGAACTAAACAAAAAGTTAGGTAGAATGCCTGAAGAGGAAGAAATTGCAGAGGCTATGGGACTTAGCCTTGAGGAGTATCACCGTCTTCTTGAAAATATTAGGGGCATAAGTTTCGTTGACATAGAAACTTTCAAACAACTTATGCCAGATCTTGAAGAAGAAGACATCTTTGAATTTATTGTGGGGCCAAACACTGGAGAAGAGGTTATTGAAAAGCTCTATCTGAAAGAGCTGTTGGAGAAACTGGAAGAAGCTCTCAGCTATCTTAACGAAAAAGAGAGACTAGTCCTTGCTCTCTACTATTATGAGGACCTGAACATGAAAGAGATTGCTCAGGTCCTCGGCTACACTGAAGGTCGTATCTCCCAGATTCACAACCAGGCAATAATGAAACTGCGATCAATTTTGAATGACCAAATAAAACCTTAGGCAAGGAGGGAGCGATGGCTATTGATCCCAACATCAAAATTCTGGTAGTTGATGATTTTTCTACCATGCGCAAGATTATCAAAAACATTCTAACCCAGTTAGGTTTCAAAAATATCATAGAGGCTGACGATGGCACAACCGCTCTTGAAATACTAAATAAAGAAAAGGTAGATTTGATTATTTCCGATTGGAACATGCCCAAGATGAGTGGTCTTGAGCTTCTTAAGGCAGTAAGAGCCAATGAGCAAACAAAGGACATTCCCTTTATAATGGTGACAGCTGAAGCTCAAAAGGAAAATATCTTAGAGGCGATTAAATATAAGGTTAATCAATATATTGTGAAACCCTTTACTCCTGAGACCCTCAAGGAAAAACTAGAAAAGGTCTTTGGAGGATAGATTTGAAGGAGGAGTTAAAGAGAGAACTTGAGGACTTTAAAGAACCCTCTTCCGAGGCTTCAAACGAGCTGATAAAGGATCTTGAGGAAAAACCCCCTTCAAGTCAGCCTCAAGCTAAATCTGGCAAAAGAGATATCAAATTTTATCTGACCGTTTTGGGGATTATTTTTAGTGTCTTTGGCCTTGCCCTTGGTAGTTTCTTCATTTGGAAACTTTTGGAGATTTCTAAAAAGGAGTCCCTTTCACGAGGAAAGGAAATTGCAGGGCCTCCCGAAAGACAGGAAGCGATAAAAGAAGCTGGTAACGAGGCTAAAGAGATTGCAAAGGCAGAGAGTGAGAGAGTTGAGATAAGTAGATCCCTCCCAGGGCAAGAGGTTCAATTTAGGCTAAAGCTTGCAAACTTTCTCATCCCTCTTGATGAGAGAAGCTTTGTGAAAGTAGATGTCTATCTTCTATTTTCCGAGAAGGATCGCTATCTCAAAGCACTAGAAAGAGAATTTGAACTAAGAGCCTTTTTTTACTCGGAATTTAAAAGGATAAAGGCAGAAGCTTTTAGAAATGAGGCAAAGATGAAAGAACTTGAGGAGAGTCTTACTAAGCTCCTTCGACAAAGACACCCCCAATATTCTCCAGACAGAATTGAATTTGAAGGCTTGATCCTAAGGGCTTAGGGGAGATGATAGAGATCTCTTCTAAAGAAATTTTGATTTTTCTTCTCGTCATTTTAGATATAGTTATAATCGTTATTTTGATTTATTTATATTTGAAATTCAAAAAAGTTTTGACTTTTCCTTGGGAGGATTTTGAGCGATCTCTTGAGCGGGCTCAGAGTCTCGTTGAAAAATTGAGGGAGCTTCGGGCTACTGAGGATAGGGTTAAAGGTAAAGAGCAAGGTGTGAGTATTGAGGAGCGAGTCCTAGAAAGTTTCAGAGAGGGACTGAGTGTGAAGGAGATTGCAAAGAGGTTAGGTCTTAGTGCAGGTGAGGTTGAGATAATTCTGAAGAAGAAGGGTCTCCTCTAAAGATGCAGATCACAGGACCTAGTCCAATTTATTATCTTCCTGAAAATCTCTGGTCTCTTTTTTCTAGACCTGGAAGGGAGGTAACAGTTAGGGTTCTTCATATTGAGGGAAAGTTACTCTATCTTGAGCTTGGAGGGTATAGATTTCAGGCAAGACTTACTGGAAATCTTTTGCCAGAGGAATTTAGACCTGGTGAAGTTATAAGACTAAAGGTTGTGAACACAGAAGGGCCAATCATCCTACAAGTCCTTGATCATCCTAAGGTAAGAGGTACGCATCACTTTCTGTATTTGCTTGTCAGTAACAAGAGAAAGATGCAAACTGAAGAGGGTTCAAAGAGCAAGGAGTGGGTTCTGTTTCGGGAGCTTCTTAAGGGTTTTCAGGGGAGTTCTGAAGCCTCCGAGAGAAGGCTTCCTCAAAACCTTGAAGACCTACTCGGTAAAGAGATTAAATTCGTTGAGTTTTATGTTGAGGATGACAGGCTTTTTATACCTTTTGTTTTGCGAGATGAAAAGTCTTGGGGATATCTGGAGATAGCTCCTACTTTAGAGGGTGCTGAAAGGGTGAAAATCTTTATATTGACTCTTTTTCTTCAATATCTTGGCTATTTAAAGGCAGTTTTTTCTTATACTGAAAATGATTTGGAGGTGGACCTTTTATTCGCAGAGCCTAATACCTATAGACTTGCAAAGGAATATCTTCAAGAGTTGCGAAGTGAGCTTTCATTTTCTGGAAAATTTGCTAAGATAACACTAGAACAGAGGACACTTACTCCAGGTCACATTTTTGAAATAAGAGGTTAGAAAAATGGGAATATATTTTGACAAACCAGGTGCTCAAAATACGCTTGCCTGTCTTGAAATAACGAAGAGAGCTATTGAAGAAAGAGGAATAAAACATGTTGTTGTGGCTTCTACATATGGAGATACTGGGCTAAAGTTTGCTCAGGCTCTTAAGGATACGGATGTGAATCTTGTTGTGGTGACACATAACTATGGATTCAGGGAGCCTGGAGTGATTGAGCTTGAGGATTCAAGGAGAGCTGAATTAATTGCTCTCGGCGCGAAGGTCTACTCAGGCACACTAGTCTTCAGGAGTATTGGTTCAGCCATAAGGGCTCAGTATCATTACTCTGAGGAGGCGCTTATTGCTCAGACTCTGAGGATTTTTGGACAGGGATTAAAGGTCTGCGTAGAGATAGCTCTTATGGCCTGTGATGCAGGTCTGATTCCTCCAGAGGATGTAATTGCGGTTGCTGGGACCGCAAGAGGGGCAGATACTGTGGCCATCATTAAGGCAATGCCATCAAATATGTTCTTTCAGCTTAAGGTAAGAGAGATCTTAGCCAAGCCGAGGGATTGGTAATGAAAAAGGCCCTTGTGGTTGATGATTCGAAAGCAATAAGACAGATTGAAAGGAAATACTTGGAAGAGCTTGGATATTATGTTCTTGAGGCAAGTAATGGAGAAGAGGCACTTAAAGTTCTTCAGGAAAATCCTGACATTGTGCTTATTCTGCTTGATTGGCATATGCCTGTAATGAACGGTTATGAGTTTTTAAAGAAGATGAGGTCAATGGACGAGTATTCTCATATAAAGGTCATGATGGTTACCACCGAGAATCAACAGAAGAGTGTCATAGATGCCCTCATGGCAGGAGCCAATGAGTATCTTATGAAGCCCTTTGATAAAGAGATGCTTGAAACTAAGATTAGATATCTTTTCGAAGGTATATAGGAATCTAAAATGATTAGGGTTCTTGTGGTAGATGATTCAGCCATTATGCGCAAGTTGATTACTGATATTTTGAAAAAGGATCCCGATATTGAGGTCGTTGGTCAAGCGGTGAATGGGAAGGAGGCAATTGAAAAAGCAAAACTTTTAAAGCCTGATGTAATTACTTTGGATATCGAGATGCCTGAGATGGATGGGCTTACAGCGCTCAAGATTCTCAGAAAGGAGGTCCCACAGGCAAAGGTTATAATGTTTTCCTCTCTTACACAGGAGGGAGCAAAAGCTACTCTTGAAGCTCTTGCGAATGGGGCCTTCGATTTTGTTCCTAAACCCTCAACAAAATCCTTCCTTGAGAGTGTAAAGCGGATTGAGGAAGATTTAATTCCTAAGATTAAGGCATCAAAGGGTGGTGGAGCGACTTTACCTAAGACATCGTCCTTTGCCCTGAAACAAAGGCTTAGGCCTGGGATGTATCGAGTTCTTGGAATAGGTGTTTCAACTGGAGGGCCTCAAACTCTCATGGAAATTCTCAGGGATATACCTGCAAATTTTCCAGCTCCTATCCTAATTGTTCAGCATATGCCCCCTCTTTTTACTCGTCAGCTCGCAGATAGGCTTGATAAGGTTTGTCCACTCGCTGTGAAGGAAGCAGAAGACGGAGAACCCATTCGGGAAGGGTCAGTTTATATCGCTCCCGGAGATCTTCACATGACTGTTAGTTCAGAGAATAGAGAGCGAAGGATAAAACTCACTACAGATCCTCCTGTCAATAACTGTAGGCCTGCTGTAGATGTACTCTTTGATTCCCTTGCAGAGGTCTACAATGGCAGTTGTCTGGCCCTTGTATTAACAGGGATGGGAAGAGACGGAACAGAGGGTGCAAGAAAGATAAAGCAGAGAGGTGGAGCAGTGATTGCTCAAGATGCTGAGAGCTCTATAGTTTTCGGCATGCCAAGATCAGTTATTGAAGCTGGCCTTGCAGATGAAGTTTTAAATCTTCGTGACATACCGAAACGTCTGAAAGAGCTCTTCCTGGTAAAGTAAGATGGAGAGGGAGATTTTTAATTTTTTTACTACCCTTGTGGAAAAAGTAAGTGGAATCTCCTATCAAGCAGGAAAGGAATATCTTCTTGAAAATAGACTCAACGAACTTGCGTTGAGTCTCGGATATAAGGGTATAAAAGACTTCTACGAGGCAGTAAGGAAGAATCTCACTCCCAGACTCTTGAATCAAATTATTGACACCTTGACTACAAATGAGACCTATTTTTTCAGGGATCAACATCCGTTTGAAGCTTTAAAGAAACATATCTTTCCTGAGCTCTTTAAGAAGAGAGAGCAGGAGAAAAGGATTGACATTTGGTCATCTGCCTGTTCAACAGGCCAAGAACCATATAGCATAGCTATGCTATTAAAGGAGTATTTTTCTGCTTACTTAACTCAATATAAAGTAAATATCTATGCTACAGATATATCGGAGTCTGCAATAAAAAAGGCTAAGGAGGGTATTTATAATCAAATTGAAGTAAACAGAGGTCTTCCTATAACTTTTCTTGTAAAATATTTTAAACAGGAAGGAGGAAATTGGCGTATTGATGAAAGTCTAAAAGGTATGGTACGTTTTGAAATTCTCAATCTACTTGATGTACCCAAAAAAGTAAAAGATAAGTTTGACCTAATTCTTTGTAGATATGTGCTTATATATTTTAACAAAGAAGTAAAGAAAAATGTCTTTTTAGCGTTATGGAAATGTCTTAAGAGTGGAGGATATCTCCTACTTGGAGCAACAGAACTACCACCAATAACACCTCCTGATATGGAGAAAAAAATATTAGGTAATACTACTGTGTTCTACAAGAAATAGGGGGAGAGATATGATTGATGAGGATATACTTAAAGATTTTTTAGTTGAGGCAAAGGATGGAATAGCTAAGATGGAGGAAGAGTTTATAGAACTTGAAAAGGATAAGCACAATGTGGAGATATTGAAGAGTCTATTTAGGACAATGCATTCGCTAAAAGGTGCTGCAGGGTTTTTTGGATTTAAAACTCTTGAAGGTATTGCTCACTTTGCAGAGGATATCCTCTCAAAACTCAGGGATGGACTTGTTGAGCCAGATGAAGAAATAATTGACATTTTGCTCAAATGTTTGGATGAAATTAAATACATAGTTGCCTATCTTGAGGAGAAAAAGACAGAGCCTATTGAGGACAGAATCTTAGATTTTTTAGTTATCCTTTCTAATTTTAGTGAACGCCTAAAGAAGAGAGCAGGGAAGGGTGAGGATGTGGTTAAGGAGCCACCTAAAGCAGAGGCGGTAGAGCATGCAATTCAAGAAGAGGGGCTTTCACCGTCACAAGAGGTATCTGCGGAAGCTCAAGTAGAAAAGGAGCAAGTAAAACAGGTGCAAGAAGAGGAAGAAAAAGGTCAAGCTCAGATTGAAAGGAAAGAACAACCTAAGGAAGACAAGGGGATACCTACTTCTCAGATTCAATTAACTGAAACCCATGTCAAAGTTGATGTCAAACTTCTTGATACCCTTATGAACCTTGCAGGGGAACTTGTTTTAGCAAGAAACAGAGTAGTTCAGTTGGTTGCAAGATATACAGACCCTGAGCTTTTGAGAAGTGTTCAATCCCTCTCAATGGTTACCACTGCTCTTCAAGAGACTATAATGAAGACCAGAATGCAACCTATTGGAGTAGTCTTTAACAAATTCCCACGGATTGTAAGAGATTTAGCAAGATCTCTGAATAAGCGAGTAAACTTACACATCGAAGGTGCTGAGACTGAGCTTGATAGATCAATCATTGAGGCAATAAAAGATCCCTTAACCCATCTAGTTCGCAACTCTATTGATCATGGTATTGAGCTTCCTGAGGCAAGGGAGAAGTCAGGGAAGCCTCCTGAGGGTAATCTCATACTCAGGGCCTATCACGAGGGTGGGCAGGTAATAATTGAAATTGAGGATGATGGAAAGGGAATAGACCTTGAAAAAGTGAAGAGAAAGGCAATTGAGAAGGGATTTGTTACCGCAGAAGAGGCAGAGAGGCTTTCCGAAAAAGAAATACTCTCCTTCATATTCAAGTCGGGATTTTCTACTGCAGAAAAGGTCACCCAGGTCTCTGGAAGAGGCGTGGGGATGGATGTAGTTAAGACAAACATTGAGAAACTTGGAGGATCAATTGAAATTAATACCCTTCTTGGTAAGGGCACCACTGTTCGCATAAAAATACCTCTCACACTTGCAATTATTCCAGCCCTGATAGTTACTTCAAGAGAGCAGAGATATGCGATTCCTCAGGTAAGTTTGAGGGAGCTTGTAAACATTGATCCAGAAAAGGATATATTACGCATGGGTGATACCGAATTTTATCGCTTAAGGGGGGAGATAATTCCTGTTGTCAGATTGGCTAGAGCTCTAGGGTATTCCAATGGTCACTCCAAGGAAAGGAGTATGGTAATCCTCACTACAGGGGAAAAACATATAGGACTTCTTGTTGATCAGATCTATGACTCAGAAGAGATAGTAGTTAAACCTCTTGGAAAATGGTTTAAAAACATACCCCTCTATAGCGGAGCAACCATAATGGGAGATGGAAAGCTCGCACTCATTCTGGATGTAGTTGGTTTGAGTCAGTTTGCAGGACTGAAGACTGAGGAAATCGAGAGATCCTTTGAAGAGAAAAAACACAGGGCAACTGCTGAGGAGACCCAGTTTATACTGATATTTGATGTTGGAGAGGATTCCTTTGCCCTTCCTCTTGCTTTAATTTCTAGATTAGACAAAGTTAGGGCAGACTCCATTGAAATCATTGGAGGCAAAGAAGTAATAATTTACAAGAACAAGGTTATACCAATAATTAGACTTGAAAATTATCTACCGATCAAAGGGCTTCCTCCTCAAGAGGAATACAATCTTTTATTTTTCTCAGAGCGAGAAAAGACTTGTGCTATTCTTTGTTCTCGCATTGTGGATACCCTTGAGACCACCCTCGATGTAGAGACAGAGCTCTATAAACAGCCTGGAATCTTGGGGCATCGCATAATAAATCAGAAAACTGTTCTATTTCTTGATATCTATAAGATAATTGAAATGTTTGATCCCGAATGGTTTATAATTAAGAGGGAGGAAGAGGAGAGCCAGGTTGCCATACTTCTTGCTGAAGATTCTCCTTTCTTCCAGAATCTCATTACAAGCTACCTAACACAGGCTGGTTTTCATGTTGAGGTTGCAGGAAATGGAGATGAGGCTTTAAAGAAACTGAAAAGTGGGTTTAGGCCAGATCTCATCATAAGTGATATCGAGATGCCAGTCATGGATGGCCTTGAATTCATTAAAAATCTGAGAGTCATGCCAGAGTTTAAAGATATACCAGTTTTAGTTTTAACATCTCTTACAGGTGAAGATGTGAAGAGGAAAGTTTTTGAAGTGGGGGCCAATGCTTATGAAGTTAAGCTTGAAAGGGAGCGTGTTCTCTCTGCAATAGAGGAACTTCTTAAGAAATCTACTAGGTCAGCAGGGACTCTTTAGGAGGGCTATTGTTTACAACAAAGGAAGAGCTGAAAAGGTTTTTCAGAGAAAAGGTCAAAGAACTCCATCCTGATAGGGGTGGAGATAGGGAAAACTTTTTGAGATTTCTAGATTGGTATCAGAAAAAACTCTCAACTATTCCAGAGCAGGTTGAGGTAACGATCGTTCACAATCCAATTCCATCGCAGAACGCTATTTACAAGATGGAAGAATTTACTATTAAAGAGTTAGCTCTTGCTCTTCCCAAGAAAATTAGACTTCCTGTTGATGAAAGACGCTGTCAGATTTGTGATGGCACTGGGGCAACAGTTGCTCAGGAAAAGCGTATCTGTAAGACCTGCAGTGGAAGCGGAGTTTTGAGAATGGAAAATGGTTTGCAGGAGCTTATCGAGTTGAGGTGCCCTAATTGTCAAGGAAGAGGTTATACTCTAACTGAACTCTGTCCTTCATGCTTTGGAAAAGGTCGTATAAGGGAGGAGAGGGAAATTTTGATCTCTATACCTCCTGGCCTTAGAGAAGGGGATACCCTTTTTATCTCTGGAAGTCCCTTTGGTCTTAAGTATAACATTTACATAGAAGTTATTGTTAAGCCCCATCCTTTTCTCAGATTGACAAAGGATTCGTTAATCTACACACTTACCTTGCCCTTTTACGAGCTTCTGCTGAAAGAGACAATTCCTATAGAGACCCTAGAGGGGGTTGAGGAGGTCCCTACTGAGAGACTGAGGAGGGGAGGACCTGTGATTTTTCCCAGAAGAGGTCCCTTTCTTGCTGGATCTGATTCCTTAGAAAGAGGTGATCTCATTGTTGAGTTAAGGATAACCTTTCCTGAAAGGATAAACGATAAGGCGAAGGATTGCCTACAGAGATTTTTAGAAATACTGGAGGGCGAAGAGACATGGCGGAAAGAACCTTACCAGTCTTAAAAGAGAAAAAGACTCTGACTCGTCAAGAGACAATGCCTGTTGTTACTTTTTACTTGGGTGATTTTCTTTTTGGAGTTCCTGCGGAGAAGGTCATGGAGATAAATAAAGACCTTGATCTGACTCCTGTTCCCCTTGCTCCATCTTATATACTTGGAATTATGAATCTCAGAGGACAGATTCTCACTGTTATGGACTTGGCAAAGCGAATTAGTCTCAAGGTTGAGACAAAACCACGCCTGAATTTGATTGTCCGAGCTGATGAAGATGTGGTCTCTTTTCTTATAGAGAGGATAGGAGATATTATGGAGATTCCTCTATCTAAATTAGAGGAGCCTCCACCAAAAATAGAAGGTTTTGACCGCATTTATATAGACAGGATCTATCAGCTTCCTGATCGCCTGTTGACTATTCTGAGTGTAGAAAAACTTCTTGAGAGTTAGGGTTCTTCTTCTGAAAAGAGCCCTGCAAAGTTGAGAAAGGGTTTCCATCTTTCTTTTTTGTGTTTGGGAAACTCTTCAAGAATTAGGGCTTGCCAGCGGGGAGCTCTTGGGGTTTTAAGGAGCTTGAGCCCTGCTTCTTCCGGAGTCCTGTTGCCCTTCTTTAGATTACATTTTTTACAACAGAGCACAACATTAGTCCAAACTGTCTTACCACCTCTACTCTTGGGAATGACATGATCAATTGTTCTCTCTTTCGGGTTCTTAAGTAGTTTACCACAGTATTGACAGGTGAACTGGTCTCTTAGGAAAAGATTTTGTCTTGAGAAAATTACCTCACTTTGCGGAAGGGATTCATAGTAGGGTAGATAGATAGCATCAGGCACAAGAAGGGTAATCGAAGGGCTTCTTATAAATTTTAAATCCTGAGATGAACCATTTTCATAGAATTTACTGATCTTGATCCATTCCTCGAAGGTATGGGTAGTCCAGTCTGGAGTAATGACCTTTGCGGTACCTTTTACGAGGTGGCAGATAGCCCGTTGCAGGGTGGTTATTTGAATTGCCTGATAGTATTTATTGAGAACTAGGACCTTTTCTTGAAGACTTGTCTTACTCACCTCCCTCTAATTTTGCGATTTGGCTAAGCTACAACAGGACATGTCATTGTGTGATTAATGGCTGAAATCTTCTGAAACTTCTCAAGAAGTAGCTTTGAGATATCTTCATAATTTGGCACCTCAATCTCAACTATTATGTCATAAGGTCCCATAATCACATCTAGACGCTTTACTTCTTCGATTTTTTTGAGCTCTTCAACAACCTTTTGAGTCTGTCCAATTTGGGTATTGATCAGAACATAGGCTCTAATTGGCATTTCTATTCCTCCTTTTTAATTTTTATTGTTTAAAAGTTTAATCACCTTTCCTTCAAAGACAACCCTCTATGAGAAAAAGACTAAACGAAGTTTTTCCAATAGCTGTATAACTCTCTCAACCTCGTCTTCATTAAGACTTCCCATTCCACAAGACGGAGTTAGAAGTGATCTCTTGAGGATTTCTTCTTCGGAAATAGCCAGTCTCTTAGAGAGGGCCCTAAGCTGAGAGGAGAATTTTTCCACCAACTCTTCATCTCTGAGAACAGATAAATGCTGAGAGTCTGTTGGGACGACTCCCCAGGCAAGATAACCACTTTCGGTTCTCAAAAATTTCTCAAGCTCTTCTCCATAGATAAGAAGTTTCTCAAAATAGGAGAAGCTATCAAAGCTAATAATATCTATCCCTGCCTCTAAAGGTATGTCCCAGGAGGTGTTAGCACAGATGTGGATTCCTGTGATAATACCCTTAGACTTTAGAATAGAAATCATCTCCCTCAACATTTCTAAAATCAGATCCTTTGAAAGGGTGATGTAGGCACTGCTTCCAAATCCTGCAAGACCTGGTTCATCGATGAATAAAATGGTCTTTTCAGCAATTTTAGAAAGGTATCTTGTCTGCGCAAGAGAGAGAAGAGTTAAATATTTCACAAGGAGATCGCGCAGATCATCTCTAAATATTATTGCCTCTCCAAGGTCTGTAGAAATTGCAGTACCGAGTGTAAAGGGACCAGTAATTTGTCCCTTGAGAATTCTCTTTTCCCTTTTTTTGGCTATTTCAAGAAAGGGAAAGAAAGTTTTAGAAAAATTTTGATCAAGGAGAGTGTCAAGTAGGTCTTCTTGCCCTTCATCAATGGTTGCTACATAAATTTCATATACCTTAAGCATTTTCTCTTCAAAGGAAGAAGAATTGGTATAAACCTTTTCTGTATCGAGATCAAATCCAGGAAAGGTCCTCATAAATTGCCAAAGCATGCCTTCTTCTTTGAATTTGGGAAGTTGAGGCCAAGCTGGAATATCAAACCTAAAGGCATATTCAAGGGCTCTTTCTAAATCAGTGAAAGGAAGACTTCCAATGTGGGTTGTAACTAGCCTCCTCTCAGGGTAGAACACAGAGACCTCCTTGAGGTAGTGGTTGACAGGAACTTTCCTCTAATCTTTTTTCTTTAGGCACAAAAATCCTAACATCCTCCTCTCTTTTTTCAATGATAACAGGTAAAGAATCTATTCCAACTATCTTCAGAAAAGAATAGACACTGGCAACAGGTATTTTGGGAAGATTTCTGAAGTTTGGATCCTGCAGAAGCTCTTCACATCTTGAGCAACCCTTTGCATAGACTATGAGAATCTTCTCTCCTATAGTATCCAGTCTATCCGCAGGAGGTGTCGTAATCACAAAAGCACCTAGAAGTCCAAGTAGACTCCCAAGTAGAAGATTTAGTAGTCCGGGATAGCTAACTCTGTCACGACTAAGCATGTAAACTCCACTAAAGGCAGTTGCGGTAACAAGTCCCGCAATTGTCAAACAGAAATAACACTTGACATTATATTCCCAAATTAGTTTGAAGACTAAAAACCAGTCACCTGTAAAACCGACTCCAATGAATATGAGGAGAAGAAACTTAAATAGCTGTCCCTTAGATGATCTGTAAAAAAGGCCAAGGAGAAGAAGGCTGATGAAGTAGATGATAGCTATGATGAGCATGTACTGTTTAGGAATAAGAAGAAGGTTTTCTGCAATTTTACAGCCCTCAGATGGACATATACTTCTATTTGTGAAGGAAAGGAGCAACTCGATGGCTACAAGAAAAATTCCAAGAATAAGGGAGGCAAGATAGACTTTATAGGCTTTAGATCCTTCATTTCTCATATCTGTTTTATTTTAGACAAACTTGTAAAAATTTAAAGAACCCAAAATAGGTGAAGGTAGGATTAGGGAATAATTAGCTCATAGATCTTGTGGAGGTTAGAAGCCTTGTTTTCCCATCCTTTTGGATTATACTTAATTTGATGAAAGATCAGAGAAATTACCTTATATTCTTTATTTTAACCCTTATTGCGATACTCTTTTTTCCGAGGGACCTCTTTGGAAGAGAGATAGAGATAAGTGCTGATAGGATGGAAGTCTTTGAGGATGAAGGCCTTGCGATATTTACAGGGAAAGTCTTTGCTAAGAGTAGGGACCTAAGACTTTGGACTGAGAAACTCTACATCTACTACACAAGAGGGGAGAAGAGGAGGGAGATTCAAAAATTGATTGCCTTAGGAGCGGTTCGCATAGAGCGAGATAAATGGCGTTCAGTTGCAGGAAAGGCAACTTATTTTAGAGATCAAGAGAAACTCGTTTTAGAAGATTCTCCTAAGGTCTGGTATGAGGATAATTTAGTTGAAGGAGACCTAATTGTGGTCTATTTCAAGGAGGAAAGAAGTGAGGTCTTTTCAAAAGAGGGGGGTAGAGTTAGGTTAAAGATCTATGAAAGATGAAGTGAGGGGTCTTAGAGCGGAAAATCTGAGGAAAAGGATCAAGAAGAGAGAGATTGTGCGTGGAATAACTCTTGAAGTGGGATCTGGAGAAATTGTTGGGCTTTTAGGTCCAAATGGTGCAGGAAAAACTACCTCTTTTTATATCCTTGCAGGTTTCCTAAGACCTGATGAGGGAAGGATTAGTTTTAAAGGAGAAGAAATAACCAATAAGGATGTCTCAGAAAGGGCTTCCTTAGGCATTATTTATCTACCACAAGAGACTTCTGTTTTTAGAGGACTCAGTGTCAGAGAAAATTTTCAGGTTGTGGTAGAGAAATGGAAAAAGCGTGTAAGTGATCTTGAGGAGAAGATTGAAAAATATCTTGACCTTTTTAATTTGAGAGAGGTTTTAAATACCAAGGCAGAATATCTCTCTGGAGGACAAAAGAGGAAGGTCGAGATCCTTAGGGCTCTCCTTATTGAGCCTGCAATCATTCTCCTTGATGAGCCCTTTGCTGGAATTGACCCTATTGGTATTAGCCAACTCAAAGAGATCTTTCTCACCCTTCGTAATCAAGGCATAGGGCTTCTCATTTCTGACCATAATGTAAGAGAGGCCTTACAAATTTGTGATAGAGCCTATGTTATAGCAGAGGGAGTAATAATTGGAGAGGGAACTCCTGAGAAGCTTATAGGAGAGGACCTTGTTAGGCAAAAATATCTGGGAAGCGATTTCCGAATATAGCCATGATTGAGGTAAAAAATAAGCTACAGCTAACGCCTCAACTTATTCTGACTCCACAGCTAAAACTTATCCTTAAGGTCATGCAACTAAATGTGCATGAATTAAATGAATATCTACTTCAGGAGACCCAGTCTAATCCTTTTTTAGAGATTGAATTTAATGACTTACCAAGTGACTTGCCAGAGATTGTTTCCTCTGACAAAAAAGAAATAGAGCTAACTGACGAGTACGACTGGAGTGAGCAAAATCTACTTGAAAGACCTCAGCTTTCCTTTACTTATGAAACACCTGAAGAGGAAGAAAATCTCATTGAAAAGACTTTACGAGCAGAAGAGAGTTTAAGTGATCACATAAAATGGCAACTTGGCTTCATTGAACTTACACCTCTTGAGAGAGATATTGCAGAATATCTAATTGGGAATCTTGATGAAAGGGGATATCTTAGAATTTCACCTGAAATAGTGGCAAGAGACCTTGGGGTCTCCAAAGAAAAGGTGGAAGTGGTTAGGGAGAAGATTAAAAAACTTGATCCTGTAGGAATTGCCTCCTTAGATCTACGGGAATGTCTCCTTGCTCAGCTTGAAGTTTTAGGGTACAGTTCCAAGGATTTACCTTGGATTCTTGTTGACAGATATCTTCCAGAGCTTGCAAAGGACTTGGATTCTCTCTCCAAGTTGATAAATCGTCCTCTTGAAGAGATTAAAAATGCCATGGTTGCGATTAGAAGTCTTGAGCCCTATCCTGCACGTAATTTCTTTACCCCTAAGAATGTCTATGTTGAACCTGATTTGAGGTTTTATAAGGAAGATGATGAGTGGAAAGTTGAAGTTTTGAAGGATAGATACTTTCAGATTAGGCTGAGTAATCTTTACTATAAATTTATTAATCAGAGACGAATTCAAGGGAACGCAAAGAGTAGAGAGTTTTTGAAGGAGAAATTGAGAGATGCTGAGAATCTTCTTAAGGCCCTTGATAGCAGATATAGCACCTTATACAAAGTAGGTTATGCAATACTTCATGCTCAAAGAGATTTCTTTGAGAAGGGTTTTCAGTATTTGAAGCCCCTTACACTTAAAGACCTTTCTCAGGTCACAAATCTGCATGAATCAACCATAAGTCGGGTAATAAGTCATAAATATGTTGACACACCTCTTGGAATTTTTCCTTTAAAATTTTTCTTCTCTACAGGGTATCAAACCAAAATAGGCGAAAGCTTATCTGCAACTGCAATAAAGAGCTATATTAAGGAGATTGTTTCTAGTGAGAACCCAGAAAAACCACTTAGTGATAGTCAGATAAGCAAGATTTTACAGGAAAGGTATGGCATAAAGATAGCAAGGCGGACAATTACCAAATATAGAGAAGAACTAAATATTCCTTCAATAAGAGAGAGAAAAAGAAGAAATATTTAAAAAATGGAGGGTGAAAGATGGAATTCAATTTCACATTCAAGGGGATGGATTCATCACCAGCAATAGCTCAGTATGCGGAGAAGAAATTATCAAAACTTGAGAGGTATTTTTATGGGCCTGTTCATGCTCAGGTTATACTTCGTCGAGAGAAGTTTAGAGAAATAGCAGAGGTTATCTTGAAGGGTGACGGAGAAACCCTGGTTGTGAGAGAGGAAACTGATGATATTTATTCTTCTATAGACTTTGCCTATGAATCTTTGGAGAAACAGGTAAAGAAACTTAAGGAAAAACGTCAGGAACACAGGCCAGCAAGAGTGGTCACTCAAGGCATGAGTGCTGAAACACCTCGGGAGGGAGTAATTGTGAGAACTCAAAAGGTATCTCCTCTTCCAACCCAGGATGCAGTTGAGCTCTTCAGGAAGGGCAAAGACGAATTCTTACTCTTCTATAACACCGATTATGATAAAATATGTTGTCTTTACAGGGATGGCGATGAAATTGTGCTACTTGTTCCAGAATTAACCTAATGAGTCTTCACATTGTCATAATCACAGGTGAGTCAGGGGCAGGGAAGAGCTCAGTCCTTAAGGCATTGGAAGATCTTGCCTACTTAGCAATTGAGAATTTCCCTGTCCGGCTTCTTCTTCCCTTCTTAAGAGAAATCAGTGCAATTGGCACTGTTGATAAGATCGCTCTCGTCATGGATATCCGAGATCCCAATTTTCTAAGTGAATTCCCACAGACATTAGACCTTATAAAAAAAGAGGGATACTATTTAGATGTAATTTATCTTTCAGCAGATACAGAAGTCCTTATCTCTCGTTTTAGTCAAACAAGAAGACCTCATCCTCTTCTTAGAGAATTCAAAGATTTGAGGGAAGCCATTCTTAAAGAGAAAGAACGATTAGCTTCAATAAGGGATTATGCCAATATTTTCCTAAATACCTCGCAATACAACGTCCATCAGCTTCGTCACCAGATTTTTACTCTTTTTGGGAGGGAAGACTCAGCAAATAGGCCCTTTCTTCATCTTATTGCCTTTGGCTACAAATATGGAATTCCCTCAGAGTGTAACTATATTTTTGATGTGCGAATTCTCCCCAATCCCTACTTTGTACCCTCTCTAAAACCTAAATCTGGAGAGTCACAGGAGATTAGACATTTCTTGATGAGCTTTCCAGTGACTGAGGAATTATTGAATTTTTTAGTTAATTATATAAAATGGGTATTGCCGAAACATTTAGAAGAGGGGAGGAAATTTGTTGTCGTGGGAATAGGTTGCACAGGAGGTAGACACAGGAGTCCAGCTATTGCCCTTATGGTTGCAGAAAAATTAAGAGAGGTTATTCCTGATCTTGATGTAGTTGTAACCTTGAGAGATGTTGAGCGGGGTTGAAGTTAGGCCCCTACATGATGAGGCAGAACTTAGCTTCATTGTAGGAATTGAAAGGGAGGTCTTTGGTGAACTTGCCTGGACACAAGATATGCTAATTAAGGAATATGAATCTCCAGGAAGCCAGATAATGGTGTTAAGATACGGAGACAGAGTAATTGGATATCTCATCTTTAGAAAATTTATTGATGAAGTAGAAGTTTTAAGATTTGCTGTTTCTCCTAACTATCAAGGAAGAGGATATGGAAGATTACTGTTTAAAAAGTTTTTAGAAGAGATGAAAAAAAGCGAAATTAAAAATATATATCTTGAAGTATCTCCAACAAATTTTAGGGCAATTAGAATATATGAAAGTGAGGGTTTTAAAAAGATAGGTAGGAGAAAAAACTATTATAGTAATGGAGAAGATGCCTTAGTATTAAATTTAAAAATAGGAGGTTAGATATGATTCGTGTAGCAATTAATGGATTTGGTAGAATAGGAAGGGCAGTTTTAAGAGCCCGTTTTAAATATCCTGAATTTAATCAAATAGAGATTGTTGCAATAAATGATCTTTCATCACCAGAGATGCTTGCTCATCTTTTTAAATATGATTCTGTATTCGGAAAATTGCCATATGAAGTATATGTAGATGGAGATTATATAATTGTTAATGAAAAGCGTATAAGGATTTTTCAGGAGAGGGATCCAGAGAAAATACCTTGGAGAGAGGCTCAGGTTGATTATGTGCTTGAATGTACAGGACTTTTTACTGATGCAGATCTTGCAAGGAAGCATCTCAAAGCAGGTGCAAAAAGAGTCATTATTTCTGCACCTGCAAAGAATGAAGATATAACAATTGTTATGGGAGTAAATGAGGAAATGTATGATCCAACAAAACATTTTGTAGTATCTAATGCTTCTTGCACAACTAACTGTCTTGCACCTATTCTTGCACTTTTATCGAGGTTTTATGAAATTGAAAGTGGGTTCATGACAACAGTTCATGCCTATACGAATGATCAGAGATTGCTTGATATGGTTCATCCTAAAGATTTTCGAAGGGCAAGAGCAGCAGGCCTAAACATGATTCCTACATCTACAGGAGTTATAAAAGCCTTAAAGAAGGTGCTTCCATATCTTGCGGACAAGATTGATGGAATGGCAATAAGAGTTCCAACCTGTGATGTCTCTATCTTAGACCTTGTAATTAGAATCAAAGGAGAGACTACACCTGTAGAGGTAAATAGGATATTTAAGGAAAATACAAGTAGATATATATCCTACACTGAGGAACCTCTTGTATCTATGGATTTTATTGGAGATCCCCATAGTGCTATCATAGATGGACTTTCAACTAAAGTAATTCGTGGGAATCTAATCAAAATTATCGCTTGGTATGACAATGAATGGGGCTATTCGGTGAGACTACTTGATTTGACTAATTATATGATATCTAAGGAATACTAAGTGTTAAAAATTTAGAAATTTTAAAATGGAACAAATCTCTCCGTCAACAAGATTTACCTCTAAGGCCCTGCTTGCTAATCTTGCTCAGACTCAGGTAGGTGAAGTCGTCTATGACCCCAAATATGAGATCCTTGCTGAGGTATTTGATGACTTCCCTGCTTTGAAAAAACAGGCAACCTTTTTGCTAAAAGAGATCTTTCATCCCTATAGGAACAACTCTCTTGTTCTTGAGGAGTTTCGTAACTTTTATTTAAAAAACCTCTCCCTTTTACTCAAATCTTCTAGGAGAAGTGAGGCTCTATACAGACTTTTTGAGCTCCTTTTCATGTTCTTTGGAGAGGATCGCAATCTCAACATAAGGGCATCTGAAGCCTATTATGCGATTATAGATAAGACATTGAATCTCTTAAGTGAGAAGGATTTCTGGGAAGTTTCTCCTGTGATAACAGTAATTCTTAGAGCTGGCCAGGAATTACCAGAGGAAATCTTTTCTTCATTTTTAGAAAACTACTATTCTTTCAAACGGCTTGCTAAAAAATTCTTAAAATTTGGTCTTGATAGAGAACTTGAGACTGCTCTTGAAGGAATTCTTAAGAAATACTATCAGATGGTTTCTGCGATCTGGCGTAAACAGAAATTTCCAGGTCTTGATCAATTGATGACTGGATATGAGAGGGTGTCTGATGAGATTCTGACTTTTGATTTTTTACTTTCTCTTCCTGATCATCTAGATCTTCTCAGAGAAATAAAGAATTATATCAAGACTTTAAGTTTGGATGAGAGTTTATTATCTGAGGAAGAAAGGCTTTCATTATTATTACAATTAATTGAAAATCCTGTATTACTTTTACTTCATGAAGAGTTGATAAGAGAAGTTAATACAATCCTTATAAAACTTATTGATAGGAAGCCTTCAGAGAAACTTGAAGACTTTTTAGTCAAATTTTTTGCAATTCTCAAAGAGAAATCTAATTTATATCCTTGGACTGCTTTTGAGTGTATTAAGAATATAGGAATATCTATAATAAATAAGAGAGTTGTTTATTTAGCAGAGGTTTTAATTAATGAGATTATAAAGTATGGATTTTTTGCACCAGAGATAAGTGGAATAGATGAGAATTGGAGGATTAAGCAGAATCCGAATCATCTTTTGAATATAAAAACCTGGTTAGAAATATTCAAAGCAAATCCTGAGTGGTGTAGTGGCTTACTATCAGCTTTATTAATTAATCTAAAATTATATGGTGTTTCTATTAAAGATACTGATTTATTTCAGAGAGAGATAACAGCTCTTTTGAATGCAAACATTAGGCCTGTCTATAATTTAGTGAAGCAATTTTGTAAAGTATTTCCTGTATATTTTAATGAAATTGGAGCTGAAGGACTAATTCGTGATTTATCCACAGAAATTGACGAGTTGTTTCAACGTAAAGATACACTAATTCATTTTTTGAGAAAATTTATTCATATCGAGAATTCAAGTTTAGCAATAGACTTTATCAGAGATATTTTTAATTTTTGGTATACATTAGATGGTAATTTCATTAAAAAGTATCTGCCAGAGAATATTTTTAGACACATTTATTATAGTGAAATACACTTTCATATAGAAATGCAGAAAATTTTGCTAGACTTGTTGAGAAGATTATCAACCTACGATATTGATGAATTTCTTGATATAGATCTTGAATATATCAAAAAACAGATAGATCAAATTAACGAAAAAGAAGAATACAAAAAGAAATTATTTTGGATGATTCATCTTTATAAACTTGAAAAACAGAAATACTTTGGATATATTACTGACATTCATAGTTTTGTAGAGCAGTATAAAAATTTGGGTTTTTATTTTGTAGAGGAATTAAAAGAGTTACTATTTGAGAAAGATCTAATTAAAAAACTTAATAAATATCTTTCTTGGTTGAGACTTCTTAAAACAGAATATATTTTATCCAAGGAGAAATTTACACCGATTGAGGAAATTTTTTTGAAAAGACATGTAGCTGTAGATATTCCTTCAATGTATGGTAGATATCGTGAAAAAAAGTTTGATGCCCTCGGGTTATCTTATCGAATAGAGTATCTAGTTGAAAATACCTTTAATGAACTTGTTGATAAATTCAATCTTGAATTCCTATCTAAAGAAAAATTCTATCTGATATTAGAAATATTGAAACTTTTTAAGGAGGCTTTAGAGATTGATGGAATTGCATCTCATAAATTCAACGTTTATTTAACGTTACTTGAGGATTCATTAAAGAGTTATCCTCTTACTTTTAGTCAGTATTTAGATATATTTAAAGGTTTAATTGATGGTGTCCAACATATCATTAAATCATATTACATAAATCCCTACTTAAAAGTTTTTCCACTTGTTTTTGAAACTTTAAATTATCATGCATTAAAAGAAAAATATCATAAATATATTACTAATAAAGACAGAGAAGAAAGCTATTATGCATTAAGCGAAGTCATTATACGAGAACTTATTTCATCAAGTTTTGTAATCAGATCTCTTGATAGGTTTATTAAGAATATATATACAACACTTATTAAAATTCAAAATAAAGTCAAAAAAGAAGATCTCAGTTTGCTTTTGAGTTTGGATTTTAGACGAACGATTTGTGATCTTTCAGCACCGAATCCCCTTGCCTTTGATCTAATTTATCTCGGAAGTAAGGCCTATAATCTCGTTCAATTAAAGCAATTAAATAGAATCCATGTAAAGGTTCCAACGGGTTTCATACTCACAACAGAAGTATTTAGGTGTTATCAGTTATTTAAGAAGTATGAAAATCTCTGGAAAGAGTTTGAGAATCAAGTAAAGGAGGCTGTTAGAACTGTTGAGGAGCGAGTGGGTAAGAGGTTTGGAGATGCAAAGAAGCCCTTAGTCTTTAGTATAAGAAGTGGCTCTGCGATCTCTATGCCTGGTATGATGAGTTCTCTTCTAAATGTTGGGCTTAATCCAGAGATCGTAGAGGGGCTTGCTCAGTCTTCTGGTAATCCCTGGTTTGCTTGGGATACATACAGGAGGTTTATTCAGAGTTGGGCCATGGCTCAAGGTGTATCCAGGGATTTTTTCAATCGGCTAATGAGGGAGCACAAGAGGCGATATAGAGTGAAGTTTAAGAGAGAATTTAGTGGGGATGCCATGCAAGAGCTTGCTATGACCTATAGAAAAGAGGTTGAAAAGCTTGGTATCCCCGTAATTGATGATCCCTGGGAACAGCTTTTTAAGGGAATAGAACTTATTCTCAATTCATGGTATCACCAAAAAGCAGTTTATTATCGGGAAATAATGGGAATAGCAGATGAGTGGGGAACTGCAATCATTCTTCAGGAGATGGTCTTTGGAAATAAGGATGCTAAATCTGGAACAGGGGTTGCTTTTACAACATCCCCATTAGGAAAATTTCCTCGCATCCTTCTTTGGGGTGATTACACTCCTTATAATCAAGGCGAGGATATTGTCTCAGGCCTTGTTAATGCCTATCCAATATCTCTTGAGCAGAAGAAGCTTGAGGGTAGAGATGGGCCCTCTTTAGAGGAGGCTTTTCCTGAGATCTACGAGGCATTAAGGGAGTTTGCCTATCAGCTCGTTTACGAGGAGGGTTGGGATCATCAGGAAATTGAATTTACCTTTGAGAGTGAGAAGGCTGAGGATCTTTATGTCCTTCAAGTTAGGGATATCATTTTGAGGGAAGAAAAGATTCTTCCTACCTTTCAAAAAACAGCTATCGAAAAATTAGTAAGAATTGGACGGGGTATAGGAGTTTCTGGTAGCATAGTATCAGGCAGAGTTGTCTTTACATATGACGATATAGTCAGGTTTTGTGAGACAGGAGATCCGCTTATTTTACTTCGCTATGACACAGTTCCCGACAACATAAAGGAGATATCTCTTGTTCAGGGATTACTTACAGCCCGTGGAGGACAAACTTCACATGCAGCAATCGTTGCAGGGCGACTTGGCAAGGTCTGTGTAGTTGGCTGTGAAGACCTAAGAATTGATGAAATTCAAAAATCAGCTAAATTAGGAGAAGAAATACTCGTCTTGGGGGACTGGATTACTTTAAATGGGATAACAGGAGATATCTATAAAGGAAAATTAGACCTAAAAAGGAGGGTCCTATGAAACTTGGGATCAATGGTCTTGGAAGAATCGGTAAATTGACTTTATGGCATCATGTTGCAAGAAAACATTTTAATGAGATTGTAGTGAATCTCGGGCGAACAGTAGGCACTTCTTTCACAGATCTTGCTGAATATATAGAAAAAGATAGCACCTATGGATGGCTACAAGTCTGGCTCTACGGACATCGCGCAAAGAGAGTCATTGAAAATCTTGATGAAAAAGAAGGAACGATGTATATCGATGGAGTCAAGGTCAAATTCCTTATGACTGATAGAAATCCAAAGGATATAAAGTGGAGAGAAGAGGGAGTAAGAATAGTAGTTGATTGTACTGGTAAATTTAGGGATCCTACAGTTGGTGGAGAAGATCCTAAGGGAGCCCTAAGAGGACATCTTCTTGCTGGTGCAGAGAAAGTAATTCTCTCTGCTCCTTTTAAGATAAAAAATAAGGAAAAATCAATGCCGGAGGATGCGGTTACTCTTGTATATGGGATAAATGAGGAGACCTATCAACCAGAGAAACACCATCTAATTTCATCTGCTTCTTGCACTACTACCTGTCTTGCCTATATGATGAAACCTCTTATTGAGTATTTTGGAGCAGAGCGAATTTTATCTGCCTCCATGGTTACAGTTCATGCTACCACCGCATCTCAATCAATCCTTGATAGAGTGCCAAAGGAAGGTGAAAAGGACCTCAGAAGAGCAAGAAGTGTTTTTAATAATATAATATTAACCTCTACAGGAGCAGCAGATGCTCTTGCACTTGTAATTCCAGAGATGAAAAAGATAGGTTTTATGGCAGAAAGTGTAAGGGTTCCTCTTACAACAGGAAGTCTTATTATTCTTACAGTGAACATTCAGGATGAAAGTATAGAAAACCACATTAATAGAGACCTTATAAATCAGATCTATAAGGAGGCAGCAGAGACTAAATATAAGGGTTACTTACTCTTTTCTATGGAACAGAATGTCTCTACTGACATTATAGGATATCCAAAGGCTGCAGCTATTATTGAAGGAAGGGAGACTCATACCAGAACCGCTACAGCTCGTGTTGATTTAAACAAGGTCTGTGGTGTAAGTGCTGAAGGAGGAGGCTCATCCTCAAACTCAGGAAGTGCCTATGTAGAGATACCTATAACACAAGTTGTTGTCTATGGCTGGTATGACAATGAGTTGGCATCTTACACCCATTTAATGGGAGATCTAACAGTTTATATAGCTGAGAAGATGATTTAGTTTTGAAGATGACGCGGAGAAAGGGAAGAGAGATAGCACTTCAAGTGCTTTATCAAATTGACATAACAGGGCAGGATCCAGAGCGAGCACTTGAGACCTATTATAAACATCTAAATATTGAAGATGAAAATGCCTTTTCCTTTGGAAAGGAGTTGGTGAGGGGTGTAGTAGCTCATAGAGAAGAGCTTGATAGAATTATTCAGAAATACACCCCTCACTGGCCTTTAGAAAGGATGAATCTCACTGATAAAAATATTCTTAGGATTGCCCTTTATGAATTCCTATATCGTCCCGACATTCCTCCAGTTGTGAGCATAAATGAGGCAATAGAGTTGGCAAAGATCTTTGGCACAGATGAGTCACCTGGTTTTGTAAACGGAGTCTTAGATCAGATCTATAAGAATGAGATTCAAAAGAGAGAGAAGTTTCTTAAAGCATCTTTTTGATCCAGAGTTTTGGCTTGCCCTTTCAGAGAGGGGACAAAGAGGTGAAAAAGCCTATTTAAAAAAGGATTTTTGGGAGCTGATTTCAGAGGATTATGATGAGTTGGAGGAAGATAATTTCTATAGGAGCCTGCAGGAGGATATCTTACAAGAGATGGAGAGACGTGGTGCCCTTAGAAGTGACTTTACCTTTTTTGATGTGTGTTGTGGCACTGGTGCCTACACTGTAAGAGTTGCCCCAAAGGTCTCTAAAGTATACGCTCTTGACATTTCTCCCTCAATGCTAAGGATCCTAAGCAAAAAGGCCGAAGAGGCAGGAATAAGGAATATTACCATTATAGAGGCAGACTGGAGAGAATTTAGACCGCAAGAGAAATACGATACTGTTTTTGTTTCTATGACACCAATCCTTAGGGATCTTAAAGAGGTTGAGAGAATCCTTGCCATGACTAAGAGATATTTTATAGCTGTCCAATGGGCTGGTCTAAGAAGAAATTATCTCCTCGAAGAGATTGAGAAAAAGTTTTTCAAAACCTACAGAGAAGAAAAATACCCCGGAATTTTTTTGCTTTTTAACTATCTCTATACAAAGGGAACACCAGGTGATATAAAGTTTTACCATGGAGTTCTTGAGAGGAGGACAGCCTTAGAGAAGTTTTACCAGAGGCTCAAATTTCGCTTATCAGCTAAAGGGTATAAAATAGGTCCAAGGAAAGAAAAGGCAATCCTTGATTTTCTAAAGGAGAGGGCAAAAGAAGGAATTCTTCGGGTAAGGACTGGGGTCAGAATTGGAGCCCTATTTCTCAAAAAAGAAGATGAGAACTTGGGGACTAAATAATATGGCAGATGAGTTTGTAGTGACTATTGATGGACCTGCAGGCTCAGGAAAGACTACCACTGCAAGGGAGATTGCAAGGAGATTGAATTTTGTACTGCTTGAGTCAGGTGCCTTCTATCGATTTGTTACATGGGCTCTTTTAAAGCAGGGTGTATTGCCAGGAAAATTCCCTCATTATGAGGGCCTTAGGAGCTTAATAAGTTCTCTTCTCAAAGAGGTAAGAGTAAAACTTAGTCCTGAGGGGACGGTCTTAATCCTCAATGATCAGCCCCTAAAAGAGGAACTAAGAAGTAAGGAAGTAGAGAATTGGGTCTCATTTGTTTCTGCCCATCCTGTTGTGCGGGAGACAATCACAAGTTTTTTGAGAGATCTTGTGAAAGGAAGAGAGGTGGTTACTGAGGGCAGGGACATGGGGACAGTTGTCTTCCCTAAAGCCAATCTTAAGGTCTTCCTAACTGCAGATATTGAAGTAAGAGCAAAGAGACGAGCAAATGACGTTGAAGATAGAAATTTAGAAGAGATTAAAAGAAACCTCTTAGAGAGAGATAAATTAGACAGCGAAAGAGAGTTAGCCCCTTTAAAAAAGCCCGAGGGAGCCTTAGAGATTGACACAACAAATTTGAGTATTGAGAAAGTGGTTGAAAGGATTATTTCCGAGATTGAGAGACGTAAAGTTTCTAGGATGAAAACTTAGGGACATTATGGCTGGGCGCAGTCAGGAGAAGGCAATCACACTTGAAGAGTGGATTAAAAGAGAGAAGGCGAAAGCAAAGAAATTAAAGAGAACTCGCTGGTGGCGAAGACAGCTTGAGCGAGGTATCTGTTATTATTGTGGAAGGAGGTTTTCTCCCTCAGAGCTTACAATGGATCATCGAATTCCTCTAAGTCAGGGTGGAAGCTCTGACAGAGATAACATTGTGCCTGCCTGTAGAGAGTGTAATACAAAGAAAAAATTCTACAAGCCTTGGGAATGGGAGGAGTACTTGAGGAAGTTAAGAGGAGAAGAAATGGGAAAAGAAAGAGGAGAGGAAAGATGTGCGGAATAGTAGGATACATAGGAGAGAGACCACCTCTACCAGTTCTTTTAGAAGGTCTTAGAAGGCTTGAATATAGAGGCTATGACTCTGCAGGAGTAGTTTTTTTTGCAGGAGGAGAGCTCAGAATATGTAAGGTCAAGGGCCGTGTTTATGATTTGGAAGAGAAGATCTTTTCTACTGCGATAACACAGGCAGAAGTTCCCTGCCTTGGACATACGCGATGGGCAACCCATGGAGAGCCCTCTGATGAGAATGCCCATCCCCATTTTGATTGTGAAAAGAGACTTGCAGTAGTTCACAATGGTATTATTGAGAATTACTATTCCCTAAGAGAGGAACTTATACAGAGGGGACATCGGTTTTTTTCAGCAACTGATACTGAAGTTATTGTTCATCTTATTGAGGAGTATCTGAGAGAAGGAGAGGAACTTTTTTCTGCCTTTGTCAAGAGTATCAAAAGATTGAAAGGAGCTTTTGCGGTTGCCCTTATCTCTAAGGATGAGCCAGATAAAATCCTCTGTGCCCGCTATCAAAGCCCCCTAATAATCGGAGTTGGGAAAGGTGAAAACTTTTTGGCATCTGACATTCCAGCTCTTCTTCCTTTCACCAGGGAGGTTATTCCTCTAGAAGAGGGCGAGATCGCAATTCTAACTCGTAAGAAAGTAAAGATCTATGATTTCAATGGTCAAGCTCGTGAGAAAACTTCCATTCTTATTTATTGGGATCTCTCTCAGGCTGAAAAGGGTGGATATCCCCATTTTATGCTCAAGGAAGTATTTGAGCAACCAGAGGTTATTAAGAATACCTTACTTGGTCGTTTAAATCTTGAAGAAAAAAAGGTTGATTTTTCCCAAGAGGGCCTTAATAAGGAATTTTTCGAAGGGCTTGATAGAATATATATTATTGCATGTGGAACATCTTTTCATGCAGGTCTTGTAGGAAAGTATCTTCTTGAGCCTGTCATCGATATTCCAATTGAGGTTGAATATGCATCGGAGTTCCGCTACAGGTCTCCTAAGATATCGGAGAAGACCCTTTTTATTGGTGTTTCCCAATCAGGTGAAACCGCAGATACTTTAGCAAGTCTAAGGCTTGCCAAAGAGAAGGGAGCAAAGGTTCTCTCTATATGCAATGTCCTTGGAAGTAGTATGACTAGGGAGAGTGATCTAATTCTCTATACTCAGGCAGGTCCAGAAATTAGCGTTGCCTCTACAAAGGCCTTTACCGCACAGGTGCTTATTTTTATACTTCTTAGGTTATATTTACAGTCTCTCAGAGGCCATACCTACGATGGGGAGGTCCTTGAAAGATTGATAGAACTTCCGAGTCTTGTGAGAGATCTCTTAGAAAGAAGCTATCCCAAGATAAAGGAAATTGCAAGGAAATGGTATCAGGCAAAGGATTTTCTCTATCTTGGAAGAGGAATTCTTTATCCGCTTGCCCTTGAGGGGGCTTTAAAGTTAAAAGAAATCTCCTATATTCATGCTGAGGGTTATCCTGCAGGAGAGATGAAACATGGTCCGATTGCCCTGATTGAAGAGACAGTCCCGACAGTAGTACTCTCTGCAAAAGAACAAGGTATTCTATACGAAAAAACCCTTTCCAACGCTGAAGAGGTTAAATCAAGAAGAGGTCCTGTTATTGGAATAGTCTCTGAAGATGCTTGGGAGTTTAAAAGACTTTGTGACGATCTTATTGAGATTCCCTTGACCCAATATGAACTCCTTCCTATATTATACGTAGTTCCCTTACAATTGCTTGCTTATGAGATAGCAGTTTTGAGGGGCTGTGATGTAGATAGACCCCGCAATTTAGCAAAAAGTGTAACTGTTGAATAGGGAGGTGTGGAGATGGAGTGTAAAAGGGAGAAAAATCTGAGAAGATGTACCTGTAGTTATGAGCCTTGTTCAAAGAAGGGAATCTGCTGTGAGTGCCTACATTATCATTTGAGGATGAGACAGCTACCAGGCTGTGTCTTCCCGAAGGAAGCAGAGGTTACCTATGACAGAAGCTTTGAGCACTTTGCAAGACTCGTTGTGGAGGGGAGAATATAGGATGGTTGAAGAGATTGTAAAACTCCTTGAAGACAAGAAGGCAGAAGATATAGTTGTCCTTGATATGAAATCTAAAGTTGATTATACAGATTATTTTATCATCTGTAGTGCTCACTCAACAAAACATGCTCAGGGTCTGAGTGATTATCTCTTGACAGAACTAGAAAAGAGGGGTATTCAACCCCTCAATGTTGAGGGATGGGAAACTGGAAATTGGATAATTCTTGACTATGACACGATTATTGTGCATATCTTTTATGAGCCTATAAGGAGGCTCTATGCTCTTGAGGAATTGTGGGGAGACTTTCCTCAGGTGGAAAAGAGGAGGGTTTTTCTTGCTCAGGAAAGAGAATCTCTTCCACAAGAGCTATAAGAGTGCTTAAATTTTCTCCGCTTTTAGCGGAAATTGCAATTCCTCCATATTGTCTAGTCAATCTCTTAACATAATTCAAAACAAAAGGATCATCTCTGTTTAGGAGATCAACTTTATTAAACACAATAAGTCTTGGCGTCTTAAGGAGGTCCATTTCTTCCAAGATGGTTTCTACTGATTGTAGATGGTTTTCCCAATCAGGATGGCTAATGTCTACAAGATGGAGAAGTAGATCTGCGTTATATAACTCTTCAAGGGTTGCTTTGAAGGCTTTTTTTAGCTCTTCAGGTAAATCACGGATGAAACCTACTGTATCTGTTAGGAGAAAGGTATTTCTCCTGGGGGTAGTAATACGTTTAGTCACAGGATCTAAGGTAGCAAATAATTTGTCTTCAGCAAGAAAAGAGGTTTTTGCGAGTTGGTTGAGGAGAGTTGTTTTACCTGCATTAGTATAACCAATGAGGGAAACGACTTTATAATCAAGTCGCTTTCTTCTGATTCTTCTTAATTCTCTGTCAGACGATATCTTTTCTAGTTCTTTTTCAAGTTTGTGAATTCTCTCTTTGATGCGTCTTCTGTCTATTTCGAGTTTGGTTTCTCCAGGTCCACGACCTCCGATTCCACCAGTTAGTCTTGAGAAGGCATCATCTTTTGCTCTGAGTCTAGGAAGAGTATAACGCAGTTGTGCCATTTCCACTTGAATCTTACCTTCCTTTGATTTTGCTCTCTGAGCAAAGATGTCTAAGATTAGTTGGGTCCGATCAATGACTCTTAAATCAGTTGCCTCTGTAAGAGCCCGAACCTGAGAGGGAGTTAGTTCCCTGTCAAAGATAAGAAGGTTTGCCCTTGTCCTCATAGCTTGAATCATCACTTCAAGCAATTTTCCTTTTCCAATCACATATCTTGGATCTATGGCAGATCGTCTCTGCACTATCTCTCCTACAACGGTAACGCCAGCAGTGTGAGCAAGCTCTCTAAGCTCTGTTAGGCGTTCCTCCCAATCATGCATGTGGGGTTCTCTTACCATTATGATAAGGGCCCTATCCTTGTCATCATTTACTCCCTTAAGGGGCCTTGTTTTCTCAAGTTCATCTTCAAGATTCTTTATAAGCTCTAAGAAATTTTCACGCAAATCCCATACATAGCGAGGTTTGAAGAAATAAAAGAATTGTGTTTCCTCTCCTTTATCAAGAGAAGAATTCAAGAAGTCCTGATGGGGAAGGATGTGAGCTAGATAGATTCTACCAGGTGAACCTTCCTCACTAACCTCTAATGCTCCCACCAAATCAAGGCGAAGGAAGGCCAGATCAATAAGATCTTCCTGATCAAGCCCAGAACTATCACGATTACGAAGAAAATGAGTATGAATAAGCCTTAGACCTTTTAGCCTTGCACTATGGTCTCTATAACCTCTTAGCTCAGGAATCTCAATGCGATTTGAGGTACCTACAATGACAAAATCAATCTCCCCTTTACGATTTATAAGAATTCCAATCTGTCTCCCAATTAAATGAGAAAGCTCCGCAAGCTCCCAAGCAAGCTCAGATGTTATGATAGCTTGAGGAGGAACTTTTCTTACGTAGAGTTTTTCAAGCCTTCTAAGCTCACTTGGCTTTAATCCCTGAAGATTTCCGAAAACAGTCCTACTCAATTCTTTTTAAGGTAGTAAAGTATCTCTTTTAGCTATATAATAACTCAACATTCCTCTTAGGTCAACCATAACAGGTTTTGCTCATTCCTAAAAAGATTTCAAAATTTCCTCGAAAAAAGTGAAATTTTGTGCAAAGAGTAGTCTTTTATCTCACTATGTTGCAATATTGAACTTTTGACAAAGGAATTCATAGGTATCTAAGGGAGGTTGCTGTGGAGAAGGTCATTTTAGTTGTTCATGGAAGTCCCAGGAAAGAGGCAAATAGGTGGGAGTACTTTCTTGGAGTTCTTGCTCATAAACTGGGTAGACCACTTGATCTCCTATCAATAGCATATCTTCAATTTGGATCTCCTAGCTTAGAAGAGGCCCTTGAAGAGGCAGTGAAAAGAGGCTTTACAAAAATTTTCGTTCACCCTTTCTTTCTAAGTGCAGGAAATCATGTAAAGGAGGATATACCTGAGATACTTAACAGGTTTCAACAAAATAACCCAAATTTAGAAATTATTTACACTGCACCTCTTGGTTTTCATGAAAAACTTGCAGACATCGTAAGAGACCGCCTTGAGGAAGTCGGTTTTCTCAAAGCACAAGAGATTGAGAGAAGAAGTATGGAAATTATCAATAAAGAATTTGATTTATCGAAGTTTTCTCCTTTAGAAAGGAAAATTATTGAGAGAGTACTACATGCAACAGCTGATCCCGAGTATTTGGAGACAATGGTATTTCATCCCCAGGCTATTGAGATGGCGATTAATAGTTTAAGGGGAGGAAGGGATATTCTTGTTGATGTGGAGATGGTTAAAGCAGGAGTAATAAAAAGATTTAACAGAAATAAGGTCCTTTGCTATTTATCCCATGTAGATGAAGAGGGAGAAGGAACAAGGACAGAGAGGGCTATAGAGATGGCCCTTTCCAAGGAAACGAATATTGGTCTTGTTGCTATTGGGAATGCGCCAACTGCACTCCTAAAGGCTATAGAAATTCTAAAAACTCAGGGAAGGCAAGATATAGTTGTTATTGGAATGCCTGTTGGCTTTGTCAGAGCCCTTGAGGCAAAACTTTTACTTTCAACTCAAGATTTTCCCTTTATTACCAATCTGAGTCGAAAAGGGGGAAGCCCAGCAACAGTAGCAGTAGTGAATGCCCTATTAAAGTTGGCTCATGAGCAAGAAGAATGGTCAAAAAACTTTACCTAATTGGAATAGGACCTGGTGATCCCAAATATTTAACTCTTGAAGCTTATGAACTGATTAAAAGATTAAAACTTTTTTTAGTTCCTGACAAGCGAGAAGACAAAATAGGCCTTACTGAAATTAGACTAAAGGTTATTAATTTTGTCAAGGAGGGAAGTCCTTTTGAAGTTATATTCCTTAATTTTCCTGAAAGGAAAAAGGGGACTCATTATAGAGCTAAGGTTGAAGAGTGGAGGAAAGAAAAGGCCAAAATCCTCATTGATACCTTAAGAGAGCTTAATGAAGAGGAAGTTGGATTTCTCGTTATCGGAGATCCAGCTATATATGATGGCCATATTGAGATCTTTCACGAAGTTGAAAAGGTTCTCTCTCTTGAGTGGGAAGTTATACCTGGGCTATCCTCATATCAGGTCCTTGCATCAAGAGAAAAACTGTCCCTCACCGAAATTGCCACTCCACTTCATTTCCATACCCCTCGCACCTTAAGGTCCTTAGAAACAATCACAGTGCCAACTGTTGTTTTTCTTGATAACTATGAAACCTTTAAAAAATTTAAAGAGGACACTTCCTTAAGCATCCATTGGGGTGCCTTTGTGGGATCTGAAAAAGAGGTCACCATCAGTGGAAAACTATCATCGGTATCTGACAAAATTTCCGGACTCAGACGAAGACTTAAAAAGGATCAAGGCTATCTTCTCGAGATCTACTACCTAAAACCCCAAAAAACTAATTTTTCCGATGAAAACAAAGCCTAAAATACATGTCTTTGGATTTGGTTTTAAACCTTTCAGACCTGATGAAATCACTCTATTGAAAAAACTTAGCCACATCATTCTCTTCAAAGGAGCATTTAAAGGTCTCTCCTCAAAGGAGATGTATCAGGATATACTGAGGGATATTAGTGAGAAAATCAGAGTTGTCGAAAATAAGACAGAATTTTTTAAAGAGCTGGAAAAGGTCTTATATGAGATGGGAGAAGGTGAGGTTGGAGTTCTTGCAACTGGCGATCCCTTAGTCTTTGGAATTGCAGTGGAGCTAAAAAAGTCCTTTTCGGAGGCAGAATTAGACATCCATCCTGATCTCTCTTCACTGCAGGTTCTCTGTGCAAAACTGGGGATTCCTTTTACAGAGGTCAAAGTTCTCTCTTTTCATGGAAGACCCAAAGTAAGAACTGTTCTTTTAGGAGAGGTCAGAGATAACCGATATTTAGCAATTTTTACAGATTATAGAAATACACCTAACCAAATAATAGAAACTCTTTTAGAAGCTAATTTAAAAGAAGTGAAGATCTATGTAGGGGAGTGTCTTGGAACATTAGAAGAGAAGCTCCATCAGGGGTCTCCAGAAGTCATGATAGAGAGAACCTACAAGTATCCTAATTTAGTCCTGATTGAAAACCCCAATTGGGGTGAGAGGGCTATCTTGGGAAGAAGAGTTGAGGAATTTGAACATAGAGCTAACCTCATTACAAAGGATGAGGTGAGAGGGATTGTTTTACACAAGTTAGCACCTCCAATAAGGGGTGTTATTTGGGACATTGGAGCTGGATCAGGCTCAATTTCAGTAGAACTTGCCTCTCTTTCAAAGGACCTTCAGGTTTATGCAGTGGAAAAAAATTTAGAGCTTGTGCAGGTAATTGAGAAAAATAAAGAGAGATTTGCAGTTCCTAATTTAGAGATCCTTCATGGTGAGGCCCCTTTAGCTCTAAAAGAGCTTCCTAAGCCCGATAGAATTTTTATAGGTGGAAGCGGGGGAAAATTATTAGATATTCTTAAATATGTTTATGAAAAGGCATGTCCCAAAATTCTTGTAGCTACATTTGTAATTTTTAACCATCTACAACTTGCTGTGAAATATCTTGAAGATAAAAGTGAGCTTGAGCTCATTCAAGTCCAGGTAAATAGGGCAAGAGCTCTATCAAGGGACCTCTATTTTAAGGCAGAAAATCCTATTTTCATCCTAAAGGCAACCTTTTAAAGAAGCATTCTGAGTATAAAGCTCCTATATACTTAGTTCGTTACGACTCTCATCTTCATCAAGGTCAAAGGAAATTAGATGTATATATGTTCCTAAGGCTCGGTTTATGAGATAACCCTCTCTGTAAGATCTACCATAGAGATCTCTTACTTGATAGCATGTCGGAACATTTGAATCCTTATTCACAAGTGTTGTATAGTGAAATTCATGTCCTTTAAAGGTTGTCATACATTCAAAAAGGGGGAGATTTGTAGCTGGTTTTACTGCTCTATAGCCTAAGTTAAGTGAACCTTTTGCTACAGTGAAAGGAAATGTTCCAACCAGTTTAAAATTTTGGTGATTCCAACTTAGGGCATCACAGAGGTAGACAAAACCTCCACATTCAGCATACAGGGGCATCTTTGATTCAACCCAATTTTTTATAGCCCGCAACATCTTTTTATTTTTCGCTAAGACTTCTCCAAAGAGTTCTGGATAGCCACCTCCAATGTAGAGAACCTCTGCCTCTTGTGGAAGCTCTTCATCCTCAAGAGGACTAAAAAAGATAAGTTTATATTTCTCTCTAAATTCATCTAAAATATGCTGGTAGTAAAAATTGAAGGCCCTATCAAAGGCAATAGCTATACTTTTGTAGGGAACATCAGGGAGAAACCTTGGTTTGGTGCCACCTTCAAACTCCTTTAGCCTAAGGTTTTCAAGTTGTTCATAGTTGAGATTTTCTTCTAACTTTTCTGCTACATAGTCGATGATCCTATTTGTTTCCGCAAGGTCCTGAGGTAAGAGGAGCCCCAAATGGCGAGACCCAATTTTTATTTTTTCATCTCGCATAAGGTATCCAAGAATTGGATATCCTCTCAGGGCCTTTTCAACTCTGAGGAGATGTCTTTTTGAAGAAATACGATTCAACATGATGGCAAAAGGGAGCTCAGCTCTCTTTAAACGTTCAACTGTCCCCCTGATTAGAGGTCTTATACTCTCTGCAAGTCCGTAGGTATCAATAACAAGAACAATCGGTATCTTCAAATACTTGGCAATAAGATAAGTAGAATATTTCCCATCAAAAAGCCCCATAACTCCTTCAACTATTACCAGCTCCTTCGCAGAACTCTTTGTGTAGAATAGCCTTTTTAACCTGTCTTTACCCATGGCAAAAAGGTCGAGATTGTAAGAAGGAACACCACCTGCAACTTGATGCCACATCGGATCAATATAGTCAGGACCAATTTTAAAAGGTTGGACCCTTAAACCCTTTTTCTGAAAAAGTCGGAGAAGCCCAAGGGTGATTAAAGTTTTTCCCTCACCACTTCTTAAAGCAGACACTAAAAAGGCCTTAGCCATCGCACAAGAGCAGTCAAAAATCTATCATTAGCTTCACTTTCCTTGACTGAAACCCTCAAATAGTCTCCATTGAGCCCCTCAAAATTGGAACATGTACGTATGAGAATTCGCTCCTCTCTCAATAACCACTGCCAAAATTCTTCTCCCCTCTCAAGCCTAAAGAAAACAAAATTCACAACTCCTATTCTATGCCAAATTCCTAAATCCTTAAAGGTCCTCTCAAATTTCTTTAACTCTTTTGAGAAAAAATCTAGTGAAATTTTTTTAAATAACTGATTTTTCAGTAAAAAACTTGCAAAAACTTGAGAAAGGGTATTGACTTGCCAGGTAGTTTGGAACCTTTTTAATTTATGGATAATGTCTTCATTGGCGATAAGGTAACCTATTCTTGTGCCTGCAAGTCCATAGAATTTGGTGAGGGATCTGAAAACAATGAGATTTGGAAGGGTAGGTGCGAGATGGGCAAGACTTTCTTCTTCACAGAAATCAATAAAGGCTTCATCAATCAGAAATAGCGTATGATGATTTTGATTTATTCTTTGGAGTAGATCAGACTTCTTTATGGTCCAGCAGGTAGGATTGTTGGGATTGCAGAGGATGACCACTTTGTTGGGATAATTTTTTTCAAGAAACTGATCAACCAAGTCCAATAGGTAAGAGGGATTAAGAGTGTATGGAGCTAAGACGAGGAGATCCTTTCTAAGGTTGAGAAATTTCCTATAGGCAGTGAAGGTTGGTTGGGGGAGAAGCACGGTTGCTCCTTTTGGCAAAAACCAAAGTATCGCGTCTTTTATCAGTTCCATAGAGCCGTTAGCAAAGAGAATAGAGTTTCCCTCTGTCTGTAATTTTTCACAAAGAAGCTTCCTTAGTTCAGAACAATCAGGATCTGGATAGAACTGAATATAGAAATAGGGATCAGAGATAGCCTCTTTGAGAAAGTCCTTAGTGAGGGGGTTTACAGAGGCACTCATGTCAATAATTTCAAAGGGTTGAACATCGAGCCTATTTGCAAAGTAATAGATGTTTCCTCCGTGTTCTGGATAACTCATCTCTATTTCTTAAAATCCAAAAGTAAATAGCTTAAGCTTTAGTGAATTGACAATTGAGAGTATTATTACTCCTAGGAGACCGGCAAGAAAGAGGAGCTTGCGGGAGAAAGAGATAGCCATCTGAAGATCTGTACCTAAGTCCTCTCCGATGTAGGGTTTTATTATGAGTTTTCCTTCATAGTAGGCAGGACCAAGGAGCCTCACACCTAAGGCTCCAGCAAGGGCAGATTCAGGATAACCAGCATTTGGAGAGGGATGCTTGGGTGCGTAAGAGAGGATCCACTTTATAGCTCTTTTGGCAGAGGTTGCCCCAAGAAGAAGGAAAGTGGCAAGGACAATTAGAAGAGCTGAAAATCTTGCTGGTATGAGATTGAGAAGATCGTCCATCTTTGCAGAAAACCAACCAAAATGGAGATATTTTTCATTCTTATAGCCAACCATAGAGTCAAGGGTATTTACAGTTTTATAGAATACAAGACCAGGGAAGCCGAAAAGGACAGCCCAAAATAGTGGTGCAATAAAGGCATCACTAAAATTTTCAGCATAACTCTCAAGAACACTTCTTTGAATATCTCTCTTGGAGAGAAGATCTCTATCTCGTCCAACAAGGGCAATTAGAGCTTCCCTTGCTGATTCTATATCACCACTTAGAAGTAATTTTTCAACCTCTTTCCCTGCGTCAAAAAGACCTTTTAGGGCTAAAAAGAGAGAGGTCAAGAAAATCATCAAAACTTCACTGACCAAGGGTAAAGGAAACCATACCATAAATAGGTAGGTTACTACAAGTGCACAACAGGTAGTTACAGAAGTAACTCCAAAGAAGAAGAGTATTCCCTTAACTCTTTCAGAGATAGCTGGAAGGTTTCTAAATGGGGCCTCAAATGAAGAGATAATTAGGCCTATTCCTCTTATGGGGTGAGGTAACCACACAGGATCTCCTAAAAGCTTATCAACAATAACCGCAAATATCAATATTAAGGTTGGAAGATGAAATAGTTTATCCATAGAGCTTTATAGGTCGAGAATCTTCTCAATCCTCTTCATGTCAATATATTCCTCTAATTTTTGCGACAGTTTTTCTATGTTTCTGTCTAATCTTTTCCAATAGTTTTCAATAATAGGAAGTGGTTTTAGTCCTTTTCTCTCTCTCAAATAGTTGAGATAACTTCTTCTAAAGGCATCATTTGTAAAGAGTCCGTGAATATAGGTACCCCAGACTGGCCCCTTTCTCTGACCATCAAGAAGAATTTCTCCAGTTGAATATCTCCAAATTTCAAAAAGGTTCTTTGGAGAGAGAGTTATGCCTTTGTGAATTTCGTATCCCCAGAGTCTCTCTTTCTCAGAGCCTAAAACACCTTGTGAAAGAGGTCTTGCAAGTACCTGAGAGGTAATCTTTTCTGGAGAGAAGAGCGTTTCCCCCTCAAGAAGCCCCATGCCCTGAATCTCCCTGTCATGTCCCTCAATCCCTAAGGGATTCTTGAGTACTTCACCGAGCATTTGGTAACCCCCGCATATGCCCAAGACTTCTGCTCCCTTTTTTATAGCTTCTTTTAAGACTTCAATTAAGCCTATGCTTTTCAACCACTTTAGGTCAGAAATTGTATTCTTACTTCCAGGAATTATTATGAGGTCAGAGGAGATAAGGTCCTCTTTTCTAAAACTGAAGAGAATTTCAACATCCTCTTCCAGATAAAGAGGATCTATGTCTGCAAAATTAGAAATGTGCCTTAGAGGAAGAACAGCTATTCGGAGTTCTCCTTTTGCGTGCATCCTTTTAGTAATTTTGCCAAAAAAAGAAAAGCCATCCTCATCGGATATATAAATGTCGTCCAAGTAGGGTAGGACTCCGAGACACTCTAAACCAGTAAGTTGCGATATATCTCTTATGCCTGGTTTAAGAATCTCAAGATCTCCCCTGAATTTATTTATTACAAATCCTTTAAAAAGTTTTACGTAATTGGGAAGATAGTGTTCGAGAAGTTTAACTGTCCCATAGATACTGGCAAAGACCCCTCCTTTGTCAATATCAGCAATTAAGATAATTGGACATTTCAAATGTAGAGCAGGAAGAATATTTACGAGATCTACTTTAAGGAGATTTATTTCTGCAGGACTTCCAGCACCTTCACATATGAGAAGTTCAAAACGCTTACATAGATCCTCAAGGACTGTTCTAACCTCTTCCCAGAGAAGTTTTTTTTCCTTGTAATAGTCCTTTGCAGAGAGAGATTTGTAAAGTCTTCCTTTTAAAATTACTTGACATTTAGCATTTCCCTCAGGCTTAAGAAGTATAGGATTAAAACTACTCTCTGGTTCAATCTTACAGGCAAAGGCCTGAAGAGCCTGAGCAAGACCAATCTCACTCCCATCTTTACAAACGAAACTCTGGAGACTCATATTCTGAGCCTTAAAAGGAGCTACCCTTATCCCCTTTTTGGTAAAGTATCTACATAAAGCAGTAACAAAAAGAGACTTACCTGCTGAAGAGGAAGTTCCTGTTACCAGAAGAGCCCTTGTCATATAATTGCCAAGCAAATAAGAGTTGTAAGCTCACTTATCTCAACAAGTGCCCCAAGGTTGTCCCCTGTTAACCCTCCAAAAGCGCGTTTAAAAAGTAAAGAGAAGTAGATCAATATAATAGAGTTTACACAAAGAAATAGAAAAATCTGCTTTGAGTTTAATAAATATAAATTGTTAAGGAAGTAACTCAAAAAAAGGATTGTGCTGATAAGGACGTGGAAAATAAGGATTTTTCTATCAAAGAGGGTAATCATTAGAAAACCAAGGCCCTCTTTACGAGCAGGTGTTGCAAGAAAAAGGACAAATCCGAGCAGAAATCGGGAAAGAAAAAAGGGGAGTACTAAGAGCTGTGGCTGATTTTTAGAGAGAATCTCTAAAAATAGGATGAATTTTGCAATTAAAAGAGTAGTAACAGCTGAAACTCCAGCAACACCAACAGTTGGATCTTTCATAATAGCAAGTCTCTTTTCCCTATCTGCTATGGAATCTCCTTTGCCTCTGTAAGAGAGGGCATCAAAGGTATCTGAGAGACCATCGAGATGAAAGATCCCACGCAGAAAAAAAAGGACTAAGAGGACAAAAAGGGCAATGACCTGAGGATTTATCACTGAAAGTAAGAGTGAGCCCAGGGCACTAACAATTAGGCCCTCAAGAAAACCAACAAGAGAGAGGAAGGCTAAGGCATAACGAATCTCACCTTCTTCTTTTGGATATATACCAATTGGTAATCGCCAGAAGAAACTGAGGGCAAGCAGTGGATAACGCCACATCTATTTATAGCGAGACTCAGATACACCAGCAGATTCAAAGGTTGCCATCTCTTTGTAGATCTTTAAAGAAGCTTCAACAAGTAGCATAGCAAGGGCAGAGCCTGTCCCTTCACCAAGTCTTAGATTTAAATCAAGTAAGGGCCTCAGACCAAGATATCGAAGCTGTGCCCTATGGCCTATTTCCTCTGATCTATGAGAGGCAAAGACATAATGCCTGATCTCTGGATTAATCTGATAGGCGATGAGAACTCCTGCGGTAGTGATGAAGCCATCAGTGATCACAGGAATTCGTGCTTCTGCACAGGCAAGGACCACTCCTGCACAGGCGCCAATTTCGGTTCCTCCAACTTTTGAAAGAACATCTATAGGATCCTTGGGGTCTGGATTGTGAAGTGCTAAGGCTTTCTTAATAACTGCAATTTTCCTTTTAAGGTCCTCTTCAGTAAGACCTGTCCCTCTACCAGTTACCTCTTCTACAGGTCGTCCTGTTATAACTGCAGTTATTGCAGAAGATGGGGTAGTATTTCCGATACCCATATCCCCTATGCCAATAAGGTTGTATCCTTCTGAAATCGCAGATTTTGCACATTCATATCCAACTTCTATACTCCTTATCGCTTCTTCCCTAGTCATTGCTGGTTCCTTGGCAAGATTTTTCGTCCCCCAACAGACTTTTTTACTTATGAGTCCAGGAAGATTTCCAAAATCATAATCAACTCCCACATCAACTACACGAACATCCGCACCTGCATGTCTTGCTAATACATTTATCCCTGCACCACCTCTGAGAAAATTGAAAACCATCTGAGCAGTTACTTCCTTTGGATAGGCAGAAACTCCCTCTTCGACAACTCCGTGATCCCCTGCAAAGACAAAGATAAGCTTTCCTTTGATCTCTGGCATAGAGTTCTCATAAATAGCAACCAGTCTACTTGCAATTTCTTCAAGAATTCCAAGACTTCCAATAGGCTTTGTAAGACTATCAAGCCTCTTTTTTGCAATATCAAAGAAAACTTCGTTTAGTGGTTTAATAGTGAACTTACTTAGATCAAAGACAGTATTCATCTTTTCTTACCCCCTCATATGTGAAACTCAATGGTAAAATTTTAACAGCACCTTAGAGAAAACAAGGCCTTTTGCGAAAAAAATAATTTTCTCTAATAATTTGTCTCGTAAAACAATGTATCATATAGCCCTTGGTAATCCTTTAGAACTGTGCTATTATCTTCATCTGTGAAAAAGAAACTCCTCATTGTTGAGTCCCCAACAAAGATTACTACCATTAAAAGGCTTCTCAAAAATAGGGATGGAGAATTTATTTTTATGGCAACTCTTGGTCACATTATGGATCTCCCAGAAAAGTCCTTAGGCATTGACCTTAAGACCTTTGAACCAAATCTCCAGGTTCTTCCAAAAAAAAGAGGGCTTTTAAAAAAAGCGGAAGAACTTTTAAAGGTCGCAAAAGAGGTCTATCTTGCTACAGATCCAGATAGAGAAGGAGAAGCAATAAGTTTTCATCTGAAACAATATCTCTCAAGATACAATAGAGGCGTTCGTTTTATAAGACTTGCTCTTCTTGAAATCACCGAGCATGGCCTCAAAGAAGCCCTAAAAAGCCGAAGAGATGTAGATGAAATGCTATATCGATCTTGGAAGGCAAGAAGAGTTCTTGATAGGCTCATTGGGTACAGCCTCTCCCCTTATCTTTCTAAACTCTTTCAAAAACCACTTTCTGCTGGAAGAGTGCAAACACCTGCTCTGAGACTTATAGTAGAGAGAGAAGAGGAGATAGAAAATTTTATTCCCCAAGTATCTTACTCCCTTGCAGTCAAAGCCAAAACAAAAGATGGGAACTTAATTGTTTTGGATCTCTATAAGAAAAATAAGCTATTTAAGACGAGTAATAAAGAAAGTTTATTAGAATTTTATAATAAGTATTTGATCAAACGGAATATTTTGTTAAAAGATGTTTTTAGGAAGCTTCGCAAGAGACAGCCTCCTTTACCGCTAAAGACAAGTTCTATGATTGAGATTTCTGGACGCATTCTTGGTCTTAGTCCTAAGCAGACGATGCGGATTGCACAAGACCTCTATGAGGAGGGATATATAACCTATATGAGGACTGATTCTGTTCGGGTGAGTGAGTTTGCGAAAAAAAGTGCGAAGGCTTATATTGAAAAAAACTTTGGAAAAGAATACTTGGGAAGGGAAAGAAGAAGGAGAGAGGGAAAGTTAGTGCAGGGTGCTCATGAATGTATTCGACCAACTTCAGTTGAAAGAGAAGTTGTAGGAATTTCTCCTCTTCATCAGAGGCTTTACAGCCTTATAAGAACCTATTTTCTTACTTCTTTTATGAGTGACGCTGAGTTTCTAGAACAAAGCTTTAGATTTACCACTGAAGGTCTTCCTGAAGAGTATTTCCTACAGACAAAGGAAAAAAGACTTGTTTTTGATGGATTTTTGCGTTTAATGGGTCTTGCAGAAGAAGAGGAAGAAGAAGAGGATCTTAAAACATTTATAACACCTGATGAGCCCTTGAGAATTGAGGATTTTCAGGTGGTTGAACATCGCACAAATCCCCCTGAGAGATATACTCCACATAGCCTTATTAAAAAACTTGAATCCTTGGGAATTGGAAGACCCTCAACGTTCCCGCAAATAGTGGAAAATCTCTTAAAAAGAGGGTATGTTGTGATGGAGGGTAAATATCTCAAGCCAACTGATCTTGGAAGAGAGGTTTGTAAAGAGCTCTTAAAGAAGGCTCCACTCTTTTTAGACTACTCCTTTACATCTCAAATGGAAAGAGCTCTTGATGAGATTGTGGAAGCACAGAGAGACTACTTTAAGACAATAGAGGACTATTATAAAGTTCTTAAGCAGGTGCTTTCTTCATGAGACTTAGAGTAATTGGGGTTGGCCCTGGTGACCCTGGTCTCATAACCTTAAAAGGTTATCAACTGATAAATAGCTCAAGGCTTGTCTTTTATCCAACTGGAGGTAAGGATGCCCTTGCCCTATCTATTGTCAAGAGACTACTCCCTCTTGATGATAAGGAATTAGTGGAGCTACACTTTCCTATGAAAAAGGGCTCATTAAAGGAGCACTGGACAGGTCTTGTCTCCTTGATAATTGAATACCTCCAGAAATATGTAGAGGGAGTTTTTATCACCTTAGGAGATCCTGCTTACTATTGCACTTTTTACTATCTGTTTCCCTATCTCGTTGAAAGAGGTGTAGAGATAAAATTTATACCTGGAATTAGCTCCTTCTCTGCTGGCTCTTCTCTTTTTTCCATCCCCTTAGCATTGGGCGAAGATATAGTGGCAGTTGTTCCTGGAGAACGCTTTAAAAGAGAGTGGGAGAGATTACAATTCTTTGATACCATAGTTGTTTTAAAGGCAAAAAACTATCTCAGAGAGATTGTTGATACCGCAAAGCTCAAAGGATTCAAGGTCTATGTGGGATATCGTATAACCCAAGAGGATGAAGTGTTACTCTCAGACATTGAAAATTTCTCAGTTGATGAGAAAGTAGAGCACTTTGACTATTTTACTCTTACAATACTTAGAAGAGGTTAAAAGGATGCAGAAGGTATATTTTGTAGGTATAGGCCCTGGGGATCCTGAATTTCTCACACTCAAGGCTCTAAAAGTGATAAAGGAAGCTGATGTCATTATCTATCCAGGAAGTCTTATTAGTGATGAAATGCTTGTTTTTCTAAAAGGGGAAAATCGTCACGCAGAGTTTTTAGATGCCTACGGAAGGAAACTTGAGGATATCACTGGTTGGATTGAACAAGCCCTAATTCAGGGCAAAAAAACAGTGAGGCTCTTTAGTGGAGATCCCTCTATCTTTTCGTCTCTTATGGAACATATAGAGGTTTTCAGAGAAAAGGGTATAAGTTATGAAGTTATTCCTGGTGTCTCTTCTGCCTTTGCTGGAGCATCAAGACTTGCTCTTGAATTTACCTATCCAGATCTCTCAAATGCAGTTATTCTTACAAGAATTGAGGGTAAAACTGGTGGCGCAAGTGAAGAAGAAATTCTTGCCTACGCTAAGACCAATTCTACTCTCGTCTTCTTTCTCTCAGCCCAATACGGTGAAAAGCTCTCAACTATACTGAGGAAAGCCCTTCCAAAAGATACAAAAGTTGCCATTCTCTCGAACCTAACAAGAAAGAACGAACAAATTTTTCTCACCACCCTTGAAGAACTATCTCAAAAACTTAAAGAGGAAAAAATAACAAAGACCGCATTAATAGTCGTAGGAAAGGTATTAGACCTTTTAGAAAAAAATTTTTACAAAAGATCAATACTTTATGGCTAAATATAAAGAAATTGTCATATTTTATTTATCAGAAGAGGCAAGGGATCTTATAAAAAGGATTAGTGCATATTATGGAAGGGCCAAAGTTGAGTGTTTACGGGGAGAGGTAGCTACTCAAAGGATTATGCCATATTGGCAGGAGGGGAATTTGCTCATTTTTGTCATGGCTCTTGGAGTGGTTGTTAGAGTGTGTGCTCCTCTTGTCTCAACAAAGGAGAGGGATCCTGGTGTTTTGGTTATTGATGAAATAGGAAGGAATATAATTCCTTTTCTTGGTGGACACTATGCAGAAGTCAATTGCACAGCAAGAGAGCTTGCTCAAGTTTTGGGAGCAAATCCAGTGATAACTACTTCTTCTGATCTAAGAGGACTTCCAGGTCTTGATCTTTGGATCAAAAAGAGAAGGTTTGTGCTAAAAGATAGGGCTCTTCTTCCCTCACTTATGGCAAGGATCAATAGGGGTGAAACTTTAACTGTTTTTGCAGAAAAGGACCTAAATGTCTCTATACCACATTTTCTAAAACCTGTTGATAACCCAAATGAGGCTGATATTGTCATAACTTACAAAAAAAGAGAAGCCCCAAATGGACTCTTGTTAATACCGAGAAAGATCTGGCTTGGAGTCGGGTTCCATGAGAATCTGAAAGAGGAGGACTTTGAAAATACCCTCTTAGCCTTCGTAGAAAGCCAACAACTAGAGTGGTCATCAATAAAGGGGATAGCAACTTTAAAGAAAAAAACTAACTATACACCTCTTATAAATTTCTGTTTAAAACATAAACTCAAATTGATAGGGTTTGATCACTATGAGCTTTCAAAAATAGAAACCTTTAGTTGTTCAGAAATTGTAAAAAAATTATTTAATGTAGGAAGTATTTGTGAGGGATCAGCTCTACTTGCAAGTAGGGGTGGAAGGTTACTTATTCCGAAAACTGTTTTTAGGGATATGACTGTTGCGGTAGCGATTGAAGGGGAAGAGCCTGGCAAGGTTTATGTTGTGGGGATTGGACCAGGACATCATAAATTACTAACCTTGAGAGCTATTGAGGTCCTTCAAGAGGTAGATGTAATTGTAGGCTATAAGAGTTATCTTAGACGCATTGAACCCTTCCTTATTGGAAAAGAGGTTTATGCCTATTCAATGAGAGAGGAACTTGATAGGGTGAAGAAAGCCATTGAAAGTGCCCTTCAGGGGAAGGATACTGCACTTGTAAGTGGAGGAGATCCAGGGATCTATGGCATGGCAGGGCTCCTCATAGAGGTTCTTGCCCATAATAATCTCTATCTCGATATTGAGATTGTTCCTGGTGTTTCTGCTTTAAATGCTTGTAATGCCCTTCTTGGAGCACCCTTAGCAAATGACTTTGTAGTGATCAGCCTTTCAGATAGATTAACACCTTGGGAAATTATAGAGAGAAGACTTGAGGAGATTGCAAGGACTGATTTGCCACTTGTTCTTTTCAATCCCCGAAGTTCTGGTAGAAAATGGCAGTTTAAAAGAGCCCTTGAAATTATTAGAAAACATAGATCATCATCAACCCCTGTTGGCATTGTAACTTCTGCCTATCAAGAGGGAGAAAGAGTTATGGTTGTAACTCTTGGAGTTTTACCAGAAGAGATGGTGAATATGCAAAGTCTTGTAATAATTGGCTCAGAAGCAACTTCAAAATGGGGACCCTACATTTTTTCCAGAAGAGGATATGACAAAAAATATCCAGAAAATTATGAAATCAGCCTTACTTCTAACTGATTCACATCTATGGGGAATTTGGTGTTATCGAGCTCTTAAAAGGGTAGGTCTCTTTTTTGAGCCTGTTCTTGCTAAAGAGTTGAGTGAAGAATACCTAGGGAGTTTTAAGGCTCTATTTGTCCCTGGAGGCTGGTCTAGAAACAAGTTAGAGTCGCTTGGCGATGAGGGAAAGAGAGTAATCAGAGCCTTTGTGGAAAATGGAGGAATTTATATAGGAATCTGCGGTGGTGCAAGCCTTGCAGGCCTTGATGGGCTCTCAATAAGTCCGGTTCGGAGAAAAAAAGATAGAGTTCCAAGCTATAGTGGTCCTTGTAGAGTTAAATTTCTCTCAAAGGAAGCCCTTCTAAAAGGAATAGCTCAACCGATTTTTTATCTCTGGTTTCCTCCAGAAATTGAGATTGTAGATGGTAATGCACAAAATAGTGCTGACATAATTGCCATTTTTGAAGCACCTCTTAAAGAAGCCTACACCTCTGATCTATGTCTGGAAGACTACGAGTGTGACTTAGCACACATTGAAAAGCTCTATAATTTACCCCTTGATCCAAACAGAATGCAGGCTAAACCCTTAATATTCGAGTCTCTTTTTGGAAAAGGGAAGGCCTTTATCTCGCTAATCCACTTTGATACACCTAATTGCCCTGCAGGACTTAAGTTTCTTGAAAACCTTGCAGAGCTATATGAGCTTCCTAGACAGACTTATAGTGAGCCTAAGATCTTTTCCCTGCCTCAAAGGTCTATTAACCTCATAGAAAAAGCAGTTTCTCACATGAAACAAATGGTAGACTCTCTTCTTGAGTTTGGTATGAGAAATTTTCTTTTTCATAGAAGATATCCCTTTTTTATACAGTGGAAAAGAGGAATAAGAGGTCTTGAACTTTTAAACCTGCAATACGCTTTTGAGGAGTTGGAATCTCTTATTTGCTCAGGGAGAGCATCCTCTGAAACTCTACAAAGAGTAGGGGAGCAAATCTTAGAATTAGAGGAAGACCTAATGCAGGTCCTTAAGACTTTAAAAAAAAGTTATATTTTAAAACGTTTTAATGTAGATGATCCTCTTTACTCTGAGGAAGAAACGAGGATTTTTGGCGAGAACTTAAAGAGTTATGGAGGACTCTATAGAGAATTAATAAATAAACTTGAGAGGATTCTCTGCTATCTTTGGAGAGAGGAGAAATGTTGACCCTTGTCATAGGTGGCACTAGGAGTGGCAAAAGTAGGTGGGCTCTCAGTTATGCAGAGGGCCTTAATAACTTTAGTAAATACTATTACATTGCAACTGCAATACCCTTTGATGAGGAAATGAAGGATCGAATTGAAAGACATAGAAAAGACAGAAATCCCAAATGGTTAGTTATCGAAGAGCCCACAAACTTGCCTGAGAGACTTTCAAAGATTGATGCCAACAATTGTGTCATTCTAATTGATTGTCTTACCCTTTGGCTCTCTAATCTAATTTACTATAAAAAATCAGTTGAGACCTATAGAGAACTGCTGTTACAAAAGCTTGAAATTTTTCGCGAACATGAAAGATCCTGGTTAATCATAGTTACAAATGAAGTTGGACTAGGAATAGTTCCAGAAAGCCAAATCGGACGCTACTTTAGAGATGAAGCTGGAATCTTAAATCAGAGTATTGCTGAGATAGCTGATGAAGTCTTCTTTATTATAGCAGGACTACCTCTTCAACTAAAGGGTAGACCAGTTGAACCTTATCTCAGCTAAGTTTATTGAAAGAGTCAACCGGTTTGTCGTAAAAGCAAAAATAAATGGAAATATTACTTATGCCTATCTTGCCAACCCTGGAAGACTATGGGAACTACTATTTCCGGAAAGAGAATTACTTCTTGTAGAAAATAAGAAAAGTAAGATTAAATACGTAGTTATGGCAGTTATAAAAGAAAATCTTCCGGTATTATTACATACTCATTATACAAATTATCTTGTTAAAATGTTACTTCTTGAAAAACAAATACCTTGGCTCAAGGAATATGAATTAATTGATGAAGAATCAAGTATAGGAAGAAGCAGAATAGATTTCAAATTGGTTAACATTTTTACAAATAGAAAATATTATCTTGAAATTAAGACATGTACACTTTTTGGAAGTAAATTAGCAATGTTTCCTGATGCTGAGACAGAGAGAGGAACAAGGCATATATATGAACTTGGAGAAATTGTGAAGAGGGGTGAAGAGGCTGGGGTCCTCTATGTGGTTATGAGTCCATATGTAGAGTTTTTTCTTCCTGCTTATCATATTGACTTCTCCTTTACCAAGGCCTTTTTAGAAACCTATGAAGCTATTCAACACAGAGCTATTGCGGTAGAACTTAGTCCAGATCTGTCAACGATAAAGACTTTTAGAGAGCTAAAAATTCCCATTCAGTTTCTTAGGAAAGAGTTTGAAGAAAGAGGGGTCTATCTTCTCATTCTTGAAATGAAGGAGGATAAAATTATTGAGGTTGGTTCTCTGAGAAAACAATTTTTCAAAAAGGGATATTACGTCTATGTAGGTTCTGCTAAAAGGTATCTTCAAAAAAGACTATCTAGGCATTCAAGACAGACAAAGAAAAAGCACTGGCATATTGATTATCTACTTTCTGGAGATGCAAAACTTTTAAAAAAATTACCTATAATAACCTCAGAAGATATTGAGTGTGAGGTCGCCGAAAATCTAAAAGAGATTGCTGATGGGAGGATATCAGGTTTTGGTGCTTCTGATTGTCAGTGCGAAAGCCACCTCTTTTATTTCTTTGAAAATCCGATACGGAATCAAGCTTTTATAGATGTCCTAAACTATTTTAGGCTTGAAAGACCTCTTCAATACATTTGTCAAGAACTCTCTCAAAGACATCAAAATGTTCCTGTGTAAATAGGACGAATCTAACGAGTTGAGGTCTCTGATTTTCTCTTAAGAAATTAATTACTGTTTTGAGGGCAATTTCTCCTGCTGAATCTATGGGATAGCCATAGGCACCTGTGCTAATGGCAGGAAAGGCAATGGAATTAATATTGTTTTTTACTGCAAGTTCTAGGGCACTTCTATAGGCACTTGCAAGGATCTCAGCTTCGCCAGATTTTCCATCTTTGTAAATAGGCCCTACCGCATGGATGACATACTTTGCCTTGAGATTTCCACCTCCAGTTATTACCGCAGATCCCGGAGGACAATTGGTATACTTGCTTCTTAGCTCCTCAAGAATAGACGGCCCTCCTTTCCTATGGATAGCTCCATCAACACCTCCACCAGGAACTAATCTCTCATTTGCTGCATTAACTATAGCATCAACATCCTCTTCAGTTATATCACCCTTAACTATTTCCAAGACTGCGCCTCCAATCTCAACCTGCTTCCTCATACCCCACCTCTAGCTAATGTTAGTAAAAAGTATATGTCCATAAATAATATACCATAACAACAGGTCGTGGCAATTTCATTATAAAAATACCTATTTCTTTAAAAAGATATTTTTTTCACATAGGCTACAATTCAGGGATAAGTGAATTATAATTAGATAAGTAAGATAACTTTAACTACTTGGAGGAAAGGATGGAAAGAGAAAAGCTAATTATCAACAAGGTAAGAGCTTTTTATTTCATTGCTGGATTATTGAAACTTCAAGGAACTGATCCAAAGTGTAGTGCTTGTAAGTCTAGAAAAGAGGTAGCTGAAGAAGTGTTGTATGAATTTGAACGTTTTAAGTCAGAAATAAATAAAGAGGAAATCCCTGAACTCTTTAGGCCAAAATTTGAGGCGGTTGAGGAGATTTTACAAAACCTCAAATTACCTGAAAAGCCAATACCTCAGAGAAAAGAAGGCGGATGTCATTTTCCAGATAAGGAGTGCTTAGTAAAGGAATGCTTTGAAATCTTTGAGGATCTCATAGAGGAAGAAGAAGACTAAAAGGTAAGTGTTTCTCCCTAAGTTTCCAATCACTCCAATTAAAAGAGTTATTCTGATCTCGCCTCTTCCTGAGTGGAACTTCTTCTCAAAACAATTTTCCTCTAAGGGAACGTATAGATGGCTAAATTTCACTGTTAAGAGACTTAATGAAGAGACTTCTCTTTTGGGCCCCCTCTTTGGAGCACCCCAACTTGCCTTTACTCTTGAAGTCTTGCTGTCTCATGGATTAAAAGAGGTTCTATTCATTGGTTGGGCAGGAAAAACTCCTTACTCCCCTCTATCTGTCGGGACTCTCTTCCTTCCCATAAGATCAATTAGCCTTACTGGCTCTACCTGGTTTTATTACAAACATAAAAAAATTTTCACGTTAAATCAAAAAATTAAAAAACAAATTGAAGAAAAATTGCAGAAATATTCTATAACATACCAAAGTGGTGTAATTTTAAGTGTTGATTCACCAAACAAGGTTGAAAGTGATCTTGAAAGATATAACTTTTATCTGTGTGAGGTTGATGCGGTGGATATGGAGACTTCAACTCTCTTTGCCCTAGCTAATTATTATAATTTTTGGGCTAGTGCTCTTGTGATGCTAACAGATGAAGTTGGCATTAAAATTAATAAAAGACCAGAACACACATTAAAGGAGCTTAGAATAGCCCTTCTTCCCCTGCTTGAGGAATTTCTTAAAGAAGGGTTGGCTGATAAACTATGAGGAAATTTAGAGTTAATCCCTTTGAGATTTTTGGACTTACGCCCCAAATGGTTAAGGAACTTGATGATGAAACTCTTTTTAAATTGATTAAAAAACTTTATCATACCCTTCAGCTCCACTTTCATCCTGATAGAGGTGGTGACCCTAAGAAGGCTCTTGAACTGAATCTTGCATATGATGCACTAAATTTAGAAAAAAACCCCCAAAGTTTTCACTATTACAAAAAAAATTACCTCTTAAAGCTATCAAGAAAGACTCTACGAACTGAGCTTGAAAATCTAAAGAACACTCTTAGAAGACAGACCTATTTACAGGAAGTATTGAAGGAGAGATTTTGGCACTATTTAGAAAGAAATGGCCATTTTGCCTTCTGGGGATCTGAACCGGGTTTTGTGTTAAAACTAAATCTTCTCGACGTAATAGCCAACCTAAACCTTTCTGACCTTGTTGGTTTTAAGAAAAGGGCAGAAATTTTCAAGGAGATTATCCTTGGTCCAGGACTTGTATTGAAAAAAAGGGCAAAGGCCCAAAAATTCCAGGTCTTAAGAAATTATAAATACCTAGGCTCTGTCAAGAGAGAACATCTCAGTCCCTGGGAACTTGTTGAGAGAGATCTCAAGGAGGAGAGATTTCATCTCAAAGAATTTATAAATAGAGACACCTTTATAAGAGAAGTTCTCTATTACCTTACACCAGAGATAAAGCTCAATAGCTATGTGTTTTTCTACAGCCCTATAGATAGAGAAAGGGTCTATCTTGAGGGGCTTGTTGTGAAAATTGATGAAATCACTCAGTTAGAATTCTTAGAAATTCTCAAAAAGGATTCCATTGAGAAGGATTTTCAACAATTAGAAGAGTCAATTAAGGATCTTTGTCCTCTCTCAGGCCCTGAGGAGCCTAAGGAACAGTCCTTTTAGATATTTTGTCTCTTCAACAAAGGGATTAATTGGATGATCCTCAGCTTGAGAAAAATATTTCAAGAACTGTCCTGAAATTCCCTCTTTGAATAAGGTCTCCCTACAGAGATTTTCTAGCTCTTCAAGACTTAAAAAATGGGAGCAGGAGAAGATACTTAAAAATCCCTCCTTTCTTTGAAAAAGGCCCATTCCTAAGGCTATAAGTTCCCTATATTTTGAGAGTCCCTGTTCCTTATCTTCTCTACTTTTTATAAAGGCAGGTGGGTCCAAGATGAGAAGGTCAGCTCTATCACTAAGGCCCTTTAAAACCTTAAAAAGGTCTCCCTCAACTGGTATTACGCGGTCCCTAAAACGGTTGAGTTGAGCAATTTCAAGGGCAAGATCTAGTGCCCGTGAAGAACGATCTACAAGGAAGACTCTCTTTGCTCCACCCTTAAGGGCATACATGCCAAAGGCTCCTATATAGCAAAATCCGTCAATTACAATAAGGTCTCTGCAGAGAGCTCCAATAAATCTTCTGTTTACTCTTTGATCAAGAAAAAATCCAGTCTTTTGCCCCTGACGCAGAGGAATTAAAAACTTAAGCCCATCCATTTCAATTTCAAAGGGATCAGGAATAGAGTCAGGTTCTGCACGGGTATAAAGTGGCAAATCTTCTTCTTTGCGTCGCTCAAAATCGTTTTTTATAAAAATAAATCTGGGATTTAAAAGGCTCCTTAAGGCTTCTTCCACACTCGGAAGAAGTCTTTCCATTCCAAGAGTATGACATTGAATAACAACAAGGTCTCCATAAACATCCACTATTAACCCAGGAAGATAGTCTCCCTCAGCATGTATTAGTCGAAAAACCCTTGAGTCAGGAAAGAGTTTTGTTCTTAAATTAAGGGCTTTCTTAATTTGTCTTTTAAAAAAGGTTTGATCAATAAATTCTCTCTCTCTTGTGAGAATCTTTATTGCATAAAAGGCTTTTGGATTGCAATAGGCCTGGGCAAGAAAATCTCCAGTCTCAGAAACAAGAGTTACTAAGGACCCAGGAATGATTTCCTCAAGTAAATAGTTCCTACTTTCTGAACAGTCATCCAGTGTAAGCCATAGTCTTCCTTGGAGAACTTTCTTAACTCCTCTTTTATTTATTCTTATTTGTGGATAAAGGTTTGTCCTCATCTCACAGATTTGAGAAGACGTAAGGACCTATTTAGGTCTCCTCTTCCAATAGTGTGGGGAACTTTACAGGTTTCAAAAATCCCAATAACTGTCGCGTTCACTTTCAGATTATCTGCCTTTAACTCAATCTTTTCTCTTCTTACAAGACATAGTCTACCGTCCCTATCTTTGCCAATATCTATTTTATTAAAAGTACGATTTGCTAATGTGCATAGCCATATGCCAGGAAGTTCTTTTCCACTAAATTTGTCTCTCATAGAGATCTCGACTTGATTTCCATGAAGTAGAGCAGTTAATTTTTCTTCAACTTCACTAGATTCCTGGACAACGAGGCCCTCCCATTCATCAAGGTCAATGTCGTAGCTCAGATAGCAGATTTTGACTTCGTCCTGAGCAATATAACGGGCATGACATACTTCACATCTAATCCGCTTTAAAACCTCATTTCTATGAAACAATTGATTTTTTAAATCCTGATGACAGCTTTTGCAGGTCTTCCCCTTTTTACCAAACATTATCTCTTCTTTTTGATGGCAATCTGAACAGTTAAGACCTCTTTTCCTATGTATATCCTCTTCTAATTTATAAGCCTCAATTCCATAAGGCCTATCTGGAAGTTTACCATTGATGAAAGGCGATCTATAATCCCAATACCAGTTGTGTGGGAAAAATCCATAGTAATCCCAACCAATTCGTATGCTGTAATGACAAGAAAGACAGGTCTCATCATTAGGCTTAGAGTAGGAATGTGGAGGATGACAACTTAGACAAGATAAACTTCGTCTTGTCTTGGAATAATTCTCTCCCATTGAATATATATGACAACTAAGACACCTCCTCTTAAGGAAGTCAAAAATTAGGCCCTCACGAGTAGAAGTATTTTGCTCAGTCTGAACAAGCTCGATCATTGTAATGGTAGGAGATTTTAAGTTGAAGCCATAAAGAATAGTTTTTAGTTTCCTTTTGTAAGTATAGTGAAGTGAATTTTTAAATTTTTCTGTCTCATAGTTATGACATTGCATACAGACTGACTCAACTCTAAGGAAATCAGGATAAATAGATAGATTTTTATGGGCATCAGTCTTACTCCGAGCAGGCTCCTTTCCCCCATGACATGAATGACAGGATAGCTCAGCATGGACACTTTTTTTAGATATAAGTCCTCTGTGACAATCAAGACAGCTATATTGTTTATAACTATCACCAATTTTTGAACAGCTAACAATCAAAAAAGAACAAAGAATAATTACAAAAAACATAATTTTTTAACAACTCTATCTAATCTACTAATAAGTTCTTCATTTTTAGTAATATTTGCGTTTAAAATTTCTTTCCATATGCGCTCACTTTCCATACAATAATAGTAAGTGATTTCATTCATAGTTTCTCTTATAAGTTTACTAAAAGCTTTATAGAGTTTTTTTCTAATTTCTATGAAATAACGTTTTTTCTTATCAAGGCCTTCAATAAATTCACTTGAGTAGATTTTGGTTTGAGGAAATCTCTTTTCTGCGATATCTTTAAGGGCCTTGGGATAGCGGAGAGTGCCGAAACTTATCCAGGCAATGGAATGAAAAGGTATCCTTCTAAGGAGTGTCTCAAGTAGGGCAGGGTATTCCTCTTCAGCTTCAGGATAAAGAACGATGGGGTCAAAGTGAAAGGCAACACTGAAGCCTTTTTTTATAGCAAGTTCAGCGCTCTTTATGCGAGCTTCAAGAGAGGCAGTTCCTCTCTCTTCATTTCTTATTATTCTATCAGTATTCACTGACCAGGCAAAGATGACTCTTCTATCGCCTACAATGTCGCTAAAAAAGTTTTCTGAAAGAGAAATCTTGGTCTTCAACTCTAAGAGTGCAAAGGGGTCAAAGTTTTTCCAAAGGTCAATGAGACTCTTTGAGATTCCAGTTATTGCTTCAAGGGCTAAACTATCTGTAAATTCACCTGTTCCAACTCTAAGAGGTAAATTTTTTCTTTTGCTCTCTTCTAGATATCTCTCCAGAAAAGGTAGCCCATCCTCCAAGAGATTAGCCCAAATTTTCAATCCTGGTCTATTGAGGTAGATCTGCAAAATACAGTAACTGCAATCGAGGGGACATCCCTCTCCAATGTGGAATATCTTGTAGCCACAACAGATATAGTTCTTTGTGCCAGGACAGGGCTTTAGAAAATCTCCCAGGTAGTGAATCAAAAAAAGTTTTCTTTTACCGAGGGTAATTAGTTCTTCTTCTGGGAGATTTTCCCACTTGTATTCTTCATAATTGCTAATGATAGTATAGTTTGGAAATTTTTTGAGGATATTTTGGGTGAGGGTGTATTTAAGAGCCCGCTCTTCTACGAAGAGTTCCAAGGTCTACAGGTAGTTTTTAATAAGAAGTTCTGCGATTTGGACAGCGTTTGTGGCAGCACCTTTTCTAAGGTTATCAGCAACAACCCACATATTGAGCCCGGTTTCGCAGGACACATCTTCTCGAATTCTCCCCACAAAGACTTCATCTCGACCTGCGACATCAATCTGAAGAGGATAGAGTTTTTTCTCAGGCTCATCAATAACGATCACCCCAGGAGCCTTCTTAAGAATCTCTCTTGCCTCCTCTGCAGAAATTTTCTTTTCAGTTTCAATGTTAATTGCTTCTGCATGGCCATAAAAGACTGGGACTCTTACGGTTGTTGCAGTCACCCTAATGTTAGGGTCTTCCAGAATCTTCTTTGTCTCTTCCACCATTTTCATTTCCTCTTTGGTGTAACCATTTGGAAGAAAGACATCTATATGGGGGATACAGTTAAAGGCTATGGTTTGGGGCAGATTTTTTGCGGAAGGTAAAGGCTCTCCACTACACCAGGCCTTAACCTGCTCAATAAGCTCATTGATGGCCTTCTGCCCAGCACCAGAAACAGATTGATAGGTTGCCACAACTACCCTTTTTATTCTTGCAACATCATGGATTGGCTTTAAAACTACAACCATCTGGATTGTAGAACAATTTGGATTAGCTATAATTCCTTTTTTCTTAAAGTACTTGACCGCATGAGGATTAACTTCAGGAACGACAAGGGGAACTTCAGGGTCCATCCTCCAGGCACTTGAGTTATCTATTACAACAGCACCATCCTTTGCAAAGAGAGGAGCATATTCAAGGCTCTTTGCCCCTCCAGCAGAAAAAAGAGCTATATCAATCCCTTTAAAAGACTTCGTCTCCTCAAGAACCTCAACTTCGATTTCCTCGCCTTTAAAAGGGATCCTTACTCCCTTTGATTTGGGTGAGGCAAAAAGACGCAATTCCTTTACAGGGAAATTCCTCTCCTCAAGAACGCTAATCATCATTCTTCCAACAGCACCTGTTGCTCCAACAACTGCAACAGTATACTCTTTCATGATTCCTCCTTTGTAGTTTAGACCTCTTCCTCCGAAATAATAGCACAAGTGAGACCAAAAACAAGTTCTTCGTTGATTTTTGATTAGTTTTTTACGACTTATAGCTCAGGAGAATACCTACCAATTCCTGGAGTCTTCTTGATATCTCAAGCAATTCTTCAGGAGGGATCTGTTTAATAAGTTCTCCAGTGTCTTTTCTTAAGACCTGAACAACTAAGGTTTCATATTTTTTATCATAGACAACTTTGGCCTCTAGATCGAATTGTCTCAAAAATTTTCTCAAACTTTCAGCTAATTCATTGAGTCTCTCTTTGTCTAATAGCTTTGTTGAGGACCTGTCTTCATGCTCAGGAATTATCTCTTTTGGTTTTTGTCTAGAGATTTGGGCTTGGGTGTTTTGTGACTGAATAAGAGTTGAATCAGCTAAAATTCCTCTAAAGAGTTCCACCTTCATAGGGGCCCCCTTTTATGACCTATTTTGTCTATTATTGGTATCGGATGAGAAAAGAAAAACTTTAACCTTATTTGACAAAGCCTCAGCGATGATTAAAATGAGATTAAACTTAAACAGTCCCCATTAAAGGAGCCCAGAAAAAATGGAGTCCTTGTCCCTCTCTTTTTTAGAGCCAAGATAGCTATATTATAAACTAAAAAATTGCAGGAGGCCTATGATGCAGGTAGGGAAGGGAAAAAGTGCCATTTTAGATCAGCAAGATAAAAGAGTCAGAGAACAGCTCTCTAAGATCAAGCACAAGATCATGGTGATGTCTGGTAAGGGAGGTGTTGGGAAAAGCACCATTGCTGTAAACATTGCGGTAGGGCTTTCCCTTCAAGATTTTATGGTTGGCCTTTTGGACCTTGATCTCCACGGTCCAAGTATACCTCAGATGCTTGGAGCTAGAGACCTTAAACTATCAAGGAGACCTGATGGTAGATTGGGAGCCATTAAATACTCCCCAAATCTAAAATTTCTCTCTATTGAACCACTTTTACCTTCTGAGGACTCTGCAGTAATTTGGAGAGGACCTATTAAGATCTCTGCAATAAAACAATTCATTGGTGATATTGATTGGGGAGAGCTTGACTACCTTGTAATTGATGCCCCTCCAGGGACAGGAGATGAACCCCTTACAATTGCAAAAACTATACCTGATGCATATGCTCTCATTGTAACAACCCCTCAAGAGGTTTCCCTCATTGATGTCAAAAAGTCCATAAGGTTTTGCCAGAAAGTAAAGATGAGGATCTTGGGAATTGTTGAGAATATGAGTGGTTTCATCTGTCCTCATTGTGGAAAACCAGTTGATCTGTTTAAAAGGGGAGGAGGGCAGAGACTTGCAGAGGAGATGGGAATCAGGTTCCTAGGAAAGATTCCTGTTGATCCAAGAATAGTTGACACTGGAGATAGAGGAAAACCCCTTGTTGGTGCCTACCCTGAGAGTATCACTGCTGAAGCCTTTGATAATCTAATTAGAAACATCATTACAGCAACTCAAGAAATGGTAAAAGAGGTTGAGGAAGAAAAGTATATGAGAGTTGCTATCCCTGTTTCGTCACCCAATAAATTTCAACCAGAAGTTGAAAAAGCAGAGCTTTATGCCCTATACGATGTTGAGAATGGTAAAGTCCTTGTAAAAGATGTTGTCAAAAAAGTCCAAGATCAGGACCTTGTTGACTTTTTGAAAGAACAGGTTGCAACCCATGTCTGTCTCTCAGAAGGACTTGCCTCCCTAAAAGAAAAGCTTATGCAAGAGGGTATAAAGGTTATCACAATAAGTGGGAATGAGCATAATCCAGATAACATAATTCAGGATATACTGAGTAAGAAGAATGGATAAAGCTTGTTTTGAAGAATTGAAAATTCTATGCCCCTATTGCGGAAAAGAAGCCCAAATAGAGGGAACCTGAGTAAAGGCAAAGATCCGATGCCTTGACTGTGGAGTTGAGGTCAGCGGTAGGGATTGTTTTGAACTGTTAGAGTCCTCTAAGGAGGAACTTTGGCAGAGATTTTGTAAAACCCTTGAGGAGGATAAAGGGCATGCTGGAAATTCAAAAACTACTAAAGAAGGAGAAGACAAAAATAGTTCTTGTAGTGCTTGATGGAATAGGGGACTTACCAGTAAAGGACGGAAAAACTCCTTTAGAACTTGCCCAAACTCCTAATCTTGATTCTCTTGCAAAAGATTCAGCAACAGGTCTGCAGATTCCAGTAGATTATGGCATAACACCTGGTAGTGGTCCAGGACACTTAGGAATTTTCGGCTACGATCCCTTAAGGTATGAAATAGGGAGAGGAATTCTTGAAGCTCTTGGGCTTGGATTAGATGTCCGAGAGAGTGATGTTGCTATACGAGGTAATTTTGCTACAGTAAAATATGAAGATTCCCAGCCAATAGTAGTTGATAGACGTGCTGGAAGAATTTCAACTGACGAAAATAGACGTCTTATAGAAAAGTTATCACAAAAAATTAAACGTATTGATGATGTAGAGATAATCTTATGTTCGGGAAGAGAACATCGCTTCTCGCTCATTTTAAGATTTCCCCATCCTTTGCCTTCATCTGCTGAGCAGGTTAATGATACAGATCCTCAGGCGGTTAATAGGGCTCCACTCATACCAAGAGGCCAAAGCCCCGAGGCAGAGCCTATAGCTGAGGTAGCAAGGAAATTTATTGATCTTGCTGGAGAAATCCTTAGAGATGAGGAGAAGGCCAATTATGTGCTTTTGAGAGGGTTTTCGGTCAAACCTGCTCTTGAGCCATTCCCTCGGAGGTTTGGATTAAATAGTTGCTGTATAGCGGTTTATCCTATGTATAAGGGCCTTGCAAGGCTTGTTGGAATGGATGTTATCACTTTTGAGGGAGAGGATATTGAGGATGAAATTCAGGCCCTAAGGCAGTGGTGGGATGCTTACGATTTCTTTTTTATCCACATTAAAAAAACAGACTCCTATGGCGAGGATGGAAATTTTGAAGGAAAAGTCAAAGTGATTGAGGCCTTTGATAGAGCCCTTCCAGAAGTTCTTAAGCTAAATCCAGATGTCCTTGCTATAACTGGTGATCACTCAACTCCCTGTAAGATGAAATCCCATTCCTGGCATCCTGTGCCAGTTTTAATTTACTCTCCTTTCGTGCTTGGGAATACCTCTCAAAGGTTTACTGAGCGAGAATGTCTTAAGGGAGAACTTGGTATATTCCCAAGTCACAAGCTTATGCAGGTACTTCTTGCTCACGCAGGACGCCTTCAAAAATTTGGAGCTTAAGAGGTGCTAATTTGAGTGGACTTATTCTTAAGGCGCGAAGTCTCAGTTTTCTAATAACTTCCGATAATTGATATTATGTAAAATAAAATGTCCAACGATTGACAAGGGCTTCAAAGGGGCTACAGCGCTTCCGGACCAAAAAAATTCTCCAAGCTGAGCCATAACCTTTGAATTTCCCTCTCTTTATTTTCCAACCAATGAGCTCTTTTTATATAATCAACTGCAACTTCCTTGGCTCTCTCTCTGGCAAGTCGAACATAATACTCTCCAAAGGGTTTTTCTCTCCAGCCACCATAACTTATAACCAAAAACAGTCTCTCAAAGAAGACCTCCTTAAGGAAAGCAGTTACCGGTGGACAATTAAAGGTCCACTTTGGAAATACAAGGATTCCATAGTTTCCTTTGGGTCTTTCAAAGCGGATTTTGACTCTAAGATGCGGTATAAATGACAGAAACAGCCACAGCGGATACCCCCAAGATGGGCCCTCAATTTCCTTAGGCTCGACTCCAAGTAGAGCCCCTAAGGATTTTGCAATCTCCTTTGAGACCCCAGTAAAGGAATAAAAATAAATCTCCAACTTCATCTTTACTCCCCTGTACTCCCTTCATAGAAACTTATTTCTCAAAAGGTCATAAAACTTAATAATTTAATAAAAAAATTTTAAAAATTTGTTGAGTAAAGCAAATAAGGAAGGTTAATAGCCAATTTGGCATTTTACCTGTGCTTGACAACTCTCACAAGATCAATTAAGGAATATTGATTCTGATAGGTTAGCGTTTATTTTAATTAAAAATATCTTTAAAGCTGGAGGGGGTCATGGGTATATCAAGAAGAGATTTTTTGAAGTTTGGCCTTCTCACAGGAGGTCTACTAACGGGAGGTTATAAAATTTCTGAGTCAGTTGCCTCCTTGAGAGGGTCTAAGGTTGCCTCACCTCAATATAAATATGTTCCCAATCTTTGCGAAGTCTGTTTCTGGAATTGCAACCTCTTTGCAGTGGTAACAAATGGTAAAATAGTTGCACTTGAGGGAAATCCCCTAAGCCAGAGAGGAAGGGGCATGCTGTGTGGTAGAGGTAATGCAGGTATGAGCCTTGTCTACAATCCAGACAGATTAAAAAAGCCCCTTTTAAATACTGGCAAAAGAGGGGATCCAAAATGGCGAGAGGTCTCTTGGGATGAGGCCCTTAACTTCGTTGCAGACAAACTCAAAGACATCATTTCAAAGTATGGACCAGAGAGTGTGGCCCTCATCTCCCATGGTTCTGGAGGTTTTTGGTGGAAACACCTCCTTAATGCCTTAGGAAGTGATAACATCTTTGCTCCGAGTTTTGCAAACTGTAGAGGTGCCCGTGATGTGGGCTTTCTTTTGACCTTCGGATCCGATTGCGGTTCTCCTGAGAATTATGATATAGAGAACAGCAAGTTTCTCTTGCTTGTTGGCTACCACATTGGTGAGAACGCCCATAATAGCCATGTCCAGGAATTCATGATAGCTCTTTCAAAGGGTGCGAAACTCGCTGTCCTTGATCCAAGACTTTCTAACATAGCTAGTAAGGCCAATTGGTGGCTTCCTGTTAAGCCTGGAACTGATCTTGCTGTTCTCCTTGCCCTCATTCATGTGATTATCAAGGAGGAACTTTACGACAAAGATTTCGTAAAAAATTACACTGTAGGCTTTGATAAGCTTGCAGAGGCTGTAAAAGATTGCACACCTGAGTGGGCAGAAAAGGAATCTGACATTCCCGCAAGTGCTATTGTAGAAATAGCAAGAGAAATGTCTGCCTGCAAACCTGCGGTTTGTGCTATAGGTGGAAGGTTTTCTGTTTGGTATGGAGATGATGTGCAGAGAAACAGAGCAATAGCCATAATCAATGCCCTAATGGGATCTTGGGGTAGAAAGGGAGGCTTTTATCTTCGAGCAAGCATCTCAGTACCTAAATATCCTGGACTCCCTCCTTATCCAGAGGCAAAACCTCCCCTAACTGGCTATCCCTTTGCACTTCTTCCAACAACAACCGCTTTGAGAAAGGCAACTATCACTGGAGATCCCTACCCTGTCAAAGCCTGGATTGCCTATAGCTGTAACATTATTCAGGCCATACCCTCAATACAAGAAACCATCGAAGCTATCCATAAACTTGACCTTATGGTAGTTGTTGACATCCTTCCCAGTTGTCACATGCCCTATGCGGATGTAGTTCTTCCTGAATGTTCCTACCTTGAGAGATATGACAATCTCTTTGTAGATAGGATGAAAGTTCCAGCAGTAAGTTTGAGGGCGCCTGCTATAGAACCACTTTTTGAAAGTAGGCCTTCCTGGTGGATCTGTAAGGAGCTAGGAAGACGCCTTGGAATTGAAGCCTACTTCCCCTGGAAGGATGGTGAGGAGTATGTTAAAAAGGTCTGCGAAGCTATGAATATCTCCTTTGATGAGCTCTATGAAAAAGGTATTATCCTATTTCCAGAGAGAGCAAATCCCTATTTCGGTCCCAATAATCCTCCTCATTTTGATACACCATCAGGGAAAGTGGAACTATATTCTTCTCAACTTGCAGAGGCAGGCTTTGATCCCTTACCCAAATACACAAAGCATCCAGAGCCACCTGAGGGCTTTTTCAGACTTCTCTCCGGAAGACATCCGCTCCACACCTTTTCAAGAACCATCAATTATCCAATTCTCAATGAACTTGTTCCCGAAAATGAACTCTGGATCCATCCTAAGAGGGCAAAAGAGCTTAATCTTAAGAGTGGAGACTATGTGAGATTAATCAATCAAGATGGGGTGAAGTCATCCTTTAAGGTCAAGGTCAAAGTAACTAATAGAATCAGACCTGACTGTGTTTACATGCCCCATGGTTGGGGAGTAAAGGCAAAGGAATTGCGGTGGGCCTATGGAAAAGGGGCAAGTGATAATGAACTTTACTCAACCTATAAAGTAGATCCCATAATGGGTGGAACAGGTATGAGAGTAAATTTTGTTAAAATTCTGAAGGAGGGCTAAAAATGGCAGGAATAAGAGAGCTCCTCACAGACATACTACCGACCAAAGAAGATGGTCAAAGGGTTCTTAGGGAGTTTATTCAAGGTAAGGCAGGGCTTTTAACCTATCTGAGCTTCATAGCTCTGCTGATTAGTTTGATTGCAGTTGCAAGAATTTTCATAATTGGACATGGTGAGACTACCAATACAAATGCCCAAGTCCCTTGGGGACTTCAGATCACTACATACATCTATCTTGTATTAATTAGCACTGGTTGCACCTTTGCTAACTTTTTTGGAGTAGCCCTAGCAAAAGAGTACTACAAGCCAATTGCACCTAAGATAATATTCTTTGCCATACTTACTACTATCGGTGGTATGTTTGGGCTCTTGACAGAGCTTGGTCATCCTGAACGGTTGTATATGTGGTTTCTTTCACCGCAACCCAAGTCTCCCATGTGGTGGATGCCAGTTTGGTATACCGCCTATTTACTTGCATTAATTTATGTTTTTATTCAACTGAGGAGAGGTCATGCCAGTTTTAAACACTCACTTGTTATATTCATTATAGCTACTATTAAACACAGCACCCTTGGTGCCCTAATAGGCGTTAATGAAGCAAGGTTCTACTACTATAGTGCGCTTATGCCAATTTACTTTTTGATTTTTGCCTTTATGACTGGAGTTGCTGCTTCTGCCATAATCGCTGCTGTCGAAGCACCAAAACTTGGTCCAAAGGGTGAAAAGCTTGTTGATTTTTTCAGAAAAATGCTTATTAGCGGTTTAGCCCTCGCACTTCTCTTGGGATTCTGGAGAATTGCTATTGGACTTTATGGACAAGCACATGGAGCTGAAGTGTTCGAACTAACCTTAGGAAATCAAATTTTCTATGTAATAATACTTGGATCAATTGTGCCTCTTGTTTTACTCTATTTCCTCACCTCCCGCACAGCCCTAATTTTAATCTCACTCTTCATCATGGTCGTACAATTTAAAGCAAGGTATGATCTTATTGTCGGTGGGTTCAAGATACCTGTTTGGAGAGCCTATACTATTCCTGAAATCGTGAAATATGTTCCCACAATTGAAGAAATGCTTGTCTTTGTTGGAGGACTTTCACTTTCACTTTTTGTTTACTTAATAGCAAATCGGGCAAACATGCTTAGTGTTAAGGAAGAAAAATAGTCGAGGAGGGGGAAGATGACTAATGAAAAAGATGTTATTGAGATAATGCTTGAGGATTTAAAGAGGGCCTTAGCCAAGCCTAAGAATCAGAGGAAATGGGGAATGACCATAGATCTTGAGAAGTGCATTGGATGTCATGCCTGCACTACTGCTTGTAAGAATGGTAATATGACACCACCAGGAGTATTATATAGACAGGTGGCTGAATTTGAATTTGGTGAATATCCAAATACAAGAGTTGTTTTCTTCCCTCGCCCCTGCATGCAGTGTCAAGAGCCTCCCTGCACTAAAGTCTGTCCAGTAAATGCAACATGGCTTGGCGAGGATGGAATTGTAGTTATAGACTACAAGAAATGTGTCGGTTGTGGCTACTGCATCGTTGCTTGCCCCTATGGAGCAAGGGCAAGAGATCTTGGGCTCTACTATTCACAGGAGATCAAGAAGATTTCCTACGAACTTGAGCCTTTCAAGGAATACAACAGATTCTGGGCAAGGACTTCCCATTTTTCCTCTCCTGTGGGTAATGCAAGAAAATGTCATTTTTGCATCCACAGGGTTGAAGTTGGAAAACTTCCAAAGTGCGTTGATTCCTGCCTTGGCAGAGCAACCTACTTTGGAGATTTGAATGATCCTCAAAGCTTAATAAGCAAAATAAATGCCTCTGCTCTGATAGCTTTCAAATACAAAGAGGAACTCGGAACTAAGCCCATAGTAACCTATGTTGTATCCTCAAATAGAGCTCTTGCGAGGTATTTAGCAAAGATCTAAGATAGATCACCTTTTGGGGCTGTAGGCGAGAGGTAGTCCCTACAGCCCTATTCTTCAAAGTTCTCATCCCAGATAATTTTTTTTTCAATAAACTGATATAAAACTAAAGATCTTGTATTTTGTCACATCTTTCTCATAAATGTGTTTTTTCTCTGGAGGATAAATCTTGAAGAAAGATAAATTTATAGTATAGTGCCTATAAAATTTGCTTAAGGGGGAAGAGGAATGCTGGCGAAAAACTTTATTTTTACCTCCGAATCGGTAGTTGAAGGGCATCCAGATAAAGTTGCAGATCAGATTAGTGATGCCATTTTAGATGCTATTCTTGAAAAGGATCCCTATGCTAGGGTTGCTTGTGAAACCCTCGTGAATACAGGCATGATTTTAATTGCAGGTGAAATTACAACTGAAGCCAAGGTTGACTATCCAACCATTGCAAGAGGAGTGGTGAAAGAGATAGGATATAATCACTCTGATCTTGGTTTTGACTATCAGACCTGTGCGGTTTTAATAAGTATTGATAGACAGAGTCCAGATATCGCCATGGGAATTGACCGAGACGGAGATATAGGAGCTGGTGATCAAGGATTAATGTTTGGTTATGCCTGCGATGAAACCCCAGACTATATGCCTATGCCCATCTGGTATGCCCACAGATTAGCTATGAGACTTGCTGAGGTAAGGAAGAAAGGGATTCTTCCCTTTTTAAGACCTGATGGGAAGACACAGGTAACCATTCGCTATGAAGATAGACGTCCTGTTGATGTCCATACAATTGTTATTGCTGCCCAGCATGATCCCACGGTCACACTCAAAGAGTTAAGGGAAGCTATCACTGAAGAGGTAATAAAGAAGGTTATTGCCCCAGAACATCTTAAGCCAGACACCAGAATAATAATTAATGGAACTGGTCGCTTTGTCATTGGAGGACCTCTTGCAGATTGTGGAATGACGGGCCGAAAGATCATTGTCGATACTTATGGTGGCAGAGGCCATCACGGTGGTGGAGCCTTTTCTGGAAAGGATCCAACTAAGGTTGACAGGACTCCTTCTTACTATGCAAGATATGTGGCTAAGAATTTGGTAGCTGCAGGGGTCGCAAGAGAGCTTGAGGTCCAAGTAGCCTATGCCATAGGAGTTCCTGAGCCTCTTGCAATTAATGTTAACACCTATGGGACTGAGACAATTCCTGTTGAGAAAATTTTAGACATCATAAACAAACTCTTTTGTTTCCGTCCTAAACACATGATTGAATATTTGAATCTAAGGAGACCAATTTATAGAAAGACAGCCTGTTATGGTCATTTCGGAAGAAATGAGCCTGAATTCACCTGGGAAAAGCTTGATATGGTCGAGAAGATAAAGGAACTTGCGGGATTTGACAAATAAAATTTTAGAGGAGGCAAATTAGCTGTGGACTATCATGTAAAAGATCTCAATCTTGCAGAGGAGGGCTTAAAGCTAATTGAATGGGCAGAAATGGACATGCCTGTCTTACGGATTATTAGAGAACGTTTTGCAAAGGAGAAGCCCCTAAGTGGCTACAGAATTGGTGCTTGTCTACACATAACAACAGAAACAGCCAATCTTGCTAGAACTCTTAAAGAGGGTGGAGCTGAGGTCTATCTCTGTGCTTCAAATCCACTTTCTACAAAAGATGAAGTAGCCTCTGCTCTAGTCAAATACTTTGAAATCCCAGTATTTGCTCTAAGAGGAGAAGACCGAGATACCTACTATTCCCATATTAAAGCGGTGCTAGATAGGCGACCTCATATCACAATTGATGATGGGGCGGATCTTGTGAGCACTCTTCATCGAGAAAGACCGGATCAGGCAGAGGAGGTAATTGGCGGTACCGAGGAGACTACAACCGGAGTCATTAGACTTCGTGCCCTCGCAAGAGACGGTCTCTTACGCTATCCCATCATAGCAGTCAATGATGCCCAAACTAAACATCTCTTTGATAATCGCTATGGCACTGGTCAGTCAACAATTGATGGTATCTTAAGGGCTACAAATAGGCTTATTGCAGGATCAGTCTTTGTGGTCGCAGGTTATGGTTGGTGCGGGAAAGGGGTTGCAATGAGAGCAAGGGGAATGGGAGCTCGAGTAGTTATCACTGAAGTTGATCCTCTCAAGGCTCTTGAAGCAGTAATGGATGGATATCTTGTGCTCCCGATGAATAAAGCAGTTAAGATTGGGGATTTTTTTGTAACTGTTACAGGATGCAAAAGTGTAATTAGAAAAGAACACTTTCTTGAAATGAAGGATGGAGCAATAGTGGCAAATTCAGGCCATTTTGATGTAGAAATTGACCTTAGGGGCTTAAAGGAGATTACAAAAAATGTAAGAGTGATACGACCTGAAGTCGAGGAGTACACTCTTATCAATGGCAGAAGGATCTATGTGCTTTCACAGGGGCGACTTGTAAATCTTGCTTCTGCAGAGGGGCATCCCTCAGCGGTAATGGATATGAGTTTTGCCAATCAGGCCCTCTGTGTCGAGTATATAATTAAAAATAGAGAAAAACTGGAAAAACAGGTCTATCTTGTCCCTAAGGAGATTGACCAAGAAATAGCAAGATTAAAACTCCTCTCGATGGGCATTGAGATCGACGAACTTACTGAGGAGCAAAGGAAGTATTTATCTTCCTGGGAGGAGGGCACTTAAGAAAAGCTCCTTCTCTACCTTATGGAAATTCTTTTCATAGGTTACATTTCCGCAGGTTTTCCTTCACAGGTTGAAGAAAATCTTCTCGAAAGTATCAGCATGGAGGAGTGGCTTGTAAAAAATCCCTCCTCCACTTTTTTAGTCAAAGTTGCTGGTGAGTCTATGGTGGAGGCAGGAATTCTTCCTGGAGATTATGTGCTCGTTGATAGAGCTATACCACCAAAGAATAACGACATAGTTGTGGTGAGAATCGAAGATGAATGGACAATGAAGTATTTCATTCGAGAGGGGGAGAGAATTATTTTGAAGCCAGCTCATCCCAAATATCCCACCCTTCATCTTCTTCCAGAAAAAGACATAGAAATCTTTGGAGTAGTGATTGCGGTAATCAGAAAGTATCGCTAAAATAGAGTTATGGCCTATCCTTTGAACATATATGGATTTCCTCAGGCTATTCTTCATCTCGATGCTAATGCCTTCTTTGCCTCTGTAGAGCAGGCTACAAATCCCCATCTAAAAGGGAAGCCTGTTGTGGTGGGGAAAGAGCGAGGTATTGTTACTGCGGTAAGCTATGAAGGTAAGGCCTTGGGGATTAAGAGGGGTATGACTATTGTTGAGGTTCAGAGAAAATTTCCCGAGGCCATCGTACTGGAATCGGACTACGAAAAATATTCTCTATTCTCTATGAGAATGTTTGAGATCTTGAGAAGATTACTTCCAGTGGTTGAGGAATACTCAATTGATGAAGCCTTCGCAGACCTCACAGGAATGCGAAGATATCTTCATAAGAGCTATGAGGAGATAGGAAATAGTGTTAAGGAAGCTATTAAAGCAGAACTGGGAATAACTGTGTCAATCGGAATAAGTCTAACTAAGGTCCTTGCTAAGATAGCCTCTGATTACCAAAAACCCGATGGGTTAACTCTAATTTCTGGAAGAGAAATTCATCATTATCTTAAGGAGTTACCCATTGAAGAAGTCTGGGGTATAGGTCCTCAGACATCAGCTCTTTGTCACAAACTAGGGATCCACACTGCCTTAGAGTTTGCTTCTGCGCCAGAGGCTTTCATTAAAAAACACTTTAACAAACCCATCTATGAGATCTGGCTTGAACTGAGAGGAATACCTGTATTTCCTGTAATTAATTCTCATCGAGAGACCTATAAAAGTATTAGTAAGGCCCTTTCTTTTAAGCCAACAGAGGATCGAGACTTTCTTCTTGCACAACTTTCCTTTAATTTGGAGAGAGCATGTCTTAAGGCAAGGGCCTATGGTCTTTATGCCCAGAGGGTTATAGTCTTTTTGAAGGATGAAGAATTTATTGTCCACGGAGAGGAGATCCTGCTCCCCTACCCCTCTGCATATCCTCAAGAGATTTTGCCTTATCTCACAAGGACCTTTCAGAGCCTTGCTGGCAGAAGAAGTAGGTTTCGCCAGGTAGGAGTAGTCTTAACGGACTTCACTCATCAGAGAAAGATTCAACAGAATCTCTTCGGGAGACCTATTTCTCTTGAAAGAGCTAAAAAAGTACCTGTCCTCTATGAGGCTATAGACAAGATAAATTATAAATATGGCAGAACAACTTTAGTGCATGGGGTTTCTCTTCCCGTAACAAAGGAAAGACCTCTCAAAAAAGGTTCTTCTCTTAGGATTCCCCTCTTAAAGGTGACTCTCGAGTAAAGTTTCTCTAATGGCTATAAAGCTGGTTGGTGAGGAGATCCTTTCCAAATGGAGAAAGAATAGACTAGGAAGTAGATTTCCTATAGTTTTGGTGCTTGATAACTTGAGGAGTGCCTATAATGTTGGCTCTATCTTTAGAACCGCTGAGTGTGCCTACATAGCAGGACTGATTCTATGTGGAATAACTGCAAGACCTCCTCATCCAGGAATAGAAAAGACTGCTCTAGGTACGACTTCTCTGATTCCTTGGGAATACAGAGAGGAAACAACAACCGCTGTGCTCGATCTTAAAAATATGGGATATAAAATTGTTTCCCTTGAGTTGACTGATAAGAGTGTGCCTATTCAGAGCTTAAGAAGAGAGGATTTTCCTCTTGCCTTGGTGATTGGCAATGAGGTCACAGGAGTGTCTCAAGAGATCTTGGACATTTCAGACGTGATAGCAGAAATTCCTCTCTACGGAGAGAAGGAGTCTCTCAATGTTGCTGTTGCAGTCGGCGTTGCTCTATTCTTACTTCTCGAAAAACTGGTATAGCAGATAAAGATGGAGAAATTACTTGCCTTCGTTATTATTGGGATAATTTTCCGAATGAATCGGGCAGGTATAACGATGGTGTCTGTAAGTCTACTTTTACCCTTGGGAGTATTAGATTTTGAGACTGCTTGGCTTGCAATCGATGGAAAGACCTTTTAACACCAATGTTTGCGGTAAACACCGGGAGTATGGTAACTCCCACAGGAAACTCTCAGAATATGGTTATTGCAAGCCTCTCTGGATTAAAACCTTGTAAAGCTAACTGAGACTCCTCAAGGGCTACTATTCTCCTCGGTTATTCTCTCTCTTACGATATCCAATGTTTCTGCGGTCCTCATTCTTTCAGATTCTCGACTTGTGTTTGATTTAAAGAGCCTTTCTTCTTATTTTAAGTTAAGAAATTTGTGAAGTTGAATTTGAAGGCGTAGAGCTTTCCTGCTATTAAGAATCCATTTGGCAAGTACAGTTGGATCCAGAAAGGGATATGCAGGAGAGAGATAACAGGGATTTTGATAGAGTTTTTTTTCTTCTATAATTCTTAGGGTCCACTGAAAGTCCTCTTCATTTGCAATAACAAATTTCAATACATCTTGTGGTTTCAAATATTGAAGATTCTCCCATCTTTGAAATTGGGTCATCCCTGAAGAGGGAGTCTTTATATCCATAACAGTTATGACTCCATTGGGCACTCTACTTATATCTAAACTACCATTGGTCTCAAGGACTACTACTGCCCCTTCAGAGACCAATTGTTCCATTAGCGGAATGCTCTCTTCATGTAAAAGAGGTTCTCCACCAGTGATTGCTACATAGGGTATTTCAGGATAATTCTTTTTCCAATACCTAATGACTTCTTCAGCTTCCATAGCTACATAGGCACTTCCTGTCCTTGCATAGAGGGTGTCACACCACCTGCAGGAGAGATTACAACCGAAGAATCTGATAAAGAATGTGGGATATCCCATGAGAGGACCTTCTCCTTGTAGGGAAAAGAAGGTTTCAGCAAGCTTTAATTTCACTCTTCAAGATAGCTCGCAGAGGCCTTCTCTGTCTCGTAGACAGTAACTTCCTTTACACGGATGTTCCTGTAGGGAGAGAGTTTTTCTTTAACCCGGTGGAAAATGTACTTTGCGATGTTTTCAGAGGAAGGATTATTAACTTGGAAGAAAGACAACTCATTTATTAGACGGTGATCTAGCTCTGAGAGAACATCTTTTAGAATTTTTTTGAGATCCTTAAAGTCAATGAGGATATCAATATCGTTTAGGGTCTCACCTTCAACGATGAGTTCAACTTTCCAATTGTGTCCATGCAGATTTTCACAGGCCCCTTGGTAGTTCCTTAAGTAATGGGCTGATGAGAAATGATCTTGAACTTTTAATCGAAATAAATGAGGCATTTTGAAATTAAGTTAGTTATAAACTTTAAGGCGGCGCGGGGATTCGAACCCCGGATTCACGGCTTTGCAGGCCGTCGCCTTACCGCTTGGCTACGCCGCCTCTATTATTGGTGGCGACGGAGGGACTCGAACCCCCAACCCTGTGGATATGAGCCACATGCTCTAACCAGTTGAGCTACGTCGCCACCATTTCAGTATATTTGATTATAAATTAAAACACAACTATCCTACTTGTCAAGGGTTTTTGCGCTAAGAACCTTGAACAAAAAACCTACTTTCCAACAGTTGCCAAGTATATTGTCTTTTCTTCAACCCCGTCAAGTCCAAGTAACTCATCTAAATCTTCATCCAAGAAGGCTCCAACTGGACAGGCCTTTAGATTTAGAGCAACACTTGCAAGTAAAAGATTCTGGCAGATATGCGCAACATCCATAAAAATGTATCTAAGACCTCGTTCTCCATACTTTGCCATTGTGCGTCTAAGAACTGCACTCCATATAAAGACCAAGCTTGCGGTCTCAAAAAAGGCCTGGCCAAGGGCTATTTCTCTTAGGATTTTTCCAAAATTACCCTCAAGTATCTTTTCAAGGCTAAAACTTCTAACTTCAAGATGGTAAATGCCAGGTGTTAAATCTCTACTATAATTGACAGCTAAATAGGTCTCAATTGGATAGAGTGCTCCAGCAGAGGGAGCTGTTCTCAATAAATAGTGTCCAACGCGAGCAGTTACTCCCTGAATCGCAAAGCAGAGAAAAGCTATCTCTCGAAGACTTATAAAATACCTTTTGTAATTTCGCTCACTCCTTCTCTTAGTAAGAATAGAAAAGAGCCCTTCAGTTTGAGGAAATTCCTCAAGGGGAAGGGGTATCTTTTCCGCCATTGGATATGCCTTGTATGGAAAAGTAGGTTCCAATTTGATCTCCCTTTTTCCAAGGTTTTCCCAGGAAAGATTGGTCTCCTTGAGAAAGTGAAAACTAAGGGTTTCTTTTATACTCACTTGGTCCTCCCACCTTATTTTGTTTTAAAATCCTTCTTTGTAAAATCTCAATTAGAGGTAATAACTCAAAAAAGTAGAATTTTTTCTTAAATTTCTTTGGAATTTCTTTCTTTTTTAGGGTAAGGTATAAAAGTTTGTAAAGGTCTCTCAACATATCCATTGTTTTTTCAAAAAAGGGTCTATTAAAACGAAAGGTAAAAAAGAGCGACCAAAAGAGCCTTAAGAGCTCATCACGCTCAAAGGGGGGCATTTCTTTGAGCTCTGAAGGATCATAGGGTTTACCAATTAGGGGAAGAAAGGCATAGGCAAAAAGAACGACCTTCTGTTCTGAACTAAAATCCTCTCTAGAGATGTATTTTAATAACTCTAAAAGAATTTTTTCTTGGAAAAGAGGATTCTTGATCAGTTCTTGAAAGAATGGATAAATTTCAAAGAGTAATCCACTTTCCTTGCAGAGTTTATACCATTCTAAAGTCCATGAACCTGTGATGTCCTTTAGAATTTCATCGCGCAGACGTTCCTTGGGAACAATTTTAATTAAACCTTTTTTGATTAAAAGGTCTTCCCAGGTTTTTGAGTCTATGTTGAAACCAGTTTTTGCAGTGTGTCTAATTACTCTTAACATCCTCACAGGGTCTCTTTCATAACGTTCAGCGGGCTTTCCTATAATTCTTATAATTCCCTTTTTGAGATCCTCAAGCCCACCAACATAGTCAATGATCTCATCCTCAAAGGGGTCATAGAAGAGAGCATTAATGGTTAAATCTCTTCTTTTAGCATCCTCTTTCGGAGTTCCATAGTTGTCCTTATTTTTAGTATCCTCTTCTTCCCTTCCCCTAAATGTAGAGACTTCAACGAAAAAATTTTTGGTAATATAGATATGAACAATGGGGAAACGCCTTCCTATTAGACGAGAATTCGGAAAAAGTGTTAAAAGTTCTTCAGGTCTAGCATCTGTAACTATATCAAAGTCCTTAGGAATTAAGCCTAAGAGAAGATCCCTTACGCACCCTCCAACTAGATAGGCTTTGTATCCTCCGGTTCTGAGGAATTTTATTATTTTTTTAACCGATCGGGGAATCTTCTCCCTCAGACCTGTTGCCTCTTTTCTTGAGATAGATTTGGATAGCTGAGATGGCCGAGGGAGTAACTCCCGGGATTCTAAGGGCTTGTCCAATAGATTGGGGTCTAATCCTTGTAAGTTTTTCGCGGATTTCATTGGATAGTCCTGGGATTTCATAGTAATCTAAATCCTCTGGCAGTTTCATTGTTTCCCATTTCTTAAATCTTTCAATTTCACGCTCCTGTCGTTCAATATACCCACTGTATTTTACTTCTGTTTCAACTTCTTCAAGCACATCTTCAGGAAATTTCCGCAATTCTTCAATCAAATCCACCACTTTTCGCCATTCAAGTTCTGGTCTCTTTAGTATGTCTATCAATCTTTGAGTTTCTCTTATTGGGGTTAGTCCTTCCCTCTCAAGGAAAGGATTAATAAAACTGGGAGTTACCTTTAACTCCTTAATAAGTCGGAACAATTCTTCTATCTTTGTCTTTCTATTCACAAAGATTTCCCAGCGCTCATCATCTACTAGTCCTAGTTTTCTTCCAAGCTCTGTTAGACGAAGATCCGCGTTATCCTCTCTTAGAATCAGTCTATATTCTGCCCGTGAGGTAAACATACGATAGGGCTCATCTGTTCCCTTTGTCACGAGGTCATCAATGAGTACACCAATATAGGCTTGAGATCTATCAAGTATAAATGGTTCCATCTCTTTTGCCTTTAGACCAGCATTTATCCCAGCTATAAGTCCCTGAGCTCCTGCCTCTTCATAGCCAGTAGTGCCGTTAATTTGGCCTGCAAGAAAAAGACCTTCAATTAGCCTTGTTTCCAGCGTATGTTTCAGCTGATCTGGATAAACAAAGTCATATTCTATTCCATAGCCAGGCCTCAAAATCACTGCCTTCTCTAATCCAGGAATACTCCTCACCATTTCAATCTGAACATCTAATGGAAGACTGTTACTAATTCCATTGGGATAAACCTCTACAGTATCCAATCCTTCTGGTTCAAGGAAAATCTGATGACGTTCTCTATCAGGGAAACGAAAAATTTTATCTTCTATAGAGGGACAATATCTGACGCCTCTTGCCTTGATTTTACCTGTGAATAGAGGAGATCTGTCAAGAGCTTTACGAATTATTTCATGGGTTTCAGGAGTTGTATAGGTAACAAAACAGGGGACCTGAGGAAGGGGTGGTCTTTTGCCTCGGTTTTTAAAAGAAAATAGAGGAACAGGATAATCTCCCCATTGGATTTCACATTTACTGTAATCTATGGTCCTTCCATCTAATCTTGGACATGTTCCTGTCTTAAATCTTCCGATGTTAAACCCCAACTCCTTTAAGTTTTCTGCAAGTCTATTTGATGGGGGGTCGCCAAGTCTTCCCGCTGGGAAAGATTCTAGTCCTATGTGAATCAGGCCATGCAAAAAGGTGCCAGTTGCGATAACAACTGCTTTGGCACCATATTCTTCACCAGTCCTGGTGCGGACTCCGATAATTCTTTTGTCCTTTACAAGAAGGGCAGATACAGAGGCCTGCCTGAGATAGAGATTTGGCTCTCTCTCAAGAACCCTTTTCATACGCTCTTGATAGCGGAATCTATCAGCTTGGGCACGAGTAGCCCTTACCGCAGGCCCTTTGCGAGTATTCAATCTCCTAAATTGAATTCCCGTCTCATCTATTGCCAGAGCCATCTCACCGCCAAGGGCATCTATCTCCTTAACGAGATGACCCTTCCCTATCCCACCAATTGACGGATTACAACTCATGGCTCCAATTCTTTCAAGATTAATGGTTAGGACAAGGGTTTTACAGCCCAATCTGGCAGATGCAAGAGAGGCTTCTATGCCAGCATGCCCCGCACCAATCACAATTACATCAAAAGTTTCAAGAAATTTTCCAATTGTCATATCTAAGGATAATATACCTCAATATTTGAACCTTTCCAAGAAAATACTTCTATGCCCCTGAGATCGCCCCAGGGGCAAAAACAGTTTATCCCAAAATCGCTAACCTAAAATCGCTTTAAGATCCGCATCAGGTGTTGATATCGGTTGAAGATTAAAGTTTTCTACCAAAAAGTTTCTGACATTTCTGCTCAGAAAAGCAGGCATACTGGGACCGAGCAGTATGTTTTTAATTCCAAGGTAGAGAAGCGTTAAAAAAATAGCCACTGCCTTCTGTTCATACCACGACAGAATCAAAGAAAGCGGTAATTTATTCACATCTACATTCAGAGCTTTTGCCAAGGCAAGGGCAATTTGAATTGCAGAGTAGGCATCATTGCATTGTCCAATATCGAGTAGTCTTGGTATGCCCTCAATAGTTCCTAGATCCTTGTCGAAGAATCTGAATTTACCACAAGCAAGTGTTAAAACAAGGCAATCTTGGGGAATCTTCTCCACAAGCTCTGTATAGTAATTTCTGACTGGTTTGGCTCCATCACATCCACCAACTAAGAAGAAATGGCGTATTTTCCCCTCTTTCACCAATTCTAGAATTTTTTCAGCAACAGAGAGAACTGCCTTTCTGGCAAATCCAGTATAAATCTCAACCCCTGATACATCCTCTTTAAATCCTTCCATCTTTAGAGCCATCTCAATAACAGGTGTAAAATCATCACCTGAAATGTGTTTTACACCAGGATAGCCTACAGGACCAAGGGTAAAAACACGATCACGATAGGTCTCTTTGGGAGGCATAAGACAGTTTGTTGTCATGACTATGGGGCCTGGGAAAGCCTCAAACTCCTTTTGTTGATTTTGCCAAGCGGTTCCATAATGCCCAACGAGATGCGAGAACTTCTTAAGTTCTGGATAGCCGTGGGCTGGAAGCATCTCTCCATGAGTGTAAATATTTATGCTCTTGCCCTGAGTCTGCTTGAGAAGTTCATAGAGGTCCTTTAAATCGTGGCCGGAGACTAGTATTGCTTTGCCAGCTTTGATTCCAAGATATACCTTGGTTGGCCTGGGATCTCCAAAAGCACCTGTGTTTGCTTTGTCCAGGGCCTCCATCGTTAAAAGATTGATACGCCCAGCTTCCATTGCTCTATTTATCCAGACATTGAGATCCGAAGTCTTATCCATAAATACAGAAACAAGGAGTTCTTTGAAGGATCTATTTATCTCTTCATTTTGAACTCCAAGTCTGCTTGCATGATAGGCATAGGCAGAGATACCTTTAAGTGCGTATAGAATAGTCATTTTTAAACTTGCAATATCTTCTCCTTCTTTTTCAAATAGGTTTTGTTCAATTTCCATTGTCTCTGCCTGTTTGATGAGTTCTGCTCTAGAGGATGGGGGAAAATAATTAGCTAAAGGTGAGTTCAATTGTAAATTTAATTTTTTCTTAATTTCTTCTCTCAAATCCACTGTTCCTCTGATGTAGTCTATTATCCTTTCGGGATCAAAATTGACATTCGTGAGGGTTGAAAAGATAGCTTCCATCAAAAATTGATCAACTGTAGGATCTTTTGAGCCTCTCTTTTCTGCCTCCAAGGAAGCCTCAGCAAGCCCTGCACAGGTGTAGATTAGGAGATCCTGAAGGACATCAGTTTCATGATCTTTACCACAAACTCCTCTTGTCGTGCAGGCAAATCCCTTGGCTGTTTGTTCGCACTGATTACAAAACATAGGCCACCTCCTCCTTTAATAGTTTTTTGGCTTTTAAGTTTCAAAATAAACCCCGAAAACTATGTTTTCCTTGATCTAAGTCAAAAACTTAATAATCCAGATAGAAATCTTCTTAGAGCGCCTCTTCACAGAAAAAAAATTCTCATCTAGGATAAGTTTATAAATCCCAAAGGAATTGGTATAATCTATCAAGAAACTCTTGCAGGGAGGACAAAAAGTTAGAAAAGAGAGCTTGGTTTTTGAAGAGCTAGCTTTGATTTTGACTTAATAATATCTCCCATTGTTAGAAGGAATAGATAGTTTTGATTCAAATTTGAAGCTCAAAGTTTGTTAAATTGATACACTTTATAGTAATATTATGGAAGAATGGATTAATAGATTAAGAAATCTTCTAGACAATCTCTCAAAAAATAATTATGCCCTATTGCCTAAAAGTAAGGTTGAAAGAACACTCTTTCAAATTTTAGAAAAGCTCAATGAAAAACTTCCCAAAGAGATTATTGAAAGGGCAGAAAAGCTCGTTGAGGGTTTTGACTCTTCTCCATTAGATGAACGCATAGAACGAATTATTGCTTTGAAAAGTTTACTTGAATATGATATAAAAAACGACAGTTTTTCATCAATTGAAGAGGAACTTTCAGACCTTGATACTTATAGAAAAAATCGCGAAATTCTATCAACCTCTCTTCTAAATTTGCGTGGTATAGGTCCCAAAATATATAAAAAACTTGAAAAGAAAGGACTAAAAACAATTGAAGATATATTATATTTTCTACCAAAAGCTTATGAAGATAGACGAATAATAATACCGATAAGTTCTCTTAAGGAGGGACAAAAAGCTGTAGTCTTCGGAGAAATTATCAAAAGTGGTGTAAATTATTACTCTAAAAGGAAAACATATGAAGTACTAATACATGATGGGACAGGATTTCTCATACTCAAATGGTTTAATTTTAAAGAAAATGTCTGGAGGGGACTCTATAAAGTAGGTAGCAAAATTTATGCCATTGGTGAAGTTAAGAGATTTCTTAAAACTTATGAAATGCATCATCCAGAAACATTTGATGAAAATGAGAATGAAAAAATTGATACTGAAATAGGACATATACTCCCCATATACCCAAGCATAGAAAACTTAAGTGATAGATTTATAAGAAAGCTTATTCAAGAGGTAACTAAAGAATATATACAATTTCTGCATAACTTTATACCTCAGGAGATCCTGAGAAAAAATCGTTTACTTTCTGTAAAGGAAGCACTCAAAATCCTTCATTTACCACCAAATGATATAAACTATGAAGAGCTTATTTCTGAAAATAATATTTATCTAAGAAGTTTAGCATTTGAAGAACTCTTTTTCTTAGAACTTGGGTTGGCTTTAAGAAAAAGTAAACTTAGTAAGGAAAAAGGAATAGCATTTAATGTAGAAAGTAAACTTGTAGATGATTTTCTATCAAAACTTCCTTTTGAGTTAACTTCTGATCAAAAAAGAGTCATAGAAGAAATTAAAAGAGACATGGCAAAAGAGACACCAATGAATAGACTTCTTCAGGGAGATGTTGGTTGTGGTAAAACAATTGTTGCCTTTGTGGCAGGTCTAATTGCAATAGAAAATGGATATCAAGTTGCTCTAATGGCACCAACAGAAATCCTTGCAGAACAACATTATCGTAATTTCCGCCAATACGCTCAACTAATAGGTATCAACTCTGCTCTTCTCACAGGTGGCACCTTACCTTCTCGCAAGAGAGAGATTAAATTTGGTTTATCTACAGGACATATTAATTTTGTTATAGGAACTCATGCTCTCTTTCAAGAGGACGTAGAGTTCAAAAAACTTGGACTTGTAATAATTGATGAACAGCATAGATTTGGGGTGCTTCAGCGCGCATCTCTTAGGGAAAAGGCAAAAGGGGTTATTCCCGACACACTTGTTATGACCGCAACACCAATCCCAAGAACCCTTGCCCTGACTGTTTATGGAGATCTAGATGTATCTATCATCAGAGAAATGCCTAAGGGCAGAAAACCTGTTATAACAAAGCTGTTTACTGAATCCAATAAACATATGGCCTATGAGGAACTAAAAAGAGAATTGAGATCAGGTAATCAAGGCTACATAATTCTTCCCCTCATTGAGGAGTCCGAAGCCTTAGATCTTAAAGCAGTTTTAAGCTACGGAGAAGAACTCAAAAAGACAATATTAAAGGAATTTAGAGTAGGAATACTACACGGCAAAATGAGTTCTTCAGAGAAGGAGCGCATAATGAGAGATTTTAAGAGTGGACACTTTCAGGTGCTTATCTCAACAACGGTAGTGGAAGTGGGTGTAGATGTTCCACAGGCAACGGTAATGATTATAGAACATGCTGAACGCTTTGGTCTATCACAACTTCACCAATTGAGAGGTAGAGTAGGAAGAGGAGAAAAACAGTCCTATTGTTTCCTAATAGCCTATAAAATATCTCCAAATAGTGAAGCCTATAGGAGACTCCAGGTGCTTTGTCAGACAAATGATGGATTTAAGATAGCTGAGGCTGATCTCCAACTTAGAGGACCTGGAGATATATTTGGCACCCAACAAAGTGGTTTTCTTGAGTTCAAAAGAGCTGATCCTGTGAGGGACATAGATTTACTAATTCGTGCCAAGGAATCTGCCTTTGAACTCATAGAGAAAAGTCAAGATCTTAAGGAATATCCAGTTTTGAGGGAAGAGCTTTTTAGAAGATGGGAGGAAAAGCTCAAACTCTCAGAGGTAGCATAAGAGAAGGAGGAGTTATATGACAGAGGAGAACTTTAAGATAGGAATCATTGGTGGTGCAGGAAAAATGGGAAGACTTTTCCAGACACTTTTTGAGAGAAAAGGTTATGAAGTCTTTATTTCCGATGTCGGAGTGGGGCTCTCCCTTGAAGAACTAATGAAACTATGCAAAGTGATTTTCATTGCAGTTCCTATGGAGGTTTTCCCTAAGATTGTGAAAGAAATTTCTCCTTTAGTGTCTAAATGGCATTGGATCATAGATATCTGTTCACTTAAACTCGAGCCTTCAAAATTAATGGTGAAACATCTAAAGGGGCCTGAGCTTCTTGCAACCCATCCTCTCTTTGGTCCCTTTGAAGATACCTTAAAAAATAAGTCTATTGCTATATATCCATTGAAAGGAAAAAACCTTTACCTGTGGTTTAAAGGCGTGATGGAAGAAGAGGGACTTAGGATTATAGAAATTTCTCCCAAAAGACATGATCAAATCATGGGTCTTGTTCAAGTAATCAATCATTTTTGGCTTCTATTACTTGCCAAGTTAATTCGTGATAGTGAAATACAGGCAAAGGAGTTAGTAGAACTATCTACACCAAGTTTTCTCTCACAACTAATCGCCCTTTCACGACTCTCCAAGCAGGATGAAGACCTCTATGCAAAGATCCAATTAGCCAATCCCTATGGAAAAAAGTTTAGAAACCTTTTTTGTAAAAACTGTAGCCTGCTTAATAAGATCCTAAGTAGAAAAAATTCCTCAGCAGAGCTTCTTTTTAAGGATTATTTCAGACTTGCAAAGGAATTAGCACAGGAATTTGAACAACTACTTTCTGTAGAGGTAAAGGAAAAGACAAATTCCAGTCAGAATCATCCCCAATGAAAGAATCTGGCCCATAGTCAAGAAATCAAAGAGAAGAGGAAAACTTTGTCCTGGTTCTCTCAAAAATTCAAATAGAAATCTCAGAATTCCATAAATAACAAGGAAGAGAGCAAGCTTTATGCCTTCCTTCCAAGGTCTATTTCTCAGAGACCACAGGAAAATAAAGAGTAATAGCCCTGTAAAAAGAGCCTCATAAAGTTGAACAGGATGCCGTGGCTCAGGCCCACCTTCGGGAAAGACTATTGCCCATGGCAGATTTGAGGGTTTACCGTAGATCTCACCATTGATGAAATTTCCAATTCTCCCAAAGAATAAACCTAAAGGGGCTGTAACTGCTATCAGATCAGCCCAAAAGAGAAAACTCTGACCCTTAAACCTGAGATAGATGTATCCCACAACGACCGCTCCTATAAGTCCTCCATGAAAAGACATTCCACCTTTCCATATCGCAGGAATCTCTAAAGGGTTTTTTAAAAAATAGTCAGGATAGTAGAAAAAACAAAAACCAAGCCTAGCACCTACAATTAGCCCTAAAAAACTGTAAAACAATAAATTTTCTAAAATAGGATAGAGCTCAAGTTTTCCTTTTTCCTTCAGTTGATATCTGCAAAGAAAAAGACTTAATAGGAAACTTATAATATACATTAATCCATACCAACGGATTTGAAGGGGACCAATTTGGAAGATTACAGGGTCTATGTTAGGATGTGTAAGCATCGCAAAGGTCCTTTAATACACAAAGTTCACACTTAGGTTTCCTTGCAATACAAACTTTTCTACCATGTGCTTGTAAAAGAAAGGGGAATATGAACCAATCTTCTTTGGGAACTATCTCCATTAGCTCTTTTTCGATCTTCTCTGGTTGTGTCGATTTGACAAGTCCTAATCTTTGAGAGAGTCTTTTTACATGGGTATCAACTGCTATTCCCTCTACAATTCCATAGGCATTACTTAATACTATATTTGCTGTCTTACGAGCTACTCCAGGTAATTCTAGTAATTCTTCCATTGTTCTTGGCACTTCACCGCCATATTTCTCAAGAATTATTTTACATGACTCCTGAATATATTTTGCTTTCTGTTGATAGAAACCTGTACTTTTTATATCTTCAGCTAATTCCTCAAGGGAAACTTTTACGAAATCTTCAGCACTTTTATATTTTTTAAAAAGTTTTTCAGTCACTTCATTTACTCTTTCATCCGTACACTGGGCAGAGAGAATTGTTGCAACGAGTAGCTGTAAAGGATTTTCAAATTTTAACGCAATTTTAGCATCAGGATGCTCCTTCTTAAGCCTTTCAATTATTATTCTTACTTTTTCCTTTAGATCCATATCTTCCTCCTAAATCTTCTTACCGAAGAGGTTTTTCATATCTCCTAAATAAGCCTTCAAGGTTATCATAGAAAACTTTACGGAAGTTTTCAAGATTTTCAGGTAATTTAGGAACTATAAACTGAGCTTTATCTTTCAAAAAAGCCCTTGTTTCCTCAAGAATTTCTTCCTTTTTATCTTTCTCAAAGAGTTCAAGTGCACTGAAAAATTTCCAAAGTCTCAAAAGCCTTTTTTCTTCATCAAAAGGCTTTCCATCTTCTACTGCATAATTACCTTCTTTTGTGAGTTTTTTCAGCTTATCAAGAAGAGGGATTCTTATTTGTTTAGTTACTTGCTCATCAAGCAAAAGATATTCTAGAGCAAGCTTAACATAATCAGAGTCTGAAAAGTCTCTATTTAAAATCAAATCTTTAAAGAAACTTGCAAATTCAGTTCTCAAATGATCTACAATTTTATAAAACTCATGGGGTGTTTTATTTTCAGCAAAAAAGTCCTCTTTATTCAGAAGCGCTGTATCAAAAAATCTCTCTACATCACTCAAATTCAACAAATAGAGAATTGAAAGAAGAAATTCTTCTCTGGATGGACTAAGTGATGTTTCATCTATAATAATCATTTTCTGCTTATCATAAAAATCTAGCAATAGCTTTATCCAATTCAAAATACGGAATTTATACATGTATAATTTGTGGCAGTTTTTCTAATATTGCTTCTGATGTTACGTCTTTGGAGATACTTCCTTGTGCTAGTTCTTTTTTACCTCCACCTCTTATGGAAAAATGTTGGGCAAGACCTCTCAAGAGCTCATTTGCAGGAAGTCTTTCAGCTAAATCCTTCGTTACCATGCACAAAAAGAGATTCTCCTTTTCTTTTTCTCCTATTAGAATCACCACTCCACTTTGAAGCTTCTGCTTAAAAAAGTCTCCAAACTCCCTCAAATCCTCCATGTTATCAGTAGGAAATGAAGCTACAAGCACCTTTACACCATTGATATTCTTTGCTTCCTCAGCCTTCTTCTGCAGTTCCTCTCTCAAGTCCCCTCTTTTTAGCCTCCTCACCTCCTCCCTTAGTCGCTCAACCTCATCTATCAACTCCTCAACCTTTTTGAGAATATCTCTTTTTGGACATTTTAAAATCAAAGATAAATTATCAAATTCTTTTTCTAAATCTTTGATATATTGTAAACTAAATTCACCTGTTACTGCTTCAATTCTCCTGATACCGCTTGCTACACTTGACTCTGATATTATTTTAAAGAGTCCGATTTCTCCAGTGGACTTTACGTGAGTTCCACCGCACAATTCAGTGGAGACATTATCTATAATGATAACCCTCACAATATCCCGATATTTCTCCTCAAAGAAAGCAAGAGCTCCTAATTGTTCTGCTTCTTCCTTTTTGAGCCATTTGATTTCAAGAGGATAGTTTTCCAGAATCCAAGAATTTACGAGGGATTCAATGGTAGCTAATTCTTGCTGAGATAGTCCCTGAAAGTGGGTGAAGTCAAAGCGGAGTCTGTTTTCATCGACAAGCGAACCAGCCTGTCTTACATGAGTTCCTAATACTTGTCTAAGTGCTGAATGAAGGAGATGAGTAGCAGTGTGATGTCTGGCAACCCTCTTTCTTCTTCTTTTATCAACCTCTAAATATACCTCTTCCCCAATTTCAAACTTGCCCTCAATCAACTTTACATTATGATAGATTAAATCACCTACTCTTTGCACATCTATTATTTCTGCTCTACCTGCTGTTCCTGTAATTAGACCTCTATCTGGTACCTGTCCTCCTCCTTCAGGATAGAATGGTGTAATATCAGTTACGAGGTAATCCTTAAAATAGGCAACTACCCTGGCTTTAATCTCAAGCTCATCATATCCCACAAAGAGGGTCTGTCTTCCCTCCTGGACCAGTTTTTTGATCTCTTCAGGAACTTTTTCAAGGACCCCTTTCCAGCTTTTTCTACTCTCCTGTCTTGCTCTATTTCTAAGTTCCTCAAATCCTGCCAAATCGAGCTCAAGGCCCAAAGGTAAGACATAATCCCTCACAAGGTCATAGGGGAATCCATAAGTATCATAGAGTTTAAAGAGTAGATCCCCTGCGATTCTCTTTTCCCCTCTTGACAAGAGCTTATTTATTTCTCTTTCTAAGACTTCAAGACCTAAATTTAGGGTCTCCTGGAAACGCTCTTCTTCAATTTTTAGAACTTTAATTACGGTTTCCCTATTTTGTCCAAGTTCAGGATAGACCTCACCATACTCCTTAATGACAGGATCAACTAGTTTATACAATAGGGGATCTTTCTGTCCAAGAAGCTTTGCAAATCTACTTGCTCTCCTTATTAATCTCCTAAGCACATAACCTCTTCCTTCATTTGAGGGAATAAGTCCTTCTGAAATCAAGAATACACTTGCTCGCACATGATCTGCAATTACCCTAAAGGCTACATCCACTTCTTTGCTCTCCTCTCTACTTTTGCCAGTTATCTCTGCGATTGCACTCATAAGGCAGGTAAAGAGGTCAGTATCATAGTTCGTCTTTACACCTTGGACAACTGCAGCGATTCTTTCAAGTCCCATTCCTGTATCAATACTTGGTTTTGGAAGAGGTCTCAGTTCGCCGGTCTCTGTTCGTTCGAACTGCATAAAAACAAGGTTCCAGATTTCCAAGAATCTGTCGCAGTCACATCCTGGTTTACAACTTGGTTTTCCACAGGAAAAATCTTCTCCCTGATCGTAGATAATTTCAGAGCAGGGGCCACAGGGGCCTGTATCTCCCATCATCCAAAAATTGTCCTTTTCATCAAGTTTAATTATCCTTTCCTCAGATAGTCCTCCTATCTTTTTCCAGAGCCTGACCGCCTCATCATCCTCGCGAAAAACAGTCACATAAAGGCGCTCCTTGGGGAGAGCAAGTTCCTGGGTCACAAACTCCCAGGCATAGGCTATGGCCTCTTCTTTAAAGTAGTCTCCAAAAGAGAAGTTTCCGAGCATTTCAAAAAAGGTGTGATGTCGAGCGGTATATCCAACATTTTCAAGGTCATTATGCTTTCCCCCTGCTCTTATACATTTTTGACAACTTACTGCCCTCTTATAGGGCCTAACCTCCTCTCCAAGGAATACCCTCTTAAATTGGACCATACCTGCATTTGTAAAGAGCAATGTGGGGTCATCTTTTGGAATTAGTGGAGAGCTTGGCACAACTTCATGTGATCTTTCCTTAAAAAATCTCAAAAACTTCTCTCTAATCTCTCGTCCCTTTAGCATAGGACCCTCTCTAGTTTTGATAGTTAGTCTTCGGTCAAATTTAACTATAGTTCCTCAATTTTCAACCTAAGTGTAAACTCGATTTTAGTGAATTGAATCTGTCCTTGGGCGATACCTCAGTAGAAGTGTAGCCCATAAAGGATGTCTTCGAAGGAGGCTAAAACGATATTGACTTAAATTTTGAAAAGAGTATATTCTAAGTCACACCTATCTAGAAAAAGCTTTGGAGGTGGATATGATTGAGAGAACTCTCGTGATGATCAAGCCAGATGGGGTTCAGAGAAACCTTATTGGAAAAGTAATAAGTATTTTTGAGGAAAAGGGGCTACGAGTAGTTGCTTTAAAAAAACTGCGTCTCACAAAGGACCAGGCAAAGGCATTTTACATAGTCCATAAGGAAAGACCCTTCTATGAGGACCTCACAAATTACATGAGTTCTGGTCCGATAGTTGCCATGGTTCTTGAAGGAGAGTCTGCCATTACAAGGGTAAGAGAAATTATGGGAGCAACAGACCCTAAGGAAGCAAAAGAGGGCACCATAAGAAAGCTTTTTGGCCTTGATAAGGAAAAAAATACAGTGCATGGCTCTGACAGCCCAGAGTCTGCTCAAAGAGAAATAGCTTTTTTCTTTAGTGAACAAGAACTTCTTGCAGTGGATTAAGAATTTAAATGACTGAAAACGAGTGGATCTTTCATCTTTCTAAGTATCTTTCCACAGAAAGCCCAATTGTTGCAAGTTACAATGAAGATTGTGCGGTAATCACCCTTGAAACAGGAGAATTCCTTCTCCTTACAACAGATGCCATGGTTGAGAGGGTGCATTTTGACCTTGCCTATACAGAGTACTATGCCCTTGGATACAAGCTTGCATCAATTAATCTAAGTGATATTGCAAGTATGGGAGGCCTTCCTCTTTATGCCCTTTTAACAATAGGCTGTCCTACTCCCCCAGATTCTATTTGGATTGATCCACTTATGGAGGGCCTAGTTTCTCAACTCCATAAATATGGTGTAAAACTTGTAGGTGGAGATACAGTAAGAGCAGACCAATTAATTCTCAACCTCTGCGTTATTGGAAAGACAGAAAGACCCCTTCTTAGATCTGGAGCAAAACCTGGGGATCTCATTTATGTCTCTCGTCCTTTGGGACAAAGCTCTGCTTTTTTGAAATTCCTAAAGAAAGAGAACTTTGACCAGATACCTGATGAGCTCAAAAGGAGTCACTTCTATCCAGAGCCAGAAGTCATTTTGGGGAGAGCTATTAAGGATTTTGCTACCTCTGCAATTGATATTTCAGATGGTCTACTTCTTGACCTCTTCCGACTATGCGTTGCCTCTTGTGTCTCAGCCCATATCTTTGAAGAGGCCATACCTGTTGGAAACTTTGCTAACCTTGAGGACGCTCTCTCAGGTGGTGAAGACTATGCTCTTCTTTTTACTTTGAATGAAAAGGATACAAACAAATTAGAAGAAATTTCAGGGAAGCTTCAAAGAACCTTTTTTCCAATTGGTAAAATCTATGAAGGAAATGGAGAGATAATTCTAATTGGTAGGGAGGGGGAAAGGAGACTTCTTTCCCCCTCTGGATACGATCACTTTACTTTTCAACCTCTACTTTAATGACCTTTTTCTTTTCCTCAGGTTTCTTAGGCAAGGTTATCTTCAAAACTCCATCTTTGTATTGGGCTTTTACTTTGTCTACCTCTACCTCAGTAGGTATCTGAATAGCTCTCATGAAGCTACCATAAAACCGCTCAACTCTATAGAAGTTTTCCTTCTTCTCTTCAGCTTCTCTCTTCTTTTCACCTCTGATTGTAAGCACATTATCTACAATATTGATCTCAATATCTTCTGGTTTTACACCAGGTAAATCTGCCTTAACAATGATTGCATCTTCAGTTTCAGATACATCTACTGCAGGAGCCCATTCAATTTCAAATCTTTCTGCTGGAAAATAACTTCTACCAAAGAATTCCTGAAAAATACGATCCATCTCCTTTTTAAGTTCATGTAGTGGACGCCAAATAGTAATTTCTGCCATGGCTTATCACCTCCTTTTATTTTTGTTTTTATTTTTGTTCTTACCTATAAGGTAAACATCTCTACTTTCATTTCAAGACCTTTTTTACGAAATTTTTTTTATTTTTACCCTTGAAACACAACCTGGAAATACCTATAATTAGTGATAAACCTTTCTAAAAACAGATATTTCAGGAGGTTGCTCGATGAGGTTAGAGAAATTTACTTTTAAAGCACAGGAGGCTTTACAGACTGCTCAGAAACTTGCTGAATCAAATAACCACAACCAACTCGAAGCAGAGCACATTCTAAAGGCCCTTGTAGATCAGGAAGGAGGAATCATACCAATAATACTCGATAGAATGGGAATAAACTCAAAAATTATTTCATCAGAGCTTGAAGAGATTTTGGAGAAGTTTCCGAGGGTCTCTGGAGGAGCCTATCAACTATATCTTGGAATGGGTGCCAAACAGGTCCTTGATCGAGCAGAAGCCCTTGCAAAGGAGATGAAAGATGAGTATATCTCCACTGAGCACCTATTTCTAGCCATATTGGATAGCTCTACTAAAGCAGGTGAAATCCTTAGACGAAGAGGAGCCACATTTAGCACTGCCAAAGAGGTAATTAACAAGATTCGTAAAGGAAGAAGGATAACTGATCAAAATCCAGAAGAACAATATCAAGCCCTGGAGAAATTCGGAAGAGACCTTACCGCACTTGCAAGAAGTGGAAAGTTAGACCCAGTAATTGGTCGAGATGAGGAGATTAGAAGGGTTATGCACATTCTCAGTAGACGCACAAAGAACAATCCTGTACTTGTTGGAGAACCTGGCGTGGGAAAGACAGCCATAGTTGAGGGTCTTGCTCAGAGGATAGTGGCAGGAGATGTGCCAGAAGTCCTAAAAAATAAGCGCATCATTCAACTTGATCTTGCTTCGCTCCTTGCAGGAACCAAATTTAGAGGAGAATTTGAGGAACGTCTCAAAGGAGTAATCAGAGAGGTTCAAAGCAGTGAAGGAGAAATTATTCTCTTTATAGATGAGATCCATACTATTGTAGGAGCAGGTGCAGCAGAGGGGGCAATGGATGCGGCTAATATGTTAAAGCCTGCTCTTGCAAGAGGAGAGCTTCGCTGTATAGGTGCAACTACAATAGAAGAATACAGAAAATATATTGAAAAAGATCCTGCACTTGAAAGGAGATTTCAGCCCGTTTATGTTGAAGAGCCAACTCCTGAGCAGGCTATCGCTATTCTAAGAGGACTTAAAGAAAAATATGAAGTCCATCATGGAGTTCGCATTACAGACAATGCAATTGTAGCTGCTGTTATGTTGTCCCATCGCTATATTACAGATCGCTATCTACCTGATAAAGCAATAGACCTCATTGATGAAGCAGCAGCAAAGTTAAGGATTGAAATTGACTCTATGCCAACTGCCATTGATGAGATTGAGAGAAAAATCAAACAACTTGAAATTGAGAAAGTTGCCCTTGAAAAAGAAACTGATCCTAAGGCCAAGGAAAGACTTCAGAAGATCTTGGAGCAACTTGACGAGCTAAGGCGAGAAGCAGACGAACTAAAAGCTCAGTGGTTAAAGGAGAAAGAAATCATCCAGAATATCCGTAAATTAAAAGAAAAGATAGATCAATTAAAGATTGAGGCTCAGCAAGCTGAAAGACAAGGTGATCTCAATAGAGTTGCTGAGATCATCTACGGACAAATTCCTCAGCTTCAAAAAGAACTTGAAGAGGCTAATAGACGTTTGAGTGAAATTCAGAAGTCTGGTAAAAAGTTTCTAAAAGAAGAGGTTGATGAAGAAGACATTGCAGAGATTATTTCCAAATGGACTGGAATACCTGTTAAGAGACTACTTGAGAGCGAGAGGGAGAAACTCCTTAAAATTGAGGAAAGACTGAGAGAGAGAGTTGTTGGACAAGATCATGCAATTACCGCGGTTGCTAATGCCTTGAGAAGGGCTAGAGCAGGTCTCAAAGATCCTAATAGGCCAATCGGATCTTTTCTGTTTATTGGACCAACTGGAGTTGGTAAAACAGAACTTGCAAAGGCACTTGCAGAGTTTATGTTTGATACTGAACAAGCTATGATAAGAATAGATATGAGTGAATATATGGAAAAGCATTCGGTTTCAAGACTTATTGGTGCACCTCCTGGTTATGTTGGTTATGAAGAGGGTGGTCAACTGACAGAGGCGGTAAGAAGAAGACCCTACTCGGTCATCCTCTTTGATGAGATTGAAAAGGCCCATCCTGATGTCTTTAACATACTCCTACAGATTCTCGATGATGGAAGGCTTACAGACGGAAAGGGTAGAACAGTAGACTTTAAAAACACTATCATTATTATGACATCTAATGTAGGTAGTCACTACTTCCAGGAGACCTATCTTGACCGTAAAGAAATAGAAGCACGTATTTTTGATCTACTTAAGAGTACCTTTAGACCTGAATTTCTCAATCGTATTGACGAAATAATTGTATTTAATAACCTCACAATGGAAGATATCATAAGGATTGTTGATATACAAATTAGATACTTGAACAATAGACTACTAGAGAAAGGGTTAGTGGTCGAGCTAACTGAAAAGGCAAAATTACAGATTGCTCAGATTGGATTTGATCCCATTTTTGGAGCAAGACCCCTAAAGAGAAGCATCCAGAGACACATTGAAAATCCTCTTGCGATAAAGATATTGGAAGGTGTCTTTGGAGAGGGTGATAAGGTAATTGTGGATGTCACTCCTGAGGGTGAGTTTGTGTTCTCTAAAGCCCAAATACAATAGGGATTAGAAGAGGAGTTACCCTTGAGTTTGCAGGATAAACTCAGAGTTGTCTTTTTTGGGACCCCTGAGTTTGTAATTCCAGTACTTGAATTATTACATAAAGAAGAAGAGTTAGTAGGAGTTGTAACTCAACCTGACAAGCCTCAGGGGAGAGGCTTAAAACCCCTCCCCTCCCCTGTCAAAAAATGGGCCCAAGAAAGGGGAATTCCAGTCTTAGAGCCCCAAAAACTCAAGGATGAGACTTTCCTCAAAGCCTTAAGGAACCTGAATGCAGATCTAATAGTCGTCTTTGCCTACGGAAAGATTCTTCCAAAAGAAGTCCTTGAGACTCCATGGGCAGGATGTTGGAACATCCATCTCTCACTTCTTCCAAGGCACAGAGGAGCTTCACCTGTGCAATGGGCTCTCCTTGAAGGAGACAAGACTACAGGAGTAACCATTATGCTTATGGACGAGGGTATGGATACAGGCCCAATACTACTACAAAAAGAGATAGAAATCAGTGAACAAGATACCACACCTACCCTTCTCTCAAAACTTGTAGAAATTTCAGTTGATGCTCTCAAAGAAGCATTATATCTTTTCAAATTGGGAAAATTAAGTCCTCAAAAGCAGTCAGATGAAGGAGTTAGTTATGCCCCTCTTATTAAAAGAGAAGATGGCTTTACAGATTTTACAGAACCTGCAGAGAGAATTATAAGAAAAATCAGGGCCTTTCAACCCTGGCCAGGAGTATTTACCAAATTTAAGGAGCGAATTCTAAAGATTCACTCTGCTGAGAAACGCGAAATGTTTCACGAGGTTGAACCAGGTACTATTCTCAATATCAGTAAAGAAGGTATTCTAATTGCTACCTCCAAAGGAGCTCTTCTTCTTAAGGAACTACAACTTGAAGGGAAAAAGAAAATTTCAGCTTATGAGTTTGCTATCGGACAACATCTTCAGGTAGGAGAGAAATTGCCTTAGTTTATACAATCTCCTCAGCACTTCTTAATACAGGAACTCTTCCTTTGTGAAATACTTTAAGGAGCGGAGAGGCAATGAATATTGAACTATAGGTTCCAACAATAAAACCTAAGGTCAAAGCAAGAGCAAAATCTCTTATTACTACTCCACCAAAAAGGAGCAAGGCAACAGAGCCAAAAAGTGTTGTTATTGTAGTAATAATTGTTCTTGATAGGACTTCATTTAGGGCTTTATTGATTATTTTATCAAAATTTGTTTCACCTTCTTCACGAAGGATGACTTCACGGATTCTATCAAAGATGACAACTGTATCTGTTAAAGAGTAACCTGCAATAGTCAAGAGAGCTGTGATGAATAACAAGTTTATTTCAAGACCAAGTATATAAAAAATAGCAAAAACGACTAATACGTCGTGAAAAGTTGTCAATCCTGCGGAGATACCAAAGTAGAGATTAAAACGAAAGGTCAAATAGATAATAATTCCTATCATAGCTCCAAGAATGGCAAAGATTGCCTTTTTTTGAAGCTCTTTACTTATAACTCCACCTATTTCCTCCTTGGCTAGAACTTCAAATTTGTAATCTGGTAACCCTTCCTTGAGCCCAGAGACCAGGAGATTTACCTCTTCAGTCAAGCTTTCTGCTTGACTTTTCATTTTAAGGAGTAGGAGATTTTCCTCTCTTACATCTTGAAGTGTCACATCAGTAAAACCCATGTCAGCTAAAGTTTTTCTGATATTATCAAGTTGAGGTGGTTTATCAGTCTTAAGATATATAATAGTTCCACCAGTAAAGTCTATTCCTAAATTGGCTTTCCCCAAAAGTGTTAAAATAAAACCTAAAATACCAATTAAGCTAAGTATTGTTGATATACCAATAAATATACGACTATATTTCATAAAATCAAAATTGGATCTTTTCACCAAAGTCATAAAGGCAATGCGAAAGTCCTTTCCTTTTTGATAAAGATATTCATAAAAGATTTTTGTTGCAAAAACTGCTGTGAAAAGATTGACAAGAATAGATATTGAAAGAGTCACCGCAAAACCTCTTATTGGACCAGTACCAAAAATAAAAAGTATTAAAGAAGTTATAAGAACTGTTATATGAGCATCAAAAATTGTCCAAAAGGCTTTACTATAACCTTGAAGAATAGCTGAATAAGAGGTTCGTCCTATTCTTAATTCATCTCTAATTCTCTCGAAAATAAGGACATTTGAGTCTATTCCCATTCCAATACTGAGAATTATACCAGCTATTCCAGGTAAGGTTAATGTTGCTTGAAAGGCAGAAAGGAGAGCTAATAGATAATATATATTTAAAATCAGTGCAATAACAGCTATAAATCCAGAAAGTCTATAGTAAAAGATGGTAAAAAGTATAACTAAAGAGGCACCAATAAGTCCTGCCTTTAGACCTTTTTCAATGGAGTCTCTTCCAAGTGAGGGACCGATAGTTATATTTTGAAGTATTTTGACAGGGGCTGGAAGAGCTCCAGCTCTCAAAACAAGGGCAAGATCATTGGCCTCTTCCATGGTAAATGATCCCGTTATTTGGGCTTCTCCTCCTGAGATCTTTTCCCTTATAACTGGTGCAGATCTTACAACATCGTCAAGAACTATTGCAAGTCTTCTTCCTACATTTGTACTCGTAATTGCTTCAAAGATCTTTGCGCCCCTCTCATTGAACTGAAGCCATACGTAGGGTTCATTAAAGGTGGGATCAATTCTAACTTGAGCATTTTTTAAATACTCACCAGTAAGAAGTGTTTCCCTTTTGAGAACAATAGGTATCCGCTTTACTTTTCCGATCTCGCGATCCCTCTCAACTAAATAGTAAAATTCAGAGTCTGCTGGAAGATAGGCTCTGAGAGCTTCTCTAACTTCTTGAACATTATTAGGATCTCTTACCCAACCCTCACGAACTACCGCATCAATAAGGGCTATAAGATCAATCCTTGCCATTGTGTCTTCGTCTACAAGCTTGAACTCAAGTTGAGCTGTCTGTCCTATTAGCCTGATAGCCCTTTCTGGATCTCTAATTCCTGGAAGTTGAACAACAACTTTATCCTTCCCTTGCCTTGTTATAATTGGCTCGGCAACTCCAAATTGGTCAATTCTGTTGCGAATTACTTCTACAAGCTGGTTAACTAAATTCTCTCTGACAAAGTTTGCCCTCTCAGGTGAGAGAGTTAATAGGACTATAAATTTATCTCCTTTCCTTCTTTCACTTTCAATTGCAAGCTCTTTGAAGGTCCCAAGAATTTCAGATTTTACTGTCTGAAGGCTTCCTTCATCTGGTATCCAAAGTTCTGCCTTTAAGCCTTCTTTCTTTAATTCAACTTTAAGTCCTCTTCGCTCTAAGGTCTGTTTAAAATCTCTCAAATAGTTCTCAAATTGATTATGTAGAGCCTTTTCAAAATCAGGTTTTAAGACAAGGTGAACTCCACCTTTTAGATCAAGGCCAAGTTTTAATTGGCCCCTGTAAACATATTTTGTAAACCAGGGTGGAAGATCAGAAACAAAGGTAGGTAAGAGAAGAACTCCAGCGATTAGGGTAAGAAGAACAACTAAGATTATTTTTAGTTTAAGCATTCCGCGCATGCCCTGGTCTCCATTAGCAATCAAGTATTCTTCTAAAGACACTTAAATTTTTTTCCAAAAGTTCTAAAAAAGTGCCTGGTGCATCCCAATCTCCAGACCACACCTCTAACACCTCAATTCCCTCTCTTTCAAAAAAGTTTTTGTGTTTGAGAAAGCCTCGTTCAGTTACCACAATCTGAGTCACCCTTCTCTCTTTGGCTTTGGCAACTACCTCTCGAACAACCTTTAGTCCTGGCTCACCATGATGATGTCCCCTAATTAAGGGAACTTCCCTAACAGGACTCCCTTTGAAGAGATATGAAAAGACCTGATGACCTAAATTGTAGAATTCCTTTTTTCTGCATTTTGCAAGCTCAGAATAGCCTTGTTTCAAGGCGTTCAGTCTTACTAAGAATTCGTTAGCCCTTTTTTGGTACTTTTCGTAGTTGCTCTTTCTCTGCACTGAAGGATGATTTAAGAGGGTCTTTACAAACCCTTCAACCCTTTCAAGGTCAAACCAGAGATGAGGATCAATTGGTTTCTCATCTTCGCGAAGTAGGGTCAAAATGTTTTCCTTTTTCTGAAAACGGTATATCCTCTTTGCCCAAGGCTCTGTGCCAACAATAAGTAAAAGCTCTGCACTCCTTATCTTTTCCCAATCCTTGGGACCTGGCTCAGAAAAATGGAACTCTCCTTTTGGAGGTTGAATCAAATAAAGGCTCTCTTCAGCAAAAATTTCCTTACAAATTTTGTAGATCGGATAGGACGAAATTACCCATTCTCCTGCAGAGACTCTTTGGGGATAGACCAGCAATATCAGGAAAAGAAAAACCCAAAAAAAGAACTTTCTCATCTCACTACCTCCCCTCACCTTTACCCTTACTTAACCGCTTAAATCACTTAGATTTTCTCATTTTAATAAAAGGTTTCAAGTTTACAAGCACAAATTGGAAACTTTGAAATCTTTTGCAATGGTTCAATATTGACAAACAGGCGAAAGGGTTGTAAGCTACAAGTTAACCAAATTAGGGATCTTATTTATGAAAACACGTTTTCATTTTAGAATATTTTTAGTTTTGTTTTTTCTATTTATATTTATCTCGTTTCCATTACAAATCTTTGCCAAGAGAACTCTTACGCTTAGAGATGCGGTAGAGACCGCAATAAAGAATAATCCCCTGATTTTATCGCAAATTCTCCAACGGGATGAGTTTGTCTTTCAGAAAAAAATTATAAGAGCTGAGTTTTTCCCAAAGTTATATATAAATTATAGCTATGAACGAAGGGATCCTGTAAAAAATGATCCCTCTGGCAATTATCATCTCTTTGGACCTTATCTCACTTGGAATCTTTTTTCTGGTTTTTCTACTTACTATTCTATGAGAGAGGCGATTCAGTATGTTGCCATGCAGGATGCCCTCTTACGGGCAAGAATAAATGACATTGCGATGAATGTAGTTCGTGCCTATCTAGACTACTTTAGGCAAAATGCACTTTATGAATCTGCTCAGGCAGATCTTGAGGATGCTAAGGTCTTACTCAGACTTGCTCAGAGGAGATATGAACTTGGCTTATCACCTTATGCGGATGTTCTTGATGCAGAGGCTCGGCTTAAGGAGGCTGAGTTTAGAGTTACGAATTTCAAGTACTCTGCAAGATCTGCGATGGGAAGGGTGCTAGTGTTGATGGGGGAGAATCTCTCAAAGATAGACGAGTTTGAACTCCTACCTCCTGAGGAGAGAGAGCTTACTCCACCTCAGCTGTCTGAGCTAATTCAAAAGGCCCTTCTGCAAAGGCCTGAACTCTTATCAAAAAGATCAGAAATCTCCGCCCAAGAAGAGAAAATTAAAAGCATAAGAGGTGAGTATTTTCCAACTGTCGATTTATTTGCTTCCCATTATTATATTGACAATAGATTTTTCCCCGATCGGGATAAAACATTTATAGCAGGAATTAGAATAACCTTTCCTCTTTTTACAGGTTTTTCCACTCCTTCCAAACTTCAAAAAGAAAGAGCCAATTTACAGCGTAAAAACCTGGAAAGGAGAAATCTCGAACTTCAGATCCAAGATGAGGTCTTTACTGGTTATAATGTTTTTCTTACGAGCAAAGAAAATCTTGCTTCAGCAAGGGCCTTGCTTGCCAAAATGGAAGAAGATCTAAGATTAATTCAAAAGAGGTATGAGAATGGCCTTGCAAGCATTGTGGATGTGACTACTGTCCTTGCAAGGCTATCACAAGCAAGAGCCCAGGTCGCCACATCAAAATACGACCTAATTCTTAACTACTTTGTACTTCAAAGACTCACTGGGGATATCCCAGGTCTACAGTGATGAAAAGGTGTCTTTTACTCCTATTATTTATCTTTTTAGGGCTTCTTTCTTCTTGTAAGGATAAAAAAGCCTCAAAGGAGAGGGAAAACCTTCCGAAGAAAACAGCAGTAGTTGAGAGAGGGGATATTTTCTTGGAAGTTACTGCAACAGGTGCTATAAAGCCACAGGTAGGTGCGCAGGTAAAAGTTGGAGCAAGAATTTCAGGCAAGGTTGAGAGGCTCCTTGTAAGACAGGGTGACTTTGTCAGAAAGGGCCAACTCATTGCAGTCATTGAACATCAAGATCTAAAGAATCAAGTTGAGCGCTTTGAATATGAATTAAAACAGGCTATAAGCCAGCTTTCAAAAGCAGAACAAACCTATCCAGAAAAAATTCTTGCACAAAGAAAAATTGTCTCAGCAATCTTCGCAGAACTTGAACAGTTGGATAGGGATAAAAGGCGCTATGAAAATCTACTTAATGAAGGGCTTATCTCTCGTAAGGAGCTTGAGAAAATAGATACTGAAAGAACAATTAAACAGCACCAACTTGAGGCTGAGAGAGCAAATCTTCGTGCTCTTGAATTTGAGTATCAAAGGGAAATTGAAAGACTTAGAGCTCAAGTTGAATCAATAAAACGTCAACTTGAAGATGCTAAGATTAGACTAAGTTATGCCTTTGTTTATTCTCCAATTGATGGATTTGTCTCAGAAGTTACTACACAGCAAGGAGAAACAGTTGTTGCAGGTTTAAATGCACCTACCTTTATCACTGTTATAGATTTAAAAAGGCTTGAAGTACACTGCTATATTGATGAAACTGATATAGGAAAGATAAAACCTGGTATGGAAGCCCATTTCAAAGTTGATAGCTATCCTGACAAAACCTTTAAGGCAAGAGTGAGAACTATTTATCCAGGTGCAATTATAAAAAACAATGTAGTTTTTTATGATGCAGTCCTAGATATTTTAACTCCTTATGAAGATTATCTTAGACCAGAGATGACTGCTCAGGTTACAATTATTGCTGGTAAAAAAGAAAATGTTATTATTGTGCCATCAAATTCTGTAAAAATTGATCCACAAGGAAGACACTTTGTTATGGTTAAAAAAGATGACAAATGGGAGAAAAGAATTGTAAAAGTTGGATGGGAAAGTAGAGGAAAAATAGAGATTATTGAAGGATTAGAAGTTGGAGAAGTGGTGGGAGTGTGGTAAGATTTGGAAAAAAATTTTATAGTTAATTTAATAGATGTTACAAAAGTATATTTTATTGGTAAAGTTAAGTATGAGGTTCTCAAGGGGATTAATCTTGATATTGAAAAAGGCGATTTTGTTGCCATTATGGGCCCTTCTGGAGGAGGAAAATCGACGCTTCTCAACATTCTTGGTCTCTTGGATAGACCTACATCTGGCAAATATTTTTTTGAAGGAAAAGAGGTTTCTAAGTTATCTGCAGGTGAGCTTGCAAGGATAAGAAATTCAAGAATTGGTTTTGTTTTTCAGGCCTTTCATCTTGTTCCCTGGGCATCCGCATTGGAAAATGTCCTCATGCCTCTTCTTTATGGAGGTGGAATAACAAAAGAAAAGATAGAATACGCAAAGAACTTACTTGAACGCCTTGGGCTTAGTGCTTATCTTCATTTCAGGCCACCTGAATTATCTGGAGGACAACAACAAAGGGTAGCCATTGCTCGGGCCCTAATAAATAATCCCATTCTGCTTTTAGCAGATGAACCGACAGGAAATCTTGACTCAAAGAGCAGTAATGAAGTTATGGACATTTTACAAGAACTAAACAATCAAGGATTAACTATTGTCATGGTCACTCACGATCAAGAGATAGCTAAAAGAGCAAAAAAGATCAAAATTCTTAAAGATGGCCAATTTATTGAGTGAAAAAGTGCCATGAATAAGTTTCATTTAAAGGAAATAATAAGAGAACTGATAGCAAATAAGATGAACATTTTTTTTATTACATTAGCCCTCGTTTTTAGTTTAACAGCTATTAATACAATTTATGCCCTTGGTAAGTCAGCAGAAAGACAAATTCTCAATACCCTTGCAAATCTAAACTTTGGAAAAGATGCACTTCTTATTCTTGCTGGCGGATCTCGTGTAATGGGAATTACTACAACAAGATCAGATACTTTAAAATTAGACGACATTAAAGCTATTGCTAAATTAGAATTCGTGAAAATGACTTCACCTTTCACTGGAGGACTTGTTGAGGTTGCTTACAAAGATAGAGCAGAAAAACTCAGAGTTGATGGAGTTCTTCCCATTTATTTAGAAGCAAACAACTGGCAAGTCATTTTGGGCAGATTTATCTCCGATGAGGATATAGCGAATTTAAACAGAGTAGTAGTTTTAGGATATGATATTGCTAAGAGATTTGGCTCCTTTAACATATTGGGTGAGAAAATAAAGATTCAAGGACACTATTATGAAATAATTGGAATTCTTGAAAAAAAAGGGTCCATTGGACATTTTCCTCTAGATGAACGACTCTTTATACCACTAACAACTTCTCAGAGGAGACTTTTCAATCAGGACTATCTTAGAGGGGCTAAAGTAATACTCCACGAAGGAACCGACTTGTCAATTGCTGTAAGGGAAATTAGAAAAATACTCAGGGAAAGGCATGGTCTCTATGGGATTGCCCCTGATGACTTTAGAATTGTTACACCTGATATGGTAGTTGCTCGCCACACAGAGACTTCGCGCACGTTAAGTAGCTTTCTCCTTGCAATCGGTTTCATAAGCCTTATAATCAGCGGTGTTATTATAATGAATCTTATGACTGCAAGTGTTGAAGAAAAGGCAGGAATTATAGCATTAAGAATTGCCTTAGGTGCAACTTCTTGGAGTATAATTAAACATTATATGATATATGCATTATTTATAGCAATTTTTAGTGGTTTTGTTGGTTGGATCCTAAGTTTAGGAGTCATGCTCGTACTATCAAAATCAACCCCTCTTAAACCGCTGTTTTCTTGGGGGACCTTTCTACTCAGTCTCCTTTTTTCAACTATTACCTGTATTGCTTTTAGCATTTTTCCTGCTATAAAAGCATCTAGAATAGATCCGGCAATCCTTTTAAAAAGTATGTAAAAGTGTATGAAATTAATTAAATTTAAACTTCTTTTTGGTGGTATCTTTTACAAAAAATTGCGTCTTTTTCTCTCTATACTTGGAATTACAATTGGAGTTGCTTCACTTTTTACAATGCATACATTTGGTGAATCTGCAAGAGTGCGCACTTTACAACAAATTGAGACATTTGGACCAAATCTATTGATGATAGTTTCTGGACAAGCACGAGTAAGAGCTGGAAGAGCTCTACAAGCTGAACAGACAACTACTCTCAAACTTGAAGATGCTCAAGCTCTTAGACGTATCTCTGAAATTACTAATATCTCGCCTTTTTATACAGGAAGTGCTATTGTTAGACAAGGAGGTAGAAATATTTCAACAGTAATTAATGGAGTTAATGAAGAATATTTAAAAATTAGAAAATTTGAAATATCTGAAGGTAGAAACTTTCTAAAAGATGAAATAGTAGGTTTCAAAAAAGTAGCTATCCTTGGACATAAGGTAAAAAAGGAACTTTTCGGTAATGGAAAAGCAGAAGGCGAAACAATTCTCATAAATAGATTACCTTTTATTGTAATTGGAGTCTTATCTCCTATTGGTGTTGATGCAAGTAATCAAGATCAAGATGATCAAATACTTATACCTATTACAACTGCTATGTCAGCCCTTTTTAATGTAGACTATATTACAGGTATCTATGTTGCAGTCTCCTCACCTGATGTAGTTCCAATAGTAGAAAAACAAATTGATGAAATTCTTCTAAAAAGACATAAAGTAAGTCCAAAAGATAGAGATTTCAATATAATTAAAGCAGAAGATATTTTTAAATTCAGACAAGAAGCCTCTCAACTCTTTACAACTCTTGTACAAAGTGTTTCTATTCTATGTCTTATTGTTGGAAGTTTAGGAGTTACAGCAGTTATGCTTCTTTCAGTAAACGAAAGAAGAAAAGAAATCGGTTTACGATTAGCTATAGGTGCAGATAGACTTAAAATTTTACTTCAATTTCTTTTGGAAAGTATATTTATAAGTTTTCTCGGAGGTCTAATAGGCCTTTTTCTCGGAATCTTTGCCTCAATTATCTTCTTACCTCTTCTTAAATATCCTTTAGTTATTGCTTGGAGACCAATCATTGTATCTTCCCTCTTAACAATCATTTTTGGCCTTATTTCTGGTATTTATCCAGCCTACAGGGCTTCGAAGATTGATCCTGCCATTTTACTCAAGGGGATGTAGTCCTTGAAATAGGCTATGAAGATACTATCTTACTTCTGATATGGCAGGACAACTTTATAATAGTCTCAATCAATTCTTAAGAAATCTCTTTGGGGAAAAGGTTAAAAAAATTCCCCTTGATGCTGGTTTGACTTGTCCTAATAGGGATGGGTCAAAAGGCTATGGGGGTTGCATCTATTGCGATTCAAGGGGTTCAGGAACAGGCCTTGCAAAATCCCTGAGTATTAGAGAGCAAATAGAATTTTTTCTTAAAAAGTTTCAGGTAAAAGGCTACAAAAAATTTATTGCCTATTTTCAGTCTTATACGAATACTTACGGAAATCTACACTATCTTAAGAGCCTTTATGAAACAATTTTTGACTACCGAGAGATTGTTGGACTTGCCATTGGCACTCGTCCAGACTGTATTTCAGAAGAAGTGCTTAAAGTTTTAGAAAACATTAGAGAAAAGGGATACTATATTTGGATTGAACTAGGGCTTCAAAGTATTCGTAATGAAACACTAAGGAAGATTAATAGGGGACATACCTTTGAAGATTTTCTCTCAGCTTTTGAGCTTCTTCAAAAGAAGGGTTTTCCTGTGTGTGTTCATGTAATATTTGGACTCCCTGGTGAAGATGAGGAGATGATGTTAGAGACCATAAAAACCCTTTCAAAACTAAAGCCCCAAGGTATAAAATTTCATGCCCTCTACATACTTGAGAATACAGCACTTGCAGAGCTATATAGAAGAGGAGATCTTAAGCCACTTGAACTTGACACCTACTGTGCCCTGGTTGGTAAGTCTTTAAGTATTTTACCTCCTAACGTAGTAATCCATCGCCTCACTTCAGATCCACCAAAAGAAGGACTTCTTGCACCAACCTGGCTACTTGATAAAAACAAAGTCTTAAAGGGTATTGAAACCTTTCTGAGATCTCATGGATTACATCAGGGCTCAAATTTTATGCCTGACAACTCTTAATTAGAGCCACAAAATGACTTGCAATTTGCTAAACCTAATGCTAACTTTTCCGATTAAATTGTTGTAATTCATCATTAGGGGGGCAGACCTATGAAAATAGAAAAAAACCTGCCACTAAATGTGCAATTCTGGACTACTGAGGTAGCTTCCAAACAGGCAAATATCATCTTTGAGGAGTATCTAAGAAATGCTATTCTTGAGCTTGAACACTCAGAATTATTAAAAGAGAAAACCCATGAAACTCTAAAATTTTTATCTGATCAAGTTAGGTTTTCCCTTGAATTATTGGAGAAAATTTCTAAGATGTCTATCACAACTTCCATATCTTCAACGGTTGGAGATTTTCTCCTAAGCCAGGCATTTGAGCTAGATAAAATTTCCGATTCCCTGCCAGATGGTGCTTTGAAAAACCTTTTTAAGGAATCTGCTTTGTATATTGGTATAGAAGCTGAAAAAATTCGTAAGGGTTACTACAATAGTTAGTGTCTTTCTGCTAAGGCAAGCTCTATTAATTTTTCAATAAGTTTTTCAAAGGTATAGCCAGCAACCTTAGCGGAAAGTGGTAAAAGACTAGTCTCGGTCATACCGGGTATTGTATTTGTCTCAAGAACATATATATCTTCACCTTTGAGCATCATATCAGTTCTACTGTAGTGTCTAAGGTATAGAGCTTTGTGTGCAAGTAGAGCATAGGTCTGAGCTTTTGTGGTAAGGTCTTCAGGGAGTTCAGCAGGACATATTTCTCTTGCTTTACCTGGAGTATATTTGTTCTCGTAATCAAAAACCTCTGAAGTTGAGATAATTTCTACAACAGGCAAGGCTTGTTGTCCAAGAACTCCCACAGTTAGTTCTCTACCCCGAATATATTCCTCAACAAGGATCTCATCATCAACCTCATAGGCTCTCTCAACTGCTTCCTTGAGGTCACTTCTATCTTTTACTAAGCTCAGTCCCACGCTTGAGCCCTGTTTGGCAGGTTTGATAATTAGGGGATACCCTATGCAAGCACCAGCATCAAATACATCATCTATTTTAGATCTTTCTTTATGAAAGAGAAAACCCTTTGGGACAGGAAGTCCTGCCTGCTGATAGAGGAGTTTTGACAATCCCTTGTGCATAGCAAGGGCACTACCTAAAACCCCAGCTCCTTGATAGGGAATATTGAGCATATCAAGGAAACCCTGAAGTGTTCCATCTTCTCCTCCAGGGCCATGAATTACAAGAAAAGCAAAATCTATCTCATTTGCCTTGTTGACTAAAACTTTGAGATCTGTTGCTGGATCAATGAAAATTACCTGGTGGCCAAGATTTATTAGGGCCTTTTTGACAGCTTGAGCACCCCTTAATGAGACCTCTCTCTCAGAGGAGGTCCCTCCAGCTATTAGAGCAATTCTCAAGGGCCTCTTCAAGGACACTCTTTACCTCCATAACTTGGTTAAGTTTTATTAAATCCTGGGGATTAATAGGCAGTTTTTTAAAAATTCGTTTCTCTAACAGCTGAGTCATTTCCTCAAGTAAAGCCATTCTGATAAGGGCCTTTAATGTCCTCCCATATCGCACTCTTAGATCTTTGAATCTCTCCTTGAGAGAAACTATTTCATCATGTTTTACCCTTTTGTCTGCATAAAAAACTATTTCTTCTTCAGTTATCGGAGAGCCTGGTCTTGGAGCTTTCAGAAATATGTGAGAGTAGATAATTTCGCCAATTCTTGGATACCCCAGTTCTTGAAGAAGTTTATACCCTGCAAGGGCATGATTCTCGCCAGTCCTCAAAGAAGAAAACTTTTTTACATCATGAAGTAGAGCTCCAAGAGTAAGTACTTTTAGATCAAGATTCTCTCCAGATGCATTTAAGTGACAGCCAAGACAAAGGGCAATTAAAGCCACCTTTTCAGAGTGTCTGATGATATGAGCGGGAACCTCTTCACTCTCAAGTAGCTTATAAGCCCAGTTAAGATCTAATTCCATCTCTCAATGACTTTGAGTATAATTAGGAAAGTTGAAGATGCAAAGAGGACTCCATCAATCCTATCAAGCATGCCTCCATGGCCTGGAATTATAGCCCCAGAATCTTTCTTACCAACAGCTCTTTTAACAGCTGACTCAAAAAGATCTCCAAGAGCCTCAATCAAGGCAAGGATTACAGAAATTATAAAGGATATACCAAGTGACCACAATTTCAAAAAATAAGAAAGCGTCATTCCCACTAAGACCGCAAAAACTATACCTCCAATAAATCCCTCTAAAGTTTTCTTAGGAGAAATTTTACTAAAAAAAGGGGTTCTACCTAATTTTTTTCCTGTAAGATAGGCCCCAGTATCAGCAGAAAAAACTACAGAAAAGAAATAAATCAAATATTCTCTTGGGTATTCTTTTGCAATAAATAAAAGAGGAATAAAGCCTATGGTTAGATATAGAGTCCCCACAAGTAAAGGAAAAAAAGTAACTAAAAAGTATTCTCGGTTAAAGTTAAATAGGAAAGGAATAAACAGGAAAAAAAAAGATAGATAGATTAGATAAAAAAAAGGAATTTTATTGAAAAATAAAAAAATAAAAAGGAGAATTGAATATCCAAAGAAAAAATAAAATCTATTATATTCAAAAAGTTGACACCACTCATACCAGCAAATCAGAAGACAAAATAAGGTTAAAATAAAAATAAGTAGATATGGAGCTTTTATGATTAAAATAATTAGTAGAGGAAAAAGAATAATTGCAGAAAGAAGTCTTTTAAAGAAATTAGAATTCATAGATTTTTCCGAAACGTCTTTCTCTATTTTGATAGTCAATTAGTGCTTTTAGAAATTCATCTTCAGTAAAGTCAGGCCAAAGTGTAGAGGTAAAATATAGTTCAGTATAGGCAAGTTGATATAAAAAAAAATTTGAAATTCTATGTTCTCCACTTGTCCTTATAAGAAGATCTGGATCAGGTAATTCAGGAAAGTAAAAGTACTTACGTATCGTTTCATCCGTTAGATCCTGCGGGGCTAAGAGTCCCTTCTGGACTAACTCTGCGATAGCCCTAAGGGATTTAAAGATCTCTGCTCTACCGCTATAACTGAGAGCAAGCACAAGGGTCATTTTAGTAAAGGCAGATGTTTCTCTTTCAACTCTCAGTATTAACTCTCTAAGCGACTCTGGAAAGTCTTCAAGATCCCCAATCATCTTAAAACGAATCTCTTTATCAATTAAAGTTGGAAGCTCACTCTTAAGGTATTCCTCAAGGAGTTTGAGGAGGTTGAGGACTTCTGTTTGAGGTCTTTGCCAGTTCTCTTTTGAGAAAGCAAAGAGAGTTAAATAGGCAATACCTATCTCTCTTGCCTTTATGACAATCTTTCTTGCAACTTCAACTCCTCTTCTATGTCCAACGACTCTCGGAAGTCCCCTCCTTTTTGCCCATCTGCCATTTCCATCCATGATAATGGCAACATGACGTGGCAGACGGTAAGGATCTAAGGAGGGAGAAGAGCCAAAGGACAGAGAAAGGGACATTCCTAAACTGTCAGAATTTCCTTTTCCTTCTCTGCAAGGAGCTTATCAACCGTCTTAATGAATTCATCGTGGAGCTTTTGGACTTCCTTTTCTAGTTTCGTATAATCATCTTCAGAAATTTCCTTGTTCTTCTTTGCAGTTTTAAATTTTTCGAGGGCTTCTCTTCTCAAGTTCCTTATGGCAATTCTTGCCTCTTCAGCAAATTTATGGGCAACCTTTACTAGCTCCTTTCTCCGTTCCTCAGTGAGCGGAGGAACAACAAGCTTTATCGTTTTTCCGTCACTTGTAGGATTTATTCCGAGATCCGATTTCTGGATAGCCTTCTCTATTTCCTTCAAAAGATTGGGATCCCAGGGCTGTATAACTAAGATTTTCCCCTCAATTACGTTTACACTTGCAATCTGTGGAATAGACATTTTTTGTCCATAGCAGTCAACCTTTATTCCCTCAAGTAGACTTACTGAGGCTCTAGAAGAACGTATGTGGGTAAATTCCTCTTTCAAAGTATTGATGGTCTTTTGCATTCTCTTTTTTATGTCTTCCAAAACCTCCTTCATGGGACACCCCCATTAGTTCCTTATAATTGTGCCAACCTTTTCACCCATTACCGCTCGTTTGATATTTCCCTCTTGAAAAAGATTAAAAACCATTATGGGCAAATTATGATCTCGAGCAAGAGAGAAAGCAGTGGCATCCATTACTTTCAAATTTCGCAATAAAACCTCATTAAAACTAATTTCGTCAAATTTCTTTGCGGAAGAATCCTTAAGAGGGTCTCTATCGTAAACTCCATCTACCTTAGTTGCCTTCATTAGAATCTCTGCTTGTAGTTCTAGGGCTCTTAAAACTGAGGCAGTGTCTGTTGTGAAGAAGGGATTCCCAGTACCACAAGCAAGAAGTAAGACCCTCCCTTTTTCGAGATGCTTTAAGGCCTTTTCTCTGATATATGGCTCTGCCACCTCAATTATCTCAAGAGCTGACATAGTGCGCACAGGAACTCCCTTTCTTTCTAAAACATCCTGTAGAGCAAGGGCATTAATCAGTGTTGCAAGCATTCCCATATAGTCGGCTCGTGCCCTATTAAGCCCCTCCTTTTCACCAGTGACTCCTCTAAAGATATTGCCACCACCAATAACAACCGCTATCTCCACCCCAAGGGAGTGAATCTCCTTCAATTCCTCTGCAATCCGATTGAGAACTGCTTGATCTATACCAAATTCTTTGCTTCCAAGTAGTGCCTCTCCAGATAATTTTAGAAGTATGCGCTTGTATTTAAAGGCACCCTCTGACAAAATTACTCTCCTATCTGAAATCTTGCAAATCTCCTGATTACAATCTTTTCACCAGTCTTAGTTATAAGCTCATTCAAAAGATCCTGAATAGTTATCTCGGGATTCTTTATGAAGGGTTGTTCGAGCAAGACTGCTTCTTTGTAGAATTTCTCAAGCTTCCCCTCCACAATTTTGGGAATTACATTCTCGGGTTTTCCTTGCTCCCTCAATTGTTCTTCATAAAGTTTTCGCTCTCTCTCTAATATTTCTTGAGGCATCTCCTCTCTTCTGATACAGATTGGAGCAGTGGCTGCGATCTGCATAGCCACATCGTGAGCAAACTGTTGAAACTCAGGAGTCCTTGCAACAAAATCGGTCTCGCAGTTTATCTCAACAAGAACTCCAATTTTCTTATTGGCATGAATATAGGCAGAGACAACACCCTCCTTAGCCTCCTTTGTCGCCCTCTTAGCTGCAATCGCAAGTCCCTTCTTCCTAAGGATATCTATTGCCTTTTCAATGTCTCCACCTGCCTCTTCAAGAGCCTTTTTACAGTCCGAAAAACCTGCAGCAGTTCTTTCCCTCAATTGTTTGATTAATTCAAGAGAAATCTGAGCCATCTCTTACCCCCCAGAGAGAAATTTGGATTGCCTTAGTGCTCAAGAAGTCTCTGAGCCTCTTCCTCAAGCTCTACCTCTCTCTCTTCCTCAGCTAGAATCTCTTCAAGGATCTCCTCAGCCCTCTTCTCCTCACTCTTTAGCATCTCCTCTTCAAAGGAAACTTCCTTATCAGTCATAGCAGAGAGTTTTTCCTTATAAATCTCAAGACCCTCAAGACAGGCATCAGCAATCTTTGAAGTGATTAGCTTGACTGCTCTTATGGCATCGTCATTTCCTGGAATTATGTAGTCTATCAAGTCGGGATCACAATTGGTATCTACAATGGCAATTATAGGAATACCAAGCTTTCTTGCTTCTCTAACTGCTATTTCCTCATACACTGGATCAACAATATAAAGTGCCTGAGGTAAAGTATCCATGTCCTTAATCCCTTCTAGGTTTCTCTGAAGTTTAGCTTTCTTTCGCTCAAGAATTAGTCGCTCCTTCTTGACAAAACGCTCTATTGTGCCATCTGCAAACCATTGTTCAAGTTTCTTCAACTTCTCCACACTTTGCCTGATTGTCCTAAAATTTGTCAGCGTACCACCAAGCCAGCGATGATTAACATAGGGCATTCCACAACGCTGTGCTTCCTCCTTTATGGCATCCTGAGCTTGCTTCTTAGTCCCTACGAAAAGAATCTTTCCACCATCTGAAACTACATTTTTCGCAAATTCATAGGCAATCTCAAAGTATTTTAGCGTCTGCTGAAGATCAATTATATGGATGCCGTTTCTCTCTCCAAAGATGAAAGGCTTCATCTTTGGATTCCATCTACGAGTCTGATGACCAAAATGGACACCTGCTTCAAGAAGCTGTTTCATAGTAATGTGACTCATAAATTCACCTCCTAAGGGTTTTTTAAACTTCCGTTCAGGGCGGAATAAAACCTCACCCTTATTAAGGGCACCCTATCCCTGAACGTGCTTTTTGTAAAATTTTAAACTTGAGGATAAACGCTTACAACCTTCTTTCCGTTTCTTGTCTCAAATTTGACAAAGCCATCAATCTTGGCAAAGAGTGTATAGTCCTTTCCTAAACCTACGTTAAAACCAGGATGAAATTTAGTCCCTCTCTGACGAACGATGACCTCACCTGCCTTAACGAACTGACCTCCAAAACGTTTCACTCCCAGTCGTTTAGCCTCTGAATCTCTACCATTTCGAGATGCACCACCTGACTTTTTATGAGCCATGACTCATCACCCTCCCTATGCCCTAATTTGCTGAATCTCTATTGTTGTATAAAATTGCCTATGTCCCTTTTTTCTCTTATATCCCTTTTTGGGTTTCTTTTTGAAAACAATGATTTTGGGGCCTCTTCCCTGCTCTACAATCTTTGCCTCAATCACTGCACTCTCGACAAGAGGTGTCCCAATTTTAAGCTCATCTCCTTTGTTAACCAAAAGAACCTCCCTAATCTCAATGACATCTCCAGGATTTCCTGGCAGTTTCTCCACAGTAATTCTGTCACCAGGTCTCACCACATATTGTTTTCCACCAGTTTTAATTACCGCAAACACTTCTGCCCTCCTGTTAAGAATTTGCCCTTAAGATATTACATTTTTTCTCCTTGTCAAGTAGAGGATTCATTGCCTGTAATCCCTAAAACGTGGAAACACATAAAGTACAATCCCAGGAAGTGAAGAAATCAATATGAGAGTATAAGATAGCAGTCCCAAAGATAAACCATACTCTATAGGATAGTTTAAAAGAAATAAAAAGTAGCTCAATGTTCCCTCTCTAATACCTAAACCAGATATACTGATAGGCAAGGCATTCAAAAAACTAACTATCGGTATAACTACAAAAAAATAACCATAATCAATATTAATTTTTAAAGCAAAAGATAAAAATATAAAATGAACAACATAAAGAGTTTGAATAACTAAACCTAAAAAAAGTGGCACAAAAATCCAAGGAGGCATTAGCGGTCTAAAAAAATAAAAATTTAAAGCCTTTTTTGATAGAAATATTAATAAAATAAAGACAAAAATAAAACTATATGTTATATAGATGAGAAATTTTTTTAGAGATATAGGTAAAAAATCGGACATGATTGGTAAAGAGAATGAGAGGATTAATAATATTCCAAAAAGTCCTAATATCCTATCTAAAAAGACACTAAATATAGCCTGTTTTATATTAAGCCCTACTTTAATTAAATGATAGGCCCTTAAAGTATCACCTGCAACTATTCCAGGAAAAACTGCATTTAGTGAAAATCCCATTAAATAACTTTTAAGAAAATAAAAATAACTACTCTTAAAATTCCAACTCTCACAAATTTTTTGCCAACGAAAAGCCACAAGAGCCTGAAAAACTCCAACACATATTAAAGCAAGTAAATAATAATATGGAACAATTTGTAAAATTATTTGTCTCAATTTTTGATAATCAGTTTTTCTAAATAGATAAAACAATATACCAAAAGATAGTGACAAACGGATAAAAAGGAAAATTATCTTCTTGAATTTCTTAAATTTCACCCTTAAAAACTCTTAAAAAGACGACATTCTGTTTACTACTATCAAGTAAAGGATTTTCAATTATAGCAACAAGTTTTCCATAGGGATCAAGTAATCTGATCCACTTATCAGATGGAAGGACTGTAAGCTTTTGAAATTTCAAAAGCGAGAGAAAGACATGTCGTGGAATCTGTCTTCCTTCTCTTATTTTCTTTGATAATTCTTCACTAAGAACAATCTTTGGAAGAAACTCGAGAGCCTTTTCAAGACCAATGATGTGTTTGAGGATTCCCTCAGGATTTTCCTTCGCAATTTTAAGTATTTCTTCCAAAGTTATGGCCATATTGATAGTAAAGATACTTTTTTGCGTCCTCCTCAGTCTCACTAAGGTTGCCCCACACTCCAAAATTTCCCCTAAGCGATGAATGAGGCTTCTCACATAGGTTCCTTTACTACACCGTAGATAAAAACCCACTCTGTCCTCAACGAAAGAGGTGATTTTGAATTCATATATTTTGACTTTTTTTGGCTCCTTGGGGATGAAAAGTCCGTCCCGAGCGTATTTATAAAGCGGTCTACCTCTATATTTTGCTGCTGAGTAAGGTGGAGGCATTTGCTCAAGGTCTCCTTCAAAGCTCTTAGCAAGTTCTGTTAGTCTCTGGATAGAAAGAGAAGGCACAGGTCTTCTTGCTAATAATTCTCCTGTAATATCATATGTATCGGTCGTAATTCCCAATTGGAACTCACCCTCATAGGCCTTATCACCTTCAAGAAAGATCTGAGCAACCTTGGTTGCCTGATTTAGGAAAATAGGCAAGACTCCTGTCGCAATTGGATCTAAGGTCCCTCCATGTCCTGCCTTCTTGACTCTTAGAGCGCTTTTAACCTTTTCTACCACCTCCGTAGAACTCAATCCCTCAGGCTTGTCAATTACAAGTACTCCACTGAGCTCCTGAGGATTCATAGTAAATCTTCAAGCCTCCTTTCAAAGAGGTTAAGAAAGTCCTGAAGGGATACACCATTTATCTTAAAACCACAGGCATATTTATGGCCTCCTCCGCCAAATTCCCTTGCAAGGCTCAAGATCTCCCAGGGTGCTTTACTTCTTAAGCTCACTTTGATTTTTCCCTTCTCTACTTCTTTGACTATAATTCCGTATTTTACCCCCTCAATACTCCTCAAAAACCCTGCAAGGTCATTTAGCCACCTTTCTCCACCAAGTCTTTCAAAGTCTTCCCATGTGAGGTAAGAAATTGCAACCTCACCATTTTTCAAAAATTTTAGCCTTTCAAGGGTAAGTCTCAGATATTCTAATTGTACCCGTGGAGTATTCTCATAAAGCCAGCTCGTAATATAGGAAGGCCTTGCACCCAGATCTAAGAGCTCTTGAGCTATTCCAAAGATCTTCCCCTTAACATTATCATGACGGAAACTTCCTGTATCATAGTATATGCCAGCAAGAAGATTTTCAGCAACTTCTTTAGTCAGAGGTATGCCACAGGCTTTTAAAAAACGATAAAAAAGAGAAGAACAAGAGGCTTCTTCAGGGTCAAGATAAAACTCTGTGGAGACACCAAAGAGATTGGCTGTCTCTTCAAGTCGGTGGTGATCAAATACAATAACTCCTGAAGGATTAATAATTTTAGAGCGTATCTTAGAAGAGATTCTATCTTCAGATCCTGCATCAAAGAGGATAATCAGGGCTCCCTCTGGAAGGTCAATCTCTCCATCACATATTCTCAAAGACTCTGCACCATGAAGATATTGGGCCTTGGAGGGGATTTCTTCAACAATCGGAATTGGCCTTTTTTCTTCAAAAAGAAGATAAAAAGAGAGCATACATGACAATCCATCAATATCAGGGTTCTCGTGGGTTAGAAGAAATAGCCCTCTTGCACTGAGGATCTTCTCAAGAATTTTCTTCTCCACCTTCTTTTTCTCCTCTGATCTTGTCAAAAAGTTCAAGTAAACGGCGTTCCTCTTCTTCAGTTCGGTCAATTCTAAATTCAATGTCAGGCATAAATTTAAGGGTTATTTTCTGTGAAAGAAGCCGTTTGATGAAGCCCTTTGATTGATTCAGAGCGGTCTCTACTTCCTTAGGATCAGCAGAAAAGACCCGAAAGTAAATAACTGCCTTTCTGAGATCACCTCCAATCTTTACATCTGTAATGGATATAATATTCTTGAAGACAGGGTTTCTGAGTTCATGGAGAAGAATTTCTGAAATAGCTTCACGAAGAAGGCTTGCAACTTTTTCACTACGTCGAGTCATTTAGGGAGAGTCCTTAGTAGTTGAGATAGTCTATTTCTACTTTTATGATTTCCAGATCACTATTTTTTTGAATAAATTCTACCAGTGAAGTAAGTCTACTATCCACATAGGGCTTATCCTTTCCAACAATACTTATACCTAAGACCGCATTTTGCCAGAGATCATGTCCATCAACCTCGGCAATAGAGACTCTCTTGTAATTGGCTTCGAGCCTTTGAATTAGAGCACGAAGGATCTGTCTTTTTGCCTTAAGCGAATTAGGCTCGGGAAAGAAGAGCTCTATTCTAGCAACACCAACGACCATGCTCAGAGTTCCTGAGTAACCTCTCTAATTTCAAAGGCCTCAATAAGGTCACCCTCTTTCACATCGTTAAAATTTTCTATCTTGAGTCCGCATTCATAACCGGCTGGCACTTCTTTGACGTCCTCCTTGAACCTCTTGAGGCTTGCAATTTTACCTGCGTAGATGACCACACCATCTCTTATCACTCGTACCTTGTGATTTCTATTTATTACACCTTCTTTCACATAACAACCTGCCACAATTCCAACCTTGGGCACCTTAAAGGTAGCCCTAACCTCAGCAATACCTCCGATCACTTCTTCAATCTTTGGTTCAAGAAGGCCTGCCATTGCCTTCTTAATGTCTTCAAGGAGATGATATATTACATCGTAGAAACGGATATCTACTCCCTCTTGTTTGGCAACTTCCTTTGCCTGTGAAGTTGGCTTGACATTAAAACCAATTACAATGGCTTCAGAGGCGGATGCAAGCATTACATCACTCTCTGTTATAGCTCCAATACCCGCTCTTATCACAGAAACTTTTACCTTTTCTGTAGACAATTTGGCAAGGGAACTCTGAAGAGCTTCCAGTGTTCCCTGTGTATCCGCTTTAAGGACAATTTTTAACTCTTTAAGCTCGCCCTCTTTGAGTTTGTCAAAGAGCTTTTCAAGAGAGATCTTGACTGTTTTTGCGGTTTCAGCTTCTCTTGCCTTCCTCTGTCTGTATTCTGCTACCTTTCTTGCCTTTTCCTCATCTTCCATGACAATAAAGTCATCTCCTGCATGAGGCAAACTCTCAAAACCAAGAATTTCAACTGGCATTGAAGGGGTAGCAGATTTTACTCTATTTCCGTAGCTATCAAACATGGCTCTGACTCTGCCATAGGTGGTCCCACTCACAAAGGCATCTCCCTCTTTCAGGGTTCCCTCTTGAATAAGGACTGTCGCAACAGGTCCTTTTCCCTTATCAATCTTGCTTTCAATTATCCTTCCCCTTGCAGGACGGTTGTAGGCAGCTTTGAGCTCAAGCATCTCTGCCTGAAGCAAGACGAGTTCAAGGAGGTCCTCAATACCGATCTTGTTTCTTGCAGAAATATTGGCAACCAGTGTATCTCCACCCCAATCCTCAGGGACAAGACCGAGTTCTGCAAGTTGTGCTTTGACTCTTTCAGGATTGGCGTTAGGCTTGTCAATCTTGTTTATGGCAACTACAATTGGGACACCCGCTGCTCTTGCGTGTTCTATTGCTTCTTTTGTTTGATCCATTACTCCGTCATCAGCAGCCACAACAAGTATTACGATATCCGTAACCTGAGCACCTCTTGCTCTCATTGAGGTGAAGGCTTCATGTCCAGGCGTATCTATGAAAGTTATTTTTCTTCCATCATCTAAGGTGACCATATAGGCACCAATGTGTTGGGTAATTCCTCCTGCTTCTTTACTTGCAACATCGGTCTTTCTGATAGCATCAAGGAGTGTAGTTTTTCCGTGGTCCACATGTCCCATAACTGTAACTACAGGTGGTCTAGGAGAAAGCTCTTCAGGGGATGGCGGAGTATATTGAAGAAGAAGTTCTTCTTCAATGGTTGCCTTCTCTACCTGATAACCGAACTCGTCAGCAAGAATTCCTGCGGTATCTGCATCTATAGATTGTGTAATCGTGAGTGGCATCCCTAACTGAAGTGCCTTCTTGATGAGATCTCCCACCTTAACTCCCATTAATTTTGCGAGTTCCCCAACCTGGATAGACTCATAGATCTTTATCTTCTTCTCCTTTGGAGGAAGAGTTGGAGGTCGTGTGGAGACAGATTCTTTCTTGTGAGTTCCCTTTGGAACCTTTCTCTCTTCTAACTCCTCCTCTGCAAAGTCCTCAAAAAGAGGTGGAATCTCATCTTCAAAATATTCTTCTAACTCCTCTCTTCTCTCTCTCTTTAGTGAGACAGCCTTCTTTTTTGGTTTCTTTTTCTCTTCCGTAATTTCAAAATCTTTTTTCTTTCTCTTTACCTCCTCCTTTTCTTCTTTCACTCCAGGAAATTGTGATTCAGGAGTGAGGGGTTTTCTGTCTTCTGGATGTGGTCTTGGCTTAAAGATCCGCTCTTTGCGGGGTTTAAATTCAGTAACAATCCGCCTTTCAGTAGGGGTTTCTACAGGTGGTGCCTCTTGGAGAGGACTCTCTTCAGAAAGGGTCCTTACCTCTTCCTGGAGAGGACGGATCTCTTTCTCTTCTTGAGGCTTTTTCTCCTCTACAGCCTCTGTAGTATCTTCAGAAGGCTGTGGTTTGACAGTTTGTTCTGCCTTGCGACGAACAACAAGTTTTCGTCTCTTTGGAGGCTCAATTGAAGGTGCAGTCTCTTGAGCTTTTGAAACCTCCTCTTCCTTTCTGAGCTCCTCTTTCTTAATAACGATGACCTCTTTTTTAGTAAAAAGTTTTTTTATTTCCTCTGCCTCAGCCTCTGAAATGGTAGAAGATGGGCCCTTCACAGTTATTCCACGGTCTTTGAGTTTCTGTAAGACCTCTCTAACATCGACATGCAACTCTTGAGCTAATTCAGATACCTTAATTTTAGCCATTAAACAACATCTCCTTGTATATCTTAGTAAAAGTGCTAAATAATCTTAATCGCAAAGTTTCAAAATTCAAGGGAGACAGTCTGGTGTTACCTTCCTTTTCTGAAGTTTAGATTTATATTTAGTATTTATGAGAAAGGTAATTATTATTCCTGCCCGTTATGGATCTACTAGATTTCCTGGCAAGCCTTTAGTTAATTTATGGGGCAAACCTCTGATTCAATGGGTTTATGAAAGAGCCTGTGAAAGTGGCTTAAGTGAAATCTATGTAGCTACCGATGACAAAAGAATTTTTGATGTAGTTGTGGGATTTGGTGGAAAGGCGGTCTTTACTGGTGAACACCCCTCAGGAACTGACAGAGTTGCAGAAGCTGTAAACATTCTTGGGTTCTCCAAAGAAGACATCATTATTAACCTTCAGGGAGATCAACCTCTCTTTCCCTCAGAATATTTTCACCATTTAGTGCAACCTCTACTCCTTGATTCCCAAATTCCTATGGCAACCCTTGCGGTTCCCATCAGAAATAGAGCAGATCTTGACAACCCAAATAAAGTCAAAGTAGTTCTTGACAAAAAAGGAAGAGCCCTCTATTTTTCAAGAAGCCCTATCCCCTTCTTTAGACCCCCTGGAAAAGAACCTCTATACTTCAAACACATAGGTGTTTACGCCTACAGAAAAGGGTTTCTTGATGAATTTGTAAAACTTCCTCAAGGTGATCTTGAGAGGGCTGAGAAACTCGAACAACTGCGGGCCCTCGAACACGGATACCAAATTGCTGTAAGTCTGGTTCAAGACGATATACCTGAGGTGGATACTCCTGAAGACTTTGAGTATGTTAAATTTTTGACCAAAGAGCTATGATTAGACAACCAGCAGTCGCAGGATATTTCTATCCTGGAAGAGTTGAAGCCCTTATTGAAACCCTTGAAGAGCTAATTGAATTTAGTGAGGACAAGATCTCAGCAATAGGAATTGTTGTTCCTCATGCGGGATACATATATTCCGGAAGGACTGCAGGTAAGGTTTACGGAGCCATTGAACCTCCAGATGTTGCAATCATTCTTGGACCAAACCATACAGGGCTTGGGCCTGAAGTTTCACTCTTCTCTGGTGAGGCCTTTCTTACGCCTCTTGGAGAGGCCAAAATTAACAAGGAACTCTCGGAACTCCTGCTTAACACTTCACCACTCTTTTCCCCTGACACCCTTGCCCACAAGAGAGAACACTCCCTTGAAGTTCAGATTCCCTTTCTACAGTATCTAAACCCAGAAATTGAGATTGTTCCCATTTGTGTGGGGCATCTCTCTCTTGAGGAAATCCGAAATATTGGAGAAGCTCTTGCCCATTCAATTGAACAATTTGAGACCTCAACTGGCAAAGAGGTTTTGATTGTTGCAAGTTCTGACTTCTCTCATTATGAACCTCAGCTTGTTGCAAAAACAAAAGACTCCCTTGCTATTCAGGAAATACTAAACCTCTCTGAAGAGGGACTACTCAGAGTTGTATACAGAGAGAGAATTAGTATGTGTGGGGTCTATCCAGTCGCTATTACCATCTTGGCATCAAAACTTCTTGGAGCAGAAGAGGCAATCCTTGTTGAATACAGAACTTCAGGAGACATAACTGGAAACTTTTCGGCAGTTGTTGGTTATGGAGGAATTATAATCTATTGAGGAGAGAGAGCTATATGGTAGTCACAAGGTTTCCGCCAAGCCCAACAGGACATCTTCATCTGGGTGGAGCAAGAACTGCCCTTTTTAATTACCTCTTTGCTAAAAAAAACGGTGGAAGGTTTATTCTTCGCTTTGAAGATACCGATAGAGAGAGGTCCAAAGAAGAATATGTCACCTCCATCATTTCTGCTCTTGAATGGTTAGGATTACATTGGGACGAGGGACCCTATTTTCAGAGCAAACGATTTGAGCTCTATCAAGAATATGCACGGAGACTCTACGAGGAAGGGAAGGCCTATTACTGCGAATGTTCAAAGGACTTTCTTGAGGAGAGAAAGAAGATCCTTCAAGGTCACGGGCTTAAACCTCGTTATGAGGGTTTTTGTCGGGAAAAAAACCTGCCACCAGGACCTGGAAGAGCTCTGAGAATAAAAGTATCGGTAGATAGTGAAATAGTTTTTGAAGACCTTCTTAGAGGAAAAATTGTCTTTCCTCCAGACGAGGTTGATGATTTTATTATTTTACGCTCAGATGGAACTCCAACTTATCACTTTGCAGTAGTAGTTGACGACATTACCATGGGAGTAACTCATGTTATTAGGGGAGATGATCACATATCAAACACTCCTAAGCAGTTAATAATTTATGAAGCCCTTGGGGTTGAGCCTCCTAAGTTTGCTCACATCCCCATGGTCCTTGGGCCTGATGGTGCAAGATTATCTAAAAGACATGGAGCACGATCTATTCTTGAATACAAAGAGGAGGGCTATCTTCCTCAAGCGGTTATTAACTATTTAGCTCGTCTTGGATGGGGCTATGGAGATCAGGAGTATTTCACAATGGAAGAGCTTATCGAAAAATTTGATCTTTCAAGGGTAAACCTATCTCCTGCTCGTTTTGATCCAGACAAATTCTTAGCCATCAATGCTTACTGGTTAAGGGCCTTCTCCGCAGAGGATATCTATCCTCATCTGCTACCATTTATTTCTCACTACAATCTTTCAAAGTATCCAAAGGAAAAACAAATTGAAATGGTTAACAGTGTCAGAGTGCGAGTTAAGACCCTAAAAGAACTTGCAGAGATGATCGACTTTTATTTCTTTGATGAGGTCTCATTTGATGAGTCAGCAAAAACTAAGGCCCTAAGGCCTGAGCTTCTTCCCTATCTCAAAGCCTACATGTCTGAAATTGAGGGTTTAGACTTTGAAGATGAAAAACATCTTGAAGCTCATTTCAGAGAGTTTGCTGAAAGGCACAGTCTTAAGGTTAAGGACCTTGCCCAGGCCATACGAGTTGCTCTCACTGGAAAACTCATTAGCCCACCACTCTTTGAAGTCATGAGGATTCTCGGAAAAGTTGAGGTAAAGAGAAGACTCGAAAAAGCCTTACAGTCAATTTAAAAGAGGGGGGAGGATCTATGTGGGAAGTCCTGATTATTGTTGCGGTATTAGTTATTTGGTTTTTTGTTTCACGTTATATTTTCCCTAAAATGGGTATCCCTGTCTGAGGAATGCCATATAACCCTCCTGGAGAGGGGAAAGAGAGACAAGGCTACGGTAAAGAGGAGGAAAAGAAAACCTGTAAGTAGATAAGATCAGTTGAGAAAAAACCTGCATCAAGAGGGTTACAATGGGGGTTGAAAGAATTGTAAGTGGTATGAGACCAACTGGTCCGCTTCATCTTGGCCATCTCCATGGAGTTTTAAAAAAATGGATCGAACTTCAGGAGAAGTATGAGTGTTTTTACTTCATTGCAGACTGGCACGCTCTGACAACCGAATATGAAAATCCAGAGAGGATTCGCAGTTATTCTAAAGAGCTTCTACTTGATTGGCTCTCAGCAGGGCTTGATCCTGAGCGGACAACAATTTTTTTGCAATCTGAGGTCAAGGAACATGCAGAGCTATTTTTACTCCTTGGAATGCTTACACCTGTTTCATGGCTTGAGAGAAATCCTACCTACAAAGATATGATTCAAAATCTCTCCGATAAAGAACTTGCTACCTATGGATTTCTCGGATATCCTGTCCTTCAGAGTGCAGATATTCTCATCTATAAAGCCCAAAAGGTGCCAGTTGGCCTTGACCAAATTCCCCATTTAGAGCTAACAAGAGAAATTGCCAGACGCTTCAATTATCTCTATAAGGTAGATTATTTTCCAGAACCTCAACCTCTTCTTGCTGAAGTTCCCAAGGTTCCTGGAATTGATGGAAGAAAAATGAGTAAATCCTATGGAAATGCCATATTCCTCAAAGATCCTCCTGAAGTTGTCAGGCAAAAGATTCTCTCCTATGTCACTGATACCCAGAGACCCAGAAAAAGTGATCCCGGAGATCCAGAAAATCGCTGTAATGCCTTTCACTTAATTAAACTCTACATGAGTAGTGAGGAAATAGACTCTATTATCTCTGGTTGTAAGAGTGCTCAATTGGGATGTGTAGAGTGTAAGAAAGCCCTTGCAGAGAGAGTGATTAATGCACTTGAACCCTTTTGGAAGAGGAGAGAAGAGTGGGATAAAAAGGCAAGCTTGGAGGAAATACTTGAGAGAGGCATTTCAAAGGCACGCGATATAGCCACAAGGACTATGGAAGAAGTTAGAGAAATTATTTTTGGAGAGAAACCATAGCTTCCACACTTATCCCTTTTTCCCTTAAGAGATTGAGAAACTCCTCTTCATTTAAGATTTTTAAGCCAAGGGCCTGAGCTTTGAGGTATTTGGATCCAGGATTTTCTCCCACAACTATATAATTCACCGACCTTGAGACTGAATCGGTGACCCTACCACCCAATTTTTGCACCAACTCTTTGACTTCTTCTCTAGTAAAATTCTTTAATGTGCCAGTAAAGACAAAGGTTTCTCCTGAGAAGACCTGAGGAAGCTCTTCTAGTTCCTTCTCTTCAACAAAGGTTATTCCTGCATCAAGTAAGCGCTGAATCATCCTGCGATTCTCTTCATCCCTGAAAAATTCCACGATAGACTTTGCCGCCTCTGGACCAACACCAGGAATAGCAACAAGGTCAGACATAGTTGCCTGCATTAATTTATCTAAACTTTTAAATCTACTTGCGAGTAATTGGGCCATAGCTTCTCCCACATGTCTAATTCCAAGAGCATAGAGAAACCTGGAAAGAGTAGTCCTTTTACTCCTCTCAATTGCCTGAAAGAGATTTTTAGCTTTTTTATAGGCAAATCCAGAGAGCTTCATGAAATCCTCTAATTTTAGATAGTAAAGGTCAGCTGGGTTCTGAACCATTCCTCTATCAATCAACTCCTGAGCTACTTTCTCCCCAAGGCCCTCAATATTCATAGCATTTCTACTTGCGAAATGGAGGAGTTTTCTCACTCCCTGGGCATAACATCCCCTATTTGGGCATCTCCAAACAGCCTCCCCTGGTCTCTTAACGAGTTGAGTTCCGCAAATTGGACAATGGGTAGGAAATTTAATCTCTTTTTCATCTCCTTTACGTCTCTCCTTGATGGGCATCACAATTTCGGGAATAACATCCCCTGCCCTCTGCACAAGGACATAGTCTCCAATTCTTATGTCCAATTTCTTAATTATGTCCTCATTGTGAAGGGTTGCGCGTTCAACAACTACACCACCAATCTTCACTGGTTTGAGCACAGCAACAGGTGTTACCGCACCAGTTCTACCCACTTGGAAGATAACATCGATGAGTTGAGTCGTAGCTTGTGTGGGTTGAAATTTGTAAGCAAGAGCGTATCGTGGAGAACGGGCCTTGACTCCAAGTTTTTCCCAAAGGGATAGATCATTTACCTTAATGACAACTCCATCAATCTCATAGGGCAAGGTATCTCGAATCCTCTCAATCTCGTGATGATACCTTATTGCCTCCTCAATGTTAGAGACAACTTTGACTAAAGGATTGACCTTTAAACCCCATTTAGGAAGGGTCTGAAGGATCTCCCATTGAGTCTGAAATTTGTAGCCCTCTACATAGCCAACTCCGTAGAAAAAAATATCAAGTTTTCTCTGTGCAGTTATCTGAGGGTCTAGTTGTCGCAGAGAGCCAGCTGAAGCATTTCTCGGATTTGCAAAGGGAAGCTCACCTCGATTTATCCGCTCCTCATTTATCCTTTTAAACTCATCCTTATTCATGTAGACCTCTCCCCTTACATCGAGTCGAGGAGGAATTGGTGGAGCCTCATCAAAAGGTCTCAGTCTTAGAGGAATAGTCTTTATGGTCTTTACATTGTTCGTAACATCTTCACCTACATATCCATCTCCCCTTGTTCCAGCTACCGTCAAGATTCCATTTTCATAGACTATCTCCACAGCAACACCGTCAATCTTGGGCTCAACTGTGTACTCAATGGGAGTCTCAGGAGGCAAGTTTAAAAACCTCTTTATCCTTCGGTCAAACTCTCTGACTTCCTCCTCTTCAATAGCATCATCAAGTGAGAGCATGGGCTCTTTGTGAGGCACCTCTCGAAAGGCCTCTGCAGGCTTAAAACCAACTCGCTGAGTTGGAGAATCAGGAGTAATGAGCTCAGGATATTTAGCTTCAAGCTCCCTGAGCTCCCTCATTAAGGCATCATATTCTGCATCAGAAATGACTGGACTATCAAGCACATAATAACGATAATTGTGATACTCTATTTCCTCCCTTAACTTCTTAACTCGCTCAATAACCTCAGGAGGAATCTCCCTGTTTCTCTCATCCATCGCTATACCCCCTAAATTTCAACCTATTAGAGCACCTTTAGTTTTTATTTTATGACTTTTTAAATTCCGTCAACATCAAGCTCCTTAAGTCCCCTTTCCTCTGTAGGAGTATCCAAACGATAACCATTCCTGTCAAAATTAGGCATAGAATGGGAAACACGTATCCTATTTTCACAAAAAAGGTCTTCTCGGTAAATAAAACTATGTCTCCATAGACAATCTCTTCCCTCTCTAAAAGACTTTCTGCCCTAACCCTTCCCAAGGGATCTATGATACCTGAAATTCCTGTATTTGCAGATTGAAGAACATATCTCCTTCCCTCAACCGCTCTTACCACTGCCTTTTGGAAATGCTGATAAGGAGCTGAGGTTCTTCCAAACCAGGCATCATTTGTGGCAATAAAAACAAATTCTCCTTCTTGAGAAAGCCTTTTTACGAGGATCTGAGGAAAGGCAGACTCAAAACATATGAGTGGCACAAAACTAACCCTCTTTCCTTCAAGCTCCACTCTCAAATTCTTGGAAGTCCCTGGCCTTATAATATCAGTGACAACAGAAATTCTTCTGAGAAAAGGCAAATACTCTCCCAAAGGAACGTACTCTCCAAAGGGAACAAGTTTCTCCTTATCATATAGGTCTACAAGTTCACCTCCTTTCCATACAAGAAGGCTATTGTGAATCTTAGGATAGGGAGGCAATGAGGCAACTCTAAAAGTACCGAATACAATCACTGGCATCCACTCTGCCTCATCTTCAACTCTCTCAAGCACCGAAAGAAATCTGAGGGTCTCCTTTTTGTCATAGGCAAAATAAAAAGGAAGAGCAGTCTCTGGGAAAAAAACAAATTGAGGTCTTTCAGAAAGCGAGAGAAATAGAAGCTTTTCATAGGCCTTTTGAGATACCTCTATTTCCTTTGCCTCCTTTAACTCCTGAGGAATATTTCCCTGAAGAAGCGCTACCCTGTAAAGTAAATCCTTTGCTTCAAGTCTTTGCTCTAAAGTCTTTTTCCAAAAATCAAAACTATACAAATTATAGCCTATTAAGAATGAGTATAGAGTGAGAAAAAATACTTGGTCTAACAGAAATGATCTTTGTCGATAATTTTGATAAAAAAAGAGTAAATAAAAGAGGTGATAATTAATTAAAATTATCAGAAAAGAGAGGCCCCATATACCAAAAAGGTCGGCAAATTGTAATATATATATAAAAGAAGCAAGTGGATATCCAATCAACCCCCAAGGGAAACCAGTAAGTAGTGTTGATCTCAAATATTCAGTAGCAACAAAAAAAGTAGCAACTAAAACTGCTTTAATAAAGGTAGGTTCTGTAAAGGCATTAATCTTAGAAGAAATAAATAAGAAAATCACAATATATATAGAGAGATAGAGAGATAAGAGCAATAAAATAAAAATACCCAAAAACCAATGAATATTTCCATATTTATGAAGTGTATAAACAATCCAATAAAGAAGAGTGGCAAAGTGTAACACTCCAAAAATGAGGCCAATTTTGGTAATTTTTAATGTGTTATATTCATAATGTCTTACAATGTAAAACAGGGGGATAAGGGCGATGAAGATAAAGACAGAGATATTAAATTTGGGAAAGCTAAGAGTGAGAAGAATGGCAGATAAGGCTGAAAAGAGATAGGTGCTAAGAGAGGAACTTAATACGAACTTTGTCAATTTTTCTCTCATCAGCTTCAAGGATCTCCACTTCTATGGGTGGAAGCGTGAATTTTTCTCCCTTTTGGGGGATTCTTTTAAGGTTTTCCAGGATAAAACCTGCAAGAGTTTCGTAATCCCCTCTTGGAAATTCAATTTGATAACACTTTTCAAGGACTCTCAATTTGGTGATAGCGGGAAGAGTAATCCATCCTTCTTGATCTGCTGGGTAACATTTCTGAGTTCCCAGGAAAAGGTCCTCAACAATGTCTTTAAAGCGAACGATTCCAACGAATTCAGAGTGTTCATCAACTACAAAGGCAATCTTGAGATTTTGCTGACGAAATTTCTCAAGGGCTGAGACTATGGGAAGGCCCTCAGGTAAAGTTAGAGCAGGCTGAATAAAGTCTTTCCAGTTGTAGAGACTCTGAAGAAACCCTGGCAGAAGATCTCTTAGACTTACATATCCAAGATAGTTATCAAGGCTAGTTCTATATACTGGATAATAGTGATGGGGATAGCGAACAATATACTCTTTTGTCTCTTCCCAGGTGTAGTCTATATCAAGGGCCTTCAAGTAGAGGCGTGGAATTAAGAAATCACGGACACTCAGACTCTCAAGCCTTTCAAAGATTTGGAGCCATTCTTCCCTTTGAGGAGACTCCTCTGACTCCTCTATAGATTCCTTACCGAAAATTAGGGATTTTAAAAACCGAACCAGTGAGGATTCTTCCATGGGCTCTAAGTCTACATATTAACCTACTTTTAACTTACAAAAAAGGAATAATTCTCCTCAAGAAAGCGGACGTATTCACGAACTCCTTCCTCAAGACTTCTCAATGGTCCACTGTAGCCTCCTCTTTGCAATTTATTTATATCCGCCTCAGTGAAGTATTGATATTGTTTCCTGAGATTTTCAGGCATATCAATATACTCAATAGCTGGTGATAGACCAAGAGATGAGAATACTGCCTTTACAAGGTCATTAAAGGACCGTGCCTTCCCTGTGCCCACATTGTAAATTCCTTTTAAATGGGGGTTGTCATAAAAAAAGAGAGTAATCGCAACAGCATCCTTAACATAAATAAAGTCTCTCAACTGACCTCCATCCTCATAACGGGGATTATAGGACTTAAAAAGTCTCACTTTACCTTCTTTCTTTATCTGTTCATAAGCCTTAAGCACAACACTCCTCATCTCTCCCTTATGAAACTCCTTATCACCATAGACATTGAAGTATTTCAAACCAACAACCCTATTTAAAAGCCCCCTTCTCTTAACCCAAAGGTCAAAAAGGTGCTTAAAAAAACCATAAGCATTGAGGGGTCTCAAACTCTCTAAGAGCTCCTCATCATCTCTAAAACCAAGAGAACCATCTCCATAGGTAGCTGCAGATGAGGCGTAGATAAAAGTTATGTCCCTCTCAATGGCGTATTCGCAGAGTTTAACAGAATAGACAAAGTTATTACGATAAAGGTATTGGAGATCCTTAACTGTGGTATCACTACAGGCTCCAAGATGAAATATTGCCTTTATTTTCCCGAAACGTTCTTCTTCAAGGGCCTGCAAAAAATCATCTTTTTCAATATAGTCCCAAAACTTGAGGCCAAGCAGATTTTTCCACTTAATTCCTGAACTTAGATGATCAACAATCAGAATTTTATCTTCTCCCCTCTCATTTAGAGCTTGAACGAGATTTGCCCCAATAAACCCGGCACCCCCTGTTACCACAATATATCCTCGGTCACTCACAAAAGACCTCCTCCTTTTTCTCTGCCTCCTATTTTAACATCCAAGAGAATCTCTGCAATTAATGTAACTTTACTTGAAGTTGACAGAAATCTGTATATAATATTGGAATATGATTTTACAAAGTTTCTTAAAAATCGTAATCTTCCTAATATTCCTAAAATTAACTACGACTTTAGCACTATCAACTGAACCATGTAGATACACCTTTGGTATAGTGCCTACCTTTCATCCAGAGAAAACCCTAGAGGTGTGGGATCCTATTTTAAAGGAACTTGGAAGGCGCTTAAATTGTCAGTTTAAAATCAAAACTTTCGACACCTTTGGTGAGTTCATGAAAGCCCTAAATCTTGAAAAAATTGACTTTGCTCTCTCTGGCCCCTATCATGTTGTTTTGGCAAAGCGGACTAAAGGATATATGCCTATTATCAGAAATAGAGATCCTATTAGAATAATCCTTGTTGTAAGGAAAGACTCTAAATATTACAGTATCTTTGCCTTAGATGGACGAATAATTGGTTTTACAGATCCCAATGCTTATATTACAACTATCTATATGCAAAAGAAACTTCGTGAAGAGTTTAAGATAAATTTTACACCAAAGTATTTGAAGACCCATGACAATGTATATAGACATGTTTTACTTAAACTTGTAGATGCAGGTTGTGCTGTTGATCTGACATTTAAAAGACAGCCTTTAGAAGTAAGAGAACAACTTCATATTCTTTTCCAATCTGAGCCCTTTCCATCTCCTGCAATTATTGTCCACCCCAGGGTTCCAAAGCAAATAAAAAAAGCTTTTGTTATCAATTTTCTACAAATTGCAAAAGAAGATACATACGCGCAAATACTTCAAAAAACACAGGTTCCCAATCCCATATCTGCTAACTATGAAAGAGATTATAAAATACTTGAAACCTTTGCTTTAGAAAATTCTACAAGCCCTCTTAAACGTTGAGAGAAAAATTCAATAAGCTAAAAGCAAAACTAAAAACATTATCTTTCTACTACTATTTTCTCTTTATAAACTTTATTGTTCTCATTGTCATTGTCTTTACATTAATGATTTCATTTAACTTTTATTTTAAGAACCAATACACTAAACTATTTTACAATGAATTAGAACTGATAAAGCAAACTGTTAGTGTTTCTCTTAAGCCTCTCATACTTACAGAAGATTACGATCGTATTGAAAAGTTATTATTAGGCTGGATAAAAGGGACACAGATTGAAACAATAAAACTTGCTAATCCATCTGGAGAAATTATTCTATCAGTTAAGAGCACTAATAACCAAACAGTTATTCAGTATGTCCCAAATGAAATGATAACAAGCCAAGCAGAACTTCTAATTGATAATGATGAAAATGTCACAATAATCTTTCCAATAATTGGAATAATGGAAAATGATATTCTTTCATGGGTGGAAATAAGATACTCTAAAAAAATTCTAAGTGAAATAATTAGCAATACGATAAGACTTTTCCTCTTAATGTCAATTTTGGGAACAATTTTAATAGCAGTTTTTCTTAGAGTTTTATTTAAATATTTTGAAAAAGAATTAAAGATATTTACCACTTATCTTAAGGATATTCCCCTATCAAAAGGTAAAATATTAGATCATACTTTTACCTCAAAAGAATTTCAGGAATTAAAAAATGTTTCTGAAAAGATTTCTCAAATATTGTATACACAAGAAAAGGAGCTTATTAGAGAAAAGTCAAAAATAGAAAAAATACTCTCCTCCTTAACAGAAGTAGTAATTTTTACCGATTTTAATTTAAACATAATTTATGCTAACAATGCCTTTGAAAGACATTTTAATATGAACGTTGAATCAATCATAAATAAACAACTCAATCAGATCTTAAATCTCCTTGACTCTGACAATAAGACTAATTTTTGGACAAAATTTGAATTATATAAAGACCTTATTAATAATGATATTGTTCATTCTGACATATTTTTTGATGAAGTTTACTACCAAACAACAGATAATTTTCTCAAAATCTTTGAAATTACAGTAATCCCTATAAAAGAAACCGACCTTAGTGGACTTCTCTTTTTAATTAGAGATGTGACCCACAGAAAACTAATTGAGAAAGAGCTTAGCAAAATTCAGAAATTTGAGGCCATAGATCGGCTTGCTGGAGGAGTTGCCCATGACTTAAGAAATCTTCTTGCAGGACTATATAATTATTTCCAAATTCTCAAACTAAAAACAAGAGACAGTACGGAGCTTAATTTGATTGAGCGCATTGAGAAGATTTTAGAGAGGGCAAGTGCCCTCTCTTTTCAGTTACTTTCACTCTCCAAAGGTGGTGCACCAATAAAAAAGGCTGTAAACCTGGAAGAACTGATTCAAGAGGTTGCAGAGTTCTGCTTCTCAGGCGCTCCTATAAAATTTGAACTGAAGGTTAAGACAAAAATAGATAAGATCTTTTTTGATCCTCAGCAGATTGCCCTTGTCTTTCAGAACCTCTTTATCAATGCAAGAGAGGCCATGCCTGAGGGTGGTAAAGTAATAGTTGAGACTGATCTTAGGGATCTTATGGATGAAGAAATTCCCCCACTTCCTCGGGGCACCTATGTTGTCATCTCGGTCTCAGATACAGGACCTGGAATTCCGCAGGACATTCTTCCACACATCTTTGATCCCTTCTTCACGACCAAAGAAAAAGGAACAGGTCTTGGGCTTACGCTTGTCTATCAGATAATGAAAAACCATGGAGGATATGTAACAGTTGACACTGAAGTTGGCAGGGGAACCACCTTCTATCTCTATCTACCTTATGAGGTAGGAACTGTTGAGGAGGACCATCCTAAACTTGGTGGTGAAGAAAGGTCCTATTCTGCCAAGAAAGTTCTCATTGTTGATGATGAAGAAGATATAAGGGAATCTCTTGTTTATATCCTGAGAGAATTTGGACATGAAGCTTATTCTGCAGGAAATGCAGATGAGGCAATAAAGATCTTTAGTGAAGAACTCCATGCAGGTCGACCTTTTGGTATAGTAATTATTGACTATACCATGCCTGACATGAGTGGAGATAAATTACTTAACAAGCTGAGAGAGATTCATCCAGACTTTCTTGCGGTCCTCTCTACTGGTTATGCAGATATTCCTGCAGTAACGGATTACTCCGAGTTTGGTTTTGATAGGATTCTCCTAAAGCCCTATACTATTGATCAACTTTTGAAAGTAATCTCAAGTTAGAAAAATCTTCTTAGAAGAGGTGCATCGTAAAAAGCACATTGTAAAATAGGACTCTTGTGGTATTTTTGCTTAAATCAAATTTTATTCTATCAAAATCCTATAAAGAAGGAGGTGTATGCTTATGGAGGAAAAGGTGGAACTTCCTAAACTTGAGAAAAAACTTGAAAAAATGACTATCAAAGAGCTTAGAGAGATTGCCCTACAGATTCCAGGGATTAGTGGAGTCCATGGGATGAACAAGGAAGAATTGATCTCAGCTCTCAAAAAGGTTTATGGAATTGCAGAAGAGCCAAAAAGAGTAGGTGCTTCAATAAGGGAGCTAAAAGCCAAGGTGAGAAAATTTAAGAAACTTGCAGAGGAAGCAAAAGCAAAAAGAGATTGGCAGGCCTATGAGAGATTTAGGAGACTTGCAAGTGCCTTCAAGAAAAGGACAAGAAAACTTGCGAGACTCTCTGCATAAAGGGCTTTAACCTAAGAGGTGTATCAGTTAGATGACAAGTTCACCCTTGACTGAAACAAATCTCACCACAGTTCCCCTTTTTCACCGAGGAAAAGTCAGAGACCTTTATGATCTTGGGGATTCACTTCTCATTGTGGCAACAGACCGCATTTCTGCCTATGATCTCATCCTACCTACTCCCATACCAGACAAGGGAAAGATTCTTACCCAGATGACCCTTTTTTGGTTTAATTTTCTCAAAGATGTAGTTGCTAACCATTTGATTACTGCCAAAGTGGAGGAATATCCTGAGATATTGAGCCCCTATCTTGAGCTTTTAAGAGATAGAAGCATGATTGTTAGGAAGGCTAAGGTACTTCCTGTTGAATGCATTGTGCGAGGCTATCTTGCAGGATCTGCTTGGAGGGATTATAGGGAAAAAGGAGAGATTTGCGGAATCAAACTTCCTCCAGGCCTAAGGGAAGCTGAAAAATTAGAGGAACCCATATTTACACCTTCAACAAAGGCAGAATTAGGTAAACATGATTTGAACATTACTTTTGAAGAGATGGTGGAACTAATTGGAAGGGACCTTGCAGAAAAAATAAGGTCCCTTTCTCTTGAGCTCTATATGAGAGCAAGTGTCTACGCAGAGGACAGAGGTATTATCATTGCAGACACCAAATTCGAGTTTGGCCTCTATGAGGGGGAACTCCTTCTCGTAGATGAGGTATTAACTCCAGATTCCTCGCGCTTCTGGCCAAAGGAAGAATACGAGCCAGGAAAACCTCAAAAGAGCTTTGACAAACAGTTTATTAGAGACTGGTTGAAAAGCACGTCCTGGAAAGAAGGTCTACCCCCACCTCAAATACCTGAAGAAATTGTAAAGCGGACTCGCGAGAAATATTTGGAAGCCTTAAGGAGGTTGACAGGCAGGGATCTTACCTAATGTCTTTCCTCTCCTATTCCTTTTCATCAATTACTTTGAAAGACATAGATCTTACTGAGAGAAGGTTTCTCTTTTCTTTCCCTGAGAGAAAGAATTACCTCATAGAGAGTATAGCTCGCTTTGGTCTGATTGAACCTCCCCTTCTCTTGTCTGAAGAGGGGAAATTGGTGGTTGTCTGTGGTGAAGGTCGGGTTAAGGCCTGTAGAGAGCTTTCGTTTAAGACTATACCTGCTCTCATACTGAAAAATGACTTTGATGAGCGAAAGCTACTTTTGGTGTCATTAGAGAGCAATCTTTTGCGGGGATTAAATCTCGTTGAAAAGGCCCTTTTTATTGAGCGCGCAAGTAAACTCTTCTCAACAGAAGAACTCCAAAAGTTACTTCCTAAATTAGGACTCAGTGAAAGTAAACACTGGCTTTTTTTCTTGAGAAAAATTCTCACCCTTGAAGAGTCCTTTCTTCAGCTCATTGCAGAGGAGAGGCTAAATCCAAAACTTATTGAGTCCCTTGCAGAACTTACTTCAAAGGAGAGAGAGGAATTTCTTGAGATCTTAAGAGAGGTTTATCTTACTCATAATGAGCAGAGAGATGTTTTAGAAGTTCTCCTAAGTTATAAAAAAAGGACCGACTCTTCTCAACTCCTACCTTCAGAATTAAAAGAGGTTCTTCGAATTGAGGACAAAAACGAAAGGAGAAAAGAGTTCTTTCAAGTCTTGAGAAAATACAAATATCCCTACTCGCTTTCTTATTTGATTAGACTTGAAGCGGTAAGGAAGCATTTTAAGAAGAAAGGAATTGATTTAGCCTTTACTCCCTTTCTTGAAAAAAGAGATATTTCCGTGAGTTTCAGCATTCAGACAAGAGCGGAGCTTGAAGAGAAGATGAGATTTCTCAAGGAGGAGAGCCAATTACTTTTCTCTGTGTTTGAGGATAGCTCTGTGTCTGTTGCGTCCCCTTTTGGATTTCCCTCCAGAGGTGAAATATCAGATCCTGAAGAACTCGCTTAGGTTCCCTAAAGGTTACCTTGAGCTCTATTTCTGCCTGGAGAAACAATTCAAAGATGCGATCTATGTTTTTAATTCTCTTAAGGTATCGCTTAGCAGTAAAGATTGCATAAGGATGGCTTTCTGTGAGGAGCTTTGGCAGTTCTCTAAGTGTATCCTCCTTTAGTTCCTGCCAGAGTTTCATGAATTGTGCATAATTTTCCTCTCTTTCAAGCTCTGGATGGTCTTTTAAGAGGTCCTCAAGGAGAGCAAGCTTTTTGAAAAAGCGATAGAGATAACCTAAAATTTCAGTAGGTTCTTTTTTGAGATCAAGAAGATGTTGAACAAAGGAACCTGTCCGTTCAGGACCTCTCGTAAAGAGTAGTTCCCCAATAAGATACAGAGCCTGCTCCTCAAGAGGAACGACAATCTCCATCAATTTTTCTTGAGTAATTACACCATCTTCAAGACAATAAAGTATAAGTTTATCTAATTCCTGCAGAAAATGATAAAAGTCTTTTCCAACAAGATCTATAAACAAGTCAGCTGTCCGTTTATCCAATGTTAAGTTAAATTGTTTTAATCGTGTAATGAGTTCTCCTTCCAAAAGATCCTCTTTCTTTTTCAGGCCTAAGGGAATGATAGCTCCTTTTTCTGAAGCAAATTTATATAGGGGATGATTTTCGTCAAATCTCTCAGCAAGGATAAACCAGGAAAAGACTGAAGCCCCTTTCTTGAGAGACTTAAGGATCTCTTCACTTTTTGCAGGAGAAAGGTCTTCAGCTCCAATTAGTAGATAAAGTTTTCTTGAGCCAAAGAGGCCTTCCTGATAACCCTTTGTCTGCTGAAAATCCCTTTTCTGTTCCTTTTCCCGAAGGTCATAGATCTCAAGGGAAGCTCCCTTCTCTAAGAGTATTTTGTAGATAAGTTTTGCCTTTTCAAGGGAGATCTCAAGAGGCCCAATGAAAAGATAAATAGGAGCTATGCGATTCTGTTTTGCAAGATCAACAAGTTTCCCAATCTGAAGAGGAGTAAAAATTGGCATCTACTTTGCAATGATCCTAAAAAATCTTTTTTTTCCGATGCGGAAGATATATTCTCCTGGTGTTAAGTCAAGTTCTTCGGTTTGGACTGTCTGTTTGTTGATGTCAATTGCCCTCTGGGTAAGCAACCTCTTGGCTTCAGATGCAGATTTGACTATCCCCAATTCTTTAAGGAATTTAGGAAGAAACACTTTTCCAGCTTGCACTTCGATGGTTTCAACTTCTGTGGGAAGTTCTCTTCTGCTAAAAACTCTTTCGAATTCTTCTTTTGCCTTTTGGGCATTCTCAGGAGAGTGATACTGGCTCACCATGAGGAAAGCAAGTTGCATCTTGGCATCTCTTGGATTCAATTTTCCTGCTTCAGCTTCTTCCTTCATCTTTTCGATCTCTTCAAGGGGAACATCAGTAAGTAGTTCATAGTATTTCCAGAGGAGGCGATCGGGTATACTCATAATTTTTCCAAACATTTCTCCAGGTGGTTCCATAATTCCTATGTAATTACCTAAGCTTTTACTCATCTTTTGAACCCCATCAAGGCCTTCAAGAAGAGGGGTGGTGATGATTACCTGTGGTTCCTGCCCATATTCTCTTTGTATATCCCTTCCAATTAATAGATTGAATAGCTGATCAGTCCCTCCAAGCTCCACATCAGCTCCCAAGGCAACAGAGTCATATGCTTGGAATAGTGGATAAATGAGCTCATGAATCGCTATGGGTATTCCAGATTCAAACCTTTTCTTAAAGTCATCTCTCTCCAGTATACGAGCAACTGTGTATTTAGCACAGAGTCTAACTACATCTTCAGCAGACATCTTGGAGAACCATTCACTATTAAAAACAACTTTGGTTTTTGAAGGATCGAGAATTTTAAAGACCTGTTCCCGATAGGTCTTTGCATTCTCCAGAACCTGTTCCTTTGTTAGAGCAGGTCTTGTCTCAGATCTCCCAGTGGGATCTCCTATCATGGCAGTAAAGTCACCAATAAGGAAATACACATCATGTCCAAGTTCTTGAAAGTGCCTCAATTTTCTAAGAAGCACAGTGTGTCCAAGGTGTAAGTCAGGTGCTGTTGGATCAAATCCAGCCTTAATTTTGAGAGGAACACCTGTTTTTAAGGATCTCTCAAGTTTTGCTATAAGCTCCTGCTCCTCAATAAGATCTACAATTCCTCTTTTAATAAGAGATAAAGCCCTTTTGAGCTCCTCCATAGGAAACCTCCCTCAAATCGCTAAGTGCTTGTAGAACTCTTCTCAAAATATTTAACTATTGCAGATACAAGGCCAGGTATGGTATATTCTTCCGCTTCAATTTGGGGGATGTAGCCAAAGTCCTTGAGAGTCCTTGTTGTGATAGGACCTATCGAGGCAATAAGGGTCCCCTCAGGAATCTTCATTTTGTTCTCTTTGAGTATCTGGAAAAAGTTTTCCACTGTTGAAGAACTTGTGAAGGTGAGGAGGTCAATACCCTTTTCAAAGGCCTGGGAAAGGTCTTTTTCAACACCTTGAGGTTTAATTGTTTCATAAATTGGAAGTATTTCTACTTGTGCCCCCAGCCTTCTTAAGCTCTCCGGTAAGACATCCCTTGCTACTTTTGCTCTTACAATTAAAACCTTCTTTCCGGAGAGGTCAACTTTCTGGAAGGCTTCTGCAAGCCCCTCTTGAGTATAGTCCTTTTCTGGCATAAGATCTGGCTTAATTCCTCGCAAAATAAGGGCTTCCTTGGTTGCAGGACCAATAACTGCTAGCCTCGTATTCCCAAGTGCCCGTAGATCTAAGTCCTTTTCCAAAAGAGCCTTAAAGAAAAACTTAATTCCATTTTCTGAAGTAAAGACTAACCAGTCGTATTGAGGTAGCTTCTCGAGAACCTCCTTTGTCTGAGCATTCTCAATGGGTTTAACTTCAATGGTTGGAATTTCAATGACCTCAGCACCAAACTCCTCTAAAGCTCTCCTTAGTTTACTTGCCTGTTCTCTTGTGCGCGTAATGAGGACTCTCTTCCCAAATAGAGGTTTTCTTTCATACCAGTTGAAAAGCTCTCTTAGCTTTACAACCTCTCCAACAATTACAATTGCTGGAGCGGTGATTCCTGCTTCTTTGGCCCTAAACGCGATGTCACTTAATGTCCCTGTTACAGTTTTCTGTTTAGGAGTTGTCCCCCACTGAATAATCGCACAGGGGGTCTCAGGTGCTTTGCCTGAATCTACTAAATTCTTAACAATGTAAGGTAAATTCTTGACTCCCATTAGAAAAACGAGAGTTCCCATCTTTGCTAGGGCCTTAAAATCAATCTTAGATTCCTCTTTACCTTCTGCCTCATGGCCAGTGACGATGGCAAGAGTCGAGGTGTAATCTCTGTGAGTCACAGGGATACCTGCATAGGCAGGAACCGCGATAGCTGACGTAATCCCAGGAACTATCTCAAAAGGGATACCTTCCCGCACAAGCTCCTCAATCTCCTCACCACCTCTACCAAAGAGAAAGGGATCTCCGCCCTTAAGGCGTATGACAACTTTTCCCTCCTTAGCCTTTTCTACGAGGAGTCTATTGATCTCCTCCTGCGAGAGGGTGTGTTCCCCGCCCTTTTTCCCCACATAGATAAATTCAGCTTCTTGGGGGCAAAATTTCAATAGAACGGGATTTGCCAAGTAGTCATAGACAACTACTTCCGCCTTCTCAAGAAGTTCTCTCCCCTTGACAGTGATCAAACCTGGATCACCAGGTCCTGCTCCAACAAGATAGACCTTTCCCTTCTTGTTTTCCATCCTCCACCTCAAGTTTTGTAGAGCTCTTCGAGAATCTCTTTTCCTCCCCTTTTTAGGAGGATCTTCGCTAGGGTCTCTCCAAGTTTTGAGGCTTCCTCCTTTGGTCCTTCAAGAGTTTCCCTATAAAACCGTTCTCCAGAGAGGTCTCCTATAAAACCAGTTATTACAAGTCGTCCATTTTTCAGCTGGGCAAGAGCACCAAGAGGTACCTGACACCCTCCTTCTAAGATCCGTAAAAAGGCTCTCTCAGCTGTGACCTCACAGGCGGTCTCAGCTGAATGGAGAACCTTCAGTATCTCAAAAATTTTCCTATCTTCCCGCCTGGTTTCAATACCCAGTGCTCCCTGCCCAACCGCAGGGATCATCTCCTCGACGGAAAATCTGCGAAAGCTAACTTCTAAACCAAGTCTCTTCAGCCCTGCCTCTGCAAGAATAATTCCATCAAAATTGCCCTCGCTATACTTACGTAGTCTTGTATCCACATTACCTCTAAGAGTTTCAATTTGTAAGTCCTTTCTAAGTCTTTTCAGTTGGCAGGCCCTTCTGAGACTACTTGTTCCTACTTTTGCCCAAGGAGGAAGATAAGCTAAGTGTGGGAAAGCTGAAATCCAGACATCAAAAGGAGACTCCCTTTGAGGAATAACCGCAATTTCAAGTTCTGGTGGAATCTGAGAGGGCACATCTTTCATACTGTGGACCGCAAAATCAATCTCACCCCTTAAAAGGGCCTCCTCAATCTCTTTTACAAAAAGACCCTTTCCTCCAATTTTGCTAAGAGGAGAATCCAAAATTTTATCGCCTGTTGTTTTTATGACTACTTTCTCAATCTGCAAGTGTGGAAAATATTTTTTGAGTTGGTTGATAACCCAGTCTGTTTGAGCAAGAGCAAGTTTACTACCTCTTGTGCCGACACGTATCTGCAAATTAGTCTCCTTTGGTCAAATTACTGTAAAACTATTTACAGGAACTACAAGACTTTCCACTGCAGGACCTGCAGGACGAACCTGTGCTACCAACGAAAATCTCCCCAGACTTAAAGGCAACCCGAGATATTAATTTATGGACCCTCGTTCCTTTACATTTTTTACACTTAACCTCTGAATCATTCCCCCTAAAAAGGAGCTCTTCAAAAATTTCACCACAGTCCTCACACTGAAATTCGAAAATAGGCATTGAAATCTCACCTCCTATGGTTCTGAATGGAAATTATTCTTAAATTAATCCTAAAAGATTTTCAGTCAAGCCACATATCAGAAGAAATGCTCCTTTGACTTTTTGAGATAACAACCTAAGTTTGTAACGTGAAGTAATGTTATTACTAATAATGATAACGAGTATACCTTGAAAATTTCCGAGAAATCTTGTTTATAATTAATTTTGGTTTAAAATTGAGCTCTGACTATTGGAGCTAGCAGTAGGGAGCGCTTACATGGATAAAGCTGAGCGTTATAAAGAGGCAGGAGTTGATCTTGAAAAGGCAACTCTTCTTGTAGAGATTGTTAGGCAGAGGACGAAAAGACTAAATCAAAAAAATGTCATTTCCTCAATAGGAAGCTATTCAGGGCTATATTCTCTCGACACTTCCTTGGTTAAAAATCCTGTTTTAGTTGCCTCGACTGATGGAGTTGGGACCAAGATTAAACTTGCCATTCTTGCAGACATTCATCGTGGAATTGGTGTTGACCTTGTAGCCATGTGCGTAAATGACATAATTACCTGTGGGGCTCGGCCACTCTTTTTTTTAGACTACATTGCTATGGGAAAATTCAACGAGAAAATCTTTACTGAACTCATTGAGGGAATAGTTGATGCCTGTGAGCAGGCAGGATGTGCCCTCCTTGGTGGCGAGACCGCAGAGATGCCAGGAATGTACGGAGAAAATGAATATGATCTTGCTGGCTTCGTGGTAGGCCTTGTTGAAAGAGATAGGATAATTGATGGTTCTGAAATCTCTTTTGGCGATGTGTTGATAGGAATTGCCTCAAGTGGACTCCACAGTAATGGCTTCTCTCTTGTGCGAAGAGTACTTCTTGAAGAACATAAGCTAAGTCTTGACTATGTTCCCTCCGAATTGGGGAGACCTCTTGGTGAGATCCTTCTAACTCCTACAAAAATCTACGTTCAAACTATAATGACCCTTATCAACAGAGGATTACGCATAAAAGGGATTGCCCACATCACAGGTGGGGGATTTTTCGACAACATCCCAAGAATACTTCCAAAAAACTGTAAGGTCATCATTGATAAAAGTGCTTGGGAATGGCCTCCAATATTCAAGTATCTTCAGGTGCTCGGAAAGATCTCAGAAACAGAGATGTATCATGTCTTTAATTGTGGTATAGGAATGATACTTATTGTAGAGAAATCTCTCGTAGATGAGGTAAAGACCTTTTTGAATGCCCTTGGAGAGCAGGCCTATGTTTTAGGATATGTTGATAGAAGGATTGAAGGAGAAAATCAGGTTGTTCTCGTGTAGAGGTATTTTGAGAGATGTTTTTTCAACAGGTTATTGCTAAGCTCAATGAATTTTGGAGTGAGAGGAGCTGTGTTATTTTGCAACCCTATGATGTGGAATCAGGTGCTGGAACCTTTCATCCAGCAACTTTTCTCAGGGCTCTTGGGCCTGATCCCTGGGCCTGTGCCTATGTGGCTCCCTCAAGAAGGCCAACTGACGGAAGATATGGGGAAAACCCAAATAGGCTCCAACACTACTATCAATATCAAGTCATTATTAAACCATCCCCTCTAAACATCCAGGATCTCTATCTTGAAAGTCTAAAGTATCTTGGAATAGACCCTGAGGAACACGATATTCGTTTTGTTGAAGACGACTGGGAGTCCCCGACGCTTGGTGCTTGGGGCCTTGGATGGGAGGTCTGGTTAGATGGAATGGAGATAACTCAGTTTACCTACTTCCAACAGGTAGGAGGTATAGAATGTAGACCGGTAACAGTGGAAATTACCTATGGCTTAGAGAGGCTTGCTATGTATCTCCAGGGTGTCGACAATGTCTTCGAATTAAAATGGAATGAGAGTGTTTCTTATGGAGATGTCCATCTTCGTGGAGAGATAGAGTTTTCCATCTACAATTTTGAGTGTGCGGATATAGGATTACTTAGGGAGCTTTTTGACCGCTATGAGGCAGAGGCTTTGAGGCTTTTTAGTCTTGGCCTTGCTCTTCCGGGATATGACTATGTCCTTAAGTGTTCACACACCTTTAACCTTCTTGATGCAAGAGGAGCCCTTTCACCTATTGAGCGAGCAAACTACATAGCACGAGTTAGAGCTCTTGCCAAAAAGGCAGGGGAAACTTGGCTTGAGAAGAGGAGATGAAGAAAAACCTACTCTTTGAAATAGGCACAGAAGAACTTCCTGCAAGATTCATCGAACCTGCATTAGAAAGTATTAGAAATTTCTTAGAAAAGACCCTAAAAGAGTTAGAACTTGCCTATGAAGATATTAAAACAGGGGGGACTGCAAGACGCCTTGCTGTTTCAGTCTTAAATTTAGAAGAAAAACAAAAGGATCGAGAAGAGGAGATTTTAGGTCCTTCCGTCTCAGTTGCTCTTGATAAAGCAGGAAACTTTACTCCAGCTCTCCTTGGCTTTGCAAGAAAACACGGGGTTAACACAGATGCCCTTTACATAAAAGATACTCCTAAGGGAAGATATTTCTGTTTCAAAAAGACCATTGAGGGAAAGAGAACTGAAGAACTACTCCCTGCCCTTCTAATTGATCTTCTCAAGAATGTCTATTTCCCTAAGAAGATGCGTTGGGCAGATTTCGAGTTTCCCTTTGCAAGACCTATTAGATGGCTACTTGCACTATATGGACAAGAGGTTATCTCACTCGAAATAAACGGCATAAAAAGTGATAGATTCTCCTATGGACATCGTTTTCTCTCTGCAAGGCCTATAGAATTTAAAGAAGCCTGTTGGGAGACCTACAAAAGGGTCCTTGAAGAAAATTTTGTCCTTGTGGATATTGAAGATAGGCTTAGGAGAACTAAGGAGGAAATTGAAAAGGTTGCTCACCCCATTGGAAAGGTTGACCTAAGAAGTGAACTTTTAACTGAAAATGCCCATCTTGTTGAATATCCCTTCCCTACCCTTGGAACCTTTCCTGAAAAATTTCTCAAAATGCCTTCAAAACTTGTCGTCACAGCCCTTCAGGAGCATCAACGATATTTCGTAATTTATAATGAAACTCAACAACTACTTCCTTACTTTATAGCGGTAAACAACAATCGTCCAAAGGATGTAAGTATTCTTGTAAGAGGGCATGAAAGAGTTGCTAAGGCGAGACTTGAAGATGCCCTTTTCTATTATGAAAGAGATCTAAAAACTCCTCTCTCAGCAAAGATAGAAAAACTAAAGGGCATAGTTTATCATATAAAATGTGGCACCCTTTATGATAAGACTTTGCGATTAATAGAGCTTGGGAAATTTCTTTCAAAAAAACTTTTTCCCACGCTGTCTCTGGAGCTTGTAGAAGAGGCCTGTAGATACTCTAAGGCTGATCTTGCCTCTGAGGTAGTAAAAGAATTTCCATCTCTTCAAGGATTTATGGGAGCTCACTATCTCCAAATCGAAGGAAAGAGGGAGATCTCCCCTGCTCTTTATGAACAGTATCTGCCCAATCCTCAGGATGAGAGATTTCCTGAGACAGAGATAGGAACTATTCTCTCTCTTGCAGACAAACTGGATCATCTCTGTGCTATGTTTGGTGTTGGTGAGAGGGCAACTGGGGAAGGTGATCCCTTTGGTCTAAGAAGGGCTGGGCTAGGAATCTTAAAAATTCTCATAGAAAAGAAGCTCCTCCTCAACCTGGAAGAAGTTCTACCCTATGCGGTAACTCTCTTAGAAGAGCAGGGATTCCTTCGAGAGAGCTCTCCTGAAGAGGAAATTATAGACTTTTTAAGAAAACGCCTTGAATGGGAGTTCTTAAATCTCGGCTTCTCCAAAAACTTCATCTATGCGGTCATAGAAAAACCACTTAATCCCTATGACTTATATCTGCGAATCTCTGCAATTAGGGCTCTTTCTGTTTCTGAAGACTTTAAAGACCTTTTAATTGTCTTCAAAAGGGTAACTCAAATTCTCAAAAATGTAGATACCTCTCAACTTGGCGATATCAAACCAGAGCTCTTCCAGTCTGAAGAAGAACACCTTCTTTGGAGGACCCTTCTTGAACAAGAAAAAGAACTCCTGGCCTTATTTGAAGAGAGAAGCTATGTTTCATACCTTGAACGGCTTCTCTTTTTCAAAGAACCTATACATCGTTTCTTTGAGAAAGTCTTTGTTATGGTGGAAGATGTTAATCTCAAAAACAACCGTTTGGCCCTTTTAAATAAACTTGCCAATAATTTTCTTAAATTTGGTGATCTCGCTTATGTTTTTTAGCCATTAGTCGCGGGAATGAAGCTCCAGTCCTCTCAAGTCACTAAAAAAGCCATTGTAGTAGGCACAGCAGGGCACATAGATCATGGGAAGACAAGCCTTGTCAAGGCCCTAACTGGTATTGATACAGACAGGCTTAAAGAGGAGAAAGAGAGAGGAATAACTATTGATATCGGTTTTGCAAGCCTTGTCCTTCCCTCAGGACATCTCATTAGTATTGTCGATGTTCCTGGGCATGAAAGATTTATCAGAAATATGGTTGCTGGTGCCTCTGGAATAGATCTTGTAATGCTTGTTATCTCTGCAGATGAAGGTGTGATGCCTCAGACAAGGGAACATCTTGAAATTTGTGAATTTTTAGGAATCAAAAGTGGCTTTGTAGTTTTGACGAAAGTAGATCTTGTTGATGAAGAATGGCTTGAATTTGTTAGAGAAGATGTAAAGGAGTTTTTAAAGGGCACTTTCTTAGAGGGAGCTCCCATAGTGCCTTTTTCCTCTGTAACTTTTCAGGGAAAAAATGAAATCTTAAGAATTCTCGAAGAGATGGCTGAAAGAGTAACTTCTAAAGACCTGGATCAACCCTTCAGGATGCCAATTGATGGGGTTTTTACGGTTAAAGGCTTTGGGCTCATTGTCAGAGGAACAGCCTTAAACGGCATTGTCCATTTAAATCAGGAATTAATTATCTATCCACAGAAAAGACCAGTAAAGGTCCGTAATATCCAGGTTCATGGAGTAAACAGAGAGAGTGCCCATGCGGGAATGAGAACCGCACTCAATATCACGGGAATTGAAAAGGATGAAGTTAGTCGTGGAGATGTGATAGCAGAGCCTGGAATTTTAGAGCCCTCACAATGGCTTGATGTAAAAATTAGAACCATAAAAGACCTGGATCCTCCACTTAAGAACTTTGAAAATCTTCTCCTCTATTTAGGTACTGCTGAGATTACCGCAAAATTGATCCTCTTTATGAGAGACAACTTGGGAGCTAAAGAGGAAGATGTTGCCCAGCTTTTTCTGGAGAAGCCTGTTGTTTGTTGGAGAGGAGATAGATTCATTCTCAGAAGACCTGGCACGAACCAGACAGTTGCTGGTGGCTGGATACTAAATCCTCTTAGCTCAAGAAGGAAAAGAACAAAACCTTGGGAAAAAAAGGAGTTGGAACTACTTACAACTACTAATACATCAGATCTTATACTTTATCTGCTTAACAAAAAGGGCCCTCTTGGGTTAAACAAAAGAATTTTAGCCTTAACTCTCTCAATTTTTGGGAAGAAATTGGAGGAAGAGTTAAATAAAGTTAGAGCCAATCTCCTTGAATTGCGTCAAGGAGATGAGAATTATCTCTTCACAAGAACTTCACTTGAGGAATTGAAAGATGATATTCTTGAGAAGCTTAAAAAGTATCATGAAAACAACCCCTTCAGTCCTGGCATATCAAAAGAAGCACTTAGGACAAGACTTGGACTAGAGGTTAGAGATATTCTCTATGAGCAAGCTTTAGAGGAACTGGTCAAAGAAAATAAAATTGTTAGAGAGAAAGAGCTTTATTTCCTTGCAGAGTTTAAAGCTCTGTCATCAGGGGAGGTTGAAGAGCTTAAATGGCAAATAGAACAAAAGTTTTTAAAGGAGGGGCTTACACCTCGCGACTTTGAGGAGATTTTACTTGACTTTAAGGAGAACTATCAGGCAATATCGGAGCTCTCCAAAACCCTTCTTCGCGAAGGAAAACTCGTAAAATTAACGGAAAAACTGGTCTTTCATAGACAAATTCTGGAAGAGGTTAAACAAAAGGTTTTGGAATATTTTAGGAAAAAAAATGAATTGACTATCAGTGATTTTAGAGTGCTTGTAGGTGAAGGAGTTAGTAGAAAATATTTGATACCTTTACTTGAATATCTGGACAAAGAAAAGATAACCTTAAGAATTGGGGATAAAAGAGTTCTTAGGAAAAGGTGATTACTTTTTCTTTTTCTTCTTTTTTTTCTTTTTAGAAGGACTTTCTTTGCTTATTTCGTAGAATTTTCTAAGATTTTCAAGAACTTTTTTGTGGAATTTATCAGCCTTCATTCCTGTTAAAATTTCTATTGCATCATCAACATTTTCAATTGTATAAATTGTAAACTTATTATCCTTAATGTCATTTAAGACTTCTTCATCTAGTAGAAGATTATCTAAATTTTGTATTGGAATAATTACACCTTGTTTTCCTGTAAAATTGATAATTTTACAAACTTTATAAAATCCTTCTACTTTTTCTTTTATACCTCCTACTGGTTGAATATTTCCAAACTGATCAATGGAGCCTGTTATAGCAATGTCTTGTCTTATTGGAACTTTAGCAATAGCTGATAATATTGCTATCAATTCTGCACAAGATGCACTATCTCCTTCCACTGGTTCATAAGCCTGTTCAAAAGTAATAGAGCATGATAGCTGTATAGGAAAATCTGTTGTATATTTATGATATATATACGAAGAAAGAGTTAGAACACCTTTACTATGTATCGGTCCACTCATATCTATTTCTCTTTCTATGTTAATTACACCTTTAGATCCTGGATAAACAGAGGCCGTAATTCTTGATGGTTTTCCAAAAGAATAATCTCCTAAACTTATAACACTTAATGCATTAATCTGTCCTATTTTTTCACCATCAATATTTAAAATTATCTTGCCTTCTTTTATGTACTCTCTTATTTTCTCTTCAATGAGATTTAATCTAAAAATCTTCTCTTTGATTGCCTTTTTGATATCCTCTCCGGTTATTTCAGAGTTTTTTGAATTAATATTAGCCTCTTTAAGAATGCTTTTTATATCTTCTAAAATAAGTTTAACTTTTTTTCTATTTCCAGATTCGTATACAATATATCTATATAGCTCGTTTAATCCTGTAGAGTCTAAATCTTTTAGCTTTTCATCTTCAACTATTTTTTTAACTATTTTAGGAAAGGAATTAAGAAAAACTTCATCTGCAGGTAAAATGTAATCAAATTCTGCTTTAATTTTGAAAAGTTCGCTAAATTCTTCGTCATAATTTGTCAAAAGATAGTATAGAAAAGGGTCACCGATAAGAAAGACTTTTGTCTGAAAGGGCATTGGTTCAGGAAGAAGACCGACATGGGGAACTGGAATCTCTTCCATCATTCCACCCATTAGATGGAGTTTCCCATGAAGAAGGGTTCTCTTCAGGATGATCCAAATGTAGGGATTTTTGAGCACTTCCCAAAGGTCAAGAATCAAGAATCCACCATTTGCTCTATGTAGACTTCCAGCAGTAAGACTCAAGTGGTCTGCGTAGAGAATTCCCATCTCTGCCCTGTAATTGATCTGCCCAAAGAGCCCTTTCAAAGTAGGTATTCGTTCATAAACAACTGGAGCACCTTGAGTTTCAGAATTGTCAATTAGCAGATTTATTCTGAACATATTGAGGGCCTTGTTTATACCACTTTGGACCATAATGTTTCCTTTAGCCTTTTCCCACTCTATGAAAAGATGTATGTTCTTTATAAGTTCTTTTTTAAGTCTTTGGATATAGGCAATGACCTCATTAAGGTCCCTAAAGGTCTCTTCAATCTGTTCCAGGGCTCTATTAACCAAATTCTCTGCGATCTTATCTCTCAACCTGAAGAGGGACTCTCCAAATGAGTTGTCAAGTTCTCTCAATTGTCGCATGTAATCTCTGAAGATAGGTTCAAAGTCTTTAAGATTTTTTTGGTATTCCTCCCTGATTCGGGGATCTTTGAAGAGCTCTTCTTCAGATATGGGGGCTTCGATTCTAAAGAGAGGAAGAAGCTTCACACCTTGAGGGCTAAAGAGGACCATCAGGTTATATTCTTTTGCTTTTTCTGAGAGTTCGTTGAAAATTTTCTCCCTCTTTGCGTCAATCTCTTTAGATAGGGCAGAGAGTTCCTCTTCGTATTCTTTTCCCTCAAAGGCTTTAAAGGTCTCCCTTTTGAGAAAATTGAGAGCTTCCTCAATGCCCTCTTCTAATTTTCGTCCAAATCCTGCAGGAAGAAGAAGACATTTGGGTTTTGCAGGGTCATCAAAGTTGTTGACGTAACAGACATCTGGAGGTTTAGGTGAAGTGCGCGCAACTTCCTGTATCCTTTTTAGAGTATAACGAGTTCTTCCAATCCCTCTTGGCCCACAGACATAGACATTATAGCCCCTATCATTTAAGCTTAAAGCAAGATCAAAGGCTTGCTCGAGTCTCCTCTGATGGGGAAACAACTCTTCTGAAATGATCTCCCTTGTTCCAAATTTAAACACCGCCTCAACATGTATTTCTTGATAATTCAGTTTTCTCACACCCATCTCTAACCTCTTTTTCACACCTTCTTTATACTCAGCTTATTTTAGAGAACTATCAACAAAAAACAAGACATTTCATGCCTTGTTTATTTAAAAAGAGTGCTTAAATTATGCACTATGGAAAAAAAGGCCATATTTCTCTGGTTAGCTACAATTTTTTTCTGGGGAATAAGTCCTATACTTGAAAAAATTGGTCTTCAGAAGGTGGAGCCCCAAATTGGTCTTTTCATAAGGACTATTTTTGCCCTAAGTGGGGTAACTGTGTTTCTCCTAATTACCTCAGACATTGAAAAAATCAAGTTGCTCTCTCTACGAGATGTCCTTATCTTAGGCATGAGTGGGTTAACTGCAGGTTTCTTGGGTATGTATACTTACTTTTCTCTTCTAAAGAGCCATCAGGCCTCTCTTGTTGTTCCCCTAACCGCGACATATCCTCTTGTGGTTTCTGTTCTTGCAATCTTTCTCCTAAGAGAATCTGTTACACCAAGCAAAATACTAGGAACTGCCCTTATCGTATTGGGCGTCTATTTTCTTTTTCGAGACTCCTCTTAGAGGAGAGTTTCTGCCTTTTTGTTGACATTGAGAATGCTGTAAGATATAATGCTCAATAAATCAAAATTGGAGGATCTATGGCGAAGAAAGGGGAAAAATGGATTCAACACACATGGGAGTTTGAATCAAACAAAGATCCCTATGCAATGACCTACGCACCTGCTGGTGAAGCTGTTTGCCCCAAGTGCAAATCTGTCTTCAAGGATAAGAGATGGTTCATCGATGAAGAGCTTGCAGAGGAACTGCTTGAAGCAGAAAATGTGCCCAAACTTCTCTGCCCTGGATGCAGAAAGGCCATAGAAAAATTTGCCATGGGCTATCTCTATCTTTCTGGAGATTTCTGGAAAACCCACAGAGAAGAAATTATGAGACTTATTCAGAACGAATATGAAAAGGCAAGAGGGCTTAATCCCTTGCATCAAATTATAAACATATATGACGAAGATGACTATACAGTAATTGAGACAACAACAGACCATTTGGCAGAAAGATTTGGTAGAGCTATTTATCGTGCTTATAAGGGAGATTTGGAGTTCAAATGGTCAAAGGGGGAAAAGTTAGTTAGGGTTTACTGGAAAAGAGATTAAGAGATGTCAGGATCCATCGCCCTTGCCATAGATTTCAAAAAATTTACTCCCTCGATTCTAAAAACAGGTGAGTTTCTAAATTTACACATTTATAAAGATTTCAAGCTTGTTCTCTTTCACATTATTGAGTATTTCTTCACACCTCCTGCTTATTTACTGCCCTACCTTAATGTTGAAAAAGAACGTCTTGAAAGGGAATTAGAGTCTCTCTCTCACCCCTTAAAGAAAGTTGGTCTTAGGGTAGAAAAGGCAGTTATCTTGGGAGAATTTTGGGAGGCTCTGAAGCACTTTGTAGAAGTTTTAAAGCCTGAGCTAATAGTCCTTGGCTATGAACCTCATCTTCTCAAAATTCCTACTGCAGAAAAAATTCTTGAGAGAATTGAAATTTCTTTCCTAGTTGTAAAGGAAAACCCTCTTTATAAGTTAGAAAATATCCTCTGCCCCTTTGACTTCTCTCCGACAGGAACCCTTGCCTTGGTAAAGGCCATGGGGTATGCGGAGGTCACAGGCTCTAAATTAACTGTCCTCTATGTAATTAATCCTCTTCAATCTCCTGACAAAACTTGCAGTGTCCAGTTTGTAGAAGAAAGACAAAAAGAAATGAGGACAGAGTGGGAAAAGCTCATAGAGAAATATCCTTCGCTTGCTGAGGTCCCTTTTATTACAGTGTGTGGAGATAGGGTTGAATCAATTATAAAATTTTCAAAGGAAATTTCTGCAGATCTTATCATCATGGGAAGGAGAGGCAGAATACTAAACATTGGTCTCGGTTCTCTTAGTAGAGCAATTATCAAAAACTCTGAAATCCCTGTCTTACTGGTTGTCTGACAGTTAGGATGGTCTTCTTAGAAGCTCTACTGTCTCTAATCCTTATCCTAATCTGTGCTGAGCTGTTTACTAATGGAGTTGAAGTATTTGGAGAAAAACTCTCATTATCTCAAGCTGTTGTAGGAAGCATTCTTGCAGCCATTGGCACTGCCCTTCCAGAAACCATTGTGCCTTTAGTTGCAATTCTTTTCTATAAAGGTGAGGCTGGAGACCAAATCGGAATTGGTGCTATACTTGGTGCTCCCTTTATGTTAGTAACTGCTGGTCTCTTTCTCGTAGCGACAGGTGTTTTGATCTCCTACTTAAGAGGTAACAGAACTTTAGAAATAAAAATAGAACCTCATACATTTCAGCGAGATTTTATCTTCTTCATTATCAGCTATTCAATTGCCATATTTATACCATTATTATTTACAAATAATAAATTTCTACACTTTTTATTAGCGTTTATTTTAGTTATAAATTATCTTATTTATCTATTTCTAACTTTTAGGTCTGATAGTATAGCAGTTGAAGCCTATAAAGATTTATATTTAGAGAAATTTTTAAAGAAATTGAGGATTACTATTAGTAATACTGGAGTTATTTTTATTGCCTTAATTCAATGTATATGTGCTGTAATTGTTATGATAAAGAGTGCTCATATTTTTGTGGAATCTCTTGAAGCTTTATCAAAATTCTTTGGAATCAGTCCTATTCTTTTTTCTCTAATTGTTGCACCAATTGCGACAGAACTTCCTGAAAAATTTAATAGCCTTATTTGGACCCTTAGAGGTAGAGATGTCCTTGCTCTTGGAAATATGACAGGTGCTATGGTTTTTCAATCAACTTTTCCTGTCAGCATTGGCCTTATCTTTACTCCTTGGAATCTTGAAGGTCTTGCTCTAGTTTCTGCCTTTATAGCTATAGGGCTTTCCCTATTCTATTTATTGTGTATCTTTCTCTTAAGAAAATTATCACCCTTTATACTACTTCTTTCTGGTCTTGCCTATTTTGTCTACATTTATTTTGTAATTACTTTGAAATAATGGTTTATGTTGAATGAGCATATTGGATGGCTTTGCGAACATAAGTTTCACACCATTAGGCCAGGCCTTGTTAGAATTGTTCGTCTTCTCCAGAGATTAGGAAATCCTCACAAGACTTATCCTACTGTCCACATCGCAGGAACTAATGGAAAGGGCTCAACCTGTGCTATACTAAGCACTCTTTTATCAGCCCATGGTTTAAAAACAGGTCTATATACTTCACCTCATCTAATACGGTTGAATGAGCGTTTTAGAATAAATGGTAATGAAATTTCTGATGCGCAATTAGCTGACCTTTTAGGTTTCTTAAGGTCTCTAATTGGTGATATTTCTATTACCTATTTTGAAATAACAACTGCCCTTGCCTTTTTATATTTTGCCAAAGAGGAGGTTGACATTGCTGTGATAGAGACTGGGATGGGGGGAAGGCTTGATGCAACAAATGTAATTCAACCAGAAGTAGCAGTTATCACAACAATAGGATATGACCATATGAAATATCTTGGAGATACCCTTGAAAAAATAGCCTTTGAGAAAGCGGGGATCATCAAAAGAGGACGCCCAGTAGTGATTGGAAATATTGATCCTGGTCCTCTTAAGGTCATAATAGATCGAGCAAGAGCTCTTCAAGCTCCAGAATATGTTTATCAGCGGGACTTTTCTGTTGAGAGGGAAGGTCCTTTTTGGACTTATAGAGGAACCTATTTTTTTTCAGCTCTTGATCTTGCCCTTCAAGGGGAGTATCAGGGCCATAACTTGGCTTTAGCCCTTAGGTCTTTAGAAATACTTGAAGAAAAGGGCCTCCTTAAGATTGATGAAAATATACTTCGCAGTGCCCTTAAAGAGGTTGAGTGGGAAGGAAGATACAAGAAAATCCAGATTGGAGAGAAGCTCCTTCTACTTGATTCTGCCCACAATCTTCAAGGGGTCTCTGCTCTACTTCACTCCCTAGAAAAGGAAAAATTCCTACCCTATCTTCTCCTTCTTGGGCTTACAGATGAGGAGGGAACTAAACCAAAACTTACCATCTTAGAGTCTCTCTCAAAATTTGCAGAGAAGATTATCATTTCAGACTTCCTTTCACCTAGAAAGCCCGTAACAAAAGCTGAATGGTCAGAACTCCTTAAAAATCATCCTCTCAGAGACAAAGTAACCATAACTTCCAATCCTGATGAAGCCCTTCGACTTGCCCTTTCTCAACCTATTGATAAGATCCTCATAACTGGCTCTATCTATTTCCTCGGAGAGGTCCTAAAGAGCCTAAAAGCTCGGAAATATTCGGATGTATGATGATAAAAATGATTACAACTGAGTCTAAGGACCTGGAACTAACTGAAGAACAAAGGCTCATTGTTGAAGAAGAGGGAGACCTTCTTGTCCTTGCAGGACCTGGTTGTGGAAAGACTTCAACAATGATACTTAAAATAAAGAACATCCTTACAAAGGGTATTTCTCCTCAGAAATTGCTGGTTCTAACCTTTTCTCTCCGCAATAGTCAGGAATTGAGAGAAAAATTAAACAGAGAGGGTCTTACTGAAGTAAAAGTAGACACCTTTCATGGGCTTGCCTATGATCTCTGGAGAGATACCTATGGTAAGCAACCAAAGTTAATCACTGAAGAGGAAAAACACCAAATCCTTCGCAAACTCTTTCCCAAAGATAGGGAACCACTTAGAAACCCTTTAGCAAGAGAGACCTATTTGAATTATCTCAAGAGTAACAACCTTTGTGATTTTGATCTACTATTCCTTCTTGAAAAGGATTATAGGTCACTCTTTGAGGGCTATCATGTATTTGTAGATGAGTTTCAGGATATGACACCTGAAATAATTCACTTTCTCGCCAATTTTGAGAAAGCAAGACTTTATCTCTTTGGTGACCCCAATCAGTCAATTTATGGATTTAAAGGTGTTGATTTAGCTCTAATAAAGAGTTTTTTGGACCGCAAGAGGGCAGGTCTTCGTCTTTTTAGTTTAACAAATAGTTTCCGCTGTCCAAGAGAGATACTGGACTTTGCAAGAACACTTCAGTGTTCACCATGGCAACCTCAACCCTTTAATAGTTCAAAAGGCGGTGGAATTGTTCAAGGCTTTCTCTTTCCAGACTCACAAGAAGAAAAGGATTTTCTTGTTAATTTGTGCTATAGTTGTATTGGTGGACTTGGGCTTGAACAGGCAAATCTGAAGGGCGTCTCGCCGTCACAGATCTTTGTGCTTGCAAGAGTGAAAAAGATCCTTGAATCTCTGATGGAAAACTTCTTAAAAAGGGGGCTTCCAATCTCATATCCTGAAGCAAGAGGAGAAGAGTTACTCAATAGGCTTATTTCTATTGCAGACAGATTGCACAGTGGATTTCCATCTTTTGAAAACCACTTAGGAGATCTAGATCCCCTTCTAAGGAACTTCGTCTTAAATTTGTATGAACTCTTTGGTGGAGACAGAGAAAAGCTGGGAGCCCTTCTTCTTGGGATTAAGCCTGAGGATCTTATTTTTCCTTCACTTGAGGGTATCAATTTTCTGACCATTCACTCTGCTAAGGGCCTTGAAGCAGAGGTAGTAATTCTTGCTGGCGCTGAAGATGGCCTCATTCCCTTAACCCTTTTTAAAAACTACGACCTTGATGAAGAGAAGCGAGTTCTCTATGTTGCCGTAACGAGGGCTAAAAGTTGTTTCTATTTTTCTGCAGTAAAAGAGAGAAGAATCTTTGGTTCTCTTCTTAATCGAGGCCTAAGTCGGTGGTTGAAGGAGATTCCCTTTAAAGAATTCAAGAAAAGGCCTCCCACTCCAAAACAAGGAGGCCTTTTTTAAAGGACGTTGAGGTGACTATTCGTTGAATTCAAAGCCCTCTTTTTGGGCAAGTTGTCTCATCTTTGCAAGGGCCTTTTTCTCAATCTGTCTTATTCTCTCTCGTGAGACCTTGAAAATATAACCTATTTCCTCTAAGGTATAACCTTCATATTCTCCGAGACCAAATCTCATTCTGATAATTTTTTCCTCTCTTGGAGAGAGGGTAGAGAGAAATTTTTTTATTTTTTCAGAGATATCCCTTTTTCTTGTCTTTTCATACGGGGATGGGCTCTTTTTGTTTTCAATAAAATTACCGAGGGTACTCTCTTCATCGCCAACAGGTGTTTCCAAAGAGACAGGATCTTTGGCGGTTTCAAAGATAACCAAAATCTTCTCATAAGGGACATTCGTATACCTTGCCAATTCCTCCGGAGTTGGCTCTCTTCCTAATTCTTTAGAAAGTTCATAGAAGGTTTTAAATACATGATTTCTCAGTTCCAGAAAATGAACAGGAAGCCTGATAGTTCTTGTTTTGTCGAGAATTGCCCGAGTTATTGATTGTCTAATCCACCACGAAGCATAGGTACTAAATTTATTACCTTTTCTGTAGTCGAAACGATAGACCGCTCTCATAAGTCCGAGATTTCCTTCCTGAATTAGATCAGCAAGACTGAGACCCTGTCTCATATATTTCTTCGCGATGGAGACAACAAGTCTCAGATTTGCCTTGACCATTTCGTCTTTTGCCTTTTCAATTTGGAAGATGTAACCCTTTAATTTATTACAGAACTCAACAACTCTCTTATTATTTCCGTATTTTTCCGTGCATATCTTTATTAGATTTTCAAAGTAATTGACATAGCTCTTCTTTGGCTTAAAATTTGGATCCTTTTTCTGCCAAGCCTTAATGGTTGCCTTAGCCTCTTTTATCTCAGGAATATTTAGTTTACATTCAGTGACCAGTTTTATAATGCTTTCAAAGCCCTCTCTAATCTGCCGTGAGAGCTCCTCCTCTCTATCCGGAGTAAGTAGCTCATATTTTCCCATCTCTTTGAGGTAGATGGATAATAATTCCACTGTTGAAGGCTCACTTATGCCCTCTTCATCCTCTTCGAGCTCACTCTCCCCTAAAATGGTTAACTCCTTCATTTTGTCCTGGACTCTCTTTTCAATAAACTCCTCTCGTTCATAGGGATCCATTTCCTTCAATTCAATCCTATAGGTCTCCAGTAGATCAAAAATCTCCTCCATCTTGTCGGGATCGTGATACTCCTCAGGTAAAAGACTATTCAGAAGGTCGTAAGTGAGTTGGCCTGATTTACCAAGCTCAAGTATTTTGTCCTGCAACTTCTTGTTTACCATCTCTCAATCACACCCTCCTTTTCAAATTCTCCTAATAAGGTTCTCCCAATAAAATAATACAGGTGTCCCTGAAAGGACACCTTAATGAACGATGTTTAATTTTACGATTATGTAAAAATTATCAAGTTTGAATAACAGAGACAATAGCCTAAAAAGAGATTATTTTGGGATTTAACTGGAACTAACTTATATTTCTTAAGAATTTTTTGAAATTTTTGAATTTTAGAGACCTTGCCTTCACCTCCATTAAGGATATTTAGATATTCAAATTTATTCTAATACCCGCTTTTGTCAAGTTTATGAACTTCTAGATGCCTATTATTAGTGAAAAAAAAGATGACCCCTAAGAGATCTTTTCAATGTCGTCTTTAATTGCCTTTAGCCAGATCTGTGCTTTTCTCTCAAGGTCCTCGAGAAGTCTGAGTTTACGCCTTTGAATTTCATGTTGACAAAATCCTCCTGTTTTGAAAAAAAATTCAAGTATTCTTGTAAAGATGTTGGCAGATCTTTCTTCTTCTTCTTCTTCTTTTATGAGGATGTCCATTGGAAGCTCAAATTCCTCAATATAGCTTAGCTCTGTTCCTTCCTTTGTAGGCCTTAAAAGATAAGTCACCCTGAGTTTACCCTCAGAGTCTTCCGTAACCATTTTTTGATTTTCTACAAATTCTCTCACGACACCGATATATGAGAATCGCATATCTTTGGTCTGAACAGTAACTTTATATTTAGTTCCAACTTTTACTGGTTCCGGAGTTAAAAATTCAAAACTTATGAGCTTATAAGAGGGATTTAGCCTGAGTCTTCGCTCAATGTTTTTGAGATATGAAAAGACTTCTTCTGGAGATTTTCTAATTTCAATTTTGAGCCTGATTGATTCCTTGCTCATCTAAAATTATAGTAATACAAATTAAGAATTTAAAAAGCCAATGTTTTAAAAGCTTAGGCCAGGTGCTTAGACTTGAAATTTGTCAATTCGGGCTTAACATTTTAAGAAAAAGACCATTGGGAGTAGAGTTATGGGAAAGGTAAAAGTGGTAGTTCACGGGCTTGCGGTTGATCCTGTATCGAATAGTCCCGTGATGCTACTGAAAGAGACCCATGGGGATAGAATTCTCCCAATATGGATAGGAGTGTTAGAGGCGACTTCCATAGCTTCTCGGTTGGAAAACATACAGTTTCCTCGTCCACTCACCCATGACCTCATGAAAAATATCCTAGACTTTCTTGGTATCAAGATCCCCAAAATAGAGATTGTAGACCTAAGAGACAATACCTATTATGCGATAATAACTCTTGAGATTCAAGGAGAACTTGTAGACATTGATGCACGTCCAAGTGATGCGGTAGCTATGGCTCTACGCATGGGCTCTGAGATCTTTGTCCACGAAGAGGTCTTGAGAAAGAGTCAGACCTTTACGGATTCTCCCATTAAGGAGGGGCAAGAAGAAATAGTAGGAGCGACTGAAGAGGAGAAAGAAAAACTCAAAGAACTCCTTGAGACCTTAGACCCCAAACACTTCAAATATAAAATGTAGAGGGTTCTTTCTTGTTTGATTTTCATTGTCACTCTGTCTTCAGTGATGGTGAACTTATTCCTGCAGAAATTTGGCGAAGAGTTCAGGCCTTAGGATACAGGGCTATTGCTATAACAGATCATGCAGACCATTCAAATTTTGAATTTATTCTCAATAATCTTCTTAAGATCAAAGAGGCCTTTAGAGGGCTTGAGCCTAAGCTACTTGTTGGTGTTGAACTTACCCATGTACCTCCCTCTCTAATTTCAGACCTTATAAAGAGGGCAAGAGAGAGAGGAGCTGACATAGTTGTTGTTCACGGAGAAACCATTGTTGAGCCTGTTGCAGAGGGAACAAACAGGGCAGCTATTCTGGGCAAGGCAGATATCCTTGCTCATCCTGGTTTAATCAGTGAAGAGGATGTAAAACTTGCCTCAGAATACGGAGTCTTCTTAGAACTCTCTGGTCGCAAAGGGCACTCTTTCACAAATGGTCATGTTGCCAGACTTGCAAAAAAGTATGGTGCACCCCTTATTGTCAACTCTGATGCCCATAGTCCCTCAGATATTCTCACCAAAGAACTCTCTGTGAAAATAGCTCTTGGAGCAGGTTTAACCGTTGATGAAGTTGAAGCTCTATGGAATTATGTAGAGGCTCGCTTTCTGAGGAAATAATCTCTGAAAGTCTCTATCAGACTTTTATAAACAAAGGCTATCCTTCTCACAGTCTCAATAAAAATTATTGCGTAAAATTTTCTTATAATTCTGCCTTTACATATGACATTAAATTTCCCTTGATTGTAAAAACCGACATTCCGCTTTTAATCACATATTATGATGCGAGTTGTGGAGGTATAGGCTCTACTGTGAGACCTCTTCTTGCTATGGCAAGAATTGTCTTCGAACCTCGACCAATCTATGCCCTTCTGACAAATCTTTTAGACTTCATACTTATAGACGTTGCCTCAGGAAAAGCAACAAAGGGTGATGAAACTATTATTCCTGATTTTTCACGCCTTCTTCAAGAGAAACAAAGTCATTCTCAAAATTTTAACGAGGAGATTGAGAAGAAAATTATTGCTCTCCATTTTAGCTTTGGTTGAAAAACTTCTTAGAAGGGGGCTAGTTTGCCCTCTCCCTTCGGTAATATCTCTGCCTGGTTATTTCGTAAAGGGCAATACCTACTGCTTGAGCTACATTTAGGCTCTCAACAAGCCCTCTCATAGGAATTCTCACAAGAAAATTACATCTCTCAAGAATAGTGGGTCTTATCCCTCGCTCTTCATTGCCTGCAATAAGAAGAAGAGGTAGATCCCCAGGGAGATCATAGATTGTCATCTCTGCATGGTGAGTAAGCCCTACTATCCAAACATCTCTTTTACTAAAAAAGTTAATTGCTTCCTTTAAATTTTTGACCTTTGCTATGGGAATATTAAAAGCTGAGCCTGCTGAGACCTTGACGACTGTCCCAGTGATCTCACATCCTCTATGCTTTGGAATTATTATGCCGTGAGCTCCTACCGCATCACTAACTCGGAGAATTGCTCCCACATTTTGTGGATCCTCAATCTCATCTAACATTACAATTAGGGCCTTTTCCTTAGCCTTAGTGAACCGTTCCTCAATCTCCTCTAAACTAGCGTAGGGAAACTCAGAAAGATAGGCAACTACACCCTGAGTCTTTACATTTGGTGGTATTTTAGGAGGCGAGAAAGTCTCTTTTGTTGAAATTTTCACAGGTATGTTAAATTTCTTAGCCCGCTCTAAAATTTGATAGACCTTACCTGAAAGGTGTTTTCTATCAATATATATTTCCTCTATTTTTTCTGCCTTTCTCTTTAAGGCCTCAAGAACCGCATTGACTCCCCAGATAGGTTCAACCATAGAAGGAGAAGTTCTAATAAATTTTTGATAAGTCTTGTCTCCAGGGCCTACAGAGTTCAGCTTGAACGATCGAAAGAAAGTCTCTAACTGCCTTTTCTAAATACTCATTTACAATCACATAGTCGAAGAGGGGAGCATAGGTAAGCTCTGTTTTTGCTCTATGAAGGCGTTCCTTAACTTTGTCTTCATCTTCAGTTCCTCGTTTTCTCAATCTCTCTTCCAGAACTTTTAGACTTGGGGGAGCTACGAAAACAGCTACCGCATCAGGTCCAAACTTTGCTTTTAGGTTGGCTGCACCGACAACTTCAAGATCAAGCAAGAGGTGCTTATTTTGAGAAAAAGCCTTTGTGATCTCACTTTTAGCAGTCCCATAAAAATTCGAATGGACTTCAATCCACTCTAAAAATTCGTCCCTTTCGATCATCTGCAAAAATTCCTCTTTAGAGACAAAATAGTAGTCTCTTCCATGTACTTCGTTAGGCCTTGGTTTGCGAGTTGTGTGAGAAACGGAGAAGTAGAATTGACCCTCAGGAAGTGACCTTAGAAGCGTGCTTTTTCCTGCACCGGATGGCCCAGTGACAATGAGAATAAGATTTTTCAAGGTCTTTATTCTTCCTCTTCTTTTAGTTTGAGAGGCTCTGAACTAAAACGCTGGGCTACAGTTTCAGCCTGAATTGCAGATAGAATTACATGATTACTATCGGTTATTATGATTGATCGGGTCTTTCTGCCCTGTGTTGCGTCAATTAGTCTTTTACTCTCCTTTGCCTCCTCCTTTAACCGTTTCATAGGTGCAGAGTTGGGATTAACTATGGCAACTACACGGTCAGCAACTACAAAATTTCCAAACCCTATATTTAGCAACCTTCCAGGTGCACTCATTGAGACCCTCCTGATTTTTCATAAATTTAAGAAATTTCTTGGAAGAATTATAATCATTGGTGACAAATTTGTCAAATTTTTAAACTTTTTTCTTTTTTTATGTATCTTTTAAAGAGGCCTCTACTCCATTTCCTAAAAAGCACAAGAGGGCCAAGGGCAATATAAAGACAAGTCAGTATAAAGAGGAAAAGTGGTGGATTAGAAGCAGTTATGGCAACAACAAGAATAAAAAGCAGTAGAAAGTAAAAGGACTGAAGTTTTTCAATCTTTACCTCTTTAAAGGAGGGATATTTTATGGGAGAGACCATTAGATAGGAAACAAGATAGACCATAAGGAGTGTAAGCCAGCTTCGATAAATGGGTTCAATTCCGAGGTGAATGAGAAGTAAGACTGTGCTTGCAATGATTGCACCCCCTGCAGGAGAAGGAAGGCCTTCAAAGTGTAAAGCTGAAGAGGATTTTACATTAAAACGGGCTAATCTAATAGCTACACAGGCGGTATAGACAAAGGAAGCAATCCAACCCATTTTGACAAAACTCTTAAGGGAATAGTTGTAAATCAATAGGGCAGGTGCAATTCCAAAGGATACCATATCTGCAAGGGAGTCATACTCTTTACCGAACTTACTTGTATTCCCTGTTAGGCGAGCGAAACGCCCATCAAAAATATCAAAAACAATAGCCAAGAGAATGGCAATTGCGGAGTGCTGGTATTTTCCTTCAAAGGTGGCAACAATTGCATAAAATCCAGCAAAGAGATTAAGGGTTGTAAAGAGATGAGGAAGATGGGCAAGCATGAAGGCGTCAAGACTTTAAGGGAAGACGACCTATTACAGTCTCACCTGCAAAGACTTTGTGCCCTACTTTAGTAAAGAGCTGAGCTCCTTCTGCTGGAAAAAAAAGTTCAACTCTTGAGCCTAATTTAATTAGGCCTATAGGGTCTCCTGTCACCAAGTCATCTCCAGGAAGGACAAAGCTCTTGATTCTTCTTGCAACCAATCCTGCTATCTGCACTACCCAGAAGGGAGTTCCATCCTCTCTCTCAATAAGATAGACCATCCTTTCATTTTTATCCAAAACGTCATCTCCAAATACTGGCCCTTTGTCACCAGCAAGATGTATCCTTCTCAGAAGTTTACCAGTAACTGGGGATCTATTAATGTGGACATCCCAAAGCCTCATAAATATACCAATTCTAAATAGTGGTTTGTCGTAGAGCTCACCTCTCCTTTCAATTTGGCAACAAACTATTTTGCCATCTGCTGGGGCTACAATTAGGTCGGTATCAAGGACTGCTTCCCTTGTAGGATTTCGAAAGAAATAGGCACCTGCAAGTGAAAGCCCAAGAAGTCCTAAACCGAGTTTCTTCTTTCGAAAAATCAGAGAGAGCCCTGATAGTATAAGGGGTGTGAGGATAAAAGGTTTACCTTCTGGATGTATCATTTCTCACTTGCCTCCTTTTAGTGATGGGAAAAGTTCCTCTTGAGTGTGGGGAAGAAAGAGGGTTGCCATGTAGTAATCCATATACTTTGGATGAGTTGAGAGTTCAACATGGGTCATCATCTGGGCAACTCGATAGAGTTCTTCTACCTTTTCCCTGTATAATAGCATCTTTTTTGCACCCTGTAAACTAGTATTACCTAAAAAGAAGAATTTCTCTCTGGGAAGATCGGGAAGCAATCCTATGGTGACAGCATCCTCTAAGTCTATGTAGCTTCCAAAGGTTCCTGCAAGATAGACCCTATCAAGATCAGAAAGGGTAAGCCCCACAGACTCAAGAAGGATCTGATAACCTGCAAACATTGCACCTTTTGCTCTTATAAGGTTCTCTATATCATTTTCCGTAAACACTATATCTTGGCCAGTTGCAGAATCCTCTTTAAATACGAGAACATACTCAAATCCGTCTTCTCCTTGTCTCAGACGAGGAATGTTTAAGTCTCGACGAAATTTTCCAGCCCTATCAATGAGACCAACTCTGAAAAGGCTTGCAAGGAGAGAAATTATTCCCGAACCACAGATCCCTTTTGCCCTTTTTTTGCCTATGGTTAATATCATAGGTTCAAAAGTTACCGGATCAATACTTACACTCTCTATAGCACCACTTGTTGCTCTCATTCCACATCTGATTCCTCCTCCTTCAAAAGCTGGCCCTGCTGAACAGGCAGCGCACATAAGAAAATCACTATTTCCGACAACGATTTCACCATTGGTTCCTAAATCAATGAAGAGGGTTAGTTGAGGCTCCTTAGCAATATTTGATGCCATCACTCCAGCAGTTATGTCACCTCCAACATAACTTGCAACTGAGGGAGCAAAATAAATGGGTGTGTTCTCTCGCAGAGGCAATCCTAACTCCTGAGAAAAATAGGTAGGGTAAAACTTGGCAACAGGCACATAGGGATATTCTCTTAGAAAACGGGGCTCAAGCCCAAGAAAAAGGTGAGTCATTACAGTGTTTCCAGCAATGGCAACAGCACCAATTGCCTCAGGGCTTTTTCCTGCCTCTTTCAAGAGCTCCTCAACCAATACCGCAAATCTCTCTCTTATTCTCTCAGCAAGTAACTTCAGTCCATCCTTCTTTCTTGCAAATTCTATCCTGCTTATGACATCCTCTCCATAACTGATCTGAGGGTTATAGTCCGATGTCACTGCAAGAGTCTCGCCTGTATTGAGATCAATCAGTTCAAGTTGAAGGGTTGTCGTCCCTAAGTCCATAGCAACACCAAGATTAGTGGCCCTTCTGTCTCCTGCTTCAACCCTTGTAATGATCTCAACCCTATGAAAGGGATCCCAAGCAGAACTAACTGTCACTTTGAAATCTGCTTCTCTTAAGGTATAAGGAAGAGTTGAAAGCACCCCAGATGGTATATGGAAATCCTTCAGACCTGCAGAGTGAAGAGTAGACATGAGTCTTTCAAGATCAGGTGTATTGTCCTCAATAGTTGGTGGGATCAGTTCCAGATAATGTTTTTTGAGGACTGGTTCAGGGAGCTTATCCCATTTCAAGTCAAGGGATTTAGCTCTTGAACGCCTTAGGAGTGCTCTTCTATCATAGAGACTTTCAGCAGGCACCCTCACAATGAGATCTGTCTTTGGATAGGCTGTGCAGGCCTTATAGAAAATATCCTCAATCTTTTCTCCAAGAACCTCTCCATTTTCAATTAATATTTTACATTTATTACAACTTCCAACTCCTCCACAACTTGCATTTATATGAATGCCAACTCTCATAGCAACATCAATGACCGTCTCCCCTTCGTAGACCTCTGCCTCAACTTGGTAAGGTAAGAAAACTATCTTTAATCCCATAATCCCCCTCCCCGTAATTACTTTCCGCCTACATCTGAGATAGTAGGCCTATCCCCAAAATAGCCATCAAAATGCTCTAATTTTCACAAAAAAGGTCCTTTAACCTCCGATTGACATCTTTACCACTTAGAGTATCTTTGAGGTGAAATTTATCTAAGACTGACAAACCTTGCATTGGGGTCAACTATGAATCCGGGGGATGTGGTTATTGGTATTCTTGGAGGTGGTCAACTTGCCAAGATGTCTGCACAAGCAGGACGAAAACTTAGCTTCAAAATCCGTGTTTTGGACCCGACTCCAGAGTGTCCTGCAAGTCAGGTTGCTGAACAAGTGGTTGGTTCTTTTAGAGACCCAGAGACAGTTAAATCCTTTGCCAAGACTTGTCATATTCTCACCTTTGATTTAGAACACGTAGATTTGACCCCTCTTTTTGAGCTTAAGAGAAATATCAGAATTGTGCCTGCACCTGAGACCCTTACCCTCATACAAAACAAATTTGAACAACGACAGGCCTTTTATAAAGCTGGCCTTCCGGTCCCAAAGTTCTCTGTAGTGTCAAACAAAGAGGATCTGGAGAAGAAACTCCCTATTGTGCAAAAATCCCTTGTTGGAGGCTATGATGGGCGTGGCACCGTAATACTTAAGAGTAGAGAGGACTTAGAGAAGGCCCTTCCACTGCCCTCTCTCGTTGAGGAGTATGTAGAAATAGAAAAAGAAATAGCCCTAATAGTTGTGAGAAATAACAAAGGAGAATTTCGTATATACGATCCCGTTGAGATGGTTTTTCATCCTGAGGGAAATCTTCTTGACTATCTCTTTTGCCCAGCAGACCTAAGTGAGAGACTCACTAGGGATGTAAAAGAACTTGCCCTTGAAGCAGTAAAGGCAATTGGTGGAGTTGGACTTTTCGGTGTTGAACTTTTTCTTGATAAGAGAGAAAACCTTTATATAAATGAGATTGCCCCAAGACCACACAACTCAGGACATCACACAATTGAAGCCTGTGTTACAAGCCAATTCGAACAGCACATAAGAGTTATTACAGGTCTCCCCCTTGGGTCTGAAAAGCTCCTTTCCCCAGCAGTGATGTTGAATCTCCTTGGAGAACCAGGTTTTTATGGAAAACCAGTCTATGAAGGCCTAGACAAAGTCCTTGCCATTCCTGGCGTCTCAGTCCACATCTATGGCAAGAAAGAAACTTTCCCCTTAAGAAAGATGGGACATGTAACAGTTTTAGGAGAGACCCTCCAAGAGGCCCTCAAGAAGGCCACGATTATTAAGGAAATTTTGAAAGTAAAGGGAGAGGTGAAAAAATGAAGGTAGGAATTATAATGGGAAGTGAGTCGGATCTTCCTGTCATGAAAGAATCCGCAGAGATCCTTGAGGAATTTGGTGTCCCCTATGAGATCACTATCGTATCAGCCCATAGAACACCTGAGAGGATGTATGAATATGCCAAAAGTGCAGAGGAAAGAGGAATTGAAGTGATTATTGCAGGGGCAGGAGGAAGTGCTCACCTTCCTGGCATGACTGCATCTCTGACTACCCTTCCTGTAATTGGAGTGCCAATTCAAAGTAAAAGTCTTAAAGGACTTGACTCTCTTCTCTCAATCGTGCAGATGCCTGCAGGTATCCCTGTCGCAACTGTTGCCATAAATAATGCCAAAAATGCTGGCCTCCTTGCTGTTCAAATGCTTGCAATAAAATACCCTGAATTAAGAGAAAAACTTAAGGCATATCGTGAAAAAATGAAAAAAGATGTAACAAAAAGGGGCGAGAAACTTAGAGAAATTGGTTATAGGGCTTTTCTCCAGGAAAGCTAAAATTAACTTATAGATACTTTAGAGCCTTTTGTCCTATATCTTTTCTATAGAAAGCTCCATCAAAGTGAATTAATTTACATGCTGAGTATGCCTTTTCTATAGCAGAGGGGATGGTATCTCCAAGGGCAGTTACCCCTAAGACCCTTCCTCCGTTAGTGTAGACTCTATTTCCCTCTCGTCTTGTTCCTGCGTGAAACACAATAACATCATTGAGTTCTTTTACCTTTTCTAATCCGAAAATTTCCTTGTTTTTCTCGTAGGCTCCTGGATAGCCCTTACTTGCTACAACTATGCAGACACAAGCCTTGTCTTTCTCCCTGTAGGGGAAACGCTCAAGTTTCCCCTCAAGAGTTGCAAGGATTAGTTCCAGAAAGTCACAATCAAGCCGAGGCAAAATGGCTTGAGCCTCAGGATCCCCAAGCCTACAATTAAACTCAAGCACATAGGGTTCACCTTGAGAGATCATAAGCCCTGCATAGAGAAAACCAAGATAGGGATTCCCTCTCTCTCTCAGAATCCTAAGAACTGGTTCAATTATTTTCTTTTCAATCTTGACTCGCAATTCATCTGTAACAAGCGGGGCTGGGGAATAGGCACCCATTCCACCTGTGTTTGGACCTTCATCATTGTCAAGAAGGCGTTTATGGTCCTGTGAGGTCGGTAACGCCCTAAAATTATGACCGTCGGTGATGACAATATATGAGGCCTCTTCTCCAAGCAGTTTTTCTTCAATCACCACTCTGGAACCAGCATCTCCAAAAATTTTTTCAATAAAAATATTCTTTAGAGCTTCTCTCGCTTCATCCAAGGTTTCACAAACAAAGACCCCTTTTCCCGCACAAAGCCCATCAGCCTTGATGACTAAAGGGACACCTTTATTGAG
>JAUQPD010000019.1 GCA_030550555.1 Thermodesulfobacteriota bacterium
GTGGAACGAATCCCAAGCCCGGAGAGATTAGTCTTGCCCACAATGGGGTTCTTTTTCTTGATGAATTTACGGAGTTTAGAAGGGATGTCATTGAATCTCTAAGACAGCCCATAGAGGAAGGAAAAGTCACTATTTCTCGAGCATCTACCTCAGTTACTTATCCTGCAAGATTCCTACTCATTGCCTCAGCAAACCCCTGTAAATGTGGTTTCCTCGGACATCCAACAAGGCCCTGTCAATGCACCTATCAAGAAATCAGGAAATATAGGAGCAAACTAACAGGTCCTGTAATTGATCGCATTGATTTACATGTTGAAGTGCCCCCAGTTGATACGAGGGAGATCTTAATTGGATATACGGAGTCTGGTGAAAGTTCAGCAATAATAAGGGAGAGGGTAATTAGGGCAAGAGAGTTACAAAAAAGACGTTATGGATCACCAACAAAACTTAATGCCCATCTTACTCCAAAAGAGATTAAAAAATTTATAAAACTCGACTTAAAGGCAGAGACCTTCCTTACTAAAGCTCTTGAAAAACTACCTCTTACCGCAAGAGCGGTGCATAAGATACTAAAGATTGCCCGCACTATTGCAGATTTAAGAGAGAGTGACATAATTAGAAAGGAAGATGTGGCCGAGGCTCTACAGTATAGAGTCCTTGATAGAAAAATCTACGAGTAGGCAAGACAAATCACTGTAGACGATTATGAGTAAGATAAGTCTTACAGAGAGAATAAAAATAACTACAGAACCTTTGCTTATGCCTGTTGTGCGTCTTCTTATGTCTCTTAATGTCCATCCTAATGTTGTGACTATACTTTGTTTTTCAGGCTTTTTTCTTGGAGCCCTTTTTATTGCCCAGGGAAAATTTCTCTTGGCAGGTCTCATTCTTTTAATTTTTGCACCCCTTGATGCCATTGATGGTCTCCTTGCACGAACTGCAAAGAAGGTCACTACTTTTGGTGCCTTTCTTGACTCAACTATGGATAGGTATGGAGAAATTTTTGTGTTTCTTGCCTTTACATACTATTTTATCTTAAAGGGGTCTATGTTGGGAATAATTCTTTCATTTTTAGGAATTACAGGCTCTCTTATGGTAAGTTACACGAGAGCAAGAGCTGAAGGTGTGGGTATCGACTGTAAAGTAGGTTTATTGACGCGTTTTGAACGGCTAACCATCCTTATCTTTTCGCTACTTTTTGATTTAGTTATATTAAGTTTAGCGATACTTGCAATTTTGACACATCTTACTGCCCTTCAGCGGGTATGGCACGTCTATCGTAAATCTAAGGAAATCTCAAATTGAGATATGTGTCTTGCCTATCCCTATCGCATTATTGAAATCACCGGTCCTTTTACTGCAAGGGCAGAAGTAAATGGAGTTTCAACAGAGATTTATACTTCTCTTCTTCCAGAGGAACCTAAGCCCGGTGACTGGGTCTTAGTTCACGTTGGATTTGCTATACAGAAAATTGACGAAAAGTCTGCACTTGAGACTCTAAAACTCTACTATGAGCTCCTCTCTGAGTCATCTGATTAGTCAACTCAATAAGCCTGTAGTACTCCAATTTTTGATTGAAAGGTTGAAAAAGCTGTGTGACAAGTTGGGACGGAGCATCAAGGTAATGGAATTCTGTGGAGGGCATACTCATAGTATCCTGCGATATGGTCTTGATGAGGTCTTATCTCCTGAAATTGAATTTCTACATGGCCCAGGATGTCCTGTGTGTGTGCTCAGTGTGGAGAGTATTGAATATGCTCTAAAACTAGCCAAATTGGAAAATACTATCTTCATAACCTACGGAGACCTTTTAAGAGTTCCTAATCCCTCAGGAATAAGTCTTCAGACCTTGAGAGGTGAGGGCAGAAACATAAAAATGATTTCTTCAGCAATGGAAGCTCTTGATACAGCCATTCATAATCCGGACAAATTGGTCATTTTCTTTGCCTTTGGATTTGAAACAACCGCACCAGCAACAGCCTTTTTACTAAGGCAAGCAAAAGCTTTAGGTCTGAAAAACCTTAAAGTTATCTCCAATCATCTCTTGACACCTTCAATTCTTGAGTTTCTTTTTACAAAGAATGGTAGATATGTTGATGGTGTAGTTGGTCCTGGGCACGTCTCCGCAGTAATTGGTGCCAATTCTTATGAAAAGATTGCAAAGACCTTTGAAATTCCCATTGTAATAGCAGGTTTTGAACCATCAGACATCTTAGAAGCTCTGATAATGCTTGTGGAGAGGATACGAGTTGGTCAAGCAGAGGTTGGCTTAGCCTATCGCAGAGCTGTAACTTTTGAGGGAAACACTAAGGCAAAGAGCCTTTTAGAAGAGGCCTTTGTTGTTAGGGATAGTTTCCCCTGGAGAGGTCTTGGAACTGTGATAAGGAGTGGACTTGCTATTTCAAAGAGTTATGAGGAGTTTGATGGAGAAAGGATCTGGGAGAGACCTCAAGTCTCAGAACAAATCCATGGATGCATATGTGGAAAGATTTTGCAGGGCAAAGCCAAACCTTTGGATTGCCCCCTATTCAGAAAGAGATGTAGCCCACAAACACCTATAGGACCATGTATGGTCTCTTCAGAAGGAGCCTGTATATCCTACTATCGGTTTAAACTTGCATAAAGCAATTTCAGCTATTGTAAATCCGTTGAACGGGAAAATTTCTTGCCTGAGACAATTGAGGAAATAAGCCCTTCAGGCTCCCTTATTTCATGCCAGACTAAAATGTAGAGATGAGTGAGTATGAAAATAGGAAAAAACCAAAAGAGTAAATAGTGGAGAGCTCTTGCAGACTGCTGAGTACCAAAGAGAAATGATCCAAGAGATTTAATCCATCCGGTTTCAGGATAGAGCATATATAGGCCAGTTAGAATCATTATGAGACTGAAAAGAAAAGTTAATACATATATGGTGCCTGCAAGGACATTGTGTCCTTTGGCACCTTCACTATGAGGAGTTAAGTAGAGATAATACTTAATTGTATGAATAAGTGATTTGAAGTTTTGTTTATTAATTGGAATAAAGTCTGCGATTTTTTCATATTTATTTCCGAAAAAAAGGAGATAAAGTCTAAGTATCATTGCAGATATTAGAAAGTAGCCTGCAATGAAGTGTAGTTGTCGAACATTAGAAAAGAAAAAATTTGCTTTTTCTACTGTAAATGATGATAATACTGGTGGATTATTGATAATTAATCCTGTAAATATAAGTATAATGATGGATATAGCATAGGTCCAATGGAATATTCTTAGTGTCCAACTCCAAATATGATAACTTTTGTAGGTTCGGGAGTTTTTGCTTTTGGTGGTCATTTGTTACCTCCTCAGAGGACTTTTACTCTTGTTATTTCTCTACGCTCCTTGTCAATAAGATGGACTGCGCAGGCAATGCAGGGATCAAAGGAGTGAATGGTTCTTAGCACTTCTAATGGTTGATCTGGTTTAACAACAGGGTTATTTATTAGAGCTTCCTCATAGGGACCGCGTCTTCCCTTTTCATCTCTTGGGCTAACGTTCCAGGTTGAGGGAACTACTGCTTGATAATTTTTTATTTTGCCATTCGAGATTACCACCCAATGAGATAGCGTTCCCCGAGGTGCCTCATGAAAGCCAAATCCCCTGATTTCACCTGAGGGAAATTTAACTCCAGTTTTGTAGGGATATATTTCAAGATCCCCTTTGGCAATATTTTGCTCTAAGAGGTCAAGATGTTTTAGTGCTAAATCTGCTAACATAGAAGCTCTGATAGCTCTTGCAAGATGTCTTCCCATCGTAGATTGAAGTTTATCAATCGTTATGGGTTTCTTGGCAATGGAAGAACATTTATCCAAGGCGAAATTGACCCATTTCATCGTGAGCTCATGTTTTGAGGCAACTCCCATGAGTATTTGAGCAAGTGGGCCAACTTGCATGGGTTCTCCCTGAAATCTTGGTGCCTTAGACCAAGTATATTTTCCGTCCTCCTTAAAGCCAGTATAATCTGGCAGAGTGTCTCCTTGCCAGGGATGCTTGACACCAATGTCCTTATACCAAGAGTGTACAACACTTTCAGATACATTGTCCCTGAAATATGAATCAGTGAAGCTGGTAATAGGCTTATAGGTTGAGAGATCTCCATTGAAAATAGTTCCTCCTGGTAGATCAAATTGGGTGCCCTTTGTGTCAAGGGGAAGATCTGGTACAGCAAGGTAATTGGTCACTCCCTTGCCGATTTCAAACCAATCAGAATATAGAGCAGAAAGAGCTATGGCATCTATGAGGTAGACCTTTTGGACGAAGTTTTTGACCTCATTTAGAAGTTCTCTGGCAAGCATGATCCTCTCTAAGTTGAGGGCACTTGGGTTGTCAGGGTTGATGGCAAGGGCAACACCGCCGACAATGACAGTCTGGATGTGGGGAGTTTTCGCCCCGAAGATTGCAACAACTTGATTGGCCTTGTATTGATAGTCAAGGGCGGTAAGATAGTGGGCAACAGCCAAAAGATTAACCTCTGGTGGTAGCTTCATCTGGGGATGTCCCCAGTAACCTGATCCAAAGGGCCCAAGCTGACCACTTGTTACAAAATTGTTGAGTTTGTTTTTGATATCTCTGAAGTAGGTCTCGGAATTGCCCACCCAATCTGAGAGACTTTGGGCTAATTCTGCGGTTTTCTTGGGATCAGCTTTAAGGGCAGATAGGACATCCACCCAATCAAGGGCAGAGAGATGATAGAAATGGACGATGTGATCATGAAGTGCATGGGCGCAGAGGATGATGTTTCGAACATATTGGGCATTGAGGGGGATTTCAAGGCCAAGGGCATTTTCTACTGCTCTCACAGAAGCAATTGCATGGACTGTTGTGCATACACCACAAAACCTCTGGGTAAACATCCAGGCATCACGGGGATCTCTGCCTCTGAGAATAATCTCAATTCCTCTCCACATTTGGGCTGAAGACCAGGCATTTGTTACTCTTCCTCCATCTACCTCCACATCTATCCTAAGGTGTCCTTCAATTCTCGTTATCGGATCAATTGTTATCCTCTTTGCCATGTCTTAGGCCCCCTCCTCTTTTTTGTTTTCATCGTTTGCTCTATTTTTTAAGGCCTTTTTGACAAAGCCAGCTCCTGCATGAACTGCAATTGCAAGTCCTGCACCTGCTAAGGCAATTGCACCAATTTTCTCAGCATTTGAAATAATACCACCTCCGGGAATGGGGACATCCTTGAGATGTTCGTAGAAAGGCGTCATTTTGTCCCAAAAATCAGGTTCAGTGCAACCTAAACAGGGATGCCCTGCACCAATTGGCCAAGCTCCAATATCACAGAATTTGAGTGTCATACAGTTGGCATAGGTCACTGGTCCCTTACATCCAAGTTTATAGAGACAGTATCCCCTCTTATGTCCTTCATCTCCAAAGGATTCTGCAAATCTACCCTCATCAAAATGGGCCCTCCTCTCACAGTGGTCATGTATCCTCCTTCCATAGGCAAAGAGAGGCCTTTTGAATTCGTCAAGAGGAGGAACTCTGTTGAAAGTCAAGAGATAAGCCACCGTTGCCAAGAGATTGTATGGATTAGGGGGGCATCCCGAAACGTTGATTAGTTTTGAGGTACCAATGATCTCAGAGACTCCAACAGCCCCTGTGGGATTAGGATCTGCAGATTGAATTCCTCCAAAGGTTGCACAAGTACCATAGGCAATTACCAATTTAGCGTCTTTTGCAACCTCTTTGAGGATTTGAAGAGCAGGCCTTCCTCCAATTTGGCAATAGATACCACCATCTTTTGTGGAAACTGCCCCTTCAACCACTAAAATAAATTCGCCCTTGTTCTCTTTTACTGCTTTATGGAGACTCTCCTCTGCTTGCAATCCAGCCCCAGCCATCAGAGTTTCATGATAGGGAAGATCTACGATCTCAAGAAGAAATCTACCAAGAGGGGGATGGGATGCTCTAAGAAGCGTCTCAGAACAACCAGTGCATTCCATAAAATGGAGCCATATAACAGTAGGTTTCCTTTTCGCCTGCACTGCAGATTGAACTGTTTCCACATAGGTAAAGGGTAAACCAAGGGTTGCAGTTATTGCTGTGCAGATACGAAGAAAGTCTCTTCTGCTAAGCTCTTTAAGCTCTAACATCAAGACCCCCCAAAGTTTTATTTTCAACGATACTTGGTGATTAGTACACAATATGAAGAAATTGTCAATAGAGAAAAATTCCGCAATTTCTTCCCGCTGTAGAAATTACCCTTGACTTTTAAAATCCACCCTCCTAAAATTCATTGAGAAAAATTAAGTTATGTTTAAACAATTAAACTTCTTTTGGGGAGGTTAGTCGATGGGACTTGGAAGGAAAATCTATGAGTTTTTCTTTTCCGCTCTTAGGTATCAAGCCAGATGGGAAAAGGAGATGAGTGATAATATTTTGGGAAATAAGATAACGCTTGCCATCTTAATCGTTCTTACTATTCCCATTGTTATTTTTCACATAGCCTACGCCTCTGGAGAATTTCTTGGGGGTAAGTATGCCTATGGAGCAGTTCATTTTTCACCTTATGTCTTTTGGGGCGCAACCGCTATAGGTTTTGCTGCAGGATTAATCACAGGATGCATTGGTGCGGGAGGAGGTTTCATTATAGCCCCAGCTCTAATGTCTATGGGAGTTAAGGGAATCATGGCAGTTGGAACTGACCAATTTCACATCTTTGCTAAGGCAATTATGGGTAGTGTGATTCACAAGAAACTAGGAAATGTATCAGTAGCCCTTGCAGTTGCCTTCATTGCGGGATCTATACCTGGAGCAACCTTAGGTGGATTTATCAACCGCTTTATCTACTCTAAGAATCCCATCTGGAGCGATATCTTTATTAGTTCAATCTATGCAATTCTTCTTGGATTTTTGGGTTTCTATACAATCTACGACTACTTTTCTGCCAGACGCAAAAGACATCTGATACAGACAGAGAGCCAGGAAAAACAGATTGTTGGAATGACCAATCTTGCAAGAAAGTTACAGAGTATGCGCGGGCTTCCTCCAAGAATTAAATTTGATCAGGAATTTGGGGGACGCGAAATTTCCTGGATATTCGTAGCCATGGGAGGATTTGTTGTGGGATTAGTGGCAGCTCTAATGGGAGTTGGTGGGGGATTTCTTGCTTTTCCAATCATGATATACGTCCTTGGAGTCTCCACAACTACAACTGTCGGAACAGATCTCCTACAGATTATCTTTACCGCTGGCTATAGTTCCATATTTCAGTATGCAATCTATGGCTACATTGCCTATGTGGTGGAGATGGGACTTCTCCTTGGCTCTCTAATCGGAGTGCAAATTGGTGCACTCACAACAAAAGTAGTTCCAGGTATAACAATAAGAGGGTTCTATGCGGTAACCATTATATCTGCCTTCGTAAACAGGATCTTCGCTCTTCCAGATAAATTAAGAACTCTTGGATATTTAAACTGGCCAAGAGAGTTCACTCTTATGATTAATCAGATAGGTAACTATCTCTTTTGGGGGATCGTCCTGATCTTCGTTCTCTGGGTGCTTTACGAATTTTTCAAGAACCTCAAAAGCTTGAGACAGGAGGTCTAATATGATTATTGTAGATAGGGGAAAATTCTTAGTTGGAAGTGCCCTGCTCCTTGCCTTTGTGGTTGTCCTAATCTTGATGTTTGTACCTCTATTTGGGCCCCAAAGAAATCTCCATTTCATTGACTATGCTCAACAGATTCTTAACAGCCTTGCAAAGGGATCTGCTTATTTCATACCTAAACTTCGTAAGGATCTTGAAACTTGGAAAGGCAAGGAACTTAACATCGAATTATCTGTTAGTCAACTAGGTAAGAATCCTGATGAAGCAAGGGCACTTGCAGAGAAGATTCTATCTGTTGCCATTCCTGGAGGATATGAACTTCAAGATGGTAAACTCTTTCTGAGAGTAGATATAGGCTTACTTCTTGAAGTGATTGTTAATGATAGTGAAGAGATGTATTTTAATAAAGGTGAAGTAATACGTAAAAAATATCAGGTTGAGAATGAAAAGGCTGTACTTAGATTTTGGCATACTCTACTGTCACGGGTAGAGAGAAAACTATATGTGGAGGAGAAGAAATTTGCTGAGGCAGAAATTATTAAGGAGATCAAAATAAAAGCAGTAGAGCCTGCTCACAACTATTATGGAACTCCAATCAGTAATGTAAGGGAAAATCCGATACCTCTTGCGTTGTTACTTATTTGGTATATCATTTATACCATCTGGTATGGAATAGGAACACTATACTTTTTTGAAGGTTTAGGCCTTACTGCTAAGAAGCCAAAAAAGAAAAGAGAAATCTAGGCCCCTTTGTAGCTAGTGATAAAGTATTTTTTTAGTCTATAGCTTAACTGTCTTCGGGTCATACCGAGAAGGCGCGCAGTTTTACTCAGATTAAATTGACACTGTTCTAAAGCTTGTAAAATCTTGTTTTTCTCTAACTCCTTTAGATCTGCAAGAAGGCCTCCTTTAGAGCTTGCAGATACCTCGGAGTTTACTATCTCAGATAGAGGTGAGACTTCTTTCTTTTTTAAGAATTTCTCAATATCTGCCTTTCCGATTACCTTTTTTTCACTAAGGAGAACAATTCGCTCAAGAAGATTTTCGAGCTCTCTAACATTACCAGGAAAGGGGTAATCAATAAGGGTTTCCATTGCTTCAGGTGTGATCTTGAGTTCTTTTCCGTAGAGGTTATTAAATTTTTTGAGAAAGTGATTTACCAGATGGGGTATGTCCTCTTTGCGGTCGCGTAGAGGAGGAATGAAAAGAGGTACCACGTTTAGCCTCCAATATAGATCCTCTCGAAATTCTCCTCTCTTTACCATCTCTTCAAGGTTCCTGTTTGTGGCAGAGATAATTCTTACATCTACTTTTATGGTTTTGGTCCCACCAAGTCTCTCAAAAGTCTGTTCCTGAAGGACTCTGAGAAGCTTTGCCTGAAGAGAAAGGGGAAGATCTCCAACTTCATCTAGGAAAATAGTTCCCCCATCTGCAAGCTCAAACTTACCCTTTTTTGTTGTATAAGCTCCTGTAAAGGCACCTTTTTCGAATCCAAAGAGCTCTGCCTCAAGAAGAGTTTCAGGTATGGCAGCACAGTTAATAGCAATAAAGGGATTTTTGGCTCTCGGTGAAGAAAAATGGATTGCTTTTGCAAGTAGCTCCTTTCCAGTACCAGACTCTCCCCTCAGAAGGATAGTCGCTCTTGTTGGAGCAACCTTTAGAGCAGTTTTAATTATTTCACGCATAACAGGACTTGCGCAAATGATGTTTTGAAACTGATAGCGTTCAATAAGTTCTTGCTCTAGTTCCTGTCGCTTGGAGCGTTCTTCATAGTAGGCTTGATAGAGCTTTAATGCCTGAGCAATAAGAGTAGCAACAATCTCCAAAACTCGAAGATCTTCCTCAAAAGAGATAGTTTCATCAAAGAGACGATCAACTGAAAGCACTCCAAGAATTTCACTCTTAAATCTTATAGGAACACAGAGGAAGGAAATATTATCTTTTTCTATTCGAGCACCAGTTCTGTTGAGAAAAAGAGGCTCTTTACCAATGTCAGGAACAATAATTGGTGCACCCGTCTCCACAACTCTTCCAACAATTCCCTCCCCAATTTTATACCGACCTCTGGCAATCTGCTCAGGAGTAAGTCCATAGGCTACTGCAATTTTCAATTCTCCTGTTGTGGGATCAAGTAAAGTTATTGTACCTCTACGCATATCCAGATAATCAGATAAAAGCTTCATAGCTTGATAGAGATTGTCATAGAGATCAAAGGAGGAACTTAGGACTTTGCTAACTTCAAGTAGAACAGAAAGCTCAGCATTCTTACGTTCTAAATGATCCTTCATAGCTGATATCGATTTTAACATTTTGGTCAAATTTGTGCAATAGTTGTAGAGTTTGGACAAAATTGAACATGATTGTACACTTGAAAGAGTTGTATCACTTGGGGTGAACTTAAGAACAGGGCAATTTTGGAGGGGAATAGCTAATTTTGAAGAACCTGCTTTCAGAATTGGTATATTTTTTGAAAAGGGATAATTAAAGTTTGAAGAGGAGGTTAGAGATGGTTGAAAAGCCAAGAGATTCCAAGGATGTGTTGGAATTGGTCAAGAAGTATGATGTTCGTTTTGTGAGGTTTTGGTTTGTTGACATTCTTGGGCAGTTGAAAAGTTTTGCGGTTCATGTGGACGAACTAGAGACTGCCTTTGAAGAGGGAATGGGATTTGATGGGTCATCAATTAAGGGTTTTGCTCGGATTGACGAGTCTGACATGATAGCAATTCCTGACCCAACAACTTTCGTTATTCTTCCTTGGAGACCAAAAGAGAAGGCTGTTGCCAGGATGTTCTGCGATATCTACAATCCTGATGGGACACCCTATCAGGGAGATCCCAGGTATGCTCTCAAAAGGGCTCTTGAAAAGATGAAAGCTATGGGATTTACCAACTTTTATGTTGGGCCAGAATTAGAGTTTTTCTATTTTAAATCTGACAAGGCTCCTGAGATACTTGATGAGGGAGGATATTTTGATTATCCCATGGACGCAGCAGAAGATCTAAGAAGAGAGACCATTCTTGCACTTGAATCTATGGGGATAAGAGTTGAATACTCTCATCATGAAGTAGCACCATCTCAACATGAAATTGATCTCCGATATGCTGATGCCTTAGAAATGGCTGACATAGTTATGACATATAAAGTGACAGTTAAAGAAGTTGCTAGGAAGTATGGAGTTTACGCTACATTTATGCCTAAACCTATTTATGGTGTTAATGGAAGTGGTATGCATACTCATCAAAGTCTTTTTATTGGTAACAAAAATGCCTTCTTTGATCCCAATGACCCCTTCCATTTATCAGATATTGCTAAGCATTACACTGCTGGACTTCTCAAGCATATAAAAGAAATCACCTTAGTTTTGAATCAGTGGGTCAATTCTTATAAACGTCTTGTCCCTGGTTATGAGGCCCCAGTTTACATCTGCTGGGCAAGAAGGAATCGTTCCGCACTCATTAGAATCCCTATGTATAAACCTGGAAAGGAGAAGGCTACCCGTATTGAGCTCAGATCTCCAGATCCTGGTTGCAATCCCTACCTCGCCTTTGCCTGTATGCTTACAGCAGGATTAAAGGGAATTGAGAGAAAATATCCCCTCCCTGATCCTGTTGAGCAAGATGTTTATCACATGTGCCCAACTGATAGAGCCAAACTTGGTATTGAGGAGCTTCCAGGTAGTCTCATTGAAGCCATTGAACATGCAGAAAAGAGCGAGATCTTGAGAGAGGCCCTTGGTGATCACATCTTTGAACAACTAATTATAAACAAAAAAATGGAGTGGGATGACTATAGAGTAAGGGTTACGGAGTACGAAATTCATAGATATCTACCTATATTGTAGAAACTAAAGACTCCCCATCCTATGAGATGGATGGGGAGGGAGTGTTAGTTTATGAGATATCTTAATATCGCTCTTTCCCAAATTAATCCTACTTTGGGGGATTTTAAGCAAAATCTTTCTAGAATTTTGGATTTTATTAGAAGAGTAGGAGAGAGGGCTCACCTTGTGGTATTTCCAGAGCTTGCTCTTCCTGGCTATCCAGCACATGATCTTCTCCTAAGAAGAGACTTTCTCTATGAAGTCAAAACTGCCTTAAGTGACCTTCAAGACGCTACCAAAGATTTTGATTCAGTTATCCTTCTTGGCCTTCCCTTCTACAAAGAGGATGGCCTTTATAACAGCGTGGTCTCACTACATAAAGGAAAAATTATTGGAATTTGCCATAAAAGATACCTCTCTCGATGGGGAGCATTTGGTGAAGAGAGATATTTTAGGATGGGAGATGGTTTACTATTTTTGGATGTAAATGGCATTTCTTGTGGGGTGACTTTTTGGGAAGATTTATGGATGCCTTCAGCGATTAATAATAAGTATAAAACATTGATTGCTATTGGGGTCTTGCCATATGAAATTGGTGGATATAATGCAAGAGAAAATTTGCTTAAAGCTCGAGCTTTAGAAACCCAGGCCTATGTGGTATATGTCAATATGGTTGGGGGGCAAGATGATTTGGTTTTTGATGGGAGATCACTGGTTATTTCACCCCAGGGCAAGATCATAGCTAGAGCTAAGGCTTTTGAGGAAGACCTTCTTATTGTAAGCTTACCAATGGAGCCTCTAGAGAGTTTAAGATTACTCGAGCCACGCTTAAGGGAGGAATCAAGAGTGGAAGATATAGAAACGATTACCATTCACTTGAGAGGGGAGCCCCCATATTTTGAGGGAAGAATTGAGGCGAACCTTGAAGGGGAGGCGGAGATCTATTCAGCCCTAAAACTTTCCCTCTCGGACTATGTGAGGAAAAATGGTTTTAAAGGGGTTATCTTGGGTCTATCGGGTGGTATTGATTCTGCTCTGGTTGCAACCCTTGCGGTTGATACCCTTGGGAGGGAGAGAGTTAAGGCCCTTTTTATGCCAAGTGAGTTTACCTCTCGGGAGTCCTATGAGGATGCAAAAAGGCTTTCTGAAAACCTTGGAATTGAACTTCTTGAACTACCTATCTTGCAAATATTTAAATGCTACCGTGATGAGTTAGCCCAAAGGCTTCACTGTTGGGATTTTACAGTGGCGGATGAAAATCTTCAGGCAAGAATTAGGGCAAATCTCCTTTTTTATCTCTCCAACCGAGAGGGCTATCTTGTGCTCTCTACTTCTAATAAAAGTGAGTCTGCGACTGGTTATGGGACCATCTATGGCGACATTGCTGGTGGCTTTGCCCCTCTAAAAGATGTATACAAAACCTGGGTTTATAGGCTTGCCAGATATCGCAACTCTCTAAGCCCTGTAATTCCTGAACGCATACTCCTTAAGGCTCCCTCTGCTGAGCTTAGGCCAGGTCAAACTGATCAAGAGACACTTCCCCCTTATGACCTTTTGGATGAGATCTTGCAACTTCACCTGGAAGAGGGGATGACCCCTCAGGAGATTATTGAAAGGGGCTTTGAAGCAGAGACAGTCTACAAAGTTATGAAGATGGTTAAGTCCGCTGAATACAAACGAAGACAGGCCCCAGTTGGTCCAAAGATTACAAAAAGGGCCTTTGGAACAGATATTTACCTTCCCCTAACCTGCGGTTTCCTATGAAAATGTTACTTTAAAGCAGACATGAACCAAACAGGCTCTTTAGAGATATTGGAGACGAAAAAATTTTCACAAAGAGGAAGGGACCTTCATCAGAAGAGGGATAAAAAAAGAATAAAAAATTTGAGTAGGACTCCTATTTTTAAAAAATGAGATTATAATAACTTGACCTGGCTATAGAAAGGAGGAAGAAGGGCAGATGTCTACACCTATTTTTGCAAATTTTCATCCTGATTTTTATGTCGAGAGACTTTGGGATAAGTGCATCAAATGTAAACGCTGTATAAGGGAATGCACCTATGGAGTCCATATTTGGGATGAGAAAAAAAAGACTCTTAAGGAGGACCACACTAAATGTGTGGGGTGTCACCGTTGTTCCGCAATGTGCCCCACAAATGCTTTGATTATTCGCAGGCATCCTTCAGATTTTAGGGAACATGCCCTTTGGACTCCGTGGTTCATTAAAAATATATACAAGCAAGCTGATCAAGGGGGAGTGCTTTTAACCTCAACAGGCTGTGCTCTGCCCTACAAGAATTACTTTGATCACTTAGTAATAGATGCCTGTCAGGTCACTAATCCGCCGATAGATCCGTTAAGAGAGCCCATGGAACTTAGGACCTTCATTGGGCCTAAGCCTGAAGCTGTAGAAGTAGAAGAAGTGAATGGGCGATTTAGACTCAAGAAAAAATTACCTCCTGTTATAAGGATAGAAGTTCCCATAATGTTTGCGGGGATGTCCTATGGAGCAATAAGTCTTCATGTGCACCAGGGATTAGCTCGAGCTGCAAGGGATCTTGGAACTCTTTACAATACAGGTGAAGGTGGGCTCCATGCATCCCTTTACGAATATGGAGCAAACACCATTGTTCAATGTGCCTCAGGACGATTTGGACTTCATATTGATTATCTTAACGCAGGGGTAGCTATAGAGATAAAGATTGGGCAAGGTGCAAAGCCTGGCATTGGTGGACATCTGCCTGGAGAAAAGGTGACTGAAGAGATTTCAAAGACCAGGATGATTCCTGTTGGAAGTGACGCTCTGTCTCCAGCTCCTCACCATGATATCTATTCCATTGAGGATTTAAGAGGACTTATTTTTGCTCTAAAGGAGGCAACAGAATACAAAAAATTAGTCTTTGTTAAGATTGCAGCGGTTCACAATGTAGCTGCTATTGCATCTGGCATTGTTAGGGCTGGTGCTGATGCGGTAGTGATAGATGGGTTAAAAGGGGGAACTGGTGCATCTCCTACTATGTTTAGAGACAATATTGGTATTCCTATAGAGCTTGCGATTTCAGCGGTAGATAAGAGGCTTAGAGAGGAGGGTATACGCCACAGAACAAGCATTATTGCCTCTGGTGGGATTCGCTGTAGTGCAGATGTCGTAAAGGCCATAGCTCTTGGGGCGGATGCGGTCTATATTGGCACTGCTGCGCTTATTGCCTGTGGATGTACTATGTGTCAGAGATGCCATACAGGTAAATGTCCCTGGGGTATTGCCACTAACAATCCTGAGCTGATGAAGAGACTCCCTCCAGAGGTTGCCTATGAGAAGATTTACAATCTCGTAAAAGGTTGGGCCCATGAGATCAAGGAAATGCTTGGAGCAATGGGTATCAATTCAATCGAAAGTCTCAAGGGAAATAGAGACAAATTGCGAGCAGTGGGTCTAACCAGGGAAGAAATGGAAATCTTAGAAGTAAAACATGCTGGGGAGTAGAGTCCTATGTGGAATATCTATTTGAGAGCAAAGGAAATTTCAGGCTGTGGGATATCAGGTATCATTCACAGGAAGGGAGAGTTAATTCCTGGAGAAATGATCATTAAATCAATCTGTTGTCAGTATGAGCGTGGAAATGGGCTTGGTGCTGGGTTTGCTGCCTATGGTATCTATCCAGAATTCAAAGATTTCTACGCTTTGCATGTCATGGGCCAATGTAGGGAATCCCTTGAAAGGGTAGAGGAATTTCTTCACAAGAGGACCTATGTTAGCTTTCAGGAACCTATACCAACAAGGAGAGTAAAAACAATCAAGAATCCTCCTCTTTTTAAGAGATACTTTGTCCGACCCAAATTTGAGGGGGAGATTGTTGAGGCAGAAGATGGGCAGTCTGAGGATGATTTCATGGTAAATCTTGTTATGGAAATAAATGAGAAGATTTCCGGAGCCTATGTTATCTCTTCTGGCAAGAACATGGGTGTTTTTAAGGGTGTAGGATTTCCCGATGAAATTGCGGAGTTTTTCAGAATTGATGAATATCAGGCTTACATATGGACAGCCCATAACAGGTTCCCCACAAACACACCTGGTTGGTGGGGTGGAGCCCATCCTTTCACTCTACTTGATTGGTCTATAGTTCACAATGGTGAGATCTCAAGTTATGGAACAAATAAGAGATATTTAGAACTCTTTGGCTATAAATGTACACTTCTCACAGATACGGAGGTTGTAGCTTATATTTTGGATCTCCTAATTCGCAGACATGGACTTCCTTTGGAGCTTGCCTGTAAGGTGATGGCACCACCATTTTGGATTGAAATTGATGAAATGGATGAGGAAGATAGAGAACTCTACACAGCTCTTCGGATGGTTTATGGAGGGGCGGTCCTGAATGGACCTTTTGCGATCCTTTTTGCCTATAATGGAGGCCTTGTGGGATTGAATGACCGAGTTAAGCTAAGACCTCTTGTTGTTGCCAACAAGGGTGACCTCTATGTGATGGGGTCTGAGGAGGCAGCAATAAGGACTATTCTTCCTGATCCAGAGAGGGTTTGGGCTCCCAAGGCAGGTGAGCCTGTAATAGTGGAAATGGAAGAAGCCACCATACCCAATCAAAAAAGTTATCTAAAAGTGAGACCCAAGGAGGAAAGAGAGGATGCCCTTAGAATTGGAAGTTACCCCCTTTCACTATTCACAAGTAAATAAGATAATTAGAGAACACATCAGCAAAGGAGAGAGGGAATTCGTTCTTCGGGGAGTTAACGGACATCGCTATCTTTTTGCAGGGGTCTCTGCAGAGGTTTCTGCTGTGATTTATGGGACTCCTGGCCTTGATCTTGGAGCCTTTATGAGGGGGCCTGTTATAAGGGTCTTTGGAAGTGTCCAAGATGGAGCAGGAAACACCATGGATCACGGGAAAATAATTGTTCATGGAATGGCAGGCGATGTGATTGGCTATGCAATGAGAGGCGGAAAAATTCATATTTTCGGCGACGTAGGATATCGAGTCGGTATCCATATGAAGGCCTATATGGACAAAGTCCCAGTAATCATTATTGGTGGTAAAGCAGGGGACTTTCTTGGTGAATACATGGCAGGTGGGATAATCATCCTCCTTGGTATGAATACTATATATCCTGAGCGTCCGATAGCTGGTCTATTTTTAGGCACAGGTATGCATGGTGGAGCAATCTATATTAGAGGTAAAGTCAGAGAGAATCAACTTGGGCTTGGCTTAAAACCTTATGCCCTAGATAGTGACGACGAAAAGCTTTTAGAAAGCTACCTTAAAGAATACTGCGATGACTTTGGACTAGACATTTCAGAAATCCTCAAGGAAGACTTCATAAAGATCATCCCCTATACCCACAGACCGTATGGTAAACTCTATGCCTACTGAGGTGGTTCTTTAGACTTGTAATAGAAAACTAATACACCTATCACAAGCAAGAGAGCAAGAGCAAATAAAAGGGTCTCTAGGGCGTTTTCCCATTGAACTTTTTTTTAGACTTGCAAGCTTTGCCTTGAGCTGATCAACTCCCTCTACTACAAGCTATTTTGGAAGTCTCAACTGTCCAATAAAAAGACCATATCCCATTGAGAAAATATAAAGTATAATAGCTAATAAAAAAACGTCCATTATGGCTATAAATTTGGTCGAAACAAAAGTGCTAGCATAGGGGGATTGACTTGTTATAATTTTTACTATAGTTTCTACAATAAGATAACATCCATAAAAAATGAGGAAAGTAAAAGATATTAGTAAAGCTATTACGGGAAAAATTACAATGAATTTACTTTTTTCAATTAACCATTTGAAAAATTGTTTCCTCTTTTGCTATGAAAACAAGTTTAGTGAATAAAATATAGTTTGCTTTACACAATTTGTAAGTCTAATTTTCCTTAATTGGGATGAGAGAGCTTAGGGCTGGAGAGAGATTTTTCATAAGCTTTGAAGGTGAGGAGGGATTGCTCACGCAAGAGGAGAGTCATCATGCAATCAGAGTTCTTCGAAGGAGAGAGGGCGATGAACTAAAACTTATAGATGGGAAGGGCAGAGAATACAGGGGAAGAATTTTGGAAATAATTTGGAAAAAAAGAAGTCCAATCGTTAGGGTGAGAATCTTAGATCTTTTGAGGGAGGAACAAAGGCCATCCTACGAAATTAGAGCTCTAATACCACTTTTAAAAGGTGATTTAACGGAGTTCCTCATTGAGAAGGGCACAGAGCTTGGTGTTACGCAGTTTCTTCTCTATATTTCTGATCGCACAGTGATTAGATCTCTAGAATTAAAGATAGAGAGGTTTTTAGATAAGGCAAGATCTGCTTTGAAGCAGTCAGGAAGACTCTATCTTCCAGAAATTACTCCAATTGGGGATCTAAAGGCCTGGTTGACTCACTTAGAAGAGGGGGATGAAATAAGAGTGCTTGCTCATGGTAGTGGTACTGATCACCTTGAGAGCCTTATTGAGGGGCTCTCAAAAGGGAAGAAGAGAGTCCTTTTTGCAATTGGTCCCGAGGGTGATTTTTCTGAAGAAGAACTCAATTTCTTTGATAAAAAGGGATTTCTTTTCCTTAAACTTGGTCCGAATGTCTTGCGAGCTGAGACTGCTTTCTGTGTGCTCTGTGGAATTATTTCTCTTTTCCTATGGCATAGCACTAAGAGACCCAAGTAAGGGATTTGAGAACTTAGAAAGGTTTTGCTCTTTTTACAGAGGGAGCATCTTTTTTCTTAGTAATTAGTTTTTCGCCAAAAAGGACCGTTTTCAGCCATTTAAAACCAAATTGTAATAATTTTAGGTCATCCTTTTTAATTTCTTCGAGTAAATTTGGGTCTACTTCAAAAATGTCGAGGAATTTAGTTTCAAATATAAAGGCTCTGAAACGCTCTGGGTTAGTTGAAACCATAAAAAAGAGCTCTAAGCTCTTTTCTGGAACTTCAATTGGTCCAAGAGATTCTTTTTTCATTATAATTTCTGCCCATTCAAAAATGGGTTCCTCTAAACCTGGAATACCTTGGGATTTTCTATATTCTTCAACTGTCATTTCACTTCCAGATTCAAGGCCTTGGCAGAAACCTTCTTTGACGAGGTAGTAGAACTCTTCATTTCGCTTTTCGTCTCTGTTTCGAAAGAGTCCAAATCCAAGGGGGTAGTATCTGCAGGCAAGAGGTCTTACTTCATAAATGGTGCATCCACCTTCTCCGAGAAAAGGACAGGTCCTCTCTTCATCGTCTCTCATTTTTAGTCTTGCAATGGGAAGGCCTGATTTGGGGAGTATAAAGGGTTCGGTGTAGAGAAGCATGAACTCATCAGTAGATAGTTTAAGGAAATCTCTAATTCTAATAATATCATAAGGGGTGAGAGGCAGATGGAGATCAGAACAGCAGAGTTTAAAACAGGGAACCCCTGGATAACACTGAAAGATGAAGCGAGAATTTGAGGTCAGCCTTATTGGTTCAATAATTTTTTCATAGCCCTTTAATTTTTGAATCCCTTCCATAGGACACCTCATCATTAAGTATTTATTTAAAATTATAGGGCAATTTTACTTTCTGCCAAGTTTAGAATTGACGAGTTTTGGGATTTTTGTTACAATTATTTCAAATTGATACCTGGAAATAATAACATGAAAGGAAAAATTCTTACAGCAGACTGGGTGATCTGTTCAGCAGAGCATCCACCAATACGTGAAGGAGCTATTCTCATAGAGGGCTCAAAGATAATTGAGGTCGGGCCCCAATCTCAGATATTAGCAAAATACAGACACTATCCGATTGTCCCGCTAACCGAAAGACTGATCATTCCAGGACTTGTCAATGCTCACACGCACGCACCAATGAGTATCCTCCGCGGAGTCGCAGAGGATTTACCTCTTATGACATGGTTAACTAAATATATTTTTCCGGTTGAGAGTCAGCTAAGGAGGGAGTGGGTCTACTGGGGGACAAAGCTTTCTCTTCTTGAAATGATTAGATCGGGAATCACTCTTTTTTGCGATATGTATCTTTTTGAACCAGAGGTTATAAGAGCCACAGAGGAGACAGGGCTAAAGGCCCTTTTAGGGGAAGGACTTTTTGACTTTCCTTCACCAGGGTATGGCCCTTTGGAGAAAGGCTTAAAACTCACTGAGGAATTATTAGATGCCTTTCAGAATCACAAGAAGATCAAAATTGCAGTATCTCCCCATACACTTTATACCTGTAGTCCTGATACAATTAAAAAGTGTATAAAAATTGCAGAGAAGTATTCTGCCCAAATACACATTCACCTTGCGGAAAATAGGGAAGAGATTGAGGAGATATACAGGCGCTATGGAAAAAGGCCTGTGCAACTTCTAGATGAATTGGGAGGGTTAAGGGAGAACCTTCTTGCGGTTCACTGTGTAAAACTTACGAATGAGGAAATTGAACAACTTGCCAAGAAGGGTGTCAAAATAGCTCACTGTCCTGAGAGTAATTTAAAACTTGGATCGGGCATTGCACCTTTGACTGAAATGTTAAAGGCAGGGTTGATTGTGGGTATTGGAACTGATGGTCCTGCAAGTAACAATGATTTGGATCTTTTTTCTGAGATGCGAACCGCAACGCTTATTCAAAAAGGTCTCAAGGAGGATCCTACAGTAGTTACCGCAAAAGAGGTCTTTGCCATGGCAACAGAGTGGGGTGCTAAAGCTCTCGGTTTTAGGGACTCAGGCAAATTACTTCCTGGTTATAGAGCAGATCTTGCGGTTCTTGACTTAAGACATCTTGCGCTTCAACCTGACTATAATCCTCTTGCTTTAGTTGTCTATAGTGCTAAAGCGGGTTATGTTTCTGACCTAATGGTTGATGGAGAATTTATTATGAGAAATTATCAGATCCTTACTATAAAGGAATCTCTTGTAAAGGAGAGAATCGCCGAAATTAAAGAGGAAATTTTTCGCATCATTAAGAGTAATTTCACACCATCTTGACAAGAAAAAATTTTTTTGTTTTTTATATATGAAAAAATTCAGGAGGTAGACCGATGGCTGAGATTGAGGCTCTTCTGAAAGAGGAGAGGATTTTTTACCCACCCCAGGAAGGTAAAGATCAAGCTTTTATCAGTAGTAAGTATCAGTATGAGCAGATCTATGAATACTCTCTCAGAGATCCCGATGGATTTTGGTCTGAGAGAGCAAAGGAATTGATAACCTGGTTTAAATATTGGGAAAGGACCTGTTATTGGGATTTTCACAAGCCGGAGATTCGCTTTTTCGAAGGTGGCAAATTAAATGCCTCCTACAATTGTCTTGATAGACACCTAGCAAATCCTGAAACTAAGAACAAGGCTGCCATAATCTGGCAGGGAGAGCCTGACAAAGATGTGAGAGTGCTTACCTATCAGATGCTTCATGATGAGGTTTGTAGGTTTGCCAATATATTGAAGTCTTTGGGAGTGAAGAAAGGTGATAGAGTCGCAATTTACATGCCCATGATGCCTGAAGCAGTTGCTGCCATGCTTGCCTGTGCAAGGATTGGTGCTATCCACAGTGTAGTATTTGGAGGATTCTCTGCTGAAGCTCTTAAATCCCGTATCCTTGATGCAGGTGCAAAGATCTTAATCACCGCAGATGGTACTTATCGCGGAGGCAGAAAGATTCCTCTTCTTCCAAACGCAGAGACAGCAGTTGCTGAATGTGATTGTATTGAAAAGTATATTGTTATTAATCGTTTTGGTGAACCTATTCAGCTTTCTGATCCAAAGAGAGGGCTCCTTTATGAAGAGCTGATTAAGAATCCTGATTTTGCCAAATTCTGCCCCTGTGAAGAGATGGATGCTGAGGATGTTCTTTTTATCCTTTATACATCAGGTTCCACTGGAAAGCCAAAAGGAATCTTTCACACAACTGGTGGTTATATGGTATATGTTGCCCATACGACTCAATGGGTCTTTGATCTGAAGCCAGAGGATATTTTCTGGTGCACTGCAGATATCGGATGGATAACCGGGCATTCTTATGGAGTCTATGGCCCCCTTGCCCTTGGTGGCACTGTCTTTATGTATGAGGGTGTGCCTACATATCCCAATCCAGGCAGGTGGTGGGAGCTTGTTGATCGCTACAAAGTAACTATCTTCTACACCGCACCCACAGTAATACGTGCACTGATGAGAGAAGGAGAGGAGTGGCCAGCAAAATATGATCTGTCTACTTTGAGAATTTTGGGAACAGTTGGTGAGCCAATTAATCCTGAGGCTTGGATATGGTATCACAAAAATATTGGAAAGGGAAGAATACCGGTTGTTGACACTTGGTGGCAGACTGAGACTGGAGGGCATTTAATTTCACCTCTTCCATACGCTATTCCTCAGAAACCTGGTTCTGCAACTCTTCCATTGCCTGGCATTGAGCCAGTTATACTCAGAGCAGACGGCACACCTGCTGATGTAAATGAAGGTGGACATCTCTGCCTGAAGAGAGCCTGGCCAGGTATGGCAAGAGGTGTGTGGGGAGATCCGCAGAAATTTAAGGAAATATATTTTAGCAGATTCCCCGGCTATTATCTCACAGGAGATGGTGCCCGTGTTGATGAAGATGGTTATTTCTGGATAATGGGAAGACTTGATGATGTTATTAATGTCTCTGGTCACAGGATCGGAACGATGGAACTTGAATCAGCCTTTGTTGCACATCCAGCAGTTGCTGAAGCAGCAGTTGTTGGTATGCCCCATGACATCAAGGGTGAAGCAATTTATGCCTATATTGTTCTCAAAGAGGGTTATCAGCCATCAGAAGAATTGAGGAAAGAACTCGTTCAGCACATCAGAAAGGAAATTGGACCTGTTGCTACACCTGATGTAATCCAGTTTACTTCAGGGCTTCCCAAGACCAGATCTGGAAAAATTATGAGGCGTATTCTCAGAAAGATCGCTGCAGGGGTTTATGACGATCTTGGAGACACTTCAACTCTAGCAGATCCTTCTGTAGTCGATGAAATTATTCAAGGAAGGAAGGCTCTCTTTGGCAAATAACTGCCTGTAACGTAACTAATTAAAACAAAAGCTTGGGCCCTATGATTGGGGCCCTTCTTATTTTATACTCTATGCGGGATTTCGAATTTTACTTTCCAACTAGGATCTTCTTCGGAAAAAAAAGTCTAAAAACCTTGGAGACAGAACTATCAAAATTTGGTAAAAAAATACTCTTTGTTTATGGTAGAAATGCTATCAAAAATCTGGGACTCTACGAGCGAATCACAAACATCTTCGTAGCGAATGGGATATCTTGGGAGGAGTTTTCTGGGGTCAAACCTAATCCTCCATTAAGACAAGTTTTTGAAGGCATTGAAATTGCGCGAGATTTTAAGCCTGACTTGATCCTTGCGGTTGGTGGAGGCAGTGTTATTGATTGTGCTAAAGCTATAGCCTGTGGATATTTCATTGGTGAGAGATTGTGGGACCTTTTTGAGAGAAAAGGGCAGGTAGAAAGGGCAATTCCCATAGTAACTATCCCAACAGTTGCTGGAACAGGTTCTGAAGTAAATGACGTCACCGTTATTGTTAATGAAGACAAGGGCTTAAAACTGAGCCTCCGCTCGCCCCTTCTTTTTCCGAAGGCATCTTTTATAGATCCAACAGTAACATTCTCCCTCTCTCGAGAACAGACCGCATATGGGCTTTTTGATGCTTTTTCACATCTTTTTGAGTATTTTCACTTTAGACTCCATAGAGAAGAGGGCCTTAATGAAGAATTTCTAGTCCTATTGATGAGGACCCTTATTGAGAGAGGAAGAACACTAATGCAAGATCAAAAGAATTATGTGGCAAGAAGTGAAATTTTTTGGATTTCAAGCCTTGCCCTATCTCCATTCGTGCGTGCAGGGCTTGGCGCCTATAGGTTTTTTCTACACTCCTTAGAGCACCCCCTTAGTGGTTCCTTTGATCAACCTCATGGATTAGGTCTTGCAATATTGATGAGGGCCTATCTCAAAAGATTTTCCCATACCCAAATTGTTAGAAGATTTTTTTTAAAGGTTCTACAAATTGAGGCAGGGCAAGATCTTTCAAAAAGGGGACTTAGGGCTTTCGATAACCTTCTTGAAGAATTCGGTTTGCCAAAGACGTTACGAGAGATAGGGGTTCGCAGAGAGGATCTGAAGCTCCTTGTGGAGAAAGCCTGGGAAATTCTTTACTTTTGGAAGGCAGAAACTGAATTTAATAGCCAAATTGTTCAAGAAATCTACGAACTTGCCTATGAAGAATAACCTTTTTTAACCTTCCATTCGGTGATTAAAAAATTATCAATAATGAAGTGTTTTTGTATTTCGAAGTGAAGGAGTCTTTTTAGGCTCTTGAAACCTTCACCTCCAACGAGTGTAGGGACATTTTCTCCACCTATGACCACAGGAAGATGGATTAACCTTAACTCATCAATGAATCCAAGTCTGACAAATTCCCAGTTAATTGAAGCTCCCCCCTCAACCATGAGTCTTTTGATGCCCCTTTTATAGAGTTCTGGAAGTAAGATCTTAAAATCAACAAGGTCTTCCCCTGCGAAGATGACTTCAGCTCCAAGAGCACGGATTTTTTCTATTCTCTCAGAAGGTGCTCTTTTAGTGGTTACTATTATTGTAGGGGCATCTGGAGAAAAAATGTTAGCATTATAGGGAACATTGGCAGTAGAACAAGGTATGATCCTAATGGGACTTTTTCCTTCTACGTATCTCACTGTAAGACTGGGATCATCAGTTCTTACAGTTTCACATCCAACCATGATCCCATCAACTTGAGCTCTAATACTGTGTAGATATTTGTATACCTCCTTGCTCATGAGACTCATTAATTCTTTAGAAGAGGCACCTCTATAGAGAGTAAGTTTACCATCAAGGGTAACCTCAGAGACTATGATTACATAGGGCCTCTCACTCATCCTTCACCTTCCCGAAGTTTTTGTATAGATAAATAAGTCTTAGTAAAAGCGAGATGCTTGAAAGTAGAGTTATAACTTTTATTCCAAGGGAAAGTCCTATTCCAATATGGGTCTTTTCCAGAATGGTAAAGACTGCCAGGGCAAAGTGAGTTTCAGGTCTGCCAAAAAATCCTACCCCTTCAAGTGGATCTGTTATCTTCCCCTTAAGCTTTACCTCATAGCCAATCTCTGCATAGACGACAGGTTTAATGAAGGAGTGGAGCATTGAGATAACAATAGCAAATATAGCCCATCCGGGCCCAGCAAAGACAAATCCCACTGTGCCAAGAATGAGACCATCTACCCATTTATCTACAATCCAGTCATAAACCGCACCGAATTTTGTAGGTCTTTCTTGGAATCTGGCAACTTCTCCATCAAGCAAATCAAAAAGACCGGAAAGTAAAAGGAATAAAAGGGCAGTAAGAAGGTTTTCATTATAATAGGCTAAAGCTGATGCGGTTCCGCAAAGTAAAGCAAGAGAAGTTAGTATATTGGGAGTTATACCAATTTTTGAAATAACATAAGCAAGAGGAAGATAAAACCTACGAAAGAGATCTCTTCTAACAGTAAGATTCATATGTATTATTTTACGGAAATATGTCTATGTTGTCAAGCAAAATTTCGCCTGCTTTTGTCAAGGCAGGTATTCTCCCAAAAACTCTATCTATAGAGTTTGGTCGTTAATAGTTGTCTGACAGTTTCGATCCTTGATCCTCTTATCCCTTTGACCTTTGCTCTGAGAGGAGATGTCGATTTGCAGGCCTGTCAAGGAAGTAAGTCTAGTTGCAAGGATGATAGCCATCTAGAGTACCGAACAAGTCTTGACTGGATTTAAAAAACCTATTTTTTCTCTATCTGTTTAGCTATAGCCATGATGACTTTTGGGAAACAACATCCAGAAGTTGCTTTAGTAATAACGCTTGCCTTTGTTATTCAAGTTCAATCAGCTGCATGGTATGTTAGGTTTTCTGATAAAATTTTTGGACCGCCCATAAAAGCACAATAACACTTCAAATTCTACATCTTGTCTTGTCTTTGAGAAGTTTTAGTTTATAATGAGGCCATGCACTATTTCGTGTATCATAGTGGGGAACTTTATTGTGAAAGTTTGCCGATCAGAGTCCTTGTAGAAAAATTCGGAACTCCTCTGTATGTATATTCCGCAAAAACAATTAGAAGACACTTTAGAGTCTTTGATTCTGCCTTTTCTGAGATTGATCATCTAACCTGCTATTCAGTAAAGGCAAATTCCAATATTGGGATTCTTGCTCTCCTAGCACAAGAAGGTGCTGGGGCTGACATAGTGTCAGGAGGAGAGCTTTATAGGGCTATAAAAGCAGGAATACCTCCTAAAAAAATCGTTTTCTCTGGAGTAGGTAAGACCCCAGAAGAAATAGAGTTTGCCCTTAAGGAGAGAATACTCTTATTCAATGTTGAAAGTGGACAAGAACTAGAGACTCTTGGCGAGATTGCAAAGAGGTTAAAGATTAGGGCTCCCTTTGCTTTAAGAGCCAATCCAGATGTTGATCCTAAGACCCATCCCTATATTTCAACTGGACTTCGCAAGAATAAATTTGGAGTTCCTGAAGAGGAGGTTATACCTCTCTATCTCAAGGCAAAGGAAAATCCTTATCTTGAACCACTTGGTATAGATGCTCACATTGGGTCTCAATTAACAACGGTATCTCCTTTCGTGGATGCCTTAAAAAGGCTTAGAAAACTTTGGGAAGAGCTTACATCTCTTGGTTTTGAGTTGAGGTATATTGACATCGGCGGTGGACTAGGTATACCTTATGAAAATGAAGAACCCCCCCTTCCTGATGATTACTCAAAGGCAATCTTGGAAGTATTGAAGGGGCTTCCGGTGAGTTTAATATTGGAGCCAGGGAGAGTGATTGTAGGAAATGCGGGAATTCTTGTCACAAAAGTCCTCTATACGAAGTCCAATAGGGAAAAGAATTTTATCATAGTTGATGCAGGTATGAATGACCTCATAAGACCTGCTCTTTATCAGGCCTACCACAAGATAATACCAGTTGTTGATAGAGAGGAAGAGGAGATTGTTGCTGATGTCGTTGGACCAGTATGTGAGAGTGGAGACTTCTTTGCAAGGGATAGGAAAATCAAAAGAGTTAGACAGGGAGATCTTCTTGCAATTATGAGTGCTGGAGCCTATGGTTTTGTTATGAGTTCTAATTACAACTCAAGATTGAGACCTGCAGAGGTTCTCGTTGATGGCGATCAATTTTTCCTAATAAGGAAAAGAGAAACCCTTGATGATTTAATAAGATTAGAGGAGATACCTGAATTTTACAGAACTCAATAGATGCCTCAGATACCTCAGGAATACGATCTAAATTTTTATGATTATCAGCTTCCTGAAGAGCTCATAGCCTATTTCCCACCTGAGAAAAGGACTGAAAGTAGACTTCTTGTGATAAATCGTAAAACAGGGGAGCTCTTTTTTCATGACCAATTTTCCGAGATTGAGACCTATTTTCATAGAGGAGATCTCCTTGTCTTAAACGATACTAAAGTGTTTCCTGCGAGATTGAAGGTCAAGAAGAAAACTGGTGGCGAGGTAGAAATTCTACTCTTCAAAAAGCCAGTAGGATATCAATTTGAAACTATCGCCCTTGTCAAAGGCAAGAGACTTAGACCTGGCCTTGAACTCTTGCATGAAAGCAAGATATTAAAAGTTATCCTTTTAGAGTCTCTCGAGGGAGGTAAATTCAAGGTCCTACTTGAATCCAAGGAAAGTCCTCTTGAAGATTTGATTTATAAGCTTGGTCTTGTTCCGCTTCCGCCATATATTAAAAGAGAACCAGAAAAAATTGATATAGAGCGTTATCAAACTGTTTTTGCCAAAAAAGAAGGTTCCATTGCTGCTCCTACTGCAGGATTTCACTTTGATGAAGCTCTCCTTGAGACCCTTAAGCAAAAGGGTGTAGAGATTGCTTTTATAACTCTTCATGTGGGGTATGGCACCTTTGCCCCCATAAAGCACAGAGATATCCGTCTGCATAGGGTTGAAGAAGAATATGTAACCGTGTCCGTTGAGACTGCAAAATTACTAAAGGAGGCAAAAGATCAGGGCAGACGAATAATTGCTGTTGGAACAACGGCAACTAGAACTCTTGAATTCCTAGCAAGGCGCAACTTTGAACCCTACGAAGGCCTCTGCGATCTATATATCTATCCGGGATTTGAGTTTCAAGCGATTTCGGCCTTGGTGACTAACTTTCATCTTCCTAAATCGTCTCTCCTTCTCCTTGTTTGTGCCTTTGCTGGAAGAGACCTTATCCTTAAGGCATACAATGAAGCCATAAAAAGACGATATAGATTCTTTTCCTATGGTGATGCTACGTTTATACTTTAAAACTATAAAACAAAAAGTATAAAACATGAGAGAATCCCGTTACTTAAAAGTCAATCCCTATCTTCTTCTTCTTCTTCTTGTAGTCCTCTTTGCATTAGTTCTTTTCGTTTCTTGCAAACCTTTGCCTAAAAAGGAGGGAGAGCGAGAGACTTTTACTTGCCCGCCCTCGCAAAAAAAAGTAACGGTTGTTAGAGCAATTGATGGTGATACAGTGGAGCTTTCAGGGATGGGCAAACTCAGATATGCAGGTGTAAATACTCCAGAACTTCGCACAGATTGGGGAAGATCAGAACCTTTTGCGGTTGAGGCTTTCAATAGAAATAGAGAACTTACTGAAGGAAAGGAGTTTTGCCTTGAGCTTTCTGGAAAGGAGAAGGATAGATATGGAAGATTTTTAGGAGAACTGTACTTTCCAAATGGAACATCAGTTTCTGAAATCCTTGTCTCAGAGGGTCTTGCTTTAGTCTGCTATTATAAGGGGAGCGAAAAATTTTATGAGAAGCTTCTTCCAGTCCAGAGAACTGCAATCAAAGAGAGAAGAGGTCTATTCAGTTATGTAGACAGACCTGAAGCAAAGACAAGATATATTGGGAATAAAAATAGCAAGAGATTTCATCATCCTGAGTGTGGAGTAGTTGAAAAGATAAAGAAAAAGGTAATTTTTAAAGATTTAGAGAGTGCTCTTTATGAGGGCTATTGCCCTTCTCGCGAGTGTAGTCACCTTATTTTTTTCTAGGACGAAGAATTTTCACTCCATTAGTATAAGGATGTAGAACTTTTGGTATAACTACAGACCCATCTTCTTGTTGATAGTTTTCAAGGATTGCCATTAGTGTTCTACCTACTGCAAGACCTGAGCCGTTTAAGGTGTGGACAAAACGTGGTTTTCCCCCACCTTTTGGTCTATATCTGATATTTGCTCTTCTTGCTTGAAAGTCTTCAAAATTGGAGCAGGAAGAAATTTCTATATAGCGATTTTGGCCTGGAGACCAAACCTCAATGTCATAGGTTTTTGCTGATGCAAAGCCGAGATCTCCAGTACAGAGAACGACAACTCTATAGGGAAGTTCTAAGAGTTGAAGGACCTCTTCAGCATCCAAAAGTAGGCTTTCCAGTTCATCATAGGATGTCTCAGGGACAACAAATTTCACGAGTTCTACTTTATTGAACTGATGCTGTCTCACAATTCCTTTGATGTCTCTACCATGGGCACCAGCTTCTGCTCTAAAACAGGGAGTATAGGCAGTATAATATAGGGGAAGGTCCTCTTCTGGTATGATTTCATCCCTGTGGAGATTGGTCACTGGCACCTCTGCAGTAGGGATTAGATAATAGTTCCAGTCTTCCAATTTAAATAGGTCCTCTTTGAATTTTGGAAGTTGGCCTGTTCCAAACATTGAAGTCTCATTAACAATGAAAGGGGGGAGAACTTCAGTATAGCGATGTTTTTTTACATGGAGGTCAAGCATAAAATTGATTAGAGCTCTCTCAAGAAGGGCTCCTTCTCGGTAGTAGACAGTAAACCTACTTCCTGTTATCTTACCTGCACGCTCAAAGTCAAAGATACCTAAGAGCTCTCCAAGTTCCCAGTGAGGCCTTGGTGTAAAAGAGAAAGCTGGAGGTTCACCAAACTTCTTAATAACTACATTGTCTTTGTCACTCTCCCCAAAGGGCACACTTTCGTGGGGAATATTGGGCAGGAAGGAGAGTTTTCTGTGTAATTCCTCTTCAACACTTCTAAGCTCTTCCTCAAGGCCCTTTAGATGCTCACCAAGTTTTTTAACCTCCTCTGCAAGTGCCCTTGCTGAGTCCTCATTTCCAGTCCTTTTGAGATTACCAATTTCTTCCGATTTAACCCTTCTCTCGTGACGTAGTCTCTCAACTTCTTGTAGAAGAAGTCGCCTTCTCTCATCAAGGGCAAGGATCTCGTCAATGGGATATTCTCCACCACGGGTCCTAAGCCTCTCTTTGACCCACTCAGGCTGTTCTCTTATAAGCTTGAGATCAAGCATAGGCTAAGAATAACCAATAGCTTCCAAATTGCAAGAGCTTTGAAGATTAGAATCTTCTTATTAAGGTAGCAGAGGGAAGATGCCTTTTTAGTTCTTCATAAATCAAAAGATACTCCTCTTCAGTGTAGGGCTTACAAGCCTTTCCTGAAAGGTTCTTTTCTGGAAGATATTTCTGAAGGGCAATCATCCTAAAGGGTTGCAAATAGGGGACAAGGTCCCTTATGTTTTCTCTGTCGATATATGGCGGATAAAGAGTAATTCTAATCTCAATCATATCAGAATAGCCCTGAAGAACTCTCAAGGTCTCTGCAATCTTTGAAAAATTGCCTCCTAGCTCAGAGTATCTCTCAGGAGTCGTCTTAAGATCGAGAGCAACAAAGTCAATGAGATCCTCGGAAAGTAGCACGCCCAGAAGTTCAGGATTTGACCCGTTTGTGTCAAGTTTTATAGGATGATTAAGATAGGTCTTAAGCTTTTCTAAGAAATTAATTAGTCGCTCACCCCATATAGTTGGCTCTCCACCTGTAATTACAACACCTTGTATAAAATTTTCTCTTTCCTTTAATTTTGATATAATTTCCTCTTCAGCTATATTTGGAAGTTTTCTATAATATTCAGGTAGAACTAGTTCAATATTATAACAATATGGACATCTAAAATTACATCCATAGGTATAAATGACAGAAGCAATTTTCTCAGGATAATCTACAAGACTTGTTCCTCTAAAACCTTTAATCATAAATCTTCCTCAACTCTTCTATAATTTCTTGTGAAACTGTAAAAGAATGTTCCCTATTTGGGAAATTCTTTTCTTTGACATCCTTAACATAAGAACTTAAAGCATCTCTAAAAAGTTCGTATCCATTAATATAGCTTTTGACAAATTTAGGTCTGATATTCGGAAAGAGTCCGACTACGTCATGAAAAACTAAGATTTGACCATCGGTCTTTGGTCCAGCACCTATTCCAATTGTAGGAATTTTTACTTTTTCTGTTATATATTCTGATAGCTCAGAGGGGATGCATTCAAGCACAATTGCAAAGACTCCAGCTTTCTCCAGGGCAAGGGCCGAGTCCAAAATGTCTTTCGCAATTTCAAGGTTTTTCCCTCTGACTTTAAGGCCTCCAATTTCCATACTTCTTTGTGGAGTAACTCCTATATGCCCCATAACAGGAATTCCAGCACGAACAATTGCTTCAACTATGGGAACAACTTCAAGGCCTCCCTCTATTTTTACGCCATGACATCTTCCCTCCTTAATAAAGAGCCCTGCATTATAAATAGCCTGTTCCTTAGAGACCTGATAACTCAAAAAAGGCATATCTCCTATTCGAAGTGTCTTTTCTGCGCCCCTTGAAACTGCCTTACAAAAAAGCAGAATCTCATCCATTGTTATAGGAAAGGTATCAGGATGTCCCAACATGACCATACTTGCTGAATCACCAATTAAGATAAAATCTACGCCTGTTTCTTCAGCAAGGCGAGCAGATATGTAGTCATAGGCGGTTATCCCTACAATTTTTTCTTTGCCTTTTTTGTCTACCAATTGATGAGGACTAAGTTGGAAAAGCGACATCTTATATAGCCCTCTCAAGGAGATATTTTTTTCCAAGAGGGGTGAGGATTCTACCTCTTCGTGTTCTTGCAAGAAGACCAAGTCTAATTAAGGCAGGTTCATAGATTGTTTCAAACTCTTCAGGACTTAAGTGGGCAGAGAGTGCAAGAGATTGAGCACCAACTGGACCTCCATTAAAATCCTTATAGAGCACTAAAAGGCAACGTCTATCCTCAGGAGTCAAACCCCATTCGTCAATTTCTAGAAGATTAAAAAATTCTCTCACTTTCTCAAAGTTCACTCTTCTGATCCCTGCTAATTCTTGATTGTCAAGGGCAATAAGAAAGTCTTTTAGTCTTTTTAGGAGATTTAGTGCCTGACGGGGGATCCCCTTTGCTCCTCTTGCAAGCCTCTTTGCAACTTCTTCCTCAAGCTCAAGCCCCCAAAGCCTTCCAACCTTTTTTACAATCCTTTCCAGTTCTTTTTCCTTGTAATAATCTAATTTAAATGTAAGCTGAAAACGATCCAGCAAAGGTCCAAGAAGAAGATTTGGTTTATTTGTAGCACAAATTAGAGCAAAGCGAGGAAGACTAAGTCTTATAGTCCTTGCCCCTTGATTTTTGCCAATCACAATATCTAAAGCAAAATCTTCCATTGCAGAATAGAGAATCTCTTGACAAGGCTTGGGCATACGATGAATTTCATCTATAAATAAGATATCGCCCTCTTCAAGATTAGTTAAGATACCAGCAACTGAGCCAGGTTTATCAAGAACTGGACCAGAGGTAATTTTTATATCTCTCCCTAGTTCATTGGCAATAATTCTAGCAAGTGTTGTTTTGCCAAGTCCTGGAGCCCCAATAAAAAGTGTGTGAGGAAAGAAGCCACCTTGCTTCTTTGCTGAGTCTATGTAAATAGCAAGCTCCTTCTTAATCCTGCTCTGACCAATGAATTCCTCTAAGCTCTTTGGCCTATACTCCCACATCCTGCCCTAAGTTATTTAAACGATTTTGTCCTATCTGTCAATAGAGATCTGAGATTGAAAGCTATGCACGTGCAACTGCAAGAACATGGACCTCTCTTGCTCCGGCATCCTTAAGGGCTCTTGATGCCTCTTTAAGAGTTTCACCTGTTGTCATCACGTCATCAAGAAGAAGAACTTTTTTTCCCACCAAGGAAATCCTCACAGCAAAGGCATCCTTGACATTTTTCTTTCTCTCTGAGAAGGAGAGTTCACTTTGAGGAAAGGTATAACGAATTCTCTGGAGATAATCTCTCTGTAAGCGGACTCCCATAAATCCCCAAAGTATAAGAAGACTCTGGTTGTAGCCTCTCTCCCTTTCTCGCAAAGGGTGAAGAGGTATAGGAAGCACTACATCATAATGTTTTGGATCTACGGGGAGAATGTTTCGCAGAAGTCTACCTAGCTGATATGAAAGTGCATAGTCCTCATTGAATTTTGTCTGGAGAATCAATTCTCTAATCGGAGATTCATATTTGAAGGCAAGAAAGACTCTGTCAAAGGGTGGTTTTTCAGAAAGACAGTTTCCACAAAAGTTAAGCTCTTCCTGTGAAAAATTTTGGAGGAGACTTTCATTTAATGGCGTTCCACAGGTCCTACAATAGGCCTTTAGAATAGGAAGACTCTTAAGACAGGATATACAATAGAGAGCCTCTTCAGCAGATAGAGAACCTTTACATCTGAGGCAAAAAGAGGGAAAGAGGAAGTTAATTATTTCTTGAAAAATTTTCACTATAAACTCGAATGATTTCTAAGGTTAAGCGGGCAGAAGCAATTAGATCACTTATCTTGATAAACTCTTCAGTTGTGTGGACTTTTTGCATGCCTGTCCCAAGGATAAAGGTCTTAATTCCTCTTTCATTGAAGACATTGGCATCAGAACCGCCTTCTTTCTTGCGAAAGGTAAGTTCAAGGCCTGCCCTTCTTCCAGCTTCAATTAGGAGCTTTGCCTCTTGACTATCCTCTGGAATATGAAAGGCTTGAAAAACCGAATTAAACTCTATTTTGTAGTCTGGTAAGTTTCCAATCTTTTGAGGATAATTTCTAATTATCTCCTCAGTCACCTTTAGAATCTCTTCTTTAAGAGCCTGTAATTTCTCTTCCTTATGACTTCTCATTTCTCCTTCTACGAAAGCCAGATCAGGCACCACATTTACATAGGCACCACCATTGATCTTCCCTATGTTCATTGTTGTCTCTTCATCAAGACGCCCAGTAGGAAGGTTAACTACAACCTGAGCAAGGAGTTTTATAGCATTAATGCCCTTTTCTGGCTCAAGTCCTGCATGGGCTGATTTGCCATACACCTTAAGTAAGAATTGATAGGAAGAAGGAGCTCTATTAATGACTTCATGTGGATTCTCAGAGTCCAGTACGAAACCAAGCTTTGATTCAATCAGGCGATAGTCTAAATACTTTGCTCCAAGCAGACCGATCTCCTCACAAGTGGTAAATACAAGTTCAATAGGTGGTGAGGCAATATCATTTTCTTTGATTACTCTGGCAATCTCAACAAGGACCGCGATCCCTGCCTTATCATCTGCTCCTAAGATGGTCTTTCCACTGCTTCTTATAACCCCATCTTCCTCAATGACTTCTACTCCTTCACAGGGACCAACTGTATCAAGATGGGCACAAAACATAAGAGGAGGAATATTGAGCTTTCCTGGAATTTTTACAATAAGATTTCCTACCTCTGAGCCAGTATTCTCTCCAGATTTGTCAAAGAAGGAGGGAAAGCCAAGGGCCTCAAAGAGATCCGCAAGATAGTAGGCTAACTTTCCTTCCTTCTTTGAGGGGCTCTCTATGGTTAGTAAAGTCTTAAACTCAAGAAGTAATCTCTCTATGTCAATCATTTTTTGTCCTGAGAGATTTTAACTAATATCTAATTGAAAAATCTTTAAATTCTCCTCTATAAGGCTCTTCCTCCACTTCTACGGAAGTTACTTTAGATGAGGGAGAACCGCGATGGCACCACTTAATCATTTCCTCAACTGCCTCAGCAGGCCCCTCAAAGAGAGCTTCCACCCTCCCATCAGGGAGATTCCGAACCCATCCCTTTATTCCAAGTTTATCTGCCTCTTCCTTAGTGTAGGCCCTAAAAAATACTCCCTGAACTTTCCCAGAAATGTAAACCCTTACCCTCCTCATCATATTTATTTTTATACCACTTTCTTATTTCCAAGTCAAGGGACTTTGAGAGGGTGTTCTATAAAAGTCAGCCACCCCAAAAGTTTATCAAAAAGAGGGGACAAAGCTCCCCTGCAAAATAGAAAAAGGATAGTAACTAAGGAAATTTAAGAATGGAGAGTGGATTTATAAGTATAAATTGAACCTATTTTATAAAATTTAATAAACCGATAAGTATACTCAAAATAGTAAAACCAACACCAACAAACCATTGCATATGATTAAAACGTTTCTCCAAGGCCTCAAAACGTGTGTTCATTTCTTTTTGCAGTGCCTCAAAGCGTGTGTTCATTTCCTTTTGCAATGCCTCAAAGCGTGTGTTCATTTCCCTTTGCAG
>JAUQPD010000017.1 GCA_030550555.1 Thermodesulfobacteriota bacterium
TTTAGTTTTAGATGTTTTTGAGCATGCTTTCATGATTGACTATGGGTTGAAGAGGGCAGATTATATAGAAGCCTTTTTTAGAAATTTGAATTGGAAGGTAGTTGAGAGTAGGTTAGTTTAGTAAGTTAAGTCACTCCATTTGAGGGGCTGAGGGTGTTCTATTATATTTTATTATTTCACTTTTTTGGTCCAAATAACCCCAAGCACTACGGCATATACAGATTGTAAAGAAGCATCGTGCAAAGCGCCATCTTTATAGCTATATCCTACAACTTTACTCTAAAATGGCTTCCTATAGCTTGCTTAACAGTCCCAGCTTAATTTTTCCCTCTTTCCTTTTCAAATCTTTCTTGCCACTTCTCTTGCAATTCTTTGAAGTATTTCGGGATCAATTTTTTTAAGTGTAAGTTCAGTTCTTCGCATTTCTATTCCTACCTCCCTTTTTCTATCCAGATTTTCCTTAAAATATTATTATAAAAATTGTTATTTAGAACACCCTCAGCAGGTAGTTGACAAGTGATTTAAAGTTTTGTATAATTATAAAAAATTTAAAAAATCAAAATGATGTTTTTAAAAATTTTGAGGTGGTTTATAATATTATTTTTAGGTAAAATTTAATAAATAATATGGAGGAGAGTTAAACTATGGAGTTAGAAATAAAAGATTGTAGTTCTTCCCCAACGTCCTCCCTAGATAAAGTGAGTTTTTAATTTGAATTAGCGTTGAATTTATTTAAAGAAACACCTCAAGATTTACAAATCAAATAAAGCGATGATAAAGAAATAAACTTGGCAAAGATAACTGCAATTGGTAATTTACAATGTAAAAAAGTAAAAGCATATACAGAGTTAATAGATGGTGGAATTTCTTTAATTAAATCCCTAGTTGATGCTAGGAAGGAACTAGATAAATTTGAAAGAGAATTTCAAAAGGAAATAAATAAATGTAATGACAAACTTTCTGATTTAAAATCTACGGTTAATGTTTACAAGAAATAATTAGATATGCTTCAATTTTAATCAAATATGTTATTTAAAAAAGCAATTGAGTCTAAAAATTATGAAGTTATTGATAAAGTTTTAGAAATAAATAATCAGATAATCAAATTACTATCAATTTTAACTCTTTTAAATATTAGTCTTGGAAAACACGCTAATATGTCTAAAATATTTGGAGAAATACCATGATTACAGAATTTGAGATAATAGACGATATCTACGAAAAAGTTCAAAGTATGCCAATTAGCAGTAGTGATTTTCATCCTACACTTAATACTCTAATAGAAACAATAAGTGAGAAATATAAAGAAATAGATTACAAGTATAAAGATGGTATCGGAGAACTAGAGCAAGATCTTGCAGATTTCCCATTAGAAGCTATAAAATTAATGGGAGGACAAGTAAAAGATTCGTCTTAACATGGAGAGTCAAAGGGAATTTCTAAAATTATTGAAGATTTTCAAAAAACAAATAAAATTAGTTACATCGACTATCATGATGTAAGAGACAACACAAAACAGAGTTTAGCAGCAATAACAATCGTAGGTGGAATTTTAGCCATAACTGGAGTAGGAACTTTGCTATGGAAGAAGAAAAAAGAAAGAGATTTAAGAGAAAAGATTGCTGAATACAGAAGTACATATTATTCACACTTAAAAGAAAATATAAATGCACTAATATATCTAAGACAAATTTGTATAGAACAGAAGACTAATTCAGAAAGTATCCAAAGAAACGAACTTACTAAATACAATAAAAAAATTTCATCCATGCAAAAAAAGTATCTTATACTATTGAAATTATGAATAATGCTATATTGAAAATTGATAGTTTTCTTAGTGATGAACCTATTGTAGAATTAATAAAATAAGAAGCTCAAATCTGAATACTTAAGATGGTTTAGCAAAAAAAAAGATAAGATAAATTTCTTCGTGAATAGAATTTATAATGTTAAAATCTCAGTCTATTGAATTTACTGATTTATTAAAGACTAAAAGCAGAGAGTTCATAAATAAACTTTCTGACTTGGTCAAATTACAAAGCATTGAAACGCTCCCGGAGGAATTTAAAAGTATTCTCAGAAATATTGGTGATAAAGTCACTGAAGCGGTCGGTGAAATTAGTGCAGAGATAGAAAAAATTACATCCAACATTCAAGCCGATACATTTAATATTAGCTTTTTTGGTGAGACCAATGCGGGAAAAAGTACATTAATTGAGGCACTTATTGGTGGGGATGGAAGATCAATAGGAACGGGTATTAAGGATTTTACTAGAGATGTTGTGGAGTATGAGTTAAAATTAAGTAATGTAGATCGTAGAATAAAACTTATTGATATGCCTGGCATAGAAGGCAAAGAGCAGCATTTCATCGAAAAAATTAAGGAGGCTGTTTACAAATCTCATATAGTTTTCTATGTCACTTCTGCATCTAAGGAGCCAGAAAGAGAAACATTAGTCAAGGTCAAGAATTACCTCAATAAAAAGGCAAAAGTGTTTGTGATATTAAACAAAAGGACGGGAGTTGAGTCTTACAAATACAAAAGAGTTTTAATAGATGAGAATATTGAAAAAGTCATAGAAAGAACCAAAAGTTTGATGCTAAAAGAATTGGATAATTTCTTTTCAGGAAAAATTATAGTTATAGATGCTCATCTTGCTTTTCTCTCCATGGGTAAAATAGAGGAAGGTAACAGATTCCAAAAAGATTTGGAAAAGGCTCTGTCAATTTTTAGTTCTAAGTCTGAAATGTCGTTTTTTTCAGGAATGAATTATTTAATGAAGGTCATATCTGACTTGTCTAATCCTTCAAAGCTGAATATTGAAATAATGAGAACAAATTTCTATAAAATTTTAGGTGAGATGGAGAAAATAATTACTGATATTTTGAGAAATAAAAAAGAGCTAGACCAAAAAATGAGAGAGTTGATAGATGAAAATTATAACTTAATTAAAGAAATCAAAACATATTGGCAACAATTAAGTACAAACATACTAACTGCAGCTGATTCTGAAATTGATAGAGTATGTAATGAAATAGAAAGTCGACTCTATAAAGCTACAGAGAATGATAAAGAGATAAGTGAGAGTTATATTAAAGAAGAGATTATGAATGCTTTAGTATCTATTGAGAAAAAAACCGAAACTGAAATAAGAGAATTCTCGGATTATATTCAACAAAGACTTAAAATTCATTCTGAAAAAATTGAGATATTAATTTCAATAAGACAAGCGGACTTATCATTAAATTTGAAGGAACTGTTGAATAAGACTAAAATGGGAATAGAGGATTACATAGAAAGAGCATTTAAATCATCAATACCAGTCATTTTTGGATTAATATCTGGTAAGGTTGGTCTGATACTTGGAATTGTAATATCAATCTGGAATATTTTCAAAACTCGTGACGAAATAATTGCTAAAAAGAAAAGAATGGTGTCAGCTAGAGTCAAAAGCATGCGTGAGGAATTGAAAAAATATATACGCGATGAACTAAAAAGAGAGTTATATAAGAGGGACAGAACAATAGAAAGAATTAAGAAAAACCTCAGCAATTTAGAAAGATCTATAAGGTTTATCCTAAGAGAAATTGATTCTGGAATTGAGGGACTTCAAGGAATTAGAAAAGAAATTACATGTTATTTTCTCAAACAGATTTTATCTTCTGAAAAGATAAATATAAAATATGGATATATTGACTTATCACTAAGCGGAGCCTTAGTGATTATTGATAATCCACAAAAAAATGATGCCTCAAAAATTGCCAAAATACTCAACCTAAGACAAAACAATGTTTTCGTATTTTCTAATGTGTCTCAGATATTAGAATATTATAATAACATCAATCCCCAGGATATAGAGGGAGAATTAATTTTTAGAGGATTAAATTTTCTTAAGAAAGAGTTTAATATAAACAAAATTATAAGAGACAAAATTAGCAAAAAAATTGAGATAATTTTTAAGAATGGAGGAGTAGCATGATAAACACAGAAAGAGAAAAAATAATTAATGAACTCAAAAATCTTGAGTCTTTTATCAAGGATTTGAATCAAAGGTATGAGCTTGAGATGGAAGATTTGATTGAAAAAATTAAAAAAGCTATATCTAATTTAGAAAAGAGTAAATTTATAGTTGCAGTTTTCGGAGCCTTCTCTGATGGTAAATCAACCATACTGTCTGCAATTACTAAAGATTTTAATATTAAAATCTCACCAGAGCCAACTACAGACAAAATAGTCGAATATTCCTACGGTGAATTTATTTTTGTTGATACCCCTGGAATTTTTTCTGATAACCTGATGCACGATGAAAAGACAAAAAAATTCATATCTGAGGCAAATGTGATAATATTTGTTTGTGATGCGGTTAATCCAATAAAACAAAGCCATATACCTGTTCTTAAATGGTTATTCAATGAGCTTGGAAAGCTAGATGTAACAATTTTTGTCTTAAATAAAATGGATTTAGTAGTATCACTTGAGGATGATTTTGAATTTAAGAAAATGTCAGAAATCAAGAAGAATGCCCTTTTAGAGTCACTAAAAGACATTGTAAGTATCAGTTCTGAAGTACCTATATTGTTTATATCGGCAAACCCCTATGATTTAGGTTTTGACTATTGGAGGAATAAATGGGAAGATTATGAGAAACTTTCAAGAATAGGAACTTTAATTACTGAGATCAATCGTGCATATAATCTATACAAAGAAGAACTAATTATAAAAGCCGGAATCAGCGTGATAAGAGAAACTCTTTTAACTTATCTTGAGAATCTAAAAAAAATTAAGGAAATTACCGATAAGAAATTCAAAATTAACGAAAATTTAGCAAAGAAATTAGAACTTGATATGAAAAAGTTAAAGAATAATATAAGAAATTCATTTGAACTATATAAACAAGGATTGACTAACTTGAGAGAGGATGTTCTGTTGAAGTTGGAGTCTACTAAAGATCTTGATGATTTGAGAAAATTTGTTGAGATAGAATTAGGTAAAGATGGAGAGATTTTAAAATCAAATATAGTCACCTGCATCAATAGAGCGTTATCTCCTTACGAAACTTCTGTGGTAGAATTTAATAAACAGCTTGATTTTGCTGTAGCTGATTCTTTAAAACTTCATCAGGAAATTATAATTACTGTATCAACAGGTATTGTTAAAGTGAGCGATAAAATACTTAGTTTTAATACAAGTAGTCTTATGAAAGAATTATTAAAAATAAGAAAAACTTATGGACTTGATAAAATCATAAAATTTCAGGGAAAAGGTACACATATGCAATGGGCTTCAAGGTGGGCAACTAGACTTCAAACATTTGCAAAAATAGGTAAAGTATTAGGTCAAATTTTAACAGTGATATCCTTTTTAAAAGAAATTTATGACTCATATGAGTTTAACAATAAGAAAAATGAAATCAAAGATGTAATACATTCCCTATTTAAAGAGTTATTAGAGATAAGTTATGATGAATATGTAAAAACTTTTTTTCCTTTTGTTGTTGATTTTGATAAAGAGTTTTCGAAATTAAGACAGGAAATCGAACATGACAGAGAAATGATCCATGAACTTAGTAAAGATCTATTAAACATTGAAGGAATGCTCAGAAAGTTTAAATATTTGCCAAAATAAATATTTATTTTGAATGAATTTTTCGCAAGAGTGTAAACTAACCTAAAAATTTAAAAATTTAAACATGAGAGAAAAGGAGATGGAAAATTTTACGAAACTTGTAAAATTCTAATTGAATGCGAAGATTTTAAATTTTACAATGACAAGGAAATCAAGGTTATTTGTAAAAAAGGACGAAAAAAAAACAGACTTTGTAGCAGTAAATAGAAAATAGAACTTTTATAATTTGTAAAGTAAAATCACTTAAAGAGGGTCTTAAATCATCAACTTGGAGACAAATCTAAAAAAAGTGATACTGTATATTTTGGCAGATTTAAGACACTTAGTCAGAGAATTAGAGAAAGAATGTAAAAAAATAAATAAATAGGGGGAGGGGATTAATGGACGAGTTGGAAAAACTGGAAAAACTTCTCTTAGATCTCATAAGAAGATTAGCAGGACAGAAGGTGGTAAAATATTAGGAGCTCATGGAAAGGAGACACTCGGACCAACTGAAACAATGTTAGATTTAGCAAAAAAAATGCTTGATGAATTAAGGAAAATTAAAAGTAAAAAAATTAATTGTTTTGAATCTATCTTATACTATACAACCCTACAATATAAAGGATTGATATATCATTTTTCAACAATTAAAAAACAAATACACTTAGAATCATCTGTCTCTTTAAAAAAAGCTAATAAATGAGGCTGTTCGATAATCTTAATCCGGATCTTGACATAAAATTTGCTGAAAAATTTAAATCTATAAAGAAATGCCACAAAAAAGGAGCAAATGTTCTTCACCCTTTCAATGTATTTGCCTTCAACTCTAATTTGGTGCTTTGGCTATTTTGGTGAGAAATTTTTTAAAAATCCATCACAGCCTAAAATCCCATGGTTGCATACAAGGTCTGAGGGTGTTCCATAGTGTTATTAATATTCCATTTTTTTTGGTCCAAATAACCCCAAACACTACGGCTATATACAGATAGTAAAAAAGCATCGTGCAAGCGCCATCTTTATTGCTATGTCCTCCAACTTTACTCTAAAATGACTTCCTATGCTTGCTTAACCGTCCCCGCTTAATTTTTCCCTCTTTCCTTTTCAAAATCTTTCTTGCCACTTCTCTTGCAATTCTTTGATGTATTTCGGGATTAATTTTTTAAGTGTAAGTTCAGTTCTTCGCATTTCTATTCATAACTCCTTTTTGTATCCAGATTTTCTTTAAGTAAAAATTGTTATTCAGAACACCCCCTTGAGGGCCCCCCTGCATAAGTTCCGGTGCCTTTTAGAAGGAAAAATATGGTAAAGTGGAAGTTAAAGATCATAAGAAAGGGGGATAATGATGAAGAAGAGGGGTAGGTATGGAAAGACTTAAACTTACTGCAAAAACTTGAAACCCTTAAAGATGTCTCAAAAAGAGAGGAAGTTACCCTTAGAGTCATCCAAGACTTGGCAGAGAGAAGTTTAAACCTTTGGTTATACTCATTTATCCAGTAGGGTAGCTCGTGATTTTTTAGAGAAATTTTGTGCTGAAGCTCCCTTTTGAGATAAGGGGGTGAAGACAGATAAAGGGAGTGAGTTTTTAAGGGAATTTGAGAGATATTTGAGGATTATCCGAGATATCCTAAGGGGAATGTTTATGTAGAGAGATTTAATAGGAGTCTTGTGGAGGGATTTATAGATTATCGGGAGGATGAGTTGAGAGAGGACATAGAGGGATTCAACCGAGAGCTTATGTAGTATTTGATTTGGTGTAATACGGAGAGGGTTCATTCAGGGATAGGGGGAGAAGCTCCTTTGAGGTATTTTTGTGATAAGTATTTAAAAAATTCAGTCGAGTCAAAAATCATATGAACGCATACAGGGGCTTGACAGAGAACATTTTGAACGTATTCTTTATGAGTAGATGAAATTCAAATATGAGGTGTGTTATGCAGACTCAAACGGATATAATACAAACTCCTGAGTTTAAGGGACTACTTGTGGCGCTTATAGAAGAGACCATAAGGGAAAGGTTAAAAGAGTATGTGATGGAGCGAGAAAAGCAAGCGAGGGAAGTTTCCATAATTGAGCGTCTCTTGAAGGTAGAGGAAGAGCTCAGAGCTCAGAGAGAGTCCTCGGAAAAGCGTTTTGAAGCTATTTTACAGGAGATGAATACTCGTTTTGAGGCCATGAATGCCCGCTTTGAGGCTTTGCAGAGGGAAATGAATGCACGCTTTGAGGTCATGAATGCCCGCTTTGAGGCTTTGCAGAAGGAGATGAATACTCGCTTTGAGGCCATGAATGCCCGCTTTGAGGCTTTACAGAGGGAAATGAATGCCCGCTTTGAGGCCATGAATGCTCGCTTTGAGGCTTTGCAGAAGGAAATGAATGCCCGCTTTGAGGCTTTAGAGAAGCGCTTTACTTTTCTCCAATGGCTTGTAGTTGGTGCTGTATCCTTTTTTGGCGTCCTTTTAACTGCCGTAACTATTTTGCGCTAATTTTTGTTGATAAAACCATAGGCTGTTTTTTCAAGACAAAAGGAAAAGGGCAGGAAGTTAGGAAAGAAACCTCTCCGATACACCCCCTGCATAAGTTTCTCAAGAATTTTAGTTCACTTGTAAAGTGTAACTCTTACGAAGAGACACCTTTAGGGTATTTTTGCGAAAAATTTCTTAAAAATTCTTCAGAGTCTAAAATCTTATGGTCTCATACACGTGATTTCAGTGATAAAATCTAAACATGTAAATTTTTACTGGAGGTAATCCATGAATCGAAGTCTTAAGGATAAGATTCTTGACTACTCAGTAAAGTACTACAATGATTTCTTAAAACCACTTGAGCCAAAAAGAGAGAGGATGCTTGAAGACCCTAAGGAGGCCCTTTACTTTTTCTTTGACAGAGTTTTCTATCAAGGTAGGCAAAACAGTGTCTCTGACAGAGTGCGGGATGAAGCAAAGGCTGCCATTGAGGAATTTGAGAGGGAAAGAGGAGATTTTAAGGCACTTTTTGATCTTCAAAATCACGGACGCCTTAGAGAACTTCTTTCCTTACGGATTGGGAAAGGAAAGGTTGGAAGGAAGCTGGACAAAGATTTGGTGATTTCTCTCTTAGAGTTTGGAGCAAAGGTTAAAGGGAATAATTTAGTGAGTTTCTTAAAAGATAATTTTCAAAGAGGAAGGGTAAGGAGTCTATTTCTGGAGCTTCAGAAGATAAGAGGGATAGGACCAAAAATTTCCTCATTTATCTTGAGGGATTTTTCAGTGCTATACGAATTAGATCAAGGATTAAGCGATGATGACTATGTGGTCTTACAGCCGATTGATTTATGGGTAAAAAAGGTAGGAGTTTTGCTTGGACTTTATAAATCCCCTGAAGAGACAGATGAGAGGATAAGAATTTATATAGTTGACTACTGCAAAAGCCAAAAACTTTCTCCTCCGAGATTTAACCAAGGCATGTGGTATTACGGTTTTAGTGAGAGACCCTAGGTCTCCGTTCTCCTCCAGCTTTCAATCTTGCAATAACTCTGCCGTTCTTCTCATGTAAATTTCCTTTGAAGGTTTTCTTACTGCAAATTGCTCTCAGTGTATTTTGAATATCTATAATCTTCTATTTTTGTTTCTTTTCCCAGTAACAAAGCTCCACATTAGCAGGACAAAGAAGTTTTCCTTCTGCGGTAACCTTCATCAGTCCTGCAAGGGTAGAATTTTTTCTATTTCTTAGATTTTCAGCTATATATGGTGTAATCTTGTGCTGAAAGTTTCGATCCCACTTGTTTGCCTCAGTAACTTTTACAGAGACAGCAATAGGAAGAGGTCCAGTTTTTCTCTTAAGTAATGGAAGGTGTTATGCCTGGGGTGTTTCCATAGGAGAAACCACAGAGATAGCAGAATGATATTTAGGCTCACAGAGCTTGTAGATGAAAGAAAAGTCAATGCTGTCAAAGAGGATTTTAAGAGGGTCTCGAGGAGAGGTCATACTTGCAATGGTAAGGTCAGCAAAGATTTTTGGATGGTTTTTCTCATTTAAAGACCTCCATCAAAGATGGTTATAGAAATATTTTTGTTAATTTGGGGGTAAAGGTAATAAACGACAGTTTACGAATATTTGAGTGTCAAGCATTTGTAAGTTTTTGAACAGTCTCGATTTATTAGGGAGTTTGTTGGGGATAGGAGTTTAATATGGGATTTGCATCAAACTTTGTGGGAAGGGCTGATTTTTTGAGCGGAAAGTTTGAAGGAGATTCTGTAATTTCAGATATTGGTATCTTTAAAGGTAGAGGCTCTAAGCCCTGCGATAATATCGATGGTGACCAGATGATTAGGCCAGATGATGTGGATTTTTTAATAGACCCTCAAGGCAATGCCACTAATAGAGGTGGAGTTTTGGAGTGCTCAAATTATTTATGAAATATCACTTCCACGCAATAAAGTTATTCACTCTATCAAGCCTTCAACGGGGAAAAACTCCTTTGGGGTATTTTTGTGAAGAGTATTTAAAAAATCCAGCCGAGTCTAAAACCACATGGACGCATTCAGGGGCTTGACAAATTAAAAGGGTGAGTTATTTTTTAATCAGTTCTTTGAAAGTGAAACAAAAAAAGAGGGCTTGACAAAAGGCAAAAAGGATTTATTATTTAACTTGTGTTAATTGATCTTTGATTTAATTGATCTTTGGAATTTCAAAACCCTCTTGACAAAAATTAAAGGTGCGTTAAAATAAATTATAGATCTTTGACAATTGAATAGCGCCTGCCCCTAAGGCCACGGCCGTAGTGAGCCGGGTGAAAATTTTTCCTGAGGGTTTGATCCTGGCTCAGGGCGAACGCTAGCGGCGTGCCTAACACATGCAAGTCGTGCGGGAAAGGGCTTCGGCCCTAGTACCGCGGCAGACGGGTGAGTAACACGTGAGTAACCTGTCCTCAGGTCTGGGATAACCATCCGAAAGGGTGGCTAATACCGGATATTGTCACTGGGCGCAAGCCCAGTGATGAAAGGGGGCCTCTGCATAGCAAGCTCCTGCCTGAGGAGGGGCTCGCGGCCCATCAGCTAGTTGGTGGGGTAATGGCCCACCAAGGCTATGACGGGTAGCCGGCCTGAGAGGGTGGTCGGCCACACGGGCACTGAGACACGGGCCCGACTCCTACGGGAGGCAGCAGTGGGGAATCTTGGGCAATGGGCGCAAGCCTGACCCAGCGACGCCGCGTGGGGGAAGAAGGCCTTCGGGTCGTAAACCCCTGTTCTGGGGGAAGAACCCTGGGTGGGTTAATAGCCTACTCAGGCTGACGGTACCCCAGGAGAAAGCCACGGCTAACTGCGTGCCAGCAGCCGCGGTAATACGCAGGTGGCGAGCGTTGCCCGGAATCACTGGGCGTAAAGGGTGCGTAGGCGGCAGGGTAAGTCACAGGTTAAAGCCCGGGGCTCAACCCCGGAAAGGCCTGTGATACTGCCTTGCTTGAGGGCCGGAGAGGCTGGCGGAATTCCCGGTGTAGGGGTGAAATCCGTAGATATCGGGAGGAACACCGGTGGGGAAGCCGGCCAGCTGGACGGTTCCTGACGCTGAGGCACGAAAGCGTGGGGAGCAAACCGGATTAGATACCCGGGTAGTCCACGCCGTAAACGATGGGTGCTAGGTCTGGGGAGGAAACTCTCTGGGCCGAAGCTAACGCGTTAAGCACCCCGCCTGGGGAGTACGGCCGCAAGGCTGAAACTCAAAGGAATTGACGGGGGCCCGCACAAGCGGTGGAGCACGTGGTTTAATTCGATGCAAAGCGAAGAACCTTACCTGGGCTTGACATGCCAGGGTCGTACCCCGGTAGAAATACTGGGGGAGCGTGGGGTTTCTCACGCGCTCTGGCACAGGTGCTGCATGGCTGTCGTCAGCTCGTGTCGTGAGATGTTGGGTTAAGTCCCGCAACGAGCGCAACCCCTGCCCTTAGTTGCCAGCGGGTAATGCCGGGCACTCTAAGGGGACTGCCGGGGATAACCCGGAGGAAGGAGGGGATGACGTCAAGTCCTCATGGCCCTTATGCCCAGGGCTACACACGTGCTACAATGGGGGGTACAGAGGGTTGCGAACCCGCAAGGGGGAGCTAATCCCAGAAAGCCCTCCTCAGTTCGGATCGGGGTCTGCAACTCGACCCCGTGAAGCCGGAATCGCTAGTAATGGCGGATCAGCATGCCGCCGTGAATACGTTCCCGGGCCTTGTACACACCGCCCGTCACACCACGGAAGCCGGTTCCACCCGAAGTCGCTATCCTAACCCGGGAAACCGGGAGGGAGGCGCCTACGGTGGGGCTGGTGACTGGGGTGAAGTCGTAACAAGGTACCCCTACCGGAAGGTGGGGGTGGATCACCTCCTTTCTAAGGAGAAGAATTTGAGAATTTGGCCTAGGGCAGGCGCTATTCATTATAGATTTTGTTCTTTGAAATAGTTTTAAAGGTGAACGGACAAGAGTGGGCCTATAGCTCAGCTTAGGTCAGAGCGCACGCCTGATAAGCGTGAGGTCGGAGGTTCGAATCCTCCTAGGCCCATTCCCTTTATTTGGGGGTGGGTCTAAGAGGGTGGGGGTGTAGCTCAGTTGGGAGAGCGCCGGCTTTGCAAGCCGGAGGTCGACGGTTCGAGTCCGTTCACCTCCACCACTTCTTGGCAAGTGGTGGATAGGTTTGATCTTTGACAAGTGAATAGAGGGATTGAAGGTTTTAAGCTGGTATTTGTAGCCAAGCTACTAAGGGCTGGTGGTGGATGCCTCGGGTGCGGGAGGCGATGAAGGGCGTGGCAAGCTGCGATAAGCCCCGGGGAGCCGCAAGCAGGCGTTGATCCGGGGATGCCCGAATGGGGGAACCCGGCTGGGCAATACCCAGTCATCCAGGGGAGACCCTGGAGGCGACACCGGGGGAAGTGAAACATCTCAGTACCCCGAGGAAAAGAAATCAAACGAGATTCCCTGAGTAGCGGCGAGCGAAAGGGGAGGAGCCTAAACCAGGTAGGTGTAGAAGCCCGTGGGCGTTGCCTATCTGGGGTCGTGGGACTACACTGGAGAGGGCCACGGACCTCTCGGGGAGTTACAAAACCCTCTCTCTAGCCGAAGGCGCCTGGAATGGCCCGCCATAGAGGGTGAAAGCCCCGTAGGCGAAAGGGAGAGGGTCTCCCTGGGTGTAGATCCCGAGTAGCACGGGACACGAGGAATCCCGTGTGAATCAGGGGGGACCACCCTCCAAGGCTAAATACTACCCGCACACCGATAGCGCATAGTACCGTGAGGGAAAGGTGAAAAGAACCCCGGGAGGGGAGTGAAATAGAACCTGAAACCACCAGCCTACAAGCAGTCGGAGGGCAAGGGGTGACTCTTGCCTGACGGCGTGCCTTTTGCATAATGAGCCCGGGAGTTGCCGTCAGTGGCGAGGCTAAGCCGTTTAGGCGGAGCCGTAGCGAAAGCGAGTCCGAAGAGGGCGTTTAGTCGCTGGCGGCAGACCCGAAGCGGGACGATCTACCCATGGCCAGGGTGAAGGCGGGTTAACCCCCGCTGGAGGCCCGAACCGGTGGAGGGTGAAAACTCCTCGGATGAGCTGTGGGTAGGAGTGAAAAGCTAATCGAGTCCCGTGATAGCTGGTTCTCCCCGAAATGCATTGAGGTGCAGCCTCGGGTGGTCGCTGCCGGGGGTAGAGCACTGTTTGGGCTAGGGGGCTTAACGGCCTACCAAACCCAGGCAAACTCCGAATACCGGCAAGCGCAGCCCGGGAGTGAGTCTTAGGGCGATAACGTCCTAGGACGAGAGGGCAAGAACCCAGACCGCCAGCTAAGGCCCCCAAGTCCTGGCTAAGTGGGAAAGGAGGTGCCCCTGCTAAGACACCCAGGATGTTGGCTTAGAAGCAGCCATCATTTAAAGAGTGCGTAACAGCTCACTGGGCGAGCGGGGGTGCGCCGAAAATTACTCGGGGCTTAAGCCAGGCGCCGAAGCTGCGGGCTTGAAGCTTAGGGCTTCAAGCGGTAGGGGAGCACTCTGGTTGCCGATGAAGGCAAGCGGACAACGCTTGCTGGAGGTCCCAGAGGAGAGAATCCGGGCACGAGTACGCGATAAGGAGGGTGAGAATCCCTCCCGCCGTAAGCCCAAGGTTTCCTGGGGAAGGGTCGTCCGCCCAGGGTTAGCCGGCCCCTAACCTGAGGCCGAAAGGCGTAGGGGATGGGAAGAGGGGTTAATATTCCCCCGCCACCCGGATGGAGGCCAAGGGGTGACGCAGGAGGGAAGGGCTCCGGGGCTGTATGGTTGGCCCTCCAAACCTCTAGCCCGATGATGGGTGGAGGCAAATCCCCACCCGGAGGGTGAGGGGGAGTAAGTAACCCGAGAGTTTTCTCTCGGGGAAGGAGCTCGGACCACACTGCCAAGAAATAACCTCGTGGCTGATGAAGTCCGGGTGACCGTACCGCAAACCGACACAGGTGGGCGGGCAGAAATCTGCCAAGGCGCGTGGGGCAACCCTGGCTAAGGAACTCGGCAAATTGGCCCCGTAACTTCGGGAGAAGGGGTGCCCACTCTGGTGTAGGTCCTCGCGACTGAAGCTGGAGTGGGTCGCAGGTAATTGGCGGTGGCGACTGTTTACCAAAAACACAGGGCTCTGCTAACTCGTAAGAGGACGTATAGGGCCTGACGCCTGCCCGGTGCTGGAAGGTGAAGGGGCGGGGTTAGCGAGAGTTATCTCTTGCGAAGCTCCGCCCTTAAGCCCCAGTAAACGGCGGCCGTAACTATAACGGTCCTAAGGTAGCGAAATTCCTTGTCGGGTAAGTTCCGACCTGCATGAATGGCGTAACGACTGCCGCGCTGTCTCAGCCAGGGGCCCAGCGAAACTGTAGTCTCGGCGAAGATGCCGGGTACCCGCGGTGGGACGGAAAGACCCCGTGCAGCTTTACTGCAGCTTGGCATTGAATCTTGGGGTAGGATGTGCAGGATAGGTGGGAGGCTGTGAAGCGGGGGCGCCAGCTCCCGTGGAGCCACCGGTGAGATACCACCCTTCCTGCCTCAGGATTCTAACCTGCGGGAGTTAGCCTCCCGAGGGACAGTGCCTGGTGGGCAGTTTGACTGGGGCGGTCGCCTCCTAAAGAGTAACGGAGGCGCCCAAAGGTCCCCTCAGGTGGTATGGAAATCCACCGTTGAGTGTAAGGGCAGAAGGGGGCTTGACTGTGAGGCCGACAGGCCGAGCAGGGGGGAAACCCGGGCCTAGTGACCCGGTGGTCCTGTGTGGAAGGGCCATCGATCATCGGATAAAAGTTACGCCGGGGATAACAGGCTGATCGCTCCCAAGAGTTCACATCGACGGAGCGGTTTGGCACCTCGATGTCGGCTCATCCCATCCTGGGGCTGAAGAAGGTCCCAAGGGTCGGGCTGTTCGCCCGTTAAAGGGGTACGTGAGCTGGGTTCAGAACGTCGTGAGACAGTTCGGTCCCTATCCACCGCGGGCGCAGGAGGCTTGAGGGGAGCTGTCCCTAGTACGAGAGGACCGGGATGGACGCACCTCTGGTGGCCCGGTTGTTCCACCAGGAGCAGTGCCGGGTAGCCATGTGCGGAAGGGATAACCGCTGAAAGCATCTAAGCGGGAAGCCCACCCCAAGATAAGGCCTCCCGAGAGTGGGGCAACCCACTCCCTGAAGGGCCCGGAGAGACCATCCGGTTGATAGGCCAGAGGTGGAAGCCCAGCAATGGGTGGAGCCTACTGGTACTAATCGCCCGTGCGGCTTGGCTACAGTACCAGCTTAAAACCTTCAATCTCCTCTATTCACTTGTTATATATAAAGTTTTTGTTACATATTTTTTGAAATAAAGTTATGTAAATATTAAAAATTGCCCATAAAGTTTCCTCGGGTGCCTATACCGGAGGGGAAACACCCGTTCCCATTCCGAACACGGTCGTTAAGCCCTCCAGGGCCGATGGTACTGGGCGGTTACCCGCCTGGGAGAGTAGGTCGGTGCCCGGGGAATTTTTTTTATATTCCTCCCATAAAACCCTTCAAAATAATCAGTTAACCTACACGAAAGTTAGTATTCACATCCTTTGCATCAAGATCTCAAAATCTCTTGAAAAATCTCATGTCACCGTTTAAATTTATCATCCTGAAATGAACTCAGTGTTAAAAATCATTGGTTTAATACTCTTAACTTTTTTTCTTTTTCTTGGAATTATTGCTCTCATTCTCTTTCTCTATCTCAAGATCAGCCTTCCAAGTATATCTCAACTCAAAAACTATAACCCTAAACAGGCCATTCTTATTGTTGACAATCAGGGCAAAGTTATTGGCTATCTCGGAGAAGAGAGGAGGATTTACGTTCCGTTGGAGAAAATACCAGATCACGTTATCAAGGCCTTTATCGCAGCAGAAGATGCAAATTTTTATAAACATAGAGGAATAGACTTTTTTAGTCTTGTTAGGGCTTTGTTTAAAAATCTCATTTCGGGACGTATTGTTCAGGGAGGAAGCACAATAACTCAGCAAGTAGCAAAATCGCTCTTATTGACACCTGAGAGGACCTTTTCGAGAAAATTCAAAGAATTGATACTTGCTTGGCAAATTGAAAAACATCTTACGAAAGACGAGATCCTTAACATATATTTGAATCATATCTACTTAGGTGAAGGAGCCTATGGGGTGGAGGCAGCTTCTTTGACTTATTTCGGAAAACACGTGTGGGAGCTTGACCTACTGGAAGCTGCAACCATTGCTGGTCTTCCTCCTGCACCAGCTAGATTCAGTCCTTTAAATAATCCTAATGGAGCACTTACGAGAAGAAATTATGTCTTACGAAGAATGGCAGAAGTAGGATTTATATCTTGGGAGCAAGCAAATTACTTAATGACAAGGCCTCTTCAGCTTAATCCAAAGAATGTGAATATTCCTGCCCATAGTGCCTATTTTATTGATATTGTCAGAGCTGAACTTGAAAGACTTTTACCAAAAGAGGTTTTAAAATGGGGAGGATTTAAGGTAGTAACAACTCTTGATGTAGATTGGCAGAAGCGTGGAACAGAAAATCTTGTCAGTTCACTTCTACGTCAGCATCCTGGAAATCCACCAGAGGTGTCAGCTGTCTGCATAAGTAATGAAGATGGAGGGGTGAGATATTTGCTTGGTGGAAGAGACTATCTCAAGTCCTCTTACAACCGGGCTATTCTTGGCAAAAGACAACCTGGCTCATCTTTTAAACCTTTCATTTGGGCAGAGGCTTTTGAGAAAGGGCTCTTGACACCCAATTCCGTGCTTCCTGACGAACCCATTATTTTGCCTGGAGCTGATGCTGGAAAGGATTGGGCTCCCGGAAACTATGATGGGAAATACATGGGCCCAATGAATCTCAAACAGGCGCTTGCTCTTTCAAGAAATACAATCGCAGTTAGAATAGCTGTGATTCTTGGAGTAGACAATTTAAGAGATATGGTTAAGAGATTGGAGTTCGATTTTACCCAGCCAATAAATTTTAGTATTGCCCTGGGAACCTATGAACTCACTCCTCTCGAGTTGACAACTGCTTATACGGTTTTCCCAACACTAGGTGCTAAGTGGAAACCGCGTTTTATTGAAGCGATATACGATAAAGTTCATAATGGAAGAGAAATCTATAGGTCTCAACCAGAGAATAAACAGGTTTATTCACCTGCAACGATGAGTATTATGAATGAATTTTTACAAGAAGTTGTCCGTTCTGGAACGGGTAGATGTGCATCAGCTCTCGGAGTTCCTGTTGGTGGTAAAACAGGGACAACACAAGATTATAGAGATGCCTGGTTCATTGCTTTCACAGCTGATTATACCTGTGGAGTGTGGGTAGGATATGACAAGGCTAGGACCCTTCACAGAGGAGAGACCGGAGGGAGAATTGCCTGTCCACTTTGGTTGGCTTTAATGCAAGCAAGAGCTCATGCCCCCAAGCCTATTCCAACTTATACTCCACCTATTGAAGTGGGAAGCATTAATTAATCAATTTGTCAACTTTTTGATATCCTCGCTTTCTTGACTATTGAAGAGAGTCCTTTAAAATAGACCTATTAGGTAAGCTTAATATCACTATTGTGTGGAGGGAAGCTATGGGCCTTCAAAAAATAATTACTACCTATATTCCTCAAGGGGTATTTATCGTTACAACTCAAGCAGAGGGTAAAATAAATGGAATGACCGCTGCCTGGGTCTCTCAAGTCTCTTTTAAACCGAGATTACTTGCGGTAGCAATAGCTCCTCAAAGATATACCTTTGAGTTGATTCAGATTTCAAAGGTTTTTTGTATAAATGTGCTTGCGGAAAATCAGGTAGAGCTTGCACGGCTTTTTGGTTTTTACAGCGGAAGGAAGAAAAACAAGTTTGAAAATGTGCCCTATAAGTTTGCGCTTAAGGGATCTCCTGTACTTCTTGATGCCATTGCTTATTTTGAGTGCGAATTGACTCACCAATATGAGGCAGGAGATCATTATATTGTGGTAGGAGAGGTTGGGGATTATGAGGTAATGGCTCCTGAGAGAAAACCTCTACTTTTCAGGTGGGACGATTATTTTGGTGGAGTCGAGGGCTAATGGAAGAGGATAGATTACTTCAATTTCATGAAAAACTAAAAGACTTTCTACAACGGCATCTCACATTTTTGATAAATGTAGTAATTGTATTTGTCATTCTAATTTTTATTAGTGGTGGTTATGTATACTATAAGAGGTACAAGGAAAAGAAGGCCCTAAACGAATATGTTGAGCTAATTCAGAAAAATGCAGATATAAAGAGTTACAAAGAATTCGTCAAGAAATATAAAAACACTCAGGCAGGTATCCAAGCAACAATATCAATATGGAATAGGGCAGTTATGAATAACGATTTAGAATTGATGAAAGGAGAGGTAACAGGTCTTAAAAAGATTTACCCATCAGCGATTGATTTCCTACCAAGGTATTCTGAGGCTAAGATTTATGAGGAAAGTGGTAATTTTGATGAAGCAATAAAAATTTATAACTCCCTGTTAGAAAAAAACTCCTTCATAAAAGAATTTGTAATTTTAGATTTAGCTTTGTTACAAGAAAAGAAAAACAAGGAGCAGGCGTTAAAAATTTATCAACAACTTCTATCAAATCTCACCTCAGAGCATCCTTTTAGAGGATTCGTAGAGAATCGCATTTATTCTCTTCAGAGAGATCAGAGAAGTTGAGGTAAAGGAAATTGCCTTTTAGTGTCTTCAAGAGAATAGCAGAGGAGAGAATACGAGAGGCTATGGAAATGGGCCTTTTTGATGAGTTGGAATACAAGGGGAAACCTATTGAAATAAAAGAGGATCCCTTTGTCCCAGAGGAGCTCAGAATAGCCTATAGGATGTTGAAAAATGCGGGTTTTGTACCAAAGGAGGTTGAACTAAGGAAGGAGATAGAGAGGCTTGAAGAGTTGATGGATGAGGATCATCAAGAGGCCTATAGCAAGATCAGGAAATTAAGTGCGCTTCTTTTTCATCTACAGCAGATAAGAGATCGTCCTCTTCAGGTAGAGGAACAGGAATACTATGTAAAGATTGTTGAAAGGGTGAAAGTTAATAGGTATAAAAGAGAGGGAGGGGCGCAGGAAGAGCCAAGAAAAATTAACTTTTCTCGTCTTCAAACATTACTATCAATCAGGTCCCTTGTAATTCGAGGAAGAAGATAGATAAAAGACATGATATCAATGCCTCTAAGAGATGATGTATTTTACATGAGGCTTGCACTGCGTGAGGCCTATAAAGGTTACGGTAAAACCTCTCCTAATCCCCCTGTTGGTGCTATTGTTGTTGATCCTACTAGTGGAGAGGTAATTAGTAGGGGTTATCATAGAGCCTATGGAGAGCCTCATGCAGAGGTCGTTGCCTTGCATAAGGCAGGGGATAGAGCAAGAGGGGCTATACTCTATGTAACCCTTGAACCCTGTTGTCACTATGGTAAGACTCCACCATGCACTGAGGCAATCATCAATGCTGGCATAAAAATGGTGGTTTGTGGGATACGAGATCCTAATCCAATTGCCTGTAATGGCCTAATTCAACTGAGACAAAGGGGAGTTGAAGTTAAAGTAGGGGTGCTTGCAGAAGAAATAAAGTATTTAAAGAGATTTTTTCTTTCAAGAATCTTAAGGAAGAGACCATGGGTAATGGTGAAGGTAGCCCAAAGTATGGATGGAAGAATTGCGGTTTCCACTGGAGATTCAAAGTGGATTTCAGGATACAGAGCAAGAGTTTTTGCTCACAAATTGCGAAGCATTGCAGATGCTATTCTTGTTGGGAAAGAAACTGTTTTGAAAGATGATCCAGAGCTTACAACAAGACTTGTTAGAGGAAAAAATCCTATAAGAATTGTCCTTGATACGAATGCAACTTTGAGCCCTAAATTTAAGGTCTTTCAGGTGTCTGATACGAAGAAGACAATTCTTGTTTGTAGTGAAAAGGTTTCAAAAGATAAATTAGCTGACTTTGAAAGACAGGGAGTTCAGGTTTGGCAACTTCCTGTTGAAGATAGGGGTATTGATCTAAACTGTTTTCTTGAGAGGGCCAATCTTGAAGGTATAACATCAATCCTTGTTGAAGGTGGAGGAGTTTTGCATGGTGCCTTTTTGCGAAAAGGCCTCATTGATGAACTCTTTATAGTAATTGCTCCCATCATAATTGGGGATCCAAAGGGAGTATTTAGCTTTATGGCAGAACCTTTGGAAAGATTAAAAGATGCCCATAGGCTCTATGACGTGAAACTAAAAAAGTTAGATGAATGTTATCTTTTTCATGGCTTTACAGAAGGAGGTATAAATCTGCTTAATACTCACTTAGAATATCTTTAAGCTCTTCTCGAAGTTCATCTAAAGGTTTTTCGGAGGATATTACGCGATCAGCCCTTTTGATTTTTTCCTCTATGGGGATTTGGAGAGTTGCGAGGAGTAGCCAATTTTCTGGGTCTTGCCTTTTGAGAATTCGCTCTTTCTGAATCTGCTCAGAGCAGGAAACTACCCAGATTTCATCAAAGTACTTATCCCAGTTTGCTTCGAAGAGAAGAGGAACCTCAACGAAGATGGGGTTAGCCTTGTCTGCTAAATCTTGTAAAATCCTTTTTTGAATTTCTTTCCAAACAAGGGGATGGAGAAACTGTTCAAGCCTTTTTTTCAGATTAGAGTCCTTGATTATAGCAAGGAGCAGTTTTTTTCTATCAATTTCACCAGCCGTGTTAAGTATATCTATATCACAGAGGGACTTAATATTCTCTTTTATCTCTTTGTGTGTGTATAGATCTTTAACAATATCATCGCAGGAAAGCACAGAAAATCCCAATTCCTTGATGATATTCAACACGGTGCTTTTACCAGTTGCTAGACCACCAGTGATGGCAATTAGTTTTTTTTTCATGTTTCTAATGCTTTCAGGTATTCTAAGAAATCTTTTGGAGGGTCTTTTTTAAATTCGAGGAGTTCGTGTGAGCGTGGATGAAGTAAGGTAAGTTTACTTGCATGCAACATGAGTCTTGGGGCTCGGGGGATATCAGGTTTTAGTCCACCGTAGAGGGGGTCTCCAAGGATGGGATGTCCCTTAGAGCTGAAATGAACTCTAAGTTGATGAGTGCGTCCTGTTAGAGGACGAGCAAGCACAAAGGATGCCTTTTTGTAATATTCCAGAACCTCGTATTCAGTGACTGCAGGCTTACCATCAGGAACTATTGCCATTTTTTTTCGTTGAACAGGGTGTCTTCCAATGGGTTTTTCAATAGTTCCTGTCTTTGGACTGATTTGCCCATATAAGATTGCATAGTACTCCTTTTTTATCTCTCTCTTTTGAAAAGCTGAGACAAGGACTTGATGGGCAAAGTCATTCTTTGCCACAATCATTAGTCCAGAGGTATCCTTATCTAAGCGATGCACAATTCCAGGTCTGAGTTTACCACCTACTCCTGAGAGATTTTTTAACTTCTTGAGGAGGCCATGAACAAGTGTACCCCTTTGATGTCCAGGTGCAGGGTGAACTACAATTCCCGCTGGCTTATAGATTATTGCAAGGTCGTCATCTTCATAGAGAACCTCAAAAGGAACCTCTTCAGGAGTTAATTCAAGAGGTTCATCAGGAGGAATAAAGACCTCAATTGTCATTCCTGCCTTGACCTTAGTTGAAGGTTTCACCATTTTTCCTTCAAGTTTTACGAAGCCTTCTGCAATAAGCTGTTGAATTCGCGAGCGCGAAAGTTCTGGTAGTTTGTCATTAAGAAATTTATCTATCCTTTGAGAGGAACCCTCTTCTACTTTAATCAAAAGTGATCTGACTATGTCTGACATATCGGACAAAAAGTTGTGCCCCTTCCATATAGATTCTTGTACTCTAAGAGTGTGCCACAAATAGGACAAGGCCTTCCTCTCTTGCCATAGACAAGATGTTTTGTCTGAAAGAGCCCTGGAGTTCCTGTGCCGTCTACGTAATCTCGTATACTTGATCCACGAAGGAAAATTGCCTCTTTAAGAAGGTCCTGCATCTCAACATAGAGCCTTTCAATTTCATCAAGACTCAGTGATTCCACCTTTCTTTCAGGATTAATTTTGGCTCTAAATAAAAGCTCATCAATATAGATGTTTCCAAGCCCTGCAATATTTTTTTGATTTAGAAAAAATTTTTTTATCTGCCCCTTTCCTCTTCTTAGGATAGCTTCAAAGCTAGATTTGGAAACTGAGAGGGCATCAGGGCCAAGGGTATTTTCCCAGTGAGATTTGAGAGAATTTGCAGGAATTAGCAACAGATGCCCAAATTTTCGCAGATCTTTAAAAAGAAGAGTTCCATTATCAAACAAGAGTAGAAGAATAAGATGTTTTAAGTTCTCAGAGTGAAAGGTTTCAAATTCCTTGTTTTCCTTAAAAATAAGACTTCCAGTTAATCCAAGATGGAAAATTAAAGCGCTTTCTCCCAAGAGAAAGGCTAGTTGTTTTCCTCTTCTGAGGATGTCTTTTAATTTTGCTCCTCTGAGGTTTATTAGATCTTCTTTTTTTATACTTCTTTTAGATAGATATTTAGGCTCTAACACTACAACTTCTCTTAACAGAGCACTTTTTAATTTTTCAAGGAGATCCCTTCTTATTGTTTCCACTTCAGGAAGTTCAGGCATCAGCCTTGACCTCTGAATCAGATTTAGAACTATTCACATCGAGCAGATGAGACTTATAAATTTCTATAATTGATAGAAAGAGGCCAAGTATTATTGGTCCGAGAAAAATTCCAGTAATTCCAAATTTACTAATTCCACCTAAAACTGAAAGAAACATCAAAAGATTGTGTATTTTGGTTTTTTCGCCAATTAGGAGAGGTTTTAGAAGGTTATCTACCTGGGCAATAGTGAGAGCACAGATAATAAAGAAGATCAGAGCCTTAAGGTAGCTTCCAGCTATGATAAGACCAATTGTTATAGGAAACCAAACGAAACCAGTTCCAAATAGGGGAAGAAAGGAAGCGAGGACTGTTAAAAAAGCAAAGAGAACATACTGAGGGACTCCAAAGAAGTAATATATAGTAAGAGCAAGTAATCCCTGTATCAGGGCGGTAAGTAAGTTTCCAAAAATTACACCATGAATAATGAGCGAAATCTTTTGTATTATCAGGTCTTTTCGAGCCTCACTTGTTGGAAGAAGTTCCTTTAAAGCACGAATAATTCTCTCACCATCCACTAGGAAATAAAAAAGGGCAAACAGAGTAAAAGCAAGTTTTAAGATAAAGCCAAGTCCGGTTGCTATCATGCCACTTAGAACATGAAAAACTCGTTCTGCAATTTTTGAAACACTCGTTGGAAGTTGCTTTTGAAGTTCCTTTAAATATGGTTCAACATGTGGATAGAAACTTGAGAAGAGAAACTTATCCCTAAGAGCTGTGATTTGATCAATTAAACTTTTAATGGTCTCTTCATTTAACCTTTGAATGAGTCCCTCAAGTTGCAAATAGAATTGGACAGCCAGGAAAGAGAGAGGCACAAGGACAAAGAGCACAAAAATGACAATAGTGATAAGTGCTGAGAGGGTAGAACGGTTTTTGAGAGCCTGTCTGATTTTTCTATAGAGAGGATAGAGTAGGAAGGCTAAAAGTGCACTCCAAAAGATAACCATTATAAAGGGGGAAATTAAATAGATAAAGAGTCCAACAATTGTAAATGAAAGGAGTAAAATGATTATATAGCTGGTTGAAAAAGGCCCAGAAATCATACACAGAATAATATAATCTCCAGACAGTTCTTTGGGAAGAGCTATTTCTCTTGTTTAAAAAGGGATTTAAGAGTAAAATGGAAATATGCAAGAAAAGAGAAAGTTTACAAGAATTCCCTTTGAAGAGCAGGTTGAGTTTGTCTCAAAAAAAGGGTCTTTTGTTGGTAAGATCAAAAATTTTAGCTTAGGCGGTCTTTTTGTAGAGAGTGAAGAAGAAATTCCTGAGAAGGGCGAAGAACTAGCCTTAATCTTTCTTTTGAAAGATACTGAACCACCAATTAAAATCTTTATGAAGGGGGAGGTTGTAAGGCAAGAGGAGAAAGGTTTTGGGGTGAAAATTACAGGTTTGAACGAAGAGTCCTTCCTTCACTTAAAGAACTTCTTTCAATACCAGCTTGGACTCATAGATGCGGACCTTGATGAAATCAGAGCTTTTGTTCAAGGATTACATCCCCTCCATAGAGCACTAAAACACATAAGTAACCTCTATCTTAAAAATGAAATAATGAACTTTCTATTAAATAGGGCTTTCCTCTATAGTCCCGAAAAGCCCTTTGTGCTTTCAAGTGGCAAATTGAGTCCCTACTATCTTGACTGTAGAAAGATAACACTTTTTGGTCCGGCCTTTAGGCTTATCGGAGAACTCTTTTGGAATGAATTAAGAGAGGAGAATATAGAGGGAGTTGCGGGGATGAGTCTTGGAGCAGATCCTATAGTCTGTGCCATATTGGCTGTGGCTGTTGAAGAGGGGATAAATCTTGAAGGACTCCTTATTAGAAAAGAACCTAAGAAGTATGGAACGGGAAGACAAATTGAAGGTAATTTCTGGGAGGGCATGAGGATAGCTATAGTCGAGGATGTGGTTACAACTGGAGGATCACTACTTAAGGCAATCGAAGCCTGCGAAAGAGAAAAACTTAATATAGTGAAAGTACTTTCTCTTGTTGATAGAGAAGAAGGAGGTAGTGAAAATCTAAAACAGAGAGGTTATCAACTATATTCTTTTTTTACTCTTTCTGAAATAATTTCCCATTTTCATCACAAGGATTCTTCTTAATATCCCTTCATGATGACTTATTTTGCAATATCCTTTATACTTTTTTTATCAGCTTTTATACACGGAGTTGTTGGTTTTGCCTTTGCTCTTACTGCGTTGCCTTTACTTGCTTTAGTTTTTTCTGTAAAGGAAGCGGTTCCCCTAATGGCACTATACTCTCTAATTGTTAATATAGTAATGCTTGTGTTGATGAAAGAAAAGAATATTTTTAAGGTTCCTTTTATATTTTTATTATCTATTTTATTTGGTGTTGTTATAGGTATACATGGATTTATTCTTGCATCGGAGATTTTTTTGAGGCTTTTGTTGTTTGTTGTTATTCTTCTTTTTTTAATATGGGAATTTTACAGGATTAAGGTAGAACATGGTAATTATAGTAAGTATACTAATGTAATTAATGTTGAGTTATTTAAGCATCCTTTTAGTTTGATTTTTGGATTTATAGCAGGACTACTTGGAGGACTCTTAAATACACCAGGACCACCTTTAATTATCTGTCTTTCCTTTTTCAAACTAAACAAAAATCTCTTCAAAGCTACTCTTCAATTAATTTTAGCATTTACTGCTTTTAGTGCGGTTTTAAATCATTTTATAGTTGGAAATATAACTTCGAAAACTTTAAAGCTTTTTATTTTGAATATGCCAATTGTGCTTATAGGTCTTTTCTTAGGACAAAAACTTTATAATAGACTTACAACAAAATTTTACTATTATCTTGTAAACATAATGCTTTTGATATCTGGTGTGCTATTACTTATAAAAAATCATTGAGGAGGATAGAGATGAATATACCAGAGGGATTTCTTTTTTCTGCAATCTCATGTGGAATTCGCAGAAAAGATAGGTTAGATTTGGGTTTTATTCTTTGTCAAGATAAGGCAACATCAGCAGGAGTCTTTACGAAAAATACTGTTAAGGCGGTTCCTGTAATTATAGGAAAGAGACATATCAAGGAGCGCTTCGCAAGGGCTATTATAGTAAATAGTGGAGTAGCCAATGCCTGTACTGGAAGTGAGGGTTTCCTTGGTGCGGAAAAGATATTAGCTGAACTCTCTAATTTGTTGAGAATTAAAAAAGAGGAAATTCTTCCTGCATCAACTGGTGTTATCGGAGAACCACTGCCTGTTGAAAAAATTATTCCCAAGCTTCCAGATCTTATCCAAGGTCTCTCACCAGAAAACTACACAGACTTTGCAAGAGCTATCATGACTACAGACACTTTTCCTAAGGTTGTTTTAAAACAAACAAAAAATGATATTGTTATTCTTGGTATTGCAAAAGGTGCTGGAATGATAGCACCTAATATGGCAACGATGCTTGGATTTGTTCTTACCGATGGAAGGATTGAAAAGGAGGATCTACAGAAGCTTCTAAATAAGGCAGTTGATGAGAGTTTTAACAAGATAACCGTTGATGGGGATATGAGCACAAATGATACCGTATACGCTCTTGCAAGTAACAGAAAGGAGATAAAAGATTGGAAAGAGTTTGAAACTTATTTTACTGAGGTTTGTAGAGAACTAGCCCGTATGATTGTTAGAGATGGAGAAGGAGCGTCCAAAGTGATAAAGGTAATAGTGAAGGGAGCAAAAACTAAGAGGGAAGCTGAAATACTTGCCCGGGCTGTTGCAGAATCACCACTTGTGAAAACCGCCTTCTATGGTGCTGATCTAAATTGGGGAAGAATCTATTCAGCTCTTGGTAAAACTCAGATTCCCTTTGATCCAGAGGAAATTGAGATATATTTGAATAATATACCATGGGTCAGGAATTTTAAAGTGGAGGCTGAGGAGGAGGTTCTGAGAAAAGAAATGGCAAAGGAAGACGTTGAAATCCTGATAAAATTAAAGAGGGGTAAACAGAGTTCTTGGATTATGACCTGTGATTTGACAGAGGAGTATATAAAAATCAATGCAAGTTATAGGAGTTAAAAATGGAAAAAGAAGAGTTAAAGTCACAATATAGTACTGAGGAAGAAAAGCGGAATAGACTATATTGTGAAAAATATAAGGAGTGGGTTTTAGAAGAATTGGGATGTAAACATCCAAAGGAGTATTGTCAGTATAGAAGACAGTGTCTTTTAAATTTCAAGTCGAAATTTAAGGAGTTTTGAGGTTAATTTGTTATGAAGATACTTCTTACGAATGATGATGGGGTTTATGCAGAGGGACTTTGTGCATTATATAACGCATTAAGTGGAGAACATGAGGTATATATTGTGGCACCAGAGGCTGAGAGGAGTGCAGTAGGGCATGCGATTACAATTCATTATCCACTTAGGGTTAAGGAAATAAGAAGGGGAAAACATTTTTGGGGTTATGCGGTTTCAGGAACACCAGCTGATTGTGTAAAATTGGCACTTTATGAGATTGTTGGTCCTGTTGACTTGGTAGTATCAGGTATCAATCGTGGAGCAAATGTAGGAATAAATGTTCTCTATTCAGGCACAGTTTCTGCAGCAACAGAGGCAAGAATTCTTGGCTATCCTGCAATTGCGGTTTCTATTGATGCCTACGAAGATATTGATTACTGCTTTGCAGGATATTTTGTTCATCAATTCATAAGACACTATGGTAAAGTTATAAAAGACTATAATCTTTGTTTAAATATAAATTTCCCCCATCTTAATCCACATGACATTAAAGGGGTAAAGTTAGTGAGACAGTCTACAGCGAGATTAAAAGAGATTTTTGAAAAAAGGGTAGATTTACACGGAAAAGTTTATTACTGGCAAGGGGCTGAGGAGCACACTGAAACAGAAGTAGACACTGATGTGGTAGCTCTTAAAGAGGGGTATATTACTATCACACCAATCCAATTTGATTTGACATCATATTCTGATCTAGATCTTCTTATTAAAGAAAATCTTTTCGCCAGTATTTCATTTTAGTTTTGAAAGCTCATGAGTAAAAATTCCCCACCTGTAGTTACTATCCATCCATGAAATGAAAAATTTAAGTATCAAAATTGCTTTAGGGGTATTGCAATTTTTGTATTTGGTATTAAATTTTTTGTAAAAAAAGGAGGAGGTGTCCTATGCGTAAAAGAAGTAGAACTGTTACTCTTGATGATGTAAGGTTTGTTTATGAAAATTATTCCCAGATGAGTGCTACCCAAATTGCTGAAAAGCTGGGGATTAGTAAATTCCAAGTGAACAAAATTGTAAATGAGCTTAGGAAAAGAGGTATTGAGATTCCTAAGAAGGCTGGTAGGAAAATTAATGTGTATGATGCTTTTGTGGAGGAATTGAAGAGACAACAGCAGAGCGGTTAGCCTCAAGAATATTCCTAATTAGTAAACAATCTTGTTGAATTTGAGTTATTAGAGCTTCAACTGAGGGAAATTTTTTCTCACCTCTGATAAATTTTACGAGTTCAACTGTGACTAATTTTCCATAAAGATTTAAGGGGGAGTTGCAGTTGAGGATATGAACCTCAACAGTTAACTCCCTCTCATTAAAAGTAGGTTTATAACCAATATTAAGTGCACCTGGATATCTTTGCCCTTCAACTATAGTCCATACCGCGTAAACTCCAGGTGCAGGTATCAATTTATCCTTTGGCAATTCAAGATTTGCTGTCGGATATCCCAATTCTCTTCCACGCCCCTTACCTCTAACTACTCTTCCAGTGAGCGAATAAGGTCTTCCAAGAAGCCTATTTGCCTCTTCTACTTTCCCTTCTTTTAAGAGTTCACGAATTGTGGTGCTGGATACTCGGATTCCCTCAATAGTAATAGGAGGGAGAACCTCAACCTGGAATCCGTAAACACTACCAAGATTCTTTAATAAATCTGGTGTTCCAGTGCGATTTCTGCCAAATCTAAAGTTGAAGCCGATTACAAGCCCCCTTATGTGTAAGTAGTCAACAAGAAATTTTTCAATGAAGAGCTCTGCTGTAAGTTCAGCAAGGGCCTTAGTGAAGGGAATTATAATAAGTTCAGAGAGGTTAAACTTTTTCAGATACTCCAATTTTTCCTCAAGCGGAGTTAAAAGCTCTAAAGAGAGATGGGGTTGTAACACTTTTCTTGGATGGGGATCAAAGGTGACGAGAGCAGGAGGCAGGCCGAGCTCTTGAGATAATTCAATGGTCTTATGGATTAAGGCCTGATGCCCGAGATGGATGCCATCAAAGGCTCCAAGGGTAATTACTCGCTCACCTGGGAGAGTGGACACCTTAAGGGTATATATTTTCATCTTTTCCTTCTATAAGCTTTATAAAGCTATCAAAGAGGTAGATAGAGTCATGAGGTCCTGGTGCATTCTCAGGATGATACTGCACAGAAAAGGCCTTAAGCTCTGGATGATAGATTCCTTCAAGGGTGTTATCATTAAGATTAACGTGAGTAACTATAACTTCATTTGGAAGTTCTTCTGCCTTTACACAGAAACCGTGATTTTGAGAGGTTATCTCTACACGTCTATTGATTAAATTAAGGACAGGGTGGTTAATTCCTCTATGACCAAATTTGAGTTTATAGGTTGTTGCTCCAAGAGCTTGTCCAAGTATCTGATGACCGAGGCAAATGCCAAAAATTGGCTTTTTGCCGAGCAATTCTTTTACAGTATTTACTATGTAAGTGAGAGGTGCAGGATCTCCTGGCCCGTTTGAGAGAAAAATTCCATCGGGATTGTGGCAAAGAATTTCTTCAGCAGAGGTTCTAGCTGGAAAAATGAGACATTCTGCATCCCTCTCTGCAAGGAGTCTTAACTGATTGAACTTAAGTCCACAATCAAGAACTGCTATCTTGTATTTTGCCTTTCCTTTAAAGGTCATTCTTTGATAGTCAAAGCCCTCTCTGTCATAGTAATATATTTGATCGGTGGTTACAAATTGGATAAGGTCGCGTCCCACATAGTCGGGGCTTTCTTTTACCTTTTCAAGAAATTTCTTAGGATCAAGAGTTTCAGTAGTTATACCTCCCTTCATAGCTCCAAAGTTTCTAATGTGTCTTGTCAGTGCCCGAGTATCTACTCCTGTTATTGCAAGAATTCCATTTTCAGTAAGCCATTCACCAAGAGATTTCTCTGCTCTCCAATTGTGATAATATTGTTGATATTCTCTTACGACAAAGCCTGCAACTTGAATTCGTCTGCTTTCCATATCTTCAGAATTAACTCCATAGTTACCAATAAGAGGGTAGGTCATAACTACGATCTGACCATAGTAAGAGGGGTCAGTAAGTATTTCTTGATAACCAGTCATACCAGTATTAAAGACGAATTCACCAAATGTTTCACCTCTTACTGTAAAAGAGTATCCCCAAAAGTAAGTGCCATCTTCTAGCATAAGGAGAGCTTTAATTTTCTCTTTCAGCATGTCTTACCTCCCTCTTAATTGAGGTTGATTCATTTATAGAGGATTTAGTTAGGAGTTTTCCTTTATTATGCCAAAGTAGATAGTCGCGAATGAATTCATCAATTTCTCCATCGAGGACTTCTTCAACTTTGTAAATTTCAGTTTGAGTGCGATGATCTTTTACTACTTTATATGGATGAAGAATATAGGAGCGAATTTGATTACCCCAGGTGATTTCTTTTTTTTCTCCGATGAGACTTTCCTTTTTTTCTTCAAGTTTTTGCTTTTCCAGTTGATAGAGCCTAGCTTTTAAGATTTTTAATGCAGTTGCCTTGTTTAGATGTTGACTTCTTTCATTTTGACAGGTAACTACAATTCCTGTGGGTATGTGGGTGATTCTGACCGCACTTTCGGTCTTATTGACGTGTTGGCCTCCATGACCACTTGCTCGCATTGTTTCAATTTTAAGATCTTCAGGTCTAATTTCTATTTCAATTTCCTCCTCAATTTCAGGGATTACTGTCACAGATGCAAAAGAGGTATGTCTTCTTGCATTGGCATCAAAGGGAGAGATACGGATTAGCCGATGAATTCCTTTTTCTCCTTTTAGTAAGCCATAGGCCCAAGGCCCTTCTATAAGAAGGGTTGCACTTTTAATTCCTGCTTCTTCACCTGAGAGATAGTCTACTAGCTTGACTCTGTATCCACGTTTTTCAGCCCAGCGAGTATACATCCGAAGGAGCATTTCCGCAAAGTCCTGAGCATCTGTTCCTCCAGTGCCCGCATGTATGCTAAGAATAGCGTTTGAGTGATCATACTCCTCAGAGAGAAGAAGCGTAGATTCCTCTTTTTGAAAACGTTCCTCAAAGAGCTGGAGCTCCTCAAGCAGGCCCTCAAGTATTTCCTGAGAAGGCTCTTCTCTATAAAGTTGATACCAGTCCAGAAGGTCTCTATAACTCTTTTCAAGGGTCTCATAGATCTCAAGTCTTTCAGATATCTTCGCTCTTTCTTTTAATAGAGATCTGGTTCGTGGAGAATCCCAATCTTGAAGAGTTTGGATCTCTTCTTCCACCTTGTGAAGGTGACTTTTTAGAGAATCAGGGTCAAAGACACCTCCTGAGATCCAAAAGTTTCTCGCGGTAGGATCTTAAAACTTTATCTAGGTCGACATTTTTATAAAGAGATAATAGCCCTTCACTAGATGGTTTGTTTTTTTCCTGTATTTGCCCTCTCATAGTCTCCATCTCCTCAGGGGCTTAATATAATACAAAATTTCCGGATTTAAACTGGATTTAAAGAAAGATATCCCTGCTGACAGCTCCTCTTTTCATTTAATAACCTTTTGGAACGGGTGGTTTTAATCTTTTATCTCGCAGGTTGTTTGGGCGGATAAGGCATTCAAAGACTGCAATGAAGATAGTTTTCATTCTGAATTTCGCAGGGCACAAAGGTGGAATTGTCCTAAATTTTGACTGCTTTTCTCTAATAATAAACCCTCTGAATTTCTGCATAAGTTCCGGTGCCTTTTAGAAAATAAAAATATGGTAAAGGGGGATAATTATGAAGAAGAGGGGTAAGTATGGAATTTCCAGGTATTCCTTTTCTCCTCTCAGCCAATCCAAAGAAAGACTTAAACCTATTTGGATTTGCCTATGGCTATACCCATTTATCCAGTAGGGAGTCCATTTTTTTTGGAGAAATTTTGTGTGGAAGCCCCCTTCTGAGATAATGGGGGTGAAGACAGAAATATCCAAAAGGGAATGCCTATGTAGAGAGATTTAATAGGAGCCTTGAGGAGGGATTTATAGATTATAGGGCGGACGAGTTGAGGGAGGACATAGAGGGATTTAACCGAGAGCTTATGGAGTATTTGGTTTGGTATAATACAGAGAGGGTTCATTCAGGGATAGGGGGAAAAGCTCCTTTAAGGTATTTTTGTGATAAGTTTTTAAAAAATTCAGCCGAGTCTAAAATCATATGGACGCAAACAATTCATAGAAAGATACGAAAATTCTGATTATCCTGTAAGAAATATAATCATAGATGAGGCACACTGCTTTAGAAATGAAACAACTATAAGCTATGAAGAAGTTGCAAAAATTTGTCGAAATAAGAGAGTGATTCTTGTTTCAGCTACTCCATACAATAATTCTCCAAGAGATATTCTTAATCAGATTAAATT
>JAUQPD010000031.1 GCA_030550555.1 Thermodesulfobacteriota bacterium
GTAGTATTTCTTGCCTATCTCTGCAAGACCTTTAAGCTCTTCCTTTTCCTTTTCAGCAACTTCAAGCTTCAGTTGAAGAGTTTCAACAGCTTCTTGCAATTCCTCCTTTGTGAGGGTCATAATCACATCTTTTGTTAGTTTTTCCATTCTTACACCTCCATTAAAATTTTTAGTTGAGCTTGAGGTTCAGGTTTTAGTTTTATGCCTTTTTCTTTACTCAGCCCCTCCCTTGCAATGTCTTTCATATAATCTTTTTGCTCTTTCATAAATTTGTCTGTGACCATGCAGCCCAGCAAGGCTCATAGCAGCTTTAAGCCTTTCACATGAGATTTTGCCATCCCAAGTTTTGTATGGGTATCTCCGAGAAGAAGGATCAAGAAAATAATCAGAAGGAGCTTTCTCCCTTAAATCTGGATCATCCCACCATTCCGCAGTAGAAAGCTTAATCTCCTCCTCATCAGAATATTTTGAAAGGATTTGTGCACTCGGGTCCGCCCCATATAACACCAGAGAGAGTTCCTTGAATTCAAGATCTTTAACTATGTTGTCTTCTTTTACCACTTTTGCCCCCACAGAAACAGCCCTAATTGGAGAAGGCTCAAGCCTAAGTAGGCTAATCAGTTTTTCATTTCCCTGTTTCGTGATGCGAACTCTTGCAAGAAGTGCCTTCTGAGCCTCATCATACCAGCTTTGCACTACAACTCCCACTATTTTTTCAACCCTCCAATCATGATCAAGAAGGAGAGGAATCCCCGCAAGAGTGTGAGCTTTACCCTTCAGTAACTCTGAAGGGAAAACCACAATTCCTTTTGCAGTTTCAATCGGAGTATCTGCGGTTATTGCTCTAACTGTAAACTCAATATATTCGTCATCCTCTACAATACTTTCTAACTTGAACCCACATTGTATAAGCATTGTATGCCCCTTTGTAGGCTTTTATTGAAAAGCTAAATATGAAGCAAAAAAAAGACAAGCAAAGATTTCACAATTTGCAAAATGAGATATTAAAGAACTTCTTTGCGAGATCTGATAAATGTGAGAAAGTCTTCTTTAAAAACTCTAATGCATCCTTTCTTCCCTAAACCAAAACGATATGCAGTGAGCTCTCCAAGCTCAATCCAGTTGTAGACGGTTCTTTTGCTTACTCGTAAAACATTTGCAATGTCTTCTATCTTGAGTATATCTGGCAAATGGTCAAAACAAGAGAAACTTTTATGTATAATTCTCAGCTTAGCCATCTCCATATGAATTTAAATGCTTGTGAAAAATTTGTCAAGATCTATGCAAAGAGATTTTCATGATTTGAGAGAGGATTTCTTCTAATTTTTCTTGAGGTAATTTACGAATCCTCTCTTTCTCGTTTACCAATTCAAAAAGGTAATATCTTTTACCTTGTTTTACGATTAGCCCCTCTCTAAGGGCTTTTTTCAAGACATATTTAATCTTTCCCCTTAGGAGGGGCAAATATTTGTCCCCGACTTCCTTGAGCAGAGCACTTTCAAGCTCGTGATAAGTAAAACTTTGCATTTGCAAGATCTTTTCCCAAATCCGCCCTGGGGTCATTAATTACCTCTATATTCCAAGTTGTCTCGTAAACTTTTCTATCTCTTCTACAGTTTTGAGGGTTCTCCCACTTTTTGCACAGGCTTTAGATATGATAAGAAGATCTAAAGTAGTCCTCCTTGTCTGTCTGAGGTATTCTGCCATAGCCAGTATGTCTATATATTTCTCAGCTCCTGTTTCTCTAAGGATGTGCTCAATGGTTAATTCATCTACTGGTTCAATTTGTACTTTGAGTTTCACCCTTTCAAGCAAACTGTGAGAGGCACGAGCCATTTTTTCAGGCAAATGATGATCCCCCACGAAGATGTATATAAACTGTAGATAGTCATTTTCTGAAAGATCTTTGAGCCAGGATAAAAGCCTTGGTTTAGTCCAGAGCCTTTGTGCTTCATCAAAAATTATCATAGCCTGTGTGAGCCTTGCTCCCCTCGCATGCCCTTCAAGTAAGTCAAGCATTTCCTCAAGACGGTGTCTTGTCCCACAACCAAGAGCAATCCCAAGCATGCGAAGCAATTTATTCTCTGACATATCCGTATCTGGCACCTTGATGTAAAAGAGCTCCTTTTTTAGTTCTTTAGCAAGTTTCTTAGCCGTGTGCGTTTTTCCTGTTGCCCAATTGGTCCACACTGCTGCGTGAACTCTTAAGTCAGAAAGTTCATTTAACGCTTTCAATGATGAAATCACCTTACGAAATACTTTTTCTACATGAGTTTGAGATTCCACAGGTATTTCTCCGTTTGTTTCAATCTTTTTACTTTCTAAAATAGCTTTCATTGTTTTAGCCATAACACACCTCCTGTTTAAGTGTAGTATCGTTAATAAATTTTCCTCCGCAATCAGGACATCTTTGTAATACATACACTTTTCCACGATAAACCTTGCTCCCACAATGTAGACACTTTACTTCTCGCAAATAACAACCCAGATGGAAACAAAACCCCGAGGCAATTAATCCATTTGTTTTGACTTTTCTACCACAAAGAAGACAAATTCTATGTCTCATGTTGCACCTCCTTTAATTTATTGTCCAAAGATTTCTAACAATCCAGGCAATATATCGTCATGCTTTTCTTTTAGTGTGGTACCATTACTCTTGTTGCCATTAGAGAAAACGGCCACAACCCCCTGAGGCTGTATCTGCCCCTTAATGAGTGTTGCCTCTTCCTCAAGCTTTGCAAGCCTTTTTTGAGCACGCTTTGTTTTAGCAATACTCTCTTTTATTTCAGCAGAGGAAATCTTTTGAAGAGGCACAAGAGTTACGAGCTTTGCAGTGCCTAAGAATTCGCCAGTCTCTTTGTCGTAAACATGTAATTGACTTACATCATCAAGATAACGAATACATAGCACTTCTTTGGTACTTTCAAGTCTTCCTGTATCCCCGATTCTTTCTCTATACCAGATGCATTCATATTTCAAATTGTCAATTTGAATAGTAGAATTTGAAAGCACTCTGACAAATTTTTCTGCAAATGCGTATCTTATAGTATCTTCATCAACTTTCTTGCCAGATCTAAAGAGCTCTATAGGTCTAATAACACAATGTTTAAAGCAGTGCTGATCTCTATTGTATTGAGCTATAGCTTCCTCAAGGGTTTCTTTGAAATTCTCCTTGGGATTGAAGATAATATAATTTTTAAGGGTACCAATAGCTCTCTCTATTAATTTATGATGTGGGTGATACGGTTTTGTTCTTTTGCAGTCAATTTTGAGCTCTTTTAGAGCATTCTTAAGATATTCGCTCATAAAAATCTTTTCATTGTCATAACGTAACTTGTCTGGAACTCCTTTTTGAATAAATATCTTTTGAAGCCAGGCTCCTACCTGTAACGTATTAAAAGCTTTGTTGTAATGAGTAGCTCCAGTTTCTTTTGCTTCAACAAAAAGGTAGTCAATTATATATCCCGAGTAGGTGTCAAAGCAAAAAAGCACAGCATAGAGACAATCTTGAAAGGTAAAGCCAGTACCATCAATTTCCCATAAGCCTTTTTCTCTTTTTATGGTGCCAGCCTTAACTATATGCTTAAAGGCACTTTTTGGTCTGCGACTTAGTTCTAATTTAGCAATTGAGCCAAATTTCTTCATAACATACACATTGACAATGCTATAAAATCTGCTTTTGCTTAACGATCTGCCAAACACTTGTTTAAATTCATCTTTATGTTGCTTATAAAAAAGATAAAGTGATACAACTCTTTCTTGTCCTTTCACTTTCCATACTTGAAAAAGATAGTTTTCAAGTTTTTCCCCGAGTGAACTTTGCATCAGTGCTTCAACATATTTCACAATTTTAGGTTTTCTTTTTTGTTTGTTTTCTGTGCAGGAAGGATTTCTTCTAACCAACCAATTATAAACAGTAGCGTATGGCTTTTTTAGTTTACGAGCTACTTCTACTATGCTTAAGCCCTTCTGATAAAGCTTAAGAGCTTTATCCCGTGTCTTATTCATGCTCTCTCTCCTTTATCTTCTCATTTAAGAATTTTCTATCATAGGGACGACGGATCTTTCGCTCTACATACAAATACTTCCAGGCATCCCAATCTCGTATGTCCCTCTCCGCAATCGCAACTAATATTTCATCAGCAACCCTTTCTGCAGTTTCCCAGCCAAACTTGTCTATGATATACACAAAGTAAAGCTTGATTTGCTCTATATAGCTTTCAAGAAGTGTTTGTGGGTCTTGTAACTTGACCTCTTTTTCCTTCTCCCTCTTTTTGCTAATTTCCTCTTCCTCAAGAAGATTTTCCATATGCTCCCGTATCAAGTCCCAAAGGCTTTCCCTCGTGAGCTGAGTAACTCTATAGCCCTGTTGAATTAGATCATTCTCAACAAGGTCCCTTATGCTCTTGATATATTCAAAGATCTTCTTTTTGTTCCCTAACTCATTGAAAACTTCAAGGACCTTTTCATACGTAAGTTGTGACATAAGCTCTTGCGAAGGCTCAGGCACACTTTCATACTCTCTCATCAAAACAGATGAATTTTTGATGAGGAGATTTTCAATTTTGAAAAAACCTGGATAAGTCTGCCACTCTTCCCTCATATTGATGAGTCCCCTCGCTAAATGCGCCCAAGATAAGAATTCATATGAGGGATTCCTTAATACCTTCTTAGCCTCCTCCAAAACTTCCTTGGCTGTCTCAAGTGGGATACGCCTTAAGTC
>JAUQPD010000010.1 GCA_030550555.1 Thermodesulfobacteriota bacterium
CTGGAGACAATGTGGAGTTGGAGGTTGAGTTGATAAAGCCTGTTGCGTTGGAGGAGGGATTGAGGTTTGCGATAAGAGAAGGTGGAAGGACGGTTGGTGCAGGAGTTGTTACTAAAATTATAGAATAATCAAGGAGTGAGGTGTTTCAGAAATGATATACTCACCAAAGATCAGAATAAAGCTTAAAAGTTATGACCACCGAATATTAGATAAGTCTGTTGTAGACATAGTAAACACTGCACGTGAGACAGGTGCAAAGGTGGTAGGGCCTATACCGCTTCCTACAAAAATCAGTAGGTGGACTGTGCTTAGATCTCCCCATATTGACAAGAATTCGAGAGAGCAGTTTGAGGTTAGACTTCACAAGAGGTTAATAGAAATTCTGGAGCCGACCCAGCAGACGATTGATGCTCTCATGCAGTTAGAATTGCCTGCTGGTGTTGAGGTGGAGATAAAGACATAAGGGAAGCCTTAGATAAATAAAAGGGGAGTGATATCTATGAAGTTAGAGGGGCTTTTAGGAAGAAAGCTTGGTATGACTCAGATATTTGACAGCGAAGGGAATAGAATTCCTGTAACTGTCTTAGAGGTTGGGCCTTGTGCGGTAGTGCAGGTAAAGACTGTGGAAAATGATGGCTACAATGCGGTACAATTGGGATTTAATCCAAAGAAGTTAACTAAGTGCACTTTACCTATGATAGGGCATTTTCTCAAGGCTGGGCTTGATACAGGTTTTTATATTTTGAGAGAGTTCCGCGTTAAGAATCCTGAAGAGTTCAAACCTGGCCAAATAATAAGTCTAGCAGATTTAGATCTCAACAAGGGGATGAAGGTAGATGTGACTGGAACAAGTAAGGGAAGAGGTTTTACTGGAACGATCAAGAGGTGGAATTTTCAGCGTCAACCTATGAGCCATGGTGCCAAAAAGGTTCATAGAAAGAGAGGTTCAAGTGGTGCAAATACATTTCCTGGGCGTGTGATAAAGGGTAAGAAGATGGCAGGGCATTATGGAGCTGAGACAGTTACAATTAAGAATCTAACAGTTGTTGACATAATACCTGAAAAGAATCTGCTACTTGTAAAGGGTGGGGTTCCTGGAGCCCCTAAAAGTTATGTAATGGTTTATTTTAAGTAAGGAGATGATCCTATGACGGAGATAAAAGCAAAGTTGATAGATAGAGAAGGTCAAGTAAAGGGAGAGATTGTATTGGCATCAGACATTTTTGGAGTGCCTCCAAGAGAGGGGCTACTGCACGAAGTAGTTAGATGGCAGAGAGCGAGATGGAGAGCTGGAACAGCTTGCACCAAAACTCGTGGTGAAGTTAGAGGTGGTGGTAGAAAGCCTTGGCCTCAGAAACATACAGGTAGGGCGAGACAAGGATCGATTAGGGCTCCTCAATGGGTAGGTGGTGGAGTTGTGCATGGCCCCAAACCCAGGGATTATGAATTCAAACTCAACAAGAAGGTAAGAAGACTAGGTCTTAAGATGGCTCTTTCAAGTAGGGCCCTTACTGATAGAGTTTTTGTCGCTGAGGAGCTACCAAGGCTTGATGTTCCAAAGACCAAGTTGATGACGGAATACCTCAAGAAGATAGGAACCGACTCTGCTTTGATAGTAGTTCCTGTTAGAGATAGAATTCTTGAAAAAAGTGCTAGTAATTTGCCTAAGGTGAAGGTTCTTGCGGTTGAGGGGCTCAATGTGTATGATATTTTGAACCATGAAAATCTAATTATTGAAAAATCAGCTTTACCAAAAATAGAGGAAAGATTGAGGAGATAGCCATGAAAGATCCCCGTCAAGTTATTTTGGCACCGATCATAACAGAAAAGGCTTTACTTCTTAAGGAGAAATATAATCAGGTTTGTTTTTGGGTAGATCCTAAGGCGAATAAGATTGACATAAGAAGGGCGGTTGAGGATCTTTTTAAGGTCAAGGTGATTGATGTGCAGACTATAAGAGTGAAGGGGAAACCCAAGGGAGGATTAAGAAATCCTGGAAGGACAAGTTTAAGAAAGAAAGCAATAGTAAGGTTGGCAGAGGGTCAGACTATTGATATTTTTGAAAATGCCTAATCTTAGGGAGGTTTAGGTGCTATGCCAATAAAAAAATGTAAACCGACATCTCCAGGAAGAAGGTTTCAGACCTATTTAATAAATCCAGAACTTGCAAAGAAGGAGCCCGAGAAGAGTCTTGTAGAGCCTCTAAAAAAGACAGGTGGAAGAAACAATTATGGTCGTGTTACTGTAAGATTTCGTGGGGGTGGGCATAAGCGTCTCTATAGGATTATAGATTTTAAGAGGGACAAGGATGGTATTCCTGCAAAGGTAATTGCCCTTGAATATGATCCAAATAGATCTGCTAATATTGCGCTTCTTCAGTATAGTGATGGTGAGAAGAGATATATTCTTGCTCCTCATGGTTTAAAAGTAGGTGACATTGTTGAGTCAGGAGAGAATGTAGACATCAAGGTTGGTAATGCTTTGCCTTTGAAGAATATTCCTGTGGGAACTATGGTTCATAATGTTGAGCTCAGGCCGGGGAAAGGGGGTCAACTTGCAAGATCTGCTGGTGCTTTTGCCCAGGTACTTGGAAAAGAGAAGGATTATGTTATATTAAGATTACCTTCTGGAGAGATCCGTAAGGTTCACGGCAACTGCAAGGCAACCATTGGTCAGGTCGGCAATTTAGAGTGGGAAAATATTGTCTGGGGTAAGGCTGGCAGGACCAGGTGGAGAGGTAGGCGTCCTCATGTTAGAGGTGTGGCAATGAACCCTGTGGATCATCCTCTTGGTGGTGGAGAGGGACGGACTCATGGTGGAAGACACCCCTGTTCACCTTGGGGACAGCTATGTAAAGGATTAAAGACAAGAGGGAAGAAACCTTCTGATAAATTTATTTTAAAGAGAAGAAAAGGTTAAGCATAAGGGAGTGAGATTATGCCGAGATCAAAAAAGAAGGGACCTTTTGTTGATGAACATTTATTGAAGAAGGTTTTAAAAGCTCGTGAAACTGGCGATAAGAGGCCTATAAAGACTTGGAGTCGTAGGTCGACGATTATTCCAGAGATGGTGGGATTAACTTTTGCGGTTCATAATGGTCATAAGTTTATACCTGTCTATGTGACGGAGAATATGGTTGGGCATAAGCTTGGTGAATTTGCTCCAACGAGGACCTATAAGGGACATCCTGCTGACAAGGGTAAGGTCTCTGGTGTGAAGAAGAAATAAGGAGGTATGGCCTTGAGAGCAAGAGCGACAGCTAAATATGTTCTGATATCTCCATATAAAGCTCGATTAGTTATTGATCTTATAAGGGGAAAGAGCGTAGGTGAAGCACTAAATATACTTGATACAACACCAAAGAAGGCATCTAGATTGATTAAGAAGGTACTTCTAAGTGCGGTAGCTAATGCAGAAAACAATTATGGAATGGATGCTGATAAACTCTATATTGCAAAGGCAGTGGTTGATGAGGGACCAAGACTAAAAAGGGTCTGGCCAAGGGCTTGGGGTAGAGCAAGTAGGATTCTTCGTAGAATGAGTCATATTACCATTGAACTTGAAGAAAGGGACAAAACCAAAAGGAGGTAAGCCTTGGGGCAGAAAGTTGATCCAAGAGGGCTGAGGTTAGGGATAACAAGGACTTGGGAATCTCGTTATGTTGCTAAGCCAAGTGAAATGCCCAAATTTGTTTACGAGGACTACCTGATAAGAAAGTATATAAAGGAAAAATATTACCATGCTGGAATACCGAGGATTGAGATCGAGAGGGCTGGTAACAGTGTCAAGGTAATAATTCATTCTGCAAGACCAGGGATTGTTATTGGGAAGAAGGGTGCTGAGATTGAAAAGATTAAGCAAGAGCTTTCAAAGATGTTCAAAGACAGGGAGATTGAGGTGACTGTTGAGGAGGTTAGGAGACCGGAGCTTGAGGCACAGCTTGTTGCGGAGAATGTGGCACAGCAAATTGAAAAGAGGGTATCGTTTAGGAGGGCTATGAAGAGGGCTGTAGCTCTTGTGATGAGATATGGAGCACAGGGTATCAAGATACAGTGTTCTGGGAGACTTGGTGGAGCTGAGATTGCGAGATCGGAGTGGTATAGAGTTGGGCGAGTTCCACTTTCTACTTTGAGAGCAGACATTGACTATGGCTTTGCCACAGCGGTTACTAAATATGGTAGTATTGGGGTAAAGGTTTGGATATTTAAGGGTGAGATACTACCTGAGAAATCAGGCCTTGAAAAAATGGTTATTTAAAAATTTCTTTGAAGAGGTGTAGAGGATGCTCTTACAGCCAAAGAAAACGAAATACAGAAAGAGCCAGAAAGGGAGAGTTAGGGGTATTGCCACAAAGGGCAATAGTTTGGCCTTTGGAGATTATGGATTGAAGGTTCTTGAAGGTGGATGGCTGACCTCTCAGCAGATTGAGGCTGGTCGTGTGGCGATAGTAAGAACCGCAAGGAAGGGTGTAAAGATCTGGATTAGGGTTTTTCCTGATAAGCCGGTTACGAAGAAGCCTGCTGAGACTCGTATGGGTAAGGGTAAGGGACCTGTTGAGGGGTATGTTGCAGTTGTAAAGCCTGGAAAGATAATCTATGAGATTTCTGGAGTTCCTGAGGAGGTTGCTAGGGAGGCTTTAAGGCTTGCTGCATCAAAGCTCCCTTTCAAGTGTAAGATCGTTACAAGGGAGGAGACTTCATGAAGGCGAGAGATCTTAGGGAGCTTTCTATTCCGGAATTAAAAGAGAAGCTCTCAAAGTTAAGAGAGGAGCTATTTAATTTAAGATTTCAGAGGGCACTCCACAGGCTCGAGAATCCGATGAGGATTCGCGCTGTGAGGAGGGACATAGCCAGAGTATTAACTGTACTAAGAGAGAAAGAGTTAAATCTAGATAAGAGGTAGACTCATGGGAAAGAGAAAGGAGTTTATTGGAATAGTCGTGAGTGATAAGATGGATAAGACGGTGGTCGTTCAGGTTGAAACTTTAGTTAAGCATCCCCTCTATGGAAAGTATATAAAGAGACGTAAAAAATTTATGGCACATGATGAGGGAAATCAGTGTAGGATTGGAGATAAGGTTTTGATAGAGGAAACGAGACCTCTTTCGCGCAGAAAGAGGTGGCGTGTTAAAGAAATTTTAGAGAGAGCGAAGGTAATAGAGACAGAGCCTAGTGAAGAGGCATAGGGGGTTGAGATTATGATTCAACAGCAGACCTATCTAAATGTAGCGGACAACTCAGGAGCGAAAGAGATAATGTGTATTCGTGTTCTTGGAGGGCCTGGGAGGAAATATGGAACTGTTGGTGACATTATTGTAGCTACTGTAAAGGATGCATTGCCAAACTCGAAGGTCAAAAAGGGTGATGTAGTAAAGGCGGTTATTGTTCGGACGAAGAAGGAAGTGCAGAGGCCGGATGGGTCAACGATCAGGTTTGATGAGAATGCTGCAGTTTTAATAAATCAGCATAAAGAGCCGATAGGGACCCGTATATTTGGGCCTGTAGCAAGGGAGCTCAGGGCAAAAGGTTTCATGAAAATAATTTCTTTAGCACCTGAGGTGCTATAGAGGAGAGGGTGAGATATGTTAAAAAGAGGGACAAGTAAATATTTACCTAAACCTCATGAGGCTAAGGTGCACATAAAGAAGAATGATATTGTTGTGGTTATTTCTGGGAAAGATAAGGGAAAGATGGGGAAAGTTTTACAGGTATTTCCAAGGAAAGGAAGGGCTGTAGTTGAGGGTGTAAATATTGTAAAGAAACACATGAAACCGACCCCCTATAGTAGTGGTGGGATTATAGAGAAGCCAGCTCCCATTCACGTATCTAATCTTATGCTTTATTGTCAAAGGTGTAAGAGGGGGGTTAAGGTTGCGAAGAAATTTCTCGAGGATGGAACAAAGGTGAGAGTTTGTAAAAAATGTGGAGAAATTATCGAGCCTAAGGAGTAATGACGATGGATTTAAGGGAAAAGTACTACAAAGAGGTTAGACCGAGATTGTTTGAAAGATTTAATTACGAGAACATCCATCAGATTCCTAAGATTGAAAAAATAACTGTCAACATGGGTCTTGGGGAGGCGGTATCCAATCCAAAGATTATCGATCAAGCTCTTGTTGAGCTTGCTCAGATTACTGGTCAGAGACCGAGAATTTGTAAGGCCAGGAAGTCAATAGCGGGATTCAAATTGAGAAAGGGAATGCCAATAGGAGTAATGGTTACTTTGAGAGGAAGAAGGATGTATGATTTTCTTGCGAGACTTATTCATGTAGCTCTTCCTAGAGTAAGAGATTTTAAGGGACTTCCACGTTCAGGTTTTGATGGGAGAGGTAATTACACTTTGGGAATTACGGATCATACCATATTCCCAGAGCTTGATACGTCAAAGATAGAAAAGGTTAAAGGTATGAGTGTTACTATAGTAACAACCGCGAAGACTGATGAAGAGGCCTTTGAACTTTTAAAAGAGATGGGGATGCCCTTTAGGAGGTAATTATAATGCCAAGAAAAGCACAGATTGAAAAGGCAAAAAGGAAGCCAAAATTTAAGGTGAGGGTTAGAAATCGATGCCAGATTTGCGGAAGACCTCGTTCTTACATCAGGAGGTTTGGTTTGTGCAGGATGTGTTTTAGGAAGCTTGCCTCTGAGGGTAAGCTTGCAGGTGTAAGGAAGGCAAGCTGGTAAGGAGGTAGAGGGGATATGATGACAGATCCAATTGCGGATATGCTTACAAGGATAAGAAATGCCTTATCTGCTCGTAAGAAGGTGATAAGTCTTCCTGCATCAAGGATGAAGTTAGAGATTGTGCGTATATTGAAGGAAGAGGGTTATATTGAGGACTATAGATATATTGATGAAAAGCCTCAGGCTAAGATTGAAATTGTTCTCAAGTATGATGAACAAAAGAGACCAGTTATATCGGGTCTAAGGAGAGTAAGTAAACCAGGGAGAAGAATATATTTGGGTTATCAAAAGATTCCTAAGGTGATGGATGGTCTAGGTATTGCTATTGTCTCAACGTCACAAGGAATAATGACGGATCATGAGGCTCGCAAAAGAAAAGTAGGTGGAGAAGTAATTTGTGAAATTTGGTAAAGGGGTGAATTGAGATGGGTGAGGTATCACGCTTAGGAAGAAAGCCAGTCCCAATACCATCGGGAGTCAAGGTTGAGATTCTTGATGGTGGTATTATTAAGGTAACGGGCCCAAAGGGCAGTTTGGAGAAAAAATTACCTCCATTGGTGAGGATTCGCATTGAGGATAATCAGATATTTGTGGAGAAGATGGAGGTTCAGAAAAAACTTGACCGTAAGGCTAAAGCCTTTCAGGGACTTGCGAGAGCTCTGATTAACAATATGGTCATAGGGGTTACCCAAGGTTTTACCAAATCCCTTGATATAGTAGGTCTTGGATACAGAGCAGAAGTTAAGGGGCAGGAGATTCATTTTTCACTTGGATATTCGCATCCTATAGTTTTCACCTTGCCACCAGGAATATCTGCGAGAACTGAGAGAGGGACAGAGCAAGTTCAGGTTCGCCTTATTCTTGAGGGAATTGACAAGGAGCTTGTTGGTCAGGTCGCTGCTAATATTCGTTTCCTAAGGCCACCAGAGCCCTATAAAGGAAAAGGGATTAGGTATACTGGAGAAGTAATATTGAGAAAACCAGGAAAATCTGGCAAGGGTGGAAAAGGTAAAAAATAGAGGGAGAGGATATGAGGCCTGAGATCAAAGTTGAAAGAAGATTGAGAAGACACAGAAGGGTAAGAAAGAAGGTTTTTGGGACTCCTGAAAGACCGAGGCTTTGTGTATTTAGAAGTAAGAAGCAGATTTATGCTCAGATTATAGATGACACCATTGGGCATACCTTGGTTGCTTGTTCTTCTCTGACTCCTGAGGTAAGGGAGAAGATAAAGGAGTTAAAGGAGAAAGGAGAGATTAAGAACAAATTAGACATCGCCTATATTGTTGGGGAGCATTTAGCCAAAAAGGCTCTTGAAAAAGGGATTACAAAGGTTGTCTTTGACAGAGGTGGATATAAGTATCATGGTAGAGTAAAGGCTCTTGCAGAGGGAGCAAGAAAAGGCGGACTTGAATTTTAAGAGGAGGTGTTAACTTGGCAAGGGCAGGAGAAGAGTTAATTGAGAAGATAATTCAGATTAGCAGAGTTACGAAAGTAACCAAGGGAGGTAAAAGGTTACGATTTGCAGCATTGGTTGTTGTTGGTGATGGCAAGGGTAGAGTTGGTTATGGCCTTGGAAAGGCACCTGAGGTTCCAGATGCCATACGTAAGGCCATTGAAAAGGCCAAAAAGAGTATGATTAAGGTGCCTGTGGTCAGGGGTACTATTCCCCATAGTATTCAAAGTAAGTTTGGCAGTTCTATGATTCTACTCAAGCCAGCGCCTGCTGGGACAGGAGTTATTGCAGGTGGGACAGTGAGAGCGATTATGGATGCGGTTGGGATTACAGATGTTGTAACCAAAGCACTTGGGAGTACAAATCCCCACAATTTGGTCAAGGCTACATTTAAGGCTTTGACACAGCTTCAGGACATAGAATATGTTGCCAAAAAGAGGGGCAAAACGATAAGTGAGATCCTGGAGAGGGTGAGGTCATGAAGAAGTTGAGGATAACTCTTGTTAGAAGTAAGTATGGTTGGAAACCTGACCAAGTTGCTACGATTAAGGGGTTAGGATTAAAGAAGATTGGGCAAAGTGTAATCAGAGAGGACACGCCCAACATAAGAGGTATGATAGAAAAAGTAAAACATATTGTTAAGGTGGAGGAGATAGATGGTTAAGGTGATTGATTTAGGGTCTCTTAAACCTGATCCAGGATCCAAGCACCGGAAAAAAAGGGTGGGTAGAGGTCATGGATCTGGCCATGGAAAGACCTCGTGTAGGGGGCATAAGGGACAGAAGGCAAGAGAGGGGCTTGATATAAGGCCCTTCTTTGAGGGAGGACAGACTCCAATAATCAGACGAGTGCCTAAGAGAGGTTTTACCAATATTTTTAAGATTGAGTATGAGGTTGTGAATATTCGTGATTTAGTTAGTAGATTTCAGTCTGGTGATCAGGTTGATCCTGAGAGCCTTAGGATGAGAGGGCTTGTCAAGAGAAGAAATAAACCAATAAAGCTTTTAGGTGATGGGGAGATAGATTTTCCATTAAATGTTAAAGTTCATGCAATCTCAAAGAGTGCTAGAGAGAAGATTGAAAGGGCTGGAGGTAGGGTTGAGTTACTTCCTTGCTAAGGAGACTGTCTAATTGTGAATCAAAGAGAGAGGCTTCTCAGTTTAGCGAATATTCCTGAGCTTAAACGTAGATTATTCTATCTTTTTTTAGGACTTGCTATTTATAGGTTTTCAATTCATATCCCTACTCCTGGAATTAATAGTGAGGCCTTTCTCGAGTTCTTTCAGAAGATGGGGGGAACTCTTTTGGGTTTTTTGGATATTTTCTCTGGAGGTGCTCTGAGCAGATTTTCGGTCTGTGCTTTGGGAGTGATGCCTTATATAAGTGCTTCCATTATAATGCAACTGATGACGGTGGTATTTCCTACTCTAAAAGAATACTATAAGGAGGGACCTGAGGGGCGAAGGAAGATTGCCTATTATACTCGTTATCTTACTGTATTGATATGTTTGATACAAGGTTTTGGTATTTCCATAGGGCTTGAGAAGATGGTATCTCCATCTGGAGTTCCAATTGTTGCGGATCCCGGATGGAGTTTTCGTATTATGACTACTCTATCTTTAACCGCAGGAACTTTATTTTTAGTTTGGCTTGGTGAACAGATGACGGAGCATGGCATTGGTAATGGCATATCTCTAATAATTTTTTCTGGTATAGTTGCAGGCATATTTCCTGCAATAAGTAGGACTCTCAAATTTGTTGGTACGGGTGAGTTTTCTCTTTTTAGTTTATTACTTATATTGCTTTTGTTATTTGGTATACTTGCCTTTACATGTTTTATGGAATTATCTCAAAGGCGGATTCCCATTTACTATGCCAAACGGCAGATAGGTAGGCAGGTAGTTGGAGGACAGACGAGTTATTTACCTCTCAAAATAAATTCAGCTGGAGTAATTCCTCCAATTTTTGCTTCATCAGTATTGATGTTTCCTGCAACGGTTGCAAGTTTTATTCCACTTACATTTTTTCAAAACTTTTCGCAGTGGTTAAATCCTTCAGGGGTGTTATATAACTTAATATTTGCGGGACTTATAATTTTCTTCTGTTATTTTTACACTGCGGTAATTTTTAATCCGAAGGAGGTTGCTGAAAATCTCAAGAAGTGGGGAGGATTCATACCTGGTATTAGACCTGGAAGATCTACAGAGGAATTTCTTGAAAAAGTTATGGTGAGGATTACATTTATAGGTGCATTATATATTGCCTTTATCTGTGTATTGCCTAATTTTTTAGTATATAATCTTAATTTACCTTTTTACTTTGGTGGAACCTCTCTCCTGATAGTGGTAGGTGTAGCTTTAGATCTTGTTGGTCACATTGAGGCGCACTTATTGACGAGACAGTATGAAACCTTTATAAAACATACTAAGCTAAAAGTTCGATAATAATAACCTAGGGGGTGGGTTATGAATATAGTATTTTTAGGTCCTCCAGGTGCAGGAAAGGGAACTCAGGCAAAGATACTTATTGAGAGATATGGGATTCCTCAAATTTCCACAGGTGATATGTTGAGGGAACACCGAGCTAAGGGAACAGAGCTTGGGAAAAAGGCTCAGGAATATATGGACAAGGGGCAACTTGTTCCTGATGAGATAATTCTTGATATGGTAAAGGAGAGGTTATCCCAGCCAGATTGTGAGAAGGGTTTTATTTTAGATGGGTTTCCAAGGACTGTTGCTCAAGCTGAGGCTTTGGACAGGATTCTTTCTGAAATGGGAAAAAAATTAGATTTTGCTCTTGCTCTTGTGGTGCCAGACGAGCTATTAATCGAGAGGCTAACAGGAAGAAGGACTTGTAAAAATTGTGGTATGATGTATCACGTTAAATATAAACCTCCAAAGGTTGAAGGTATTTGTGATTTGTGTGGAGGGGAGCTCTATCAGAGGCCTGATGATAATGAAGAGACTGTTAGAAACAGGCTAAAGGTCTATCACGAGAGCACTGCACCACTTATAGACTATTATAAAAGTAAGGGCATTCTTAGGGAAGTTGATGGTAGTAAGAGTATTGAGGAGATTACTAATCAGCTAATTCAGATCTTGGAGGGAAAGTAGTTATTGGGACTGAAGGGTCATCCTATTTTAAAAAATTCCAAAGAGATAGAGATATTGAGAAAGGCTAATGCTATTGTTATGGAGATTCTGTTGACCTTGAAGGAGGCGGTGAGGCCTGGAGTTAGTACTTTTGAGTTTGAGGAATTAGCTCTTGAACTTTGTGAGAGGAAGAGAGTAAAACCTGCATTTAAGGGTTATAGGGGATATCCCTATGCCCTGTGTGTTTCAGTAAATGAAGAAGTAGTTCATGGTATGCCGAGAAAGGACAAAATATTAAAAGAGGGGGATATTGTTAGTTTTGATTTTGGTGTGGTTTATGATGGGTATGTAGGGGATGCTGCTATAACTGTTGGAGTTGGTAAGATTTCTGAAGAGGCAAGGCGGTTACTTGAGACGACAGAGGAAGCACTGAGATTTGCGATTGAGAAGGCACGTGTGGGGAATAAAATTGGAGACATTTCTCATGCGATACAGCGTAGGGTAGAGAGAGAGGGTTTTAATGTAATTAGAGATTTTGTGGGACACGGTATAGGCAGATCTTTGCATGAACCTCCTGAGGTTCCCAACTATGGGAAACCGGGAAGGGGTTTGAGACTTGAGCCTGGGCTAGTTTTAGCAATTGAGCCTATGGTTTCTGCAGGTTCTTACGAGGTAGTGATTTTGAATGATGGATGGACTGCTGTGACAAGGGATGGAAGTCTATCTGCCCATTTTGAACACTCTGTTGCAATTACACCATCTGGACCGATTATTTTATCTCAGGTGTAAGGTGAGGCTATGGCTAAAGAGGACGTAATTCAACTCGAAGGTAAGGTTATAGAGGCATTGCCAAATGCCATGTTTAGGGTTGAGCTAGAGACAGGCCATACTGTTCTTGCTCATCTCTCTGGCAAGATGAGGGTTCACTATATAAGAATCTTGCCAGGAGACACAGTTGTGGTAGAATTATCACCCTACGATTTAACAAGAGGTAGAATTATATATCGAGGCAGTAAGGCAGATATGGAGAAGGGGAGGTAATAGAAATGAAAGTTAGTCCTTCTGTAAAGAGAAGATGTAGGAAGTGTAAGGTAATAAGACGCAAGGGAGTTGTGAGGATAATATGTGAAAATCCTAAGCATAAACAGAGGCAAGGATAAGGAGGAGCGGAGATGCCCAAGATAGCAGGTGTTGATATACCGGAGAAGAAGCCTGTTGAGATTGCTTTAACTTATATTTATGGAATTGGTAGGACCCTTGCGCAGACAGTCTGTACCAAGGCAGGTATAGATTGGTTTAAGAAGGTAAAGGATCTAACTGAGGAGGAGATAAACAGGCTGAGGCAGATAATTGAAAAGGAGTATAAGGTTGAGGGAGATTTGAGGAAGGAAGTCAGGGCTAATATTAAACGGCTTATGGATATTGGGTGCTATCGCGGTTTGAGACACAAGATGGGGCTTCCGGTTAGGGGTCAAAGGACGAGATCCAATGCTAGAACAAGAAAAGGACCGAGACCTGGTTCATTGAGAAAGAAGAAATAGAGGAAGAAGAAATGAAGGAGGTGTAAGAGGTGGCAAAAGCCAAGAAAAAGAAGATAAAAAAGACAGTTGCTGAAGGCATAGTTCATATTCACTCTACGTTTAACAATACGATTGTGACAATTACAGATCGTCAGGGGAATACGCTTGCTTGGGCAAGTGGGGGGACAGAAGGTTTTAAAGGCACAAGAAAGGGTACTCCCTTTGCTGCCCAGCTTGCCATGCAGAGTGCTCTAAAGAAGGCCCAGCCTTATGGATTGAAGGAGGTTTGGGTCTATGTGAAGGGGCCTGGGCCAGGAAGGGAGGCAGCTCTCAGAGCACTTCAGGGCTCTGGTCTAAAGGTGACTCTTATCAAAGATGTCACACCTATTCCTCATGACGGGTGTAGACCACCCAAGAGAAGAAGAGTTTAATTTTTCTTAGGAGGAATTAGCTTATGGCACGGTATACAGGACCTCGTTGTAGACTTTGTAGGCGAGAGGGTATGAAGCTTTTCTTGAAAGGAGAGAGATGTCATACTGACAAGTGTAGTTTTGAGAGAAGGAGCTATCCACCAGGACAGCACGGACCTATGCAGTTGCGAGTAAAACTTTCTGATTATGGTATTCGATTGAGAGAGAAGCAAAAAGTGAAGAGAATCTATGGTATTTCTGAGAAACAGATGAGAAAATATTACGATATGGCAATAAATATGCCTGGTCAGGCTGGGCATAATCTTCTGCAACTCCTTGAGCGCAGGTTAGACAATGTAGTCTATCGTCTTGGTTTTGCTCAATCGCGTGCCCAGGCAAGACAGATGGTTAATCATGGCTTTTTCTTGGTAAATGGGAAACCTGTTGACATTCCTTCTTTTCTTGTTAAACCTGGTGATGTCATTGAATTAAGGGAGAAGTATAGAAATAATCCAATTATTCAAGAAAGTTTAGAGGTTAGACAACAGAGAGGTATCCCTGCTTGGCTTGAACTGGAGCCTGAGAATTTTAGAGGAAGGGTAAGGACTTTGCCTTCAAGAGAGGACATTACCATGCCCATTCAAGAGTCCTATATCATTGAGTTCTACTCTAGATAAAAATTAGTGACGAGGGAAGTTGCATATGAAAAAACCTGTAGAGCTTATCAAACCTGAGGGTATAAAGATACACAAAGATAGTCAATTTCCTTATTATGGAAAATTTATCATAGAACCTCTAGAGAGGGGTTTTGGGTATACTCTTGGGAATGCCTTAAGAAGAATACTTCTTTCCTCAATTCCAGGATATTCTATTACAGAGGTCAGAATAGAAGGTGTTCCGCATGAGTTTGCAAGTCTTCCAGGATTATTAGAAGATATAACTGATGTGATTTTAAATTTGAAAGGTGTAAGATTTAAGTTAAATGGGGAAGGGCCTTACTTTTTTAAGATTGAAAAAATTGGTCCCTGCGAGATAAGAGCAAGAGATTTTCAGATTCCTCCAAGTGTTGGAGAGGTGGTTAATCCAGACCACTATATAGCTACCCTTACAGAGGATGTCCGCTTTAATATGCAGGTGAAGGTGGAACGAGGGAGAGGCTACGCTCCAGCTGAATACAGCAAGAATAATGAGATAGGAGTAATTTTAGTTGACGGACTTTTTTCACCTATAACTAGAGTAAATTTTACTGTTGGGCAAGCACGTGTAGGGAAAAGTAGTGATTACGATTCCCTTACTATAGAAATTTGGACTGATGGCACTGTTGATCCTCAGAGCGCCTTACTTATGTCAGCTCGTATACTTGTTGATCAGCTTTCTGTATTTATTGGAGATGAGGTTCTTCAGCCAGAGAAACCTAAGAAAGAGCCTATATCTATCTGTAATTATCTGAATATGACTGTTGATGAACTTGAACTATCTGGCCGAGCTCTCAATTGTCTTAAATCAGCAGGGATACAATACGTAGGTGAGCTCGTGCAGAAAAGTGAAACAGAACTACTTAAACTTAGAAGTTTTGGAAAGAAGTCATTAGATGAGATAGTAGAAAAGCTTCAGCAGTTTAATCTGCACTTAGGAATGAAGAATATTGACTGGAAGCCCCCTAAGACACCTCAATAAATAGACCTATATTTAGATAGGAGGAAAAAACCATGAGACATAGAAAGGTTAGTAGAAGATTGACTTCGACAACTGAGCATCGTATAGCTTTGATGCGAAATCAGGTTAGAGACCTTTTTAAGTATGGGCGAATTACTACTACTCTTGCTAAAGCCAAGGAACTTAGGCGATTTGCAGACCGTATGATTACTCTTGCCAAAAGGGGAGACCTTGCCTCAAGGAGAAGGGCTCTTGCATTTATTCAGGATAAGGCCATTGTGAGAAAACTTTTTACTGAGCTCCGAGAAAAATACATGGATAGATCTGGTGGTTACACAAGGGTGATAAAACTTGGAGTAAGAAGAGGAGATTGTGCTCCCCTTGCAATTGTTGAGCTTGTTGAGGAGAAACTCACCTTTAGAAAGTCTAAGGCCCCATCTGAGAGATTAAAGAAAATCAATGAGTTTATACAAAAGAAAAAGGCACAATTATCAGGAAAAACTGAGTCCATTCTAGAAACGAAAGTAGAAGAGACAGCTCCAAAAAGTGATATAGCAGGGGAAAGTTCTAAAGGAGAAGTTTCCACTAACGACGCTTCCGCTGGTGAGGAGAAAAAGGTAGAGGCCTAACATTTTCGTCTCAAGATAGAATTCAAAGTAGGCCAAACTTTCTAAATTTCCTTGTCTTTCTTGTTTATCAGTTTTATATTTTAAATTGTTATGAAGAAGGTGTATATCAAGACATTTGGTTGTCAGATGAATGAGAATGACTCCGAGAAGGTGCTATATCTTCTCGGAGATCTTTATGAGCAGACTCCTCATCCTGAGGAGGCTGATCTCATTCTTGTCAATACCTGTTCTGTAAGAGAAAAACCGGAGCATAAGCTCTATAGTGAAATAGGCCGTTTTAAGGACCAAAAGAAGCGTAACCCAGGGTTAATTGTCGGGGTTATGGGATGTGTTGCTCAGCAGGAGGGAGAAAACCTACTTAAGAGATATCCCCATATTGATATGATACTTGGCACACAGGGATTTTATCGCATTAGGGAAGCCTTAGAGCTTATCAGTAGCGGTAAGAGACCTGTTGTTTTTACTGATTTAAAAGAGGATTTTAAATTTCCTCTTGTTCTACCTCAGAAGCCTCAAAATAGACGGGTGACTGCATATGTGAGTATAATGCAGGGGTGTGATAACTTTTGCTCATATTGCATTGTGCCCTATGTTAGAGGTCGAGAGATTAGTAGAAAACCAGAAGAGATTCTGGATGAAATCAAGTATCTAGTTGAAATGGAAGGAGTGAGAGAAGTGACTCTTCTTGGACAAAATGTCAATTCCTATGGCAAAAAAGAGAGGGACTTTCCTGATTTTGCGGAGCTCTTGGAGCGAGTTTCTCAGATAGATGGACTCTGGAGGATACGTTTTACTACAAGCCATCCCAAGGATCTCTGTGAAAAACTGATGCGCGTCATTGCAGAGAACCCAAAAGTCTGCAAACACATCCATCTCCCTCTGCAAGCAGGATCAAACAGAGTGTTAAAGAGAATGAATAGAAAGTATACGAGAGAAGAGTTCTTAGAAAAGGTTGAAAAACTAAGACTTTTATGCCCTGACATAGGAATTACAACAGATATAATTGTAGGATTTCCTGGGGAGACAGAGGAGGATTTTGAAGAAACACTTGACATATTGAGGCAGGTGCGATTTCAGGAGATTTTTTCCTTCAAATATTCTGATAGACCCTTTACCACTGCCAAGAGATTTTCAGACAAATTACCTGAAAGTGTCAAAGAGGAAAGGCTAAAAAGGGTCCACTCCCTTCAGGCAGAGATTTCAAAGGAGATTTACAGAAGCTACCTTGGGAAAGAGGTTGAAGTCTTGGTTGAGGGAATAAGTTCAAAGGATCCGCAAAAACTTACAGGTAGGAGCACTCAAAATTTAGTTGTTAATTTCACCGCACCAAGGCTCGATATGGCAGGAACTCTCGTTAAAGTCCTCATAGAAGAGGCAGGACAGCACTCTCTGCGTGGAAGATATCTGGCAACTCTTCAGGTCTAAGCAATTCTAGTTAACTTTCAATCTCAGAAAAGGTGGTTCTTGCAATAGGTTTTGCAAATTTTGCAATTTTTATATGTAACATTTCATTTTGTATCTATTAAGGGCCTATTATACCTTAATTTTTTGATTCGCTATGATAGGTATGAAATTTGCATGAATTTCATCAAAAAGCTATAGGAGGTGGGTCATGATGAAAAAGGTTTTAGTTGGTCTCATGGGGATCACTTTGTTGACTGCAGGGCCTGTTTTAGCACAAAAACGTGGTCAGATGATGGGTGTTGATCCTGCTAAACTTCAGAGCTTTTGTCAAGAGGTAACGCCTTTAATGCAGAAAGAGGCTCAGATTAGGACTGAGATCAGAGCTCAACTCCTCTCTGGGAACCCGAGTTGGGATCTTATTTTGGAAAAAGAGATTGAGTCTGCCAAGTTGAGAGTGGAGGTTTTGAAGAAGGCCCAGGGCGCAAATCTTCCCCTGTTAAGAGGATATGGGGCTCTGCGTAAAAGCTGTGGCTTTTAGGGGATCAGTTTAAGTTTTGATGGGGGGAGGGTGCTCCCCCTGTTTCTTGATACTGGTAATTGTGAATTTCCTTAGCTTTTTATTTCGTATTCCTTGAGCTTGTGATATAGAGTTCTTAGGGGAATTCCGAGTTTTTTTGCGGTTTCAACCTTGTTACCTTTGCATTCGGAAAGGGCCTTTAGAATAGCTTCTTTCTCTAATTCTTTTAGAGGTTTGATTTCTGCAATTGCTTCCTTAGAAGTTGTTAATGCAGGAAGTTCAACTTCGAGCTCAGGACCTTTACTCAAAAGTAGGGCCCGCTCCAAAATGTTTTCAAGTTCTCTAACGTTTCCTGGAAAAGGATAGTTCATTAGTTTTTCTAAACTTTTTTTGCTCAAAGGTCTAGGTTCAACTCCAAGGTTTTTAGCCTTTTTTTCAATAATGTAGTCTATGAGAAGAGAAAGATGGGCTTTACGTACACGTAGAGGAGGTAGGTTGAAAGATATTACATTTATTCTATAATAGAGGTCCTCTCTGAATTGGCCTTTTTTTACGAGTTCTTCAAGATTTCTGTTTGTGGCAACAACAAAGCGGGCATTTGTCTCAAGGACTTCAAGCCCTCCCAGTCTCTCAAAAGTTCTATTTTGCAAAACTCTTAGAAATTTTGCTTGGGTTTGAGGAGTCATCTCAGCAATTTCGTCAAGGAAGAGAGTGCCATCACGAGCAAGCTCAAGCTTTCCTGGTTTTGTCTTGGTAGCCCCAGTGAAAGCTCCTTTTTCGTAACCGAAGAGTTCCGCCTCAACTAAATTTTCTGGTAAGACTGCACAGTTTACCTCAACAAAGGCCCCTTTTTTATTACTTAACACATGGATTGCTTTGGCTATTGCTGATTTGCCCGTTCCAGTTTCACCAAGCAGAAGAACTGTGGCAGATGTAGGAGCAATGCTTAAAATTTTCTCATACAACTCTTCCATTCCTGCAAAAAGCACATGAAAAGGAGGAAGATCCTCTTCTTTCCTGGATATTTGGGGCTTTCTGCTCTCCAGAAGGGTCTTAATTTTTCTAAGAAAATCCTCGGGTGATTCTAAAGGTTTTGTGAGATAATCTATAGCCCCCTTTTTCAGAGCGGATACCGCAGAAGGGATACTTCCAAAGGCGGTTATGATTAAAAACTCTGTATAAGGAGAGATTCTTTTTGCCCGCTCTATATACTGGATTCCATCTAAGCCAGGCAGTTTTAAGTCAACTATGGAAATTGCTGGACTTTCTTCTGGAAGATGAAGTAAGGCCTCTTCTGCTCTGGTGTAATGACAAACTGCATAACCAGCTTCCTCAAGAAGGGTCTTAAGAAAGGTAGCAAAAGATAGGTCATCTTCTACAATTTGGATAAGAGGGCGGTTTTCCATAGCTTTTTATTATAAATTGATCCTGAGTATCTGCAAATTTTCAAGTGATTGAGCCTTTTGGTATTTCCACAGTTGCACAGGTCCCCTGTGGCTGGGCCTTCTTTAAGGTTACTTTTACTCCTAAGGTTTTACTAAGTTTTTTTACGATAGCAAGTCCGAGGCCAGTTCCTCTTGCTTTAGTTGTGAAGAAAGGTTCAAAAACCTTTTCCCGTATTTCATCAGGAATACCTTTACCTCTGTCAATTATTTCAACGATAATTTTGTCCATATTTTGGCTTTCTCGAATTAAGATCTCCGACTCTCCCGCATCAAGTGTCGCAGAGACCGCATTGTCAATAAGATTAAAGAGAATACTCTTTAAGAGATGAGCATCTGTAAAGATTTTGACTTCCGATAGCAACTCAAGTTGAATTTTTATTTGTGGATAGAGGAATTCCAAATTAGATTTGATTTCAGTAAGAAGGTCATTTAGATCTGTTTTAGTGAAAAGAGGAGTCTGGGGAAAGCTAAAAATAGAGAGGTCTTTAAGAATTCTCTCTATACGAAGAGACTCACGGAGAGTCAGTTCAAGGGGATTTTTGAATTTGGGGTCGTCAACTTTAGTCAAGAGATATTGGGAAAATCCCTTTATGGTAGCTAAGGGATTTTTGATTTCATGTAACAGAAGCTGAGTTATAAATTGCCAGTTTTTGAGTTCTTCCATTTTTTTAGTTTCTCTTTCAAAATAGCTTAAGAATAGGAAAGACGCAAAGCCCAGAAGGAGAATGAAAGAGGCAAGAATAAATTCAAATAGGAGATGAAATCTTGCAATCCCAAGGCCCTCTCTCACAGGGGGTACATGAAGAGCTATCCTCAAAAAAAGTACTTTATCCTCAAGCCTAACTTTGTTTTCGTAAATAAATAATTCTTCACCGGAAGTCTGTCTCAAATAGTAGCTCTTGCCACTATCACCAGGGATGGAGAAAGGTTCGATAGTCTTACCAATTTGTTCAATGTCGGAGTGAAGTAAAATAGTTCCCCCCTCAGAGTAGAGAGCAATGTATCTAACTCCTTGCCATCTTTCATTAATAATAAGATTTGAAAGGAAATTCTTTTTGATTCGCAGGAAATGGAGGTCAAAATTTTTAACGAGACTCTGAAGAACAGTCTCTATTCCTAAGGCTTGAATTGTTAGGCTTTGAGTCAGGATATTTTGATAACTCCTATAGGTTAATAGAGCTGAAATAAGCAAGAGAAGTGTGGCAAGAAGAGATACAGTGAGAGCAATGTATTTAGGTTTTAGAAGGGACAGTAACTTTTTGAAATCCAACCTCAAACTAGGCATTATTTGATGTTCTTTATTTTTAATCTATTAGTATAGCACTTTTTTTGGATATGTTGAAAAAATGATAGGATAAAAGCAGTTGAAATTTCAAAAAAATAGTTTTAAAATAAAATATAAGCCATCAGGGGGCTCTTAATGGAGGAATTAGCAAGATTTGGCATTTCAATCCCTCGGGAGCTTCTTAAAGCCTTTGATGAATATATTGAGAGGAAGCACTATGCAAATCGCTCTGAGGCTATTAGAGATTTGATTAGGCAAAAGCTCGTTGAGGAGGAATGGAGGGAGTCTAAAGAAGATGTTGCTGGTGTAATTACCTATCTTTATGATCACCACAAAAGGGAATTAACGGACAAGCTTTTAGATATTCAGCATGATTACTATGACAAAATAATTACGACTCAACATCTTCATGTAGACCATGAAAGATGTTTAGAGATAATATTAGTTAAAGGGAAGGCGAATGAAATAAAAGAACTTGCTGATAAGATTCAAGCCTTGAAGGGTGTTTTACATTTGAATTTGACTTTAACAACCTTAGGCAAGAAAATACCCGCATAGAGGAGGTTTTGTCATGTCAAAGAAAGAAAAAGTGGAGAGAATGACAAACAAAGAAGGTTTTATTGAGTATTTGAAGTCTCTCATCTCTCAAGTTGAACAGGGATACGTAATGGTTGGTGATAAGAGGATTGATCTTCCTAGTGAATTTGAGTTAGAAATTAAATATGAAGAAAAGGAAAATGAGAAAGAAGTAGAATGGGAAATTGAATGGAAAATTTAAAATAAGGCTCTAATTTAACTCTACAAGCCTGAAATTTATTTGGTATCGTCTTAGATCAACTTCTTTTACTTTAACTTTAACTTTTTGACCTATTTGAAAGATCTTTCCAGTACGTTTGCCAATGAGGCTGATACCCTTTTCGTCGAGGACATAGTAGTCATCTGGAAGATCAACAACTCTTACGACTCCACTTACTAGATATTCTTCTAAATCAACGAAGAATCCGAAGGCAGTGACTCCAGAAATGATTCCTGAGTAGATTTCACCAGTTTTGTCTCTCATAAAGAAGGCTTGAAATTTCTTAAAGATTTCTCTTTCAGCTTCTTCCGCGATTCTTTCGCGCTGAGATAGGTGTTTCCCCATCTCTTCCAGTTCATCAATTTTATAGGGAGGTTTTTGGTTTCTTAGGGCCCTCTTAAGAGCTCGGTGGACGACAAGATCGGGGTATCTTCTAATAGGAGAGGTGAAGTGACAATAACAGGTTGAGGCAAGACCAAAGTGTCCTACATTATTTGGGGAGTATTTTGCCTGCTTAAGTGATCTAAGAAGCATATGATGATAGAGGTAACTAAGTCTATGATTTTCTGTAAGTTTGAGAAGCTCCTGAAAAAACTTTGGTGTAGGTTCTTCTGGAAAGTCAATCTCTATATTCCCGAGCGGAAGATACTCTAAGAGTTCCTTAACTTTGTTTAAGTCAGGAACTTCATGTACTCTGTAGAGAAAAGGATAGGAGAGCTCTGTGAGATATTCAGCAACTGCTTCGTTTGCTGAAATCATAAAGTCCTCAATCATCATATGGGCAATATTTCTCTCTCTTTTTACAATATTCTCTATTTTGCCTTCAAAATTGAGCACTATCTCAGGCTCAGGTAGATCAAAGTCAAGACTTCCTCTTGCAAGTCGCTTTTCTCGGAGTATCTGTGCCAATTCCAGGGCATCCTTTAACATAGGATAAAGGGTTGAATATTTCTTAATTACTGTTTCATTTTGGTCAACAAACATTTCTTTGACTTCTGTGTAGGTTAATCTGGCATGGGAACGAATAACAGCTTCATAAAACTTTTTACTTCTGACCTTACCTTTGGGGGTGTAATCTATTTCAACTACCATAGCAAGGCGATCTACATGGGGATTGAGGCTACAGAGATTGTTTGAGAGTTTTTCTGGAAACATGGGAAGCACCATGTTGGGGAAGTAAACGCTCGTTCCTCTGAGATAGGCTTCTCTATCAAGAAAACTATCTTTTTTGACATAATGGGCAACGTCTGCAATTGCTACCCAGAGTCTGTAGCCTCTTGAGTACTTCTTCACACATACCGCATCATCAAAGTCCCTCGCGTTTTCACCATCAATAGTAACAAGAGGAAGTTCTCTTAGGTCAACTCGTCCATTTTTATCCTCATCTCTGACCTCATCAGGAATCTTTTCAAGCTCCTTCTTAACTTCCTCAGAAAATTCATTGGGGAGGTCGTAGGTGAAAATTGTAGCCCAAGTATGGGTTTCTAAACTCTCTGGATCTCCAAGATCTTTTATGACCTCTCCAAGAGGGACTCCAAATTCAGAGGTAGGTTCAAGAATTTTGGCGACAACTATATGTCCCTCCTTAGCTTTTCCTCTTCTTTTTTTGGGTATAAAGATCTCAAAAGGAAGACGCCTATCTTCAGGTTCGACAAAGTAAAACTTGTTGCGCCTTACTAAATAGCCTACAATGTGTTTTCTAGGTCTTTCAAGGACCTTTATTACTCTTCCTTCTGGCCCCTTCTTGGTAGTTCTCTCTATTCTGACGAGGACGATATCTCCATCAAGGGCTTTCTCTAGCCTTTTGGGAGGTATGAAGATAGTTTTTCCTTCCTCTGTTGTGACAAATCCAAAACCATCAGGGTGAACACGCAACCTTCCCCTCTGATAAGACACTGAATCAGCCAAAGCGTATCTTCTCTTTTTAATTTGAATGAGCTTTCCTCTTTCAGCAAGAGTCCTAACAAGGGATCTGACCTTCTCTCTATGCTCTGAGGGTATTGAGAGGAAATGATAGATTTCTCTTAGAAGAAGGGGTTTTTTGCGCGATTTGAAGAGCTCAAGTATTAGCTCCTCAGAAAGTTCTTCTATTTTGTTTTTACCTTTTCTTTTCTTCTTTTTCGATTTCATTTATGGATGTTTAGGGAAGGTTTAGATAACGGATTGCCTTTTCGATGTCTTCGTCAGTATTTGTAATATGTAAACCTGCCTTAGGACCTCTTCTGAGAAGATCTCTTAACTCTTGAGCTGATTTAATGTTTTTCTCTTTGATATATTTGTCGAGGCTGTCTTTTCCTCTGTGACACTTCAAGCATTTTATATCTGCAGTTGCGATTTTAGTCTCACTGATTGTTAAGATGGATCCAACAAGTAGAAAAAGAACAAAAACCGTAAGGGAAAGAAAGTAATTACTCCTCATATCAAAAGTTAGTTTAATTCACTTTTTTATATTGTCAAACAGGAGCTCCTTATTGATAATTGGCTCTGATCCTTGTGAGATTGTTAACTTGAGAGCATAGTAAGGTATTTTTAACCTAGCTCAATTAAAGTGGAATGAAGTGAGGCTTGAAAAGTTTTAAAAGTAGGATAAAGTCATTTACGTAACCTTGGTTATATAACAAATGTTTAATTGAGGAGGTGGGGCTATGGATGTTTTATTAGCTTCAAGGTTACAGTTTGCAGTGGCTGCAGGTTTTCATTTTTTATTTGTTCCCTTAACGCTTGGGCTTTCAGTGCTTACTGCAATTTTCCAAACTCTCTGGTTAAAGACTGGTGATGAGGATTACAGGAGAGCTGCTCGTTTTTGGGGTAAACTCTTTCTTATTAACTTTGGGTTGGGAGTTGTCACAGGTATAACCCTTGAGTTTCAGTTTGGGACGAATTGGCGATTCTATTCTCAATATGTTGGAGACATTTTTGGTTCGCTCCTTGCCATAGAGGCTACTTTGGCTTTCTTTCTTGAATCTACTTTCATAGCGGTGTGGTGGTTTGGGTGGAACAGGATTAATCCAAAGATTCATACCCTTGCCATTTGGCTAACAGCGATTGCTTCAAATCTATCAGCCCTGTGGATCCTTCTTGCAAATGGCTGGATGCAGAATCCTGTTGGTTATGTAATAAGAGAGGGTAGGGCTGAGCTTGCGGATTTTTGGGCAGTTCTGACTAATTCCTTCGCTTGGTGGCAGTTCCTTCATACAGTGCCTGCTGCTTTTGTATTATCAGGGTTCTTTGTCCTTGGTGTCTCTGCCTGGCACATTTTGAGAAAAAATGAACTTACCTTTTTCAAAAAGAGCTTTAGAATTGCTGCCATTTGGACAGTAATTTTTAGTCTCTATCTAATTGTTGAAGGACACATCCATGGCGCTGAAGTTGCAAGAGTCCAGCCAACCAAACTTGCTGCGATGGAAGCCCATTGGGAGACTGAAAAAGGTGCAGGATGGGTCCTCTTTGCTATTCCAGATGAAGAAAATGAGCGTAACCTTGTTGAATTCATCAAGATTCCCAAGGTCCTCAGCCTTCTTGCCTATCATGACCCCAATGCTGAGGTTAAGGGACTGAAAGAGTGGCCCAAGGAGGAGAGACCTCCTGTTGCTTGGACATTCTGGGCCTTTAGAATTATGGTTGGGCTTGGTTTTCTCTTTGGTCTCCTCTCAATCCTTGCCTACCTTGCTAGAAACAATCCAGAAAAATCTCCTCGCCTCTTAAAGGTTCTTCTTTGGAATATTCCTCTCCCCTATGTTGCAGCCCAGGCAGGTTGGATAGTTGCTGAGGTTGGAAGACAGCCTTGGATCGTCTATGGTCTTATGAAGACCAAAGATGCGGTTTCTCCACTCTCCTCTGTCCAGGTTGGAATCAGTCTTCCCGCGTTTATTATCGTATATGGAATCTTAGGAATTATCTGTTTCTGGCTAATTGCCTATCATGCAAAGAAGGGACCAGAGAAGGTGTCCGAAATTCCCTCCGAATTGGTAACTAAAACAAACAAATAAATTTGAGCTGAAGGGAGGTGATACTATGGATCTTGAATTTTATCAAACTCTATGGTTTGTCCTTTGGGGTGTTCTTTGGGCTGGCTATTTAGCCCTAGACGGTTTCGATCTTGGGGCAGGCTCACTCTTATACGTCCTTGGTAAAAGCGATCAGGAGAGAAGAGCTATCTATCAATCTATAGGCCCCTTTTGGGATGGTAATGAAGTTTGGTTAATAACCGCAGGAGGAGCAACTTTTGCTGCCTTCCCCACAGCCTATGCAGTCATGTTTAGCTCCCTTTATACCCCACTTCTCCTTCTTCTTTTTGCGCTAATTATTAGAGGTGTTGCGGTTGAATATAGAAATAAATATGAGAGTCCGACTTGGAGAAACCTCTGGGACATTGCATTTTTTGTAGGAAGTTTAGCTCCTGCATTGCTTTTGGGTGTATTTTTCGCCAATCTTTTCAAAGGTATTCCCATTGACGAAAAAGGTATACTTCAGACTAATCTTCTTGGCCTACTACATCCCTATGCACTTCTTGGAGGAATACTTTTTGTATTTTGTTTTGCTACTCATGGAGCACTATGGCTTGCTCTAAGAGCCCCTGAACCCCTTGCAAGCAGATCTGCCTCTTTAGCAAAAATCACCTGGGCGATAACCTTTGTGTTGACTGGATTTTTCCTTTTAATAAGCGGATTTTTCACTAACATCTGGCAAAATTTCAAAAACTATCCAATTCTCTCTATTGTCCCAATACTTATGATCTGTACCTATCTTTTAGTGCCTGTTTTCATTAGGAGTGCAAAGTATCTCCACGCCTGGATTTTCTCAGCTTTGACCATAGTGCTCTTTACAGCTTGGGGTATGATTGGGCTCTTCCCCAATCTACTTCCATCATCTATTGATCCCGCATATAGTCTAACAATTTACAATAGTTCATCTAGTCTGCTTACATTGAAGATTATGACTATAGTAGCAGTTATTTTTGTACCTGTCGTGCTTCTCTATACCTATTGGGCCTATAAGACTTTTTCCTACAGGCTCTCAAAAGAAGAGGTTTCTTACTAAGGTGGTCAATCAAGAGGGGGCGTTGAGCCCCCTTTTCCTTAAAAGGCCTCAAAGAGGCACTTGAATAGTTATTTTTTTGAATTAAACTGAGAAGTATAGAGCTTGGACCACCAATATGTCGGGGTGTAGCTCAGTTTGGGAGAGCACTGGCTTCGGGAGCCAGGGGCCGGAGGTTCAAATCCTCTCACCCCGATTACCTTTTTTAAAGACCCTTATATAAGTAAAGTATCTCGATGGCCATAGCAGTGGTGGTTAAATAGGAGATCCCCCCAGGTTTTCTCCCAAAACCACCATCTCCATTAAAACAGGCCCTAATAAAATCTAAACCCCTTGCAATAGGCCTCTCTTCAGAGGAAATCTCATGTAATATTTTTAGGGCATAGTAGGTATTCTCAAGGAAAGAGGTAGTGCCTGGATAAAACCTAAAGCCTCCATCTCCATTTTGGCTTTTGATAATCACTTCATAGTGCTTATGCCATATCTCCTGGTCAATCCCTCCTAAGTAATAGAGGTCTTCAAGGGTTTTTATTTGATATCTTGGGACCTTCTCTTGGATTTTTAAAGAGAGCTCCTTATTAGAAAAAAACATCCCTAAGTTCCAAAGGGCATATAAGGAAAAGGGAGGTAATTCAGACAATGGTATAAAGTGGGTCAGGAACTCCTTTGTCTTGGTCATAAATGGTTCAGGAGGAGAAATTTCTAAAATCTTGCATATTTTCAAAATTTGAAAAAGATGCTCGATTTTTTCTTGAGATTTTTCCAAGGCTTTATTTAAAAAGTTTAACAATTTTAGCCTTTTTTCCGCCAAAAATTCTGGCTGAAGATACTTTAAGGCTACTATGGCAAAAAAGGTATCTTCAAGGGTTGGAGGTAAAAGAGGGGTGGCTCCAAAGGCACCTTCACCTTCTTTAAAGCGGGAGAGCAGAAAGCCCTTTGACTTGTTCAAGTTTAAGGACATATTAAGCACTAATTAACCCAAGGAGGTATCAAGGATCATCATTAATAGAAAACCTACACCAAAACCAAGACTTGCTAAATCAGAGTTTCCATATTTTTGAGCTTCTGGTAGTAATTCCTCTATGGTAACGAATATCATGGCACCTCCTGCAAGACTCAAAGCATAGGGAAGAAGAAATTGACTATGTAGGGTGGTCAGAGCACCTATAACTGCAAATAGGGGTTCTGCAAGAGTAGAAATTGTTCCCCAAACAAAGCTTTTAAATCTCGTAAAACCTGAATGTCTGAGAGCAAGAACAAGAGCAAGCCCCTCAGGAATGTTCTGAATTCCAATTCCAATAGTCAGATTTAGAGCAGATGAAACTAATGAGAGATCATTTTCGATGCCACCAATTGTTACTCCCATTGCAAGTCCCTCAGGAATATTATGAATTGTCATAGCAAAGAAGATAAGTAATCCTTTTTTTAGAGGTATTCTGGGACCTTCTGGTTCTTGAGGTGATGAAGCAACGTGAAGATGGGGCACGATTAAATCAATTACTCTCATAAGCAGAACACCAGCTATAAACCCAATGACAATAGGCACAAAAGGAAGACTGTAGACTTCTTTCGTCATCTCTATTGCTGGATTTAGTAATGACCAGAAACTTGCAGAGATCATTACTCCACCTGAGATACCTAAGGATAGAGAGAAAAATTTAAGATTCACCCTTTCTATGAAGAGAACTCCAAGACAACCAAGGGCATTAAGAGAAAAGGTGAATAATCCTGCTATAAGGGCGAGAACAAGAAGTTGTGAAGGATGTTGAAAAAAGTCAAAAATCGCCATTTTTGAATAATTATAACATGGTATAATTTGAGCACAATGAAGAAAACTTTTTCAGAGTCAGCAATAGCTTTTATTCTGCTTATTGGATTAGTTAGTCTTTTCTCAGACATGAGTTATGAAGGCGCAAGAAGTATAGTTGGTCCTTACTTGGGGATTCTCGGTGCAAGCTCCGTTATTATAGGTTTTGTTGCAGGTGTTGGAGAGTTTTTGGGTTATAGTCTTAGATTTGTTGCAGGATGGTTGGCTGATCGTCTTAAAAGATATTGGGAATTTATTTTTTTGGGTTACTTTTTGAGTCTCTTTTCTGTCCCTCTTCTTGCCTTTGTAGATAATTGGATGTTTGCCTTGGCTCTTTTGGTCTGTGAAAGGATTGGAAAGGCTCTGAGGACTCCACCCAGAGATGCCATACTTTCAATTGCAACTAAAAAGATAGGGCGAGGCCTTGGATTCGGAATACATGAAGCTTTGGACCAGATTGGAGCGGTTCTTGGCCCTCTTCTTATTGCAGGAGTGCTTTTGCTCAGAGCAAACTATAAAGAGGCATTTCTTGTCCTTATTATTCCCGGATTATTTGCTCTTTTTTCACTCTTCTTAGCCAAGAGAACCTTTAGTTCCACCTTGAGAGAGATAACTGTAGCGAGTTCTTCAAAATTAGAAAAGGGGTTTTCAAGGACCTATTGGATTTATCTTCTTGGGCTATGTTTTCTTGGGGTAGGTTTTACCAGTTTTGCCCTTATCGGATATCATCTTGATAGGCAAAGTCTTTTGCCAGCAGGTTTTATACCTCTTCTTTATGCTCTTGCTATGGCGGTGGATGCGGTTTTTGCCCTAATTTTGGGATATCTCTATGATAGAGTTGGTTTTGCTGTGGTGCTTTTATGTGTTGTTGTATCTCTTTTCTCAAGTCCTCTTCTATTTTTAGGAGATACCAAGCTTGTTCTCTTAGGAGTAGTTCTATGGGGGGTAGGGCTTGGAGCACAGGAATCTGTCTTGCGAGCAGTTATTGCTGACCTTGTCCCTAAGGAAAAGAGGGCATCTGGTTATGGTGTGTTTCATAGTCTCTTCGGATTAGCTATGCTTGCTGGAGGTCTTTTACTCGGAACCCTATACAAATATAGCCTTGTGACTATGGTTATCCTATCTATGGTCTTTCACCTTTTAGCTCTCTTAGTTTTGTTGTATTTGAGTTATTCATCTCGTTCGGAGAGGTCTTTAAGGTAGTTGTAATTTTTGAAAAATTTTTTATAATTATAAAAGTGAGTGAGGAAGGATGGAGGCGAGGAAGATCGGGGCGTAGCGCAGCCTGGGAGCGCACCTGCCTTGGGAGCAGGGGGTCGGCAGTTCAAATCTGCCCGCCCCGATTTTAAATTTTTTAAAGCGCCCGTAGCTCAACTGGATAGAGCATTGGACTACGAATCCAAAGGTTGGGGGTTCGAGTCCCTCCGGGCGCGCATCTACAGAATCCCAACTCTCAAAAATTCCTCTAATCTCATCAAATAAAACCCAAAAATCTCCTACAAAAGTCCCTCATTTGAA
>JAUQPD010000007.1 GCA_030550555.1 Thermodesulfobacteriota bacterium
CACAAAAAATATAACTTTAAAAACTGCTGGACATTCAGCTCAAACTAAAACGGAAATCTTTGCAGGATATAAACCAGAAATTATCGAAAACTATTTTAAACTATCTGAAAAGGAACTGATATTTAGTAATACTTTAAAAAAAGTTCTCTATGGGCTTGAATTATCTGAAAAACTAAAAACTGAGGGCAGATTAACACCTGATAAGGAAAGGATTCTTACTAAACTCTCCATAGAGCGGGATAAACTTGTAGAGAAACTCTACCACATCAAGGAAGAGCTCAAGTTACTGAGGGAGGAGCTTGAAAAATTAAAAGGTGCGAGAATAAAGATTCTACAAAGGGTCTATCCCAATGTCATCTTAGGAATAGCAGAACTAAGGCATACAGTTTCCTCAGAGCTATCTGGACCAATAGTCTTTTACATAGAAGATGACAGTATAATGAGCCATAGAGAGTGATATGCAACCCTGGGAAGAAATTGCTGAGGCCCTTGGTATCGAGGTAAAAAAAGAAATAGCAGACTCCTATTTTTCAGATAAGCTTACTCTTGAGAGGGAGTGGGAAGAGTATAAAGAGGATCTAAAGAAATTAGCAAAAAGTGAAGAATCACTCCTTCTTAATGCTTGTAGACTTCTCCTTATGCTTCAAAGTGAAGATCTTATGAAAGACTTTGAAAAGATCACCAACTTCTCTCTACGAGAGTGTTTTCATCCCCAGATCTTAGAGTCAGGCTATATCAGGAAAAAGCTCTTCAGGGACCTACCTAAACCATTTGCTCTAACCTCAAAAAGTAGGTTTGTCAAACTCTTTTTTGCAGTATATGAAGATTTGGTCAAAACCTATAAGAAGTATCTAAAGGACCTGCAGGACATAGAAGACCGCTATGCAGAGCTAAAGAATAGGACCATGGATTTTCACAAAAAATACAATCTTGGAGCAATATTAAGTTTCTTTGGTAGACTTTCAGGCTCTGCAACTGATTTAGGTCCCATTGAAGATAAGGAAAAAATTTATGAAGAATTAGGATCTGCCTTGAGAATACCCGTTCCCGAAGCCCCTTCTGAAAAGGGTGGACAATATTCTTCACCGCGGGAGCTTAAGGAAATTAGATCTGCCTTAAGAGACCTTGCCAAGAGGGCTTACGAACATCACCAAGACAAGGCAAAGGAATTGTTGAAAATTGTTTCTGAAAAAGATTAAAAAAACACTTGAAGAGTGGAAATTAGTATATAACGGTGATCGTATACTAGTTGGTGTCTCAGCAGGACTAGATTCAATTACATTACTTGAGACCCTTTTTTTACTTAAAGATCACTTTAAATTTTCCCTTTTTGTATCACATTATGATCACAAGATAAGAAAAGATTCACATCTTGATGCATATTTTGTCTACGAATTTTGTAAAAAAAGGGGAATTCCTTTCTTTTACACCGCATCCCCTGTCTCAGCCTATGCCAGAAGAGAAGGGCTCAGTTTGGAGATGGCAGGCAGAGAGCTTCGTTACAGTCTCTGGTATAGGCTTGCAAAGACCTACGATTTTCATAGAATTGCCCTTGCCCATCATTTAGATGATCTAATTGAAGAAGTCTTCTTAAAATTGATCAAAGGAACAGGAAAGAGAGGCCTTGCTGGAATCCCTCTCAAAAGGGAGGATCTTATCATAAGGCCTTTTCTCTTTGTTAGTAAAGATGAGATCCGTGCCTTTGCGGTAGAGAGAGGGCTTTCTTGGAGAGAAGATCCTACTAATACTGACCTTCGTATACCAAGAAATAAGGTGCGTCATCTCTTGATCCCTTTCCTAGAGAGACACTTCTCGACAAACATAAAGGAAACTCTTAAGAGAACAGCTATCCTCATAGCGGAAGAGGAGGAATACATTGAGGAACAGGCAATTGATCTCTACAAAAAAATCAGGACCTATTTAGAAGAAGACCTTGTTTTAAGGGTTGTTGATTTGAAGGAGCTCTCTCCGGTCATGAGGAGAAGGATTTATTTTCTTGCTTTTAAAGATTCGGGAATTCCCCTTTTTAGGATTAGTTCAAGACATCTTGCAAATCTTGAGGCTCTTGTAATTAGACAAGCAAAGGGTCCAGTCTATCTTCCAGGAGGTGTTCTTGCCTACAGAGGCCCAGGTTACTTAAGATTTACAAAAAAAATATTTACTACACCCTATTTTGAAATTTTGATAGACCACGAAGGCATCTACAAAACGCCAATTGGTGAGCTAAGGGTTAGTCTGATCTCGAGAGAGTTAATGCCTCCCCAGAATCCAAAGAATTTTCAAGTTTCAGCAGACAATCTCCATTTTCCCCTTATCTTCAGAAAGAGACGACCTGGAGACAGGATATACTTTCCTGGAATTGGACATAAGAAACTCAAAAAATATCTTCAGGAAAAAAGGATTCCTTCTTATCTCAGAGACAACCTACCTGTAATTGAGGCAGAAAATCAAATTGTCGGAGTATGGAATGTCTATGTTCATCCTAACTTTATTGTAAAAGAAGATACTAAAAGAGTTCTTTTGATGGAAATAGAAGGGCAGTAAAATTATTAAAATCACATTTTTCAAAATCCCCAATTCTCTCTTGTTCCTTTCAATAATTGATTTTAAAAGAAATTGCTATAAATTTTAAACTTAGATTGCAAAATTAGAAAACCGAAAGGGGGTATAATATAGATGAAAGGTCTTTTTAAAGGGCTTTTTATTTGGATTCTTCTTGGAGCATTTATTCTCCTAGCCTATAACTTCCTTTTCACTGAAACTTCCTTTTACGGAAATATCACTATAAGCTATACCGAGTTTTTAGAAAGAATTGAAAGAGGTGAGATTAAGGAAATTCTCATTGAGGGTAAAAAGGTATCTGGCAAGTTAGCAAATGGCAAGGACTTCATTACCTACATCCTTCCAGAGGACCGTGAGTTATTTTCTCTTTTGAGAGAAAAGGGGGTAAAGATCAATGTTAGACCAGAGAGTCAGAGTAGTTGGATTACAACCTTTCTAATATCTTGGCTTCCCTTTATTGTTCTCATTTTTCTCTGGTTACTATTTATGAAACAGATGCAACCAGGAAATAAACCTTTTTCTTTTGCAAAGTCTCGAGCTAGAATGATTAAAGGCGGAGAAAGTAAAGTTACTTTCAAGGATGTTGCAGGTGTCGATGAGGCAAAAGAGGAGCTACAGGAGGTAGTGGAATTCTTAAAAAATCCACAGAAATTCACGAGACTTGGAGCTCGAATTCCTAAAGGTATCCTTCTTGTTGGACCACCTGGAACAGGTAAAACACTCCTTGCCAAAGCGATTGCTGGTGAAGCTGGAGTTCCCTTTTTCAGTATAAGTGGTTCTGATTTTGTTGAGATGTTTGTGGGAGTTGGTGCTGCCCGCGTGAGAGATCTCTTTTCTCAAGCAAAACAGCATGCTCCCTGCATAATTTTCATAGATGAAATTGATGCAGTAGGTAGGATGAGAGGTGCAGGACTTGGAGGAGGCCATGATGAGAGGGAACAAACTCTTAACCAACTTCTTGTTGAAATGGATGGATTTGACACCGCAGAAGGTATCGTTGTTATAGCTGCCACAAATAGACCCGACATTCTTGACCCAGCACTACTTAGGCCTGGAAGATTTGATAGACAGGTTATCGTTCCTCCACCAGATGTTAACGGTAGATATGCTATACTGAAGTTATATGCAGAAAAATTCAAAGTTGCTCCTGGTACTGATCTAATGGCTATTGCGAAGAGCACTCCTGGTTTTACAGGAGCCAATTTAGAAAATCTAATGAATGAAGCAGCCCTTTGTGCAGCTAGAAAAGGGAAAGAATACATTGAACTTGAAGATCTTGAAGAGGCAAAAGACAAGATCCTTATGGGTAAAGAAAGAAGAGGTATGGCCTTAAGCGAAGAAGAAAAGAAAATTATTGCCTACCATGAAGCGGGTCATGCCCTAGTAGCTCATTTCCTTCCTGATCCTGATCCTGTGCACAAGATTAGCATAATTCCTAGAGGACAGGCTCTGGGAGTCACCCAACAACTTCCATTAGATGACCGACACATTTACACCGAAGATTATTTACTTAAGAAAATAACCGTACTGCTTGGAGGGAGAGTGAGCGAAGAGACAGTTTTTAAAAAGTTGAGCACAGGAGCTAGAGATGATTTAAAAAGGGCAACCCAAATTGCCAAAAGAATGATTTGTGAGTTTGGAATGAGCAAGTACTTAGGTCCCCTTACTTATGGTAAGTCTGAAGAGCCAATCTTCCTTGGAAAGGAAATGTTCCAAATTAAAGACTACTCTGAAGAAACCGCAAGAATAATTGATCAAGAAACAAGAGAAATCATTACTAGTTGCTATGAAAAGGCAAGAGAAATTATATTGCAACATCTTGACAAACTTCATCTTATTGCTAAGACTCTTCTTGAAGAGGAAACCATTGACGCTGAACGATTCAAACTACTTCTTCAGGGAACTTAAACACATTAGTGACTAAATAGATGCCAACTCCTCTCAAGATCAGAGATAAAGTTTTTGATTGGAAAGAAAGTCCCTTTTTAATGGGTATTATCAATGTAACTCCAGACTCTTTTTCTGATGGTGGAGAGTCATATACAATAGAGTCTGCAATTAGGAAAGCTCAGGAGTTGATCGATGCAGGAGCAGATATAATTGATGTAGGAGGTGAATCTACAAGACCCTTTTCTGAGCCTGTCCCAGAAGAGGAAGAAATAAAGAGAGTTATACCTGTCATAAAGGAAATCAGAAGGAGCTTTCCCGAGGCAATTATTTCAATAGACACCTACAAAGCTTCAGTGGCAGAAAGAGCCCTTCAAGTAGGAGCAGATATAGTAAATGACATATCAGGAGGACAATTTGATCCTCGTATGCTTGATGTAGTAAGAGAGTATTCATGCCCTTATATCCTTATGCATATCAAAGGAACACCAAAAACTATGCAAATTAATCCACAGTATACTAATCTTCTTAAAGAAATAAAGGAATATTTCCTGCAACGTATTGAAGAAGTTGAGCGTAGAGGAATTTCTATTGAAAATATAATATTAGATCCAGGTATAGGTTTTGGTAAGACCTTTGAACATAATATAGAGATCTTAAGAAACCTTCATATTTTTCATGACATAGGGTGTCCAATACTTATTGGGCCCTCAAGAAAATCTTTTATAGGGGAAATCATTAAAAAACCTCCAAAGGAGCGAGACGGAGGAACAGCTGGAGTAGCAATCTTTGCCCTCCTAAAAGGCGCTCATATTCTACGAATTCATAACGTAGCCCTGGTTAATGATGCTATCAAAGTATTCAAATATCTATGGAACAAATAAAGGAGTTAAGTTCCATAAGTTTTGAAAATCTTATATTTTTTTTTAAGTCTTTAAGAGTAAGTGATGCTTTAGATATTTTAATTGTTGGTTATATTATATATCGAATCTTACTTTTGATTCAAGGCACACGAGCTCTACAGATGCTTGCAGGCTTAGGTTTTCTTGTCTTTTTATATTTTTTTTCCGAAATTTTTCAACTTCTGACTCTTAATTGGATACTTCACACATTTCTTTCTTCAATTCTTATTTTAGTAATTATTATTTTTCAAGATGACATTAGACGAGCATTAGCCCAAATAGGAACAGTACCTTTTACAAAAATTCAACAAGAATATTCATATGGAATTGAAGAAGTTGTAAAAGCAGTAAGCCTTATGGCTGAGAAAAAAATAGGTGCTCTCATAGTTTTTGAGAGAGAAATAAGCTTAAAGGACTATCTTGAGGGTGCAGTAATCCTTGAATCTAAAATATCAGAAGAGCTACTACTTAGTATCTTTAATCCAAAATCTCCTCTTCACGATGGAGCAGTAATTATAAGTGATGGTAAAGTTCTTGCTGCAGGAGTTGTCCTTCCTCTTTCTACAAATCCAGACATTGCTAAAGATCTTGGAACAAGACATAGAGCAGCTGTTGGTATAACAGAAATAACAGATGCAGTAGCAGTAATTGTATCAGAAGAAAAGGGACAAATTAGTTTGGCAGTCAGTGGAAAAATAACAAGAGATATCACTCCAGCTACACTTAGAAAGATTCTCTCTCAACTTCTTGGATTTGAAACAAGATCACCGTGGTGGAAAAGGATAAAGCGAACCCGTGAAGCTGAAAAGAGAACATAAACTTAAAATAATAGCCTTTCTCATATCTGCAACTCTATGGTATTTAATTGTATGGGGTAAACCTGTTGAAAAAACTCTTGAAGCTCCTATTATAGTCAAGAGTGCACAGGATAAAGAACTTTATGTTGAAATAAATCCAAGTACTGTTGCCATAAAAGTATTAGCAACAAGGAGCCAATTAAGAAATCTCAATAAAGATCAAGTTAATATCGAAATTGACTTAGAAAAATATCCACCAGGCATACATCAAGTAAGAATTCCTGTTGAACAAATAAGATTGACAAATACAATGAAAGTTAAAGAAGTTTCACCATCTTTTGTCACTGCAGTAATAAGAAAAATTTCACAAAAAAAGGTTCCAGTGGTTCTTAATCTCAAAGACCACATAGAACAAAGGGATAAGAGATTTAAATTAGTAATTAACCCACCAGTTGTAACTATTAGAGGATTCTGGGAGGATATAAAGGATATAGAAAATATCTATACTGAAGAAGTAAGCCTAGCAAGGTTAAAAAAGGAAAAATACCTAAATGTAGAGCTGATACCACCTCAGAGAGTACTTGAACTTGAACCAAGAAGAGTTAAAATAGTGTATTCTTCCTTTTAGTAACCTGTCACTGGAAACCCCAATTCTGGAGGCTGACATGAGAAAGCTTTTTGGAACTGATGGTATTAGGGGAGAGGCTAATCTATATCCTATGACACCTGAAATTGCTCTTCAGATAGGAAGGGCGATTGCCTATCTTTTTAGAAACAATAGAGGACACATTAGTAAGGTCATAATCGGAAAAGACACAAGGCTATCTGGCTACCTTTTTGAGAATGCCCTCACAGCAGGTTTATGCTCCTTAGGGGCAATGGTCTTTCTTGTGGGGCCTCTCCCTACCCCGGGGATTGCCTTTTTGACTAAGGATATGAGAGCTGATGCTGGAGTTGTAATTTCTGCCTCCCATAATCCCTATTACGACAATGGTATTAAGATATTTGACAGCCAGGGATTCAAACTTCCTGATGAACTTGAAGAAAAGATAGAACAACTTCTTGAAGATCCATCTTTTCAAGAAGTGCGCGCACTGAGGACTGAAATTGGTAGAACCTTTAGAATCAAGGATGCTATTGGTAGATATGCAGTGCACCTAAAATCTGCAGTCCCAGAGCGAATTAATTTTGAAGGTCTTAAGATTGCCCTTGATTGTGCAAACGGAGCCTGTTACCAAATTGGACCCCTAATTTTTGAAGAACTTGGGGCAACTGTTACAAAACTTTGCTGTGAGCCAACTGGTATAAATATAAATGAAAACTGTGGTGCCCTTTATCCTGACCAAGTCCGAAATTTATTGATCAAAAACAACTTAGACATAGGAATTAGTCTTGATGGTGATGGAGATAGAGTTATAGTCATTGACGACAAGGGAAATATTTGGGATGGGGATGATCTAATTGCCTTCTTTACAGTCTATTTTTTAGAAAAGGGAAAACTTCAAAATAAAGTAGTCGTCTCTACAGTAATGGCAAATATGGGTCTTGAAAAATTTCTAAGTAATTTAGGAATAGAATTAGTTAGAACTCCTGTTGGTGATCGCTATGTTGTTCAGGCAATGCGAGAGAGAAACGCTCTTATTGGAGGAGAGTCTTCAGGTCATATTATATTCTTAGACAAGTCAACAACTGGTGATGGCTTGCTCTGTGGAATTAGACTCCTTTCAATTCTGAGAGAAAAGGAAAGACCTCTATCGAGTTTCTATCCACCTTTTGACAAATATCCTCAAGTGCTCATAAATATCAAGGTAAAACAGAAACAACCTATAGAGAGCATTCCTGGTCTTTTGGAGAAAAAGAATCTCCTAGAGAGGAAATTACTGGGTCGTGGACGAATCCTACTCAGACCCTCTGGAACTGAACCCAAATATAGAGTTATGGTTGAGGCAGAAGACAAAGCCCTTGCTCAGACCTTAGCAGAAGAATTAGCAGAATTAATCAAAAAACACTGCGGAAATGAGTAATCTATTAAAATTTCTCCCAATTACTTTCACAATACTTGCTTTGCTGAGTATCTTATTTGGCTACAAAGTGGGCTCAGATTTTGTCCATTCTCGAGGAGCAAATATCTGTCTTTCTTGCATGGGCCTTGAGTAACATGAGAATTTCTAAACTTAGAAGAGCTATTCAAATCATTTCAACTCTGATTCATAACAGTTATTTTGGCTTTCCCTTTACTGGAAATATCTACACAGGAAGCTTAAAACAATTTTGTGCTCCTGGACTTAACTGCTACTCCTGTCCGTCCGCCCTCTTTTCCTGTCCGTTAGGTGCACTTCAGCAGGTTCTTATCTCTTTCAGGATCCTACCCTTTGAAATAGTAAGCAAAGCCCTACTCTATGTTATTGGACAAATAGTTCTATTTAGCCTATTTTTGGGTAGATTAATCTGTGGCTGGCTTTGCCCCTTTGGATTTCTCCAGGATCTTTTGTATCGTATTCCTTTTTACAAGAAGAAACTCCGACTTCCCTTTAGTATCCAGAGATATATTAAACATGGTCTTCTTGTCTTTTTGGTAATAAGTTTTCCCTTAGTCTTTATTGGAGATACAGGATATGGAACCCTTTGGTTCTGTAAATATTTTTGTCCTGTAGGCACTTTAGAAGCCGGAATCTTTACCCTACTCTTAAAGCCTGAGTTGAAAGAACTCATAGGAAAACTTTTTTTCATAAAACTTATACTTCTAATGTTTATTTTACTTCTATGTGTCATCGAAATACGCTTCTTTTGTAAAAACCTTTGTCCTTTGGGGCTTATTTATGGACTATTCAATCGCTTTAGTTTCTTTCAGCTATATTGGCAAGAAAGGGTTTGTTCTGCCTGTGGCCTCTGTGAAAAGGTTTGTCCAATGGATTTACGCATTCCTAAAGATTTAAACTCAGTAGAATGTATAAGATGTCTACAATGTGTCGGAGTTTGTCCCACAAAAGCTATACATCTAAAAAAATCCATTTACTATTTGCCTAAAAAGTATCAAAAAAATCTCAGTATAGGAGCCTTAGGTCATGCGAGTAGACGGAAGAGCACCAACTGAACTAAGACCAGTTAAAGTTTTGGTTGATTTTCTTAGAAATCCCTTAAGTTCGGTTTTAATAGAGTTAGGACAGACAGTTGTTCTCTGCACAGTGACTCTTGAAGAAAAGGTGCCTTCTTTTTTAAAAGGAACTGGCACCGGTTGGATAACTGCAGAATATGCCTTTCTTCCTGGAGCTACTCCCGAGAGGACTCCCCGAGAAACCTTAGGAAGAAAAGGTAGATCCCAGGAGATTCAGAGGTTAATTGGACGGGTCTTAAGAGCAGTGACTGATCTCACAAAACTTGGGGAGAGAACACTCTGGGTTGACTGCGATGTCCTAAATGCAGACGGTGGCACAAGAACCGCATCAGTCACAGGGGCTTTCATAGCCTTGAAAAGATCTGTTATAAAGCTAATGGAAAAGGGCCTTATTCAAGAGGATCCTGTCTTAGAGTATGTAGCTGGAGTAAGTGTTGGGAAGATTGGTGGCACCTATTTTGTCGATCTCAACTATGAAGAGGATCAACTTGCTGAAGTTGATGCCAACTTCTTTCTCACTGAAAGTGGGAAAGTTGTTGAGATACAAGCCTCTGCAGAAAAGGGCTTCTTTACTTGGGAAGAACTCACTGAGATGAAGAAACTTGCGGAAAGAGGAATTCACGAGCTGATACAAATTCAAAAGGAGGCAATTCATGGAAAATAAGATTCTCCTTATTGGTACTACAAATAAGGGTAAGGTAAGAGAGATAGCTGAAGAACTAAAGGAGCTCCCTTTAATTATGAAGGATCTTTCTGAATTTCCAGATATTTCCCCACCAGAAGAAACAGGTAAGAGCTTTTTTGAAAATGCCCTACTTAAGGCAAGATATTATGCGGAAAAGACGGGTTTTCTTACGCTTGCTGATGATTCAGGCCTTGAAGTTGAAGCCCTAGGGGGAGCTCCGGGTATTTATTCTTCTCGGTTTGCAGGACCCTCTGCAACAGATGAACAAAACTACACCAAACTTTTGAATCTTCTCAAGGGGTTACCTAGAGAAAAACGAAAGGCTCGCTTTGTATGTGTTATGGTCTGCTATCATCCTTCGGGACAATTAATTTGGAGCGAGGGAGTTTGGGAAGGTCTAATTGCAGAAGAACCACGAGGAAACTATGGCTTTGGATATGATCCAGTTTTTTTAGTCAAAGAATTCAACTATGAGAAGACCGCAGGGGAACTACCTCTCCAGGTAAAGAATCAACTCAGCCATAGAGCAAAAGCCTTAAAGTCCTTAAAGGAAAAACTGAGAGACTTTCTCAAGGAGCTAAAATGAATTATTTTCAGCCTCCAAATTTTAAAGAACACCAACTAGCAGGACTATTTACCGAAAAGATCCCAAAAGAAAAAATATCCATTTTCAAGGAAAAAATCTTTTTTCCAGAACAGATTCATTCAAGTAGAGTAATAAGTATTACAAAAGCTGAGTCTCCCAATTTTTTCAAAGGAGATGCAGTTATTTGTGAAAGGGAGGATCTTGCTATCGGAATACAGACTGCAGACTGTCTCCCTATACTCATCGGAGATCTCAAGAGGCGTCTTATTTGTGCTATCCATGCAGGATGGAGAGGTACAGTTAAGGGTATTCTCATTGAGGCCTTAGATGAACTTTTAAACAGAGGTCTTAACCCCAAGGATTTAGTCGTAGCCATCGGACCACATATCCAAGGTAGTTGCTATGAAGTTGGTCAAGATCTAATTGACTCCTTACCAACACATCTAAAAAAATCTCCCTTCCTCATCCAAAAAGGAAGTAAATTCTTTTTCAATCTCGCATTGATAAATTTAACTATACTCTCACAATTTAAAGTCCCTGATACAAATATTTGGGTCTCACAAGAGTGCACCCATTGTCTCCCTCAAAAATATCACAGTTATAGGCGAGAGAAAAATTATCTTTGTACTCAAATTGCTATAATTAGCCTAAACTATAATATATTTCAAATGCTCAATGAACTTCATTTATAGTCTAATTTATTCTTTGAGTCTAACTTTTTTATTTCCTTTAGAATATTTTAGAAGGCCAAAATCATTACGCTCATACTGGATAAAGGAAAAGTTTGGTTACATTACACAACCCCTCATAAATGATGTCAAAAAGAACTTGTGGATTCATGCTGTCTCTGTTGGAGAAATACTTGCTATTTACCCTTTAGTAAAAAGTCTTTCTACAGAATATAATATTTTTCTCACTACTATAACTGATACTGGAAAAGCTGTAGCTCAAAAACGTTATGAAAACTTAGTTGCTGGAGTTTACTATTTGCCCTTTGATTTACAACCATTTTTAAAAAGATTTATAGAAACAATAAATCCCTGTGCTCTCCTTATTGTAGAAACTGAGATATGGCCTAATCTAATTGATGTAGCATCAAAGAAAATACCTGTAATTCTTATCAATGGACGCATCAGTGAGAAATCTTTCAAGAGATATTTAAAAGCTAAATGGTTTTTTAAGAGGTATCTAAATAAGTTCTCACTCTTATTTGTCCAAGAAGAAAAATATAAAGAATATTTTTTGAAACTTGGTGTCAATGAAGAAAAAATTATTGTAACTGGAAATCTCAAATTTGATCTCATCGTAGAAAAACGGGATTTTCCGGAGCTTGAGTCACTTCCAAGGCCCTTTGTGGTATTAGGAAGTAGTCATGAGCCTGAAGAAGTCACTATTGCTAAAATCTTTTTAGAGTTAGATCTAGATGGAACTCTCATAATTGTACCCCGTCATTCTGAAAGGTTTGCAACTGTTGAAGTGCATTTGAGATCTCTTGCATCTGACAAAGCAACTTTTTTCCGATATTCCGATTTATCACAGAAGATCAGATTGTCAAATTTAATCCCCGAGAGCATCTCTAGAAAAGTAATTCTTCTTTTTGATAAAATGGGTCTTTTGGGCTCTCTCTATGGAGTTTGTGATGTAGCCATAATTGGAGGAAGTTTCATCCCCCATGGAGGCCAAAACCCTCTTGAAGCCATCTATTGGAAAAAACCAGTTATAACTGGACCATACATGAGTAATTTCCCCTTTGTTGAAGAGTTTTGGAGGGAAGGTGGTATTCTAAAGACCACAGAACAAAACCTTGGTGAAGTCCTTAAAAGCTTGCTGAGAGATAGAGAATTTTCAGAGAGTGTTAGTAAAATAGGTTACACCCTCTTTCTCAAGATGCAAGGTGCTACAGAGAAAACTTTAGAACAACTCAAGAGACTTATTCCCCGCTCCTATTCTAATTAGGCCTTTCCTTTTTTTGGTTTTGATGGGAGATATTCAAGCTTAGGATTGAAGAAAGCTGAAAAGACATTGCGTTTGAGAACTGGATCCTTGGAGAAAAAATGCTCCTCAAGGAATTTATTCCAAAAGGCTCTCTTTGTTTTATCCGAATAGGGACAGGGATTGGCAAGGACCTGCCACCCATTTAGTTTAACAAAACGGGATATCATATCCTTTTCTACAAAGTATAAAGGTCTGATGATAAATAAATTTCCGTTAAACATACTTTGTTTTGGAAGAATAGTAGATAATTCTCCACAATAAAACATATTCATAAAAAAAGTAGCAATTACGTCATCTTTATGATGTCCAAGAACTAATTTTTTTACTTTAAGTTTATCAACTAAATTAAAAAGATATTTCCTCCTATACCAAGAGCATAGAAAACAAGGACTTGCTTTTTTATTTTTTTCTGCTTCGAAAACAATTTCTCCAACATTCAATTTTTCAAAAAGAAAAACAATTCCTCTTTCTTCGCAAAATTTCCTCAAATATTGAACTTTTTTTTCATATTCATTTTCGTCTTTAGGAAATCCCATATCTAAGTGGACACCATATATATGTAAATTTGTATTGTAATAATAAATCCATTCTGAAAGATAATGTGTTAAAACAAGACTATCTTCGCCACCAGATAAAGCAATAACTATTTTATCTCCTTTTTCTAGTAAATCAAAACCAAAAATAGCTTTAGCTATAAGTTTTCTTATCCTTTGACTTAGATTCATTTGATTCTATTAGTTATAAAATCTACAAAGTAGTAAAAATCTGACTTAGAAATTCCATAGTTCGATATGCCCAGCAAATATAGTTAATATTGTGGTTGAATTTTTTGATATTTAGACCTATATTTTAACATGCAAGTGTGAGTTAGACAATTATGTGGAGGGAGAGGAAAGATGCCTAAGGACTATTATGCTATTCTTGGAGTTCCAAGAAATGCAACTCAAGAGGAGATTAAAAAGGCCTATAGAAAACTTGCCATGCAATATCATCCTGATCGAAATAAAGGCAATAAGGAAGCAGAGGAAAAATTCAAAGAGATAAATGAGGCCTATGCGGTTTTATCAGATCCTGAAAAAAGGAGACTCTATGACCTCTACGGGTCTGCTGAGTTTGAGAGAAGATATACGCAAGAAGATATTTTCAAAGATTTTGATTTTGAGAGTATCTTTAGTGATCTTGGAATAGATCTATCTTTCTTTAAGAGAGGCAGGCGAGGTGGACGAGTTTATACTTTTGATATTAAGGACCTCTTTGGAAATCTCTTTGGAACCATTTTTGGTGAAGAGGCCTACTCACCCTTTGGCGAGATCTATGAGACCTATCAACTTGAGATACCAGTCACCCTGGAAGAGAGTTTAAGAGGTGCAGAAAAGGAGATTATAATTCCAGGGACCTATGAAAGGCTCAAGGTGAAGATTCCTCAGGGGGTTAAGGATGGACAAATTCTCAAAATCAAGAAGAAGACAGGACAAAAGGTGAGAGAATATCTTCTTAGAGTGAGCCTTCAGCTTCCAGAAGGAGTAAAAATAGAAAACGGTAATATTTGCATAGAAAAGGAGATTCCTCTTAGTACCTTCTTTCTTGGAGGTGAGATTGAAATCACCACACCTGATGGTAGGAGGGTTAAGACAAAGGTTCCAAGTCTAACGAAACCAGGAGCAAAGCTACGTCTGAGGGGCCTTGGCTTTGGTCAAGGGACTGAAAAGGGAGATCTATTTGTGGTGCTTCAGCTTGCAATGCCTTCAAAACTAACCCCCGAACAGAAGGAACTCTTTGAAAAATTAAAAACTCTTGGACTCTAATGGCAAGAACCATTAGATTTTTTCTCCTGTTGTGGTAAAATTGGGAAAAATTAAGTGTAGTGGCGGGGGTTCTTATGCTCTGTAAAGTAGATCAAGAACATCTTGAAAAGCTTCTCAAGAGGGGAGAAAGCGTTGCAGATAAGAAGGCCTCGATGGCTGTTTTGTCAATGGCTCTGATTGAGGTCTTACCTTCTGAGGGAGCCCTCTATCTCACTACAACTGATCTTGAACACGGTTTTAAAGGAAAAATCAAGATAGAAGACGCGGAGGGTGAATTAGGAAGTTTCTGTGTGCCTTGCAAAAAATTTTTTGATATTGTCAAAAATTTTCCCGACGATAAAATCCTCCTTCAGAAGGAAGATAGTAGGCTTATTGTCAAGAATGAAGACGAAACTGTTGTGTATGAACTTGCTACCACTGATCCTGAGGAATTTCCTAGTTTGCCTGAATTTGGAGAAGAGAATCTTCTTGATATCCCTGGAAAGGTCTTGAGTGAACTAATTGAAAAAACAGTTTTCTGTGCATCAAAGGATGAAGCCCATTTCGTGCTTGGAGGAGTCTATTTTGAGCCTTTAAAAGAAGAAAATCTGCTCAGAACCGTTGCATCTGATGGGCACCGGCTTGCTCTCTTAGATCGCTATGTGGAGGGATTGAGAGATGTCCCCTTTGATGAAGGATTTATCGTAGCTAAAAAAGGCGCAGAGAAAATGGCGGAAATGGCAGAAGATGAACTTGTGGTTAAATTTGGCTTTGTAAATAATTATGCGGTTCTTTTTACTTCTGATGGCTTTTTCTTTACGCGAGTAATTGAAGGATCTTTCCCAGATTACAGAGCTGTTATTCCTCAGGATCTTGAAAACACTTTAAGGTTGGATAGAAAACTTTTTATCGATACTTTAAAGAGGGTTTCTCTTCTTGTATCTGAGAAGTTCAAACCTGTGAGAATTGATCTCAGTGCTGAGGAGGTTGTTTTAAGTTCTCCAGAGTCTGAAACAGGCAGGGCTCAGATTAGGCTTCGAGCAGAATATGAAGGGTCTCCACTTTCAATCAATTTTAATGCAGACTATCTGATATCTGCTCTTGAGGTCATGAAGTCAGAAGAGGTAGAGATCAAACTTAGAGATGAAAGATCTCCTGCCCTTATCTCTGGTTTTAGGGATGAGGGTTTTCTGTATCTCCTCATGCCTATGGTAATTTAAAATTTCTCTGAATGAGGCGAAGTTTCCAGCCATGGAGAGTTACGAGGCTCAAAGTATAAAGGTTCTCTCAGGTTTAGAGGGAGTTCGTGTTCGTCCTGCCATGTACATCGGTTCAACCGATGAAGCAGGATTTCATCATTTACTTTGGGAGGTCCTTGATAACGCTGTTGATGAAGCTCTTGCTGGGTACGCAACCGAAATCAAGATTACTTTGAAAAAGGATGGTTCTGCCTGTGTTGAGGACAATGGAAGAGGAATTCCTGTTGATATACACCCAGAGGAGAAAATTTCAGCCCTAGAATTAGTGATGACAAGACTTCATGCAGGGGCAAAATTTGACCATGGAGCCTATAAGGTCTCTGGTGGTTTACACGGTGTTGGGGTCTCTGTGGTGAATGCCCTTTCTGAATGGCTGTATGTAGAGGTCTATCGGGATGGTAATATCTACACCCAAAAATACAAACGAGGTGTTCCTGAGGGTCCTGTAACTGCCATTGGCAAAACCACAAAAAGAGGCACCAAAGTTTGCTTTAAGCCAGATCCAGAAATCTTTGGCCCCGAACTAGAATTTAATATAGAAACTGTATTGAAAAGAGTCAAAGAATTAGCCTATTTAAATCCAAATGTTAAATTTTACCTTGTAGACGAACGGATAGGCTACAGTGAAAAATTTCATTTTAAGGGGGGAATTGTAGAGCTTGTCAAATCTCTTAATCAGAAAAAGGAGCCCATCCACACTAAGATCATATACATATCTGGAGAAAGAGACCAAGTCATCGTTGAGGTTGCCCTCCAGTATAATTCTGGTTATACAGAGACTATATACAGTTATGTAAACAATATCCATACACGCGAAGGAGGAACTCATGTAATAGGTTTTAGGTCAGCTCTTACGAAGGCTATAAATCGTTACATCGAGTCTGAAAAGCTTTCAAAACAGCTCAAGATAAAGGTTGAGGGTGAAGATGTAAGAGAGGGGCTTACCGCAGTCATATCTCTCAAAGTGCCTAATCCTCAGTTTGAAGGGCAAACAAAGATGAAACTTGGTAATAGTGAGATAAAACCCCTTGTAGAATCTATTGTCTATGAAGGGCTATTAAAATTCTTTGATGAAAATCCTAGTGATGCAAAGAAGATTCTTCAGAAGGTTATTACTTCCGCAAAGGCTCGCGAAGCCTCTCGGAAGGCAAGAGAACTTGTGCGGAAAAAAAGCGAAGCAGAGGAGTTTTTGACCGCTGGGAAGCTCTCAGATTGCACAGAGAAAGATCCAGAGAAAAGAGAACTTTTCATCGTGGAAGGAGATTCTGCTGGTGGTTCAGCTAAGCAGGCAAGAGATAGAAAATTTCAAGCCATACTTCCTCTTAGAGGAAAGATTTTAAATGTTGAAAAGGCAAATTTCGAAAAAATGCTTGCCTCAGATGAGATTAAAAGTCTCATAGCAAGCATTGGTGCTGGGATTGGTCCCGATGGATTTAATCCTGACAAGTGCAGATTTCATAAGATTATCCTAATGACTGATGCAGATGTAGACGGAGCTCATATACGAACACTTCTATTGACTTTTTTCTATCGTCAAATGCCTCAACTTATAGAAAGAGGTTGGCTCTACATTGCTCAGCCTCCTCTCTATAGAGTAGTTGACGGCAAAAAAGAATATTATTTAAAAGATGATTTAGAGCTAGATAAATTTATTTTTAAAAGGATATTAGCAAATATCAGATTTAGCTTAATAGATGGTGAAAAGGAGATAGAGATAAAAGATCCTGTAAAACTCCTTCAAGGGCTTTCGCAATTTGAAAAAACACTTCTCAACCTCCTCAAAAAGAACTATCCTCCAAAGGGGGTTCTCCTTTTACTGAGATCCGAGATTAAAAGTCTAAAAGATTTCGAAAATGAGGCCAAAATAGAGAAACTTTCTCAGGGATTTAATAGTCTTGGGTTCAAGATCTCTAAATTAAAGAGTAGCTCCTATAATCCCAAGTACTTTGAATTTCATCTTCTTTCAGAAAAGGAAGGTTATGGACTCTGTAAGATTGGTCCTGAATTGATTCTTGAAAGAGACTATAGAGAAGCTATTCGCATCTATGAAAATCTTAAAGAACTTGATGGAAAAACTATCATAATACAATATCGAGAAGAAAAAAGGCCTATCGAAAATATTCTTGATAACATAAATGAGGTATTATCTTGGTTGAGAGATGAAGGTAGAAAAGGATTATATGTGCAACGCTATAAAGGATTAGGTGAAATGAATCCACAACAACTTTGGGAAACAACAATGGATCCTCAAAAAAGAGTTCTCAAAAAGGTTACTATTCAGGATGCTGAAAAGGCAGATGAACTTTTTTCAATTCTTATGGGAGAAACAGTTGAACCCAGAAAAGAATTCATCTATCAACATGCATTAGAGTATAGAGAACTTGATATTTAAAAAATAGAGGCACCAATGCAAGAGGAACTTCGAATTTTAATAACAGCAGAAGACATCGCTAAAAGAATTAAGGAGCTAGCTAAAGAAATTGAGAAAGACTTTGGGGACGAACCTTTAGTTTTTATAGGTACTTTAAAAGGTGCCTTTATTTTTCTTGCAGACCTAGTTAGATATATTCAAAAGGAGGATATCTTTATTGATTTTGTAAGAGTTAAAAGCTATGGTTATTCAGACAAATCCTCAGGAGAAGTAATTATAACCAAAGATATAGAAATTCCTATAGAGGGCAAAAATGTCATTTTAGTTGAAGATATAATTGACACTGGAATTACTCTTGACTTTCTAAAAAAGCATCTAGCACTTCACAAACCCAAAACTATTAAAATATGCGCACTAATTGATAAAAAAGAGCGAAGAAAGGTAGAAATTAATCCAGATTATGTTGGCTTTAGAATCGAAAAAGGGTTTCTCGTTGGTTTTGGTCTTGATTATGCAGAAAGATATCGACATCTACCACAAATTTGTGAGGTTATAAAGTAGTAATGAGAAAACCTTCGCTTTGGCAGAGATATAAAAAATTTGTATGGACCTATTTAAAGGAAAGTCCCTGGTATCTTTGGATCTTGAGAATTAGTGCAGCTCTATTGATTGCTTACATATTGATAAAAGCTTTAGGATTATAAGCCAGAGAGGGAAAATCCCCCCTGGCTATTTACGCTGATTACCACCAGGATATTGTCTTATCCGCTTCCCATATGAGATCAATTAGTTTATCATAGTCTGCATCTGTTTTGGCATCAAAGAGATTAAATTCTACAACTTCATGTCCCTTATCTCTAAGTTTAGCAACTATTTTCTGTACGTCTGGATTTTCAGCACTCGCCTTGTGTCTATAAATACTTAGTATTTTCATATGCCCTACCCCCTCGTTAAGTTGAAATTATGCACATTGAGGTGGTGTCTGAATCTTTTGAGGCGGTAAACCATAACCGACAACAAAATCGCACTCAAGAATCTTTTCCACAACATCATCAAGTGTAGCTTCTGTGAGTTCCCATTCCTGGAGATTGAAGTTCTTAGTTTCCTCATCCATTGTTTCACTTACCGCAAAGACTTCACCTTCCATATCTCTTATCCAGGCTAAATTCTCCTCAAGATATTCAGTCTTCGCAGGCATTTTTTGATAAAAAATGTAAGTATAGGAATACATATTCTCCACCGCAAGACCAAGAGCGGATCTTATTCCATCGGATATATAAGACCGATTAGCAATTAGAAAACAAACCTTGTAACTCATATTTACCTCCCTCAATGAAATTTACTCAATTAGAGCACGAGATACTTTCCTACCTCTTCAAGCAGTTCACCATGGAAGGCCTGAGTCCTTAGTTGATTAGCGGTAAGTTCACCTGCGTGATACTCTGGTTCAAAGCCTTCACAAGCAAGGGCAGCAACACAGATAGCAAAGTCCTCTTCTGGCACCATCTCCTTTAGTCTCTTAAACTCGGGATGAAGGACTAAATGAGTTGCCTTGAAGGTAAAAAAAATCTTTACCTTTTTTCCCTTTCTCTGACAGGCCTCAACAATCTTCACCAGTTCATTTATATGAACTGGTGAGGTAACGAATATTCCAAGCTTATCTGGATCCTTAGCCATGCCCTCCTCCTACTCTATTTTTTCTTGATGAAGAATCTTGTGTATCCCGTTTCTTCTATCATACCGAGAAATTCGTAGCCCTCTTTTTCACACATCTTTGGTATGTCATTCTTGCTTCCAGGATCAGTGCTTAGGACCTCCAAAATTTGTCCAGATCCAAGCTTTTGCAGGGCCTTCTTTGTTTTTAACATCGGCATTGGACAAGAAAGCCCCTTGCAATCTAAAACTTCATCTGGCTTAATAGTGCTGAGATCAACCATAGCTCCCCTCCTTAGAGTTAGTTTTCACCATCAAAAATTTTTATAATCCTATAACAAACTTTTCTGACTTTTCATTCCAATCAACAAAAAGATACCAGAGGATTATGATTAGAGCAAGGAGAATAAAGGCACCACCATAACCAAAATAATCTGGCAAAAACACAGCTCCACCAAGCCAGCCCTTGTCCCAAACTTCCCAAACGTTGTCAAGATAGTATCTTAAAATGGAATTAGTTAACGCGAAAAAGATAACAACTATCATCAACTTTACTTGGCCCTCTGCCACCCTCCAGAGTGCACCAGACCCACATCCACCAGCAACAACCATGGCAGCACCAAAGATTAAGCCTCCAATTAGGGCTCCCCAAACAAAAGTAGGCGTTACATAGGTCATAGGTTCTCTAATGCCCGCCATTTTAATCAAAAGAATTCCAAAAGTTGCAATTAAAATACTCAAAGCAACTCCCCTTGCCATTTCTGCTTCTCCGGAGAGGAAAGGCTCTCTAAAGGAATTGACAATACAAAATCTGCTTCTGTGCATAACAAAGCCTATACAAGCGGTTAACAATAGAGCACCTCCAAGTAGGAGTCCTTCCTCACTATCGCTACTAAAATAGGCATAAATGCCATACAATAAAATTGCAAGTGCAATTATTCCAAGTACAGGATTGATTTTCTTAGTAGAGATCTCAATGCCACCTGAGGAACTAAAGTGCTCAAGTTCCCAAAGTAAATATTTTACGCCGATAAAGACACCTACAACAAGTCCTAACATCATGGCAATTCCACTTGCGGAAAGATTGGCAATTGCCATATAGAAGCCACCAATGTTGCACCCCTGTGCAAGAGCAGACCCAATTCCCATAAGAATTCCTGCAACTATTGCCTTTATTATCTCCAGTCTTGGCGGAATTCTAAGACCAAACTCATTAGCAAGGGTAGCAGAGATAAAAGCCCCAAGAATAAGACCAATATTGAGAACTGATGAAGAAAACCAGAGGGGATGTGGTGGAGCCTCCTCAAGGAATCCAATTCCATAAAGAACCCATTCACCCCAGTTTCTCAAACCACCAACAATTCCCCATGGGCGATACCACATCTCAAGAAGAATTACAAAAAGCGCAAGTAAAATACCTCCAGTAATAGGACTATAATTGTTTTTAAAAACAGTTTGATAAAGACCCTTTAGACTTTCACTAAAAGACATACCCCCCTCCTGAGGAAGTTTTGTGAATATATTATTAAAGCTTCTTTTATTGTCAAGGGCAAATTTTTTCGTAAATAACTAAATAAATATGATCCAGTCTGCAAGTTTATCTGCTAAGGGATGAGGTTCTCTTATCATTATAGTCAGACCCTCCTCTGTAATTTTCTTTAAGAATTTTTTCAACTCCATAAGTTCACCAATTGAGAGCCCTTGAAAGGGATGCGTTAACACTATTATCTGATTTGTTTTACGCTCTATAAGTGTTTTTACCAAATTTACTCTAAGCAATTCACCACCTGAGAGTTCTCTCAATCTCTGAGAAAGTTTCAAGTAGTCCACCTTTAGGTCTCTCACAAGACTAAGAATATCTCGGACTTTGGGAATCTGAGAGAAAAGTTCCAAGGCCTCTTTCAGGGAAAAATCAAGAATCTCCCTCACCCTATAACCTCTGTAAGTTAAAGCCAAAATCTCCGGATTTAATCCCTTCCCAGAGCACTCCTCACAAGGGATTTTAAAGTTTATGTCTTGCAGGCTAATCTCCCTTTCTCCTTTTCCTTTACAGCGTTTACAGGTGCCCTCGGTTGTATGGAAACTGAAATGGCGTTTGTTGAATCCTCTAATCCTAGCATCAGGCGCCTCCCTGAGAACATCCCTCCAGACCTCCCAAATTCCCAAGTAATCAATCAGAAACCTATCCTTAACACTACTAGAAACCTGTTCTCCACAAAAAACCTTTAGCCCTAGACTCTTTAAGCTTTGTATGAGCTCTCTAATAAGGCCCTCTTCATCTTCAAGTAGAGAAAATTTGAGCAAATTTATTGCCCTCAAGTAATACCTATATTCCCTTCCCCGCAAATAAAAACTCTCAGGTTCTCCTTGAAGAGTAGGTTTATCTTCAGAACTTTGGAAAAATTCATATTTTGTCTCTGGAATCTGTAAACCTTCATAGGTTGCAATTAGATAGCCCCCTCTCTCTCCTCCCTCGGGTCCAAGCTCAATAACAAAGTCTGCAGACTTGATAAAGAGTGGATCGTGTTCAACAACTATGCAAGAATTTCCCTCATCAACGAGGCCTCTAAAAAACTTTAAGAGGACCTTTCTCCTAGCTTCATCAAGGCCAAGTGTTGGTTCATCAAAAATATAAAGGACTCCTCTCATTTTGATAGCAAGAGCAAGGATTAACTCAAGAAGTTTCCTAACCCCAAGGGACATCCTAAAAACTGGTCTGTCTAAAGGTAGTGCAGTGATTCTTAGGTCCTCAATTGGACCCTGTAGCTGTAGAAAATGAGGAAAATAAACCGAAACGAGGTCCAAAAACTCTGCAAGGGATAGTCTAAGAATGGTCTCAATTTCTCTATTTAGGAGAAGGCTCTTTAGAACAGCAGGACTCAATTTTAGGCCTTTGCAAACTGAACAAGGCTCCCTCTCTTTGTAACCAAGTCCTCTACATTGGGGACACTTTCTTAGGCCAAAGTAGAGAGGCTCTTCACAATTTAAACAATAGGCCTCAAAATTGAAAATCTCTTCAGCACCTGATAGAGCTTTCAGCTTAACCTTCCCCCTATTAATTGAGAAGGAGAGGGATATTGCCTCAAGAATACGTCTTCTTAAGTCACCAGTCTTTATCAGACGGTCAAGAATAACAAATACCTCTTGAGGCTCTTTTTGGAGCTCCTCCTCTGAGAGATCTATTTCTCTACCATCAATAAGGTAACGAGTAAACCCTAAAGAGAGAAGATAATTTAATGCCTTGAGAGAGGTCTCTTTAATCGGAGCAAGGACATAGAACTTTTCCCCATCAGGCAAAGTCTCTATCCAATTTAAGACATGGTGAACTTTACTTAATCTGTTTAGATTCCCACATTTAGGACAGGAGAGCTCTCCAAATTCTAAAAAGAGATATTCCAAAATAGGTATAAATCCAAGAATTTCACAAACATTCTTGTAGGGGAACCAATCTCTGGCCCCTTGAGAAAAGGCTACAACTGGAGGGAAAGCACCAGTAATTTCTGCAGGAGCACTACAGTAGTCGAAAAGTAGAGTTCCACAATTTTCGAGAAGAAGCATTCGCTGTTTTCCTAATTTAGCTATCGTGTCAAAAACAAGGGAACTTTTTCCCGAACCTGAGGGACCAGTGATGACAACGAGCTTATTAAGAGGGATGTCAAGATCAAAACCCTTTAGGTTATGCGTAAAGACCTTTCGAAGTTGTAGATACATCCTTTTACTTTTGATTTCGGTCTCTTACCCATCTCAACCAGTTCATAAAGTCTTCATACTCCAATATATTTAATAAATTCTCTCTTTGGCACCAGCCTCTTCTTGCAACTGCAACTCCATATCTTAGATACTCCATTTGATCAACAAAGTGGGCATCAGAACCAATTATTAAGGGTATGCCTCTTTCTACGCAGGCCTTAGTGTTGATATCATTGAGGTCAAGTCTTTTGTAGTAAGCATTTATCTCAAGGGCTTTGCCGTAGCTCTTTGCAGTCTCCATCACCTGATTTAGGTCAACCGCGTAGGCCTCTCTTTCTCCCAATACTCTTCCAGTTGGATGAGAAATGGCATGGACCAGAGGATGTTTGAGGGCAGAGACAATTCGTGAAGTCAGCTGTCTTTCATCTTGCTGAAAACCTGTATGAATAGATGCTATAACAAAATCTATCTCTTTTAAGACCTCGTCAGGATAGTCAAGAGTTCCATCAGAGAGAATATCGACCTCGGCTCCAAATATCAACTTTACACGTTCAGACCTCTTGTTTAGTTCTTCTATTCTTGCCTTTTTCTTAAAAAGATCCTCAACAGGGACTCCTCCTGCAACCTTAAGACTCTGAGAATGGTCGCAGACTGCAACCCAAGAAAGGCCCATAGCAGAAGCCTTAGATAAAATTTCTTCAAGGCTAGCGGTGCCATCACTATACTTAGAGTGAACGTGCCCATCTCCTTTAATTTCATTATACTCAACGAGGACAGGCAATTTCCCCTGAAGAGCGGACTCGATCTCACCTCTATCCTCTCTTAGCTCTGGAGGAATAAAGGGAAGCCCAATTGCAGAATATACCTCCTCCTCGGTCTTACCTGCAATTTTTTGATCGCCTCGAAATACGCCGTATTCATTTATTTTAAGTCCCCTCTCAAGGGCAAGTTCTCGCACTCTGATATTGTGAGCCTTTGATCCCGTAAAATAGGCAAGGGCAGCACCCCAACATTCGGGATCTACCACCCTGACATCCATTTGAATACCTAATCTTAGTCTTACACTTGTTTTCGTTTCCCCAAAGGCTATTACCTCTTCAACAAGAGGAAGACTTGCCACAACCTTCATCACTTCTTCAGGCCTTTCAGAGGTAATTAGGATATCTATATCTTTTACTGTCTCTCGCATCCTACGAATACTTCCTGCTATGGCAATTTCCTTGATGGGAGCTCTTGCCTTGATAAGCTTGACTATCTCCTCAGCAAGAGGTAACACCTCACCAAGAGGTTTCCTTCCGGTCCTCTCTTTAAAAAGCTTAATACCCTTGAGAATATTTTCCTCAGTTTTTAATCCAAAGCCAGGAAGCCTTGCAATTTTGTGCTCAAGACAGGCCTTTTCAAGTTCTTCGAGGCTGGTTATACCATACTTTTCATAGATCGCCTTTACTTTTTTCGGCCCAAGACCGGGAATTTCTAAAAAGGTAAGTAGTGTTTGAGGAATTTCTCTCTTCAGTTCTTCATAAAGGAAAAATGTCCCCGTTTTTAAGATCTCTCTGATCTTCGATGCTAGATCTGCACCTATTCCAGGTAGATTCTCAAGCTTACCTTCCCTTGCCAACTCCTCTATGTCTTTTGTAAGAGATTCAATCGTTTGAGAGGCCCTTTCATAGGCCCTTATCCGATAGGGATTGTCTCCTTTAATCTCCAGTAGCTTAGCTGTTTTCCTAAGAATCTCTGCAACTTCTTTGTTTCTCATATTTATATTTGTAATTTATAATACATTAATTAATCCCGCAAGTATTGAGAACAATCTCCAGAAATTTATTGATATTTTCCAAAAAAGCACTTTCAAAAAACTTGACTTTTGAACTCTTTTTATTAAGCTTAGGCACAAGAAAAGATTAACAAACGGAGGGTATGATGGCGAAAATCATGAAAAAAATTATAATCTTTTTTCTATTTTTCCATCTTTCTTTAATTTCTGCAAAAGGCTATGAAAATTTTGAAAATTACGAAAATCTTACCAGTATCGCAGGGGTTGCAATAGATGGAACTACTGGACGTATCCTTTATGCGAAAAATTCCCATATTAAGATTCCTCCTGCAAGCACAGTGAAGCTTTTAACTGCTATGGTAGCCCTTGATAGGCTACAACTTTCGCAAAAAATTAGAATCTCCAAGAAAGCTGAGGAAACCCCTTCAACTTCTCCTCATCTCTATGAGGGTGAGATCTATACTGTGGAGGACCTCCTTTATCTCCTTCTTTTAAGGTCTTCTAATCAGGCTGCAGTTGCTCTTGCAGAGGCTGTTGCAGGAAGTGAGGAAAAATTTTCAGAGCTTATGAATCAAAAGGCTAGAATGCTTGGTCTCAGAGATTCCCATTTTGTTACTGCCTCAGGACTTCCTGGAGGGAATCAATACACTACAGCTTACGAAATTGCCCTTCTTCTCTATGAAGCCCTCAAATACCCTTACATAAAGGAAATCATAAATACTCCTGTCAAGATAATCACATCCCAGCAGGGTAGAACTCTTGTTATTAGGAATACAAATAGACTCCTCTTTGATGAGGAGTATAAAGAGACCATACTTGGTGGTAAAACTGGATATACACGTCTCTCCAAACATTGTTTAGTTAATGTAGCTAAGGTAAAAGATCGTCTAATCATAACCTCTATTCTTGGGGCGCCAAACAGGGATGCCCTTTGGGAAGACACTAAAAAACTTATTCGTTTTTCTGAATTAGTGCTTGAAGGCAGGGTAAGTCCTGTTGCCATTAACACTGCAGTCAATACCGCAGTTCCTGTGAGCATTAAACCAAGAGCCTATTACGGAGAGGTCCAAAAGAAAAGTCAAGTCATAAATCAGAAGAGAAGCGCAAATCTTGCAGGCGCATCAAAAAATAAAAATACGAAAAACGTAGCAAGTGTAAGAAGGACCACAAATAACAAAATCCAGACCGCAAAGTCCATTCAAACAAAAACAAAGACTACCAAAACAAGACAGTATAGGGCCGAGACCATAATAAAGAGAAACTCCTAACGTCGCTATCAATTGCGAATATGCATATCGCTGTAATTGGAACTGGTTATGTTGGTCTTGTCTCTGGTGCGGGTCTTGCAGACTTTGGAATGATGGTAACATGTGTAGATAAAGATGCAGAAAAGATTGAGAAACTAAAAAAAGGAGAGATTCCTTTTTATGAACCTGGTCTTGAAAATTTGGTTTTGAAAAATATTAGAGCAGGTAGGTTAGAATTCACAACAGATCTTGCTTCAGCTGTAAAGAAATCTTTGGTGATATTCATATGTGTTGGGACTCCCTCTCTTCCTGATGGTTCTGCAGATCTAAGTCAAATCCGAGAAGTAGCTCTCTCCCTTGCTGAGGTAATTGATGACTATAAAGTAATAGTTACCAAAAGCACAGTTCCTGTAGGGACAAATCGCTGGATCAAGGAGCTTATAGATCAGCACAAAAAACACGATGTAGCAGTTGATGTAATCTCTAACCCAGAGTTTCTTAGAGAAGGCAATGCTGTTGAAGATTTCATGCATCCTGATAGAGTGATTATTGGCGGTGAATCTGCATATGCTATAGCAATTATCAAAGACATCTACAGGCCTCTATATCTATCGGAAACCCCTTTCATCATTACTAATCTCGAAACTGCAGAACTAATTAAATATGCATCAAATGCCTTTCTTGCAACAAAGGTTACTTTTATTAATGAAATTGCTAATTTTTGTGAAAAAGTAGGGGCAGATGTAACAGTTGTTGCTAAGGGTATGGGACTTGATCCCAGGATTGGGGCTAAATTTCTCAATCCTGGTCCAGGATTTGGTGGTTCTTGCTTCCCAAAGGATACCCGGGCTCTTATTAGACAGGGCAGACAGGTTAGCTCCCCTTTTAAGATTCTTGAAGCAGTTATTGAGGCAAATGAAAGACAAAAACTGAGAGCAATTGAGAAATTAGAGACCTTCTTAGGGGAGCTTGAGGGGAAGACCATTGCTATTCTTGGCCTCTCTTTCAAACCAAATACCAGTGATGTAAGAGAAAGTCCTGCTCTTACAATTGTTCCTCTTCTTTGCGAGCGAAAAGCGAAGGTTAGGGTCTATGATCCAGTTGCTATGGAGGAATTCAAGAGAGCACTAGGTTCTCTACCAATTGAGTATGCTTCTAATTCAGAAGAGGCTGTTACCGGAGCTGATGCTATGGTAATCCTCACAGAATGGAATGAGTTCCGCTTCTTAGATCTTGCCAAAATCAGAACTCTCATGAGAAATCCACTTCTAATAGACATGAGAAATATTTATGATCCTGAACAGGTGAAAAAACTTGGTTTTAGCTATTCTGGTATAGGTAGGTGTTAAGCTCTCTCTTGATAATCAGATAGAATATAATTATATATACGTTTAAAAGCAAAAGAAGGGGGAGGAAGTTAGATGGAAAACCTTGATAAGAGAAAGGCAGTAGAGGCAGCTATTACTCAAATTGAGAGACAATTTGGCAAAGGCACTATCATGAAGCTTGGTGAGGGTGCCAAGAAGATCGAAGTTAGTATTATACCAACGGGTTCGCTTGCCTTAGATGTAGCAACAGGAGTAGGAGGAATCCCCAGAGGTAGGATTACGGAGATATTTGGTGCTGAGGCATCAGGTAAAACCACGCTAGCCCTCCATATCGTTGCTCAGGCCCAGAAATTGGGCGGGATTTCTGCATATATTGATGCTGAGCATGCCCTTGATGTCAATTACGCACGGAATCTTGGAGTTAACATTGAGGATTTGCTTGTATCACAACCAGATACTGGCGAGCAAGCCCTTGAAATTGCCGAAGTTCTTGCAAGAAGTGGTGCTGTAGATGTGATTGTAATTGACTCTGTTGCAGCCCTTGTACCAAGGGCTGAACTTGAAGGAGAAATGGATGAGCAACAAGTTGGGCTTCAGGCAAGGCTTATGTCCAAAGCTATGAGAAAACTTACCTCTGCTATTGCTAAAACTAATACCGCGGTAGTCTTTATCAATCAGACCAGAATGAAGATTGGAATGACTGGTTTCGGTGGACCTCAAGAGACAACCCCAGGAGGTATGGCTCTAAAATTTTTTGCCACTATGCGGATGGAGATTAAAAAAATTCAAACTCTGAAAGAGGGACAAGAAACACTTGGCAATAGAGTAAAGGTCAAAATAGTTAAGAACAAACTTGCCCCACCCTTCAAAGAGGCTGAATTCGACATTTATTTTGGAGAAGGTATTTCAAGAGAAGCCGAGTTGATCGATCTTGGTCTTGCCTTTGGCATCCTTGAAAGAAGTGGTTCTTGGTATGCCTACAAGGGTGAGCGTCTTGGTCAAGGAAGAGAAAATGTGAGAAAGTTATTAAAGGAAAAGAAAGATCTTGCAGAAGAGCTCGAACTTAAAATTAGGGAGCTGACAGGTCTTCCTCTTCCTGAAGATTTGATCATTCCAAAGGCTTAACAAATAAAGGAGGACTCAATAAAAGTATATGTGGCCTGACATCTTCTTATGAAGATAGATCTGACTAGATTAGAGCAAAAGATCTCTGACTTAAGAATACTTGTAGTTGGAGATCTTATACTCGATCGCTATTTTTGGGGCGTTGTGGAAAGAATATCACCTGAGGCACCTGTTCCCATTTTTGAACTAAAAGAGATTACCTATTCTCTTGGGGGTTCTGCAAATGTTGCCTCCAATTTGAGAGGGCTAGGTGCTGAGGTAGAACTCGTGGGACTTGTTGGTGAAGACAATAAAGGTAGAATCCTAAGAGATCTTGCAAAAAGGGATGGCATTGGCACAAGGGGAATCCTCTCAGATAGAGAAAGGCCAACAATTATAAAAACAAGAGTTATAGCACAAGCCCAGCATCTTCTTCGGATTGACAAAGAGGAAAGGAAGCCACTTTCAGAAAAAATTGCAGTGGAAATCCAAAAGGTCTATCGAGAACTACTTCCCTTTTGCGATGGGGTCATTTTATCTGACTATGCAAAGGGTATTTTTCTAAATGATGAGCTTTGTCAGTGGTTCATCAAAGAAGCTCGAGTCCTAAATAAGAGCGTCTTTGTTGACCCAAAAAGTCCCAACTGGAAAAAGTATGAAGGTGCAACTACGATTACCCCCAATTTTAAGGAGTTTAAAGAGGTCCTCTTTAAGGAGGGGCTTCCTACAGAGGATTTTGATCATTCTGCAAAGTATCTAATTTCCAAGTATGGCCTAAACTTCTTGATTGTAACCCTTGGGAAAGAAGGAATTTATCTCTATCATGAAGAAATAGGTGGAGTGCGCTTGCCCTCGCAGGCAAGAGAGGTCTATGATGTATCAGGTGCAGGAGATACAGTTATTGCCAGTTTGACTACTTTTTATTTGGCTGGCTTACCCCTAATTGAAGCAGTAAGACTTGCTAACATCTGTGCTGGAATAGTTGTAGGAAAGGTGGGAACAAAACCAATTTATTTTTATGAACTCAAGAATTTTCTTAAATTTTCCGAGGAGGAGGGCCTTTATGGGAAAGATTGATAGAGTTAGGGCAAGAGAGATTCTTGACTCAAGAGGAAATCCTACAATTGAAGTAGAGGTTCATTTAGAGAGTGGTTTTCATGCAAGGGCCTGTGTGCCCTCAGGAGCATCAACTGGTAAGTATGAAGCTTTGGAGCTGAGAGATGGCGATAAGAAGAGGTTTTTTGGAAAGGGAGTTAAAAAGGCAGTCTTTCATGTAAATGAGATTATTGCTCCGCAGATTGAGGGACTCGAGTCCACTCGGCAAGCTGAGATAGACCTCCTTCTCTGTGAACTTGATGGAACCGAAAATAAGTCACGATTAGGTGCTAACGCCATTCTTGGGGTATCTATGGCTATTGCCAGAGCTTCTGCTGAAGAATTAGGTCTCCCCCTGTTTTTGTATCTCGGGGGACAGAGAGCGCGAGTTCTTCCCGTTCCTTTTATGAATGTAATTAACGGTGGAGTCCACGCAGATAATCCCTTAGATATTCAGGAATTTATGATTGTACCCTGGGGAGCGGAGACCTTTAGTGAGGCCCTACGCATGGGAGTAGAAACCTATCAGGCCCTGAAAGCTCTCCTCAGAGAAAAGGGCCTCTCTACCTCTGTTGGAGATGAAGGAGGATTTGCTCCTTATATTGGCTCACCAGAGGAAGCTCTTGAGTATTTATTGATGGCTATTGAGAGAGCAGGATATAAACCTCTTGAGGACATTGCCCTTGCCTTAGATGTTGCTGGTTCTGAACTATACAAAAATGGTCAATACGAATTTTCAGGTATGGGGAAAATCTTCTCACGAGAAGAATTAGTTGAATACTATGAAAACCTTGTAAACAATTTTCCCATTATATCTATTGAAGATCCATTTTCAGAAGATGATCCAGAGGGTTTTAAATTAATCACCTCAAAGCTTGGTAATAGAATTCAGATTGTAGGAGATGACCTTTTGGTTACCAATCCAAAGAGGATTGAATGGGGAATCAGAGAAAATGTATGTAATGCGGTTCTTATAAAACTAAATCAGATTGGCACCGTTACGGAGACAATTTCTGCTGTTGATTTGGCTATCAAGCACTGCTGGAACGCTATGATTTCTCATCGTTCTGGAGAAACAGAAGATGCCTTCATTGCAGATCTTGCAGTTGCCCTCAACACTGGTCAAATTAAAACAGGAGCTCCTGCAAGATCTGAGAGAACAGCTAAATTCAATCAATTACTGAGGATTGAAGAATATCTTGGTAAATCTGCCATCTTTGCAGGGAAGAAATGTCTGAAAGTTTAGAGCTTGAAAGCCTTATCTCCTATCTTGCAGAGCTGAGCAATAGTGATAAAGGGGTTGAGTTTTTTCTTACTGCTGAAGAGGGCTACACTCTTGACTACAAAGACAGACAACTTTATCTTGAAGATTCTTCAAAGGAAGTTATCCTTGCGGTTCGCTATCTCAACGAAAAGGGAAAAACAGGCATACTCTCCATAACTTCTCCTAATAAGGACAAAATTGAAGAGGCAGTTGCTTATGCCAAGTCTCTATCAGAGGTTGGACAAGAGGGAATATTTCCATCGCTCTCACATGAGTATAGCCACCTAAAAAAATCGGAGACCTTAAGGCCTTCAAGGGATCTCCTTTACACTTTACTTGAACAGTCAAGAGAAACATTGGCAAGATTTAAGAAGATAACTCGCATTGAACGCGAGATCTTGAGTTGGAATAGGTCAAATATTTTTCTGATCAGGGAGGGTTTAGTTCTTTCAGAGGAACTCCAATCCTTCGGATTTTCTCTTTCCTGTGTTGCAAGAGGCAGGAAGAGAGAAGCTTCTTCCTATGTATCTGTTGAAGCAGTTAGTCCTGAAAGCCTTCAAATTGAAAGGATGGCAAGTTGGTGTGCCTTTAAAGCAGAGGTTCTTTCTGAAACGAGAAAGGGGAATTCTCTGAAATGTGCAGTTGTTTTTCCACCTGAGCATGCTCTTGAGCTTCTGGGTATTCTTGCTTTTTCCTTGAATGGAGAAGAAGTCCTAAAGGGAAGATCAAAGCTTGCAAATTCTCAAGGGGAAAAAGTATTTTCAGAGGGGCTCACAATAATTGATGACGGCATCGATCCTAAGCTTATTGAGAGTAGGGCCTTTGATGATGAGGGGATCCCTCAGCAGAGGACAGTTTTAATTGAAAGGGGAAAGGTAGTCAGCTTTATTTGGAATAACCTCACTGGTCAAAGGGCTGGTGTTCCTTCAACAGGAAATGCCAGAAGACCTGATCTTTCAAGTCCACCTAGAGTTGATTTCACAAATTTGTATATTGTTCCCAGTTCTACAGATAGGACCTCTCTTCTTTGTTCAGCTCACAGGGTCTTTATGGTTCTTGAACTTCTCGGGGTTCATACCGCTGATCCTATTTCTGGTGACTTTTCTTTTGGAGCAAGTGGGATCCTCTATGAAAGAGGGGAAGAGGTTGACTACTTGGCTGAAATGGCTCTTTCTGGAAATATCTTTGAATTGTTTAGAGAAGTTGAGATTGCCCATGACTTAACCTTTTTTGGTGCTATGGGGGCCCCAAGTCTTCTTTTTCCAGAAATATGCCTTGGTTAGAAAAAAAATCAAACTTGAGGGGTGGGAGATTATGACCTTTAAAGAGGCAATAGAAAAGCTCAAAGAGAAGAAGAATCTTACTAAAAATGAAGCTTATCACCTTTTTAAGAGTCTTGCGGTTGAGTCTTTTGATGAGGCTGAAGTTGAGGAATTTTTAAAGCTTTTGAGAGAAAAGGGTGAGAGTTGGGAAGAGATTGCAGGTGCGGTTAGGGCCTATAGAGAGGTTATGAGACCCTTTAAACATGGGCTTCCAGAGGATGCTATTCTCATTGATACTTGCGGAACAGGTGGTGATGCTAAAGGGACCTTTAATTTTTCAACAGCAGTTGCTTTGGCACTCTCTGCGGAAGAGGATATCTATGTAGTTAAGCATGGGAATCGGGCAATTTCAAGTAAGTGTGGAAGTGCAGACCTTGTAGAAGCTTTAGGGATCCCACTTGATCTTCCAGAGGAATTTCTTCAGAGAGCTCTCCATGAGATCAGATTTGTTTTCCTTTTTGCCCCACTCTATCATCAGGCCTTTGCAAAGGTTGCTCCCATAAGGAAACGAATCGGCAGGACTATTTTCAATCTCTTAGGGCCATTGCTAAATCCTGCTCAGCCCAAATATCAACTTCTTGGAGTCTTCAATTTTCTTCTCACAGAAAAAATTGCCCTTGTGCTTGATGACCTTGGAGTTAAGAGAGCTATGGTTGTTTGGGGCGAAGATGGTTATGATGAAGTAACGGTTACAGGCTCAACAAAAGTTTCAGAACTAAGAGATGGAAAAATAACGACCTACTACTTAGATCCCGAGGACTTTGGATTGGAGAGGCTTCCAGAAGAGAGATGGGAAGAGCTACAGAGCTCTTCAAAAGAGGAAAGTTTAGAAATCTTACAGAAACTTTTCTCAAATCGCCTCGAAGGACCAATAAGGGATATGTTCCTTCTTAATCTTGCCTGTGCACTTTACACCTGTGGTAAAACCATAGACATCAAAGGCGGGCTAAAGCGAGCACGAGAGATGCTTGAAAATGGTGTCATTGAGAGGCACTTAGGAAGAATTATATCTTTTTATGAAGGAATAAAAAACTAAGTCATAACGAATTAACTTAGACAGTACTCAATAATGGGAACCCGTGTTCTTGTTGTTGCTGGTTTTGATCCTTCAGGGGGTGCTGGTTTACTCCTTGACACAAAGATGTTAACACTCCTTGGTCATTGTGTTGCCTCAGTTCCAACTACCTTAACTCTTCAGAATACAAAAACCTTTGAAGACTGGGAGCCCTTAAAAACTAGGCTCTTTGAGAGAATGCTTAAGCTCACACTTGAAGATACCCCTGTTGAAGGGGTAAAAATTGGAATGCTTGGAACCCAAGAGATATTGGAGATAACAGGGCATTATTTGAGAAAATATAGATCTCAAATTAGATGGATTGTCCTTGACCCTGTTCTGAAGGCAACACTCCATAAGGACCTCTTTCAAGGGGAAAATTTTCTCAATATACTCAAAAGTGAACTCTTGCCCTTAGTTGATGTTATCACCCCAAATATTTTTGAAGCAGAAACTCTTTCTAAACGACCTATAACTACCACTGAAGACTTAAGAGAGGTTGCTCAGTACTTAAGTAGCTTTGGTGTAAAGATTCCGCTCATTACTGGGTATAGAAAAGGAGGAAGAATCTACAACTATCTTATGATTGATGGCAAGATTAGAGGTTTCTCTGTCAGGGAGCTCCCCTTGGAATTTCATGGAACAGGATGTGCCCTATCCTCTCTCCTTCTTGGTTACTTATTACTTACAAATACTCCAGTAAAGGCTCTAAGGTTAGCTATGAGAAAACTTAGAAAAATACTAAAATTAAGGGCTTCCAATCCATTATCCTCTGAATTACAATTAATTCACTGATTTCCCCTACAAAAAGATCTCTATCAACAAGGAGGACCTTTGATTTTGGAGCTTGAACAGGACGTTAGGAATAGTTTCTTTGAGCTTCTTGCCTTTCCAGAAAAAGGGTTACTTCTATCTCTTTTGAGAAAGTTTAGGTACAGGGACGATATTTACGTTGTTGGCGGTGCGGTTAGGGATCTCTTTTTTGGTCGAAGAATTTATGATCTGGACCTTGCGGTAAAACATGATCCACAGAAATTTCAGCTCTTCCTTGCAGAGAGACTCAAATACACTCCAGTTCCTCTCTCTCAAGAGTTCGGAATTTACAGACTAGCAAAAGGTAATTTAACAATTGACATCTGTCTCTATAGAGGAGAGACCATTGATGAAGATCTTAAGAATAGAGATTTTACTATTAACTCCCTTGCTATTCCCATAAGATCTCTATTTGAAGGTCCAGTTATTCTTGTTGACCCGACCTGCGGACTAAGGGACCTAAAGTATGGAATTATCAGGACCTTTTCACGAAAAAACATACTGGATGATCCTTTGAGAATTCTGAGAGCATATAGGTTTTTCTCTCAGGGATATGGGACCATAGATAGTAGTACAAGAGAAATTTTTGCGGAGCTCTGGAGTCAAATGCAAGAGGTTGCTGGGGAGAGAATAAATCTTGAATTAAAACAGATACTACTTAGTTGTAGGGCCTATGAAGCCTTCTGCCTTATGGCAGAGGATAGTGTTCTCTACTCTTTGATTCCAGAACTTGCCAAATGTAGAGGCATCAAACAGCCTTCATTTCATCATCTCGATGTTCTCAATCATCTTCTTGAAGCTATGGGTTCTGCAGAGAAGATTCTGCTTAATCCAAGGGGCTATCTTCCTTTGGAGGAATTACCAAGAGAATTTGAAGATGAAGACTTTATTCAGGTGGTCAAACTGGCAAGCCTTCTTCATGATCTCGGAAAGGGTTATACTTATGCTATAGATGAAGACCGAATCACCTTTTATGGTCATGAAAAAGTTGGTGCTGAGTTGTGGGAGGAGAGAGCCAAAGTCCTCAGATTTAAAAGTGAGATTATTGAAAGGGTAAGTAGGCTAATAAGAAATCACATGAGACCATGTCATCTACTTAGAGAATGGGAAGAAGGGCGCCTTACTTTGAGAGCTAAAAGAAATCTTTTAAAGGATCAACCTTCCCTTTATGAACTTTGGATTGTAGCTCTCGCAGACTCACTTGCTTCAAAGGGACCTGATAAAGAGCCTGATTACGAGGAGAGACTTAACGCTTTCTTTTTGGAGATTTTAAAATTTCAAGGAGAGATGCTAAGGATTGAGAAAAAAGAGCGTTTGATAACTGGGAATGATTTAATCAACTTAGGTTTTGTCCCAGGACCTCTCTTTAAAATAATTCTTGAGGAGATTGAAATTCAGGTCCTTGAGGGAAAATTGAAAACGAAAGAAGAAGCTATCAAATATATTCTCTCTAAGTATGGCAATCAGCGACAAGGAAAAGAGGGAAATCAATCAGTTTGCAGAGCTTGAAGAGGTCCCCTTTTTTCGAGGGAAATTAGTAGTCTATCAGCCAAAGAAAGGATTTCGTTTCGGAATTGATAGCCTCTTACTTGCTGATTTTCTTGAGTTAAAGAGAGGAGAGAGGGTCTTAGAGATTGGTGCAGGGACAGGCATTATCAGTTTTACTCTGCTTCTACGTTTTCCATACTCCAAAATCTATCTTTTAGAGATTGATCCTATGTGTGTGTCTGCCATCTCTTGTGGAATATCTGCAAATTCCTTCGAAGAGAGGGCCTTTCTCATAAGAGGAGATGCCCTCAAAGCTCCTTTTAAGTCGGGCATATGGGACGTAATTTTTGCAAATCCACCCTATTTTAAAGAGGGAACTGGACGAGCAAGTCCCAAAGAGCTCAGAAATCTTGCAAGAAGAGAGAGAACTTTAAACTTAGATTCCCTTTTAGAGACCTGCTCAAAACTTTTAAAAAACGGGGGAAGACTATATCTGATATTTACTGCCTTAAGATTTGCCGAACTTATCTATAAGTTAAAAACCTTTCAGCTCGAACCAAAGGTTATTCGCCTTGTTCACAGTTATCCTGAGGAGAGAGCAAAACTTGTGCTCATAAAGGCAATAAAGGGAGCAAAGGAAGAGGTTTTGGTTGAAAGACCTCTCTATATTTATGAAACCAAAGGAGGAGACTATTCAGAAGAGGTGAGAAAAATTTTAAACCTGTCTTATATTTAAAAATTTGCTATGATCTTTATTTCCAGAAAAGAGGCAGATTTTCGTTTAAAGGCAGAGATAGAACCAAAGGGTGACCAACCAAAGGCAATTTCTGCCCTTGTTGAGGGGATAAGGAAAGGAATTAAGCATCAGGTCCTGCTTGGGGTGACAGGTTCCGGCAAAACTTTCACTATGGCAAATGTAATTGCCAGAGTCAAAAAACCGACTCTCATTATTGCACCTAATAAGACTCTTGCAGGTCAGCTCTATAATGAATTTAAAAAACTTTTTCCTGAGAATGCAGTTGAATATTTCGTGTCCTATTATGACTACTACCAACCTGAAGCTTATGTGCCTGCAACTGATACCTATATTGAAAAAGATGCTTCAATAAATGATTTTATTGATAGACTTAGACACTCTGCAACTACTTCAGTTTTAACACGAAGGGATGTAATTGTTGTTGCAAGTGTCTCCTGTATCTATGGTCTTGGGGCTCCTCACGAATACTTTTCAAAGCACCTCTATCTTCAAAGAGGTCACAAAATAAGAAGAGACGAATTAATCAGAGCTCTTATTACTATGCATTATGAGAGAGTAGATGCAGACTTTACGCGTGGCACCTTCAGAGTTAGAGGAGATATAATTGAAATCTTTCCCTCCCATGAGGAGAAACGAGCAGTTAGAATCTCCCTTTGGGGGACAGAGATAGAAGAAATAAAGATAATTGATCCCTTTAGGGGCAAACTTCTCGGAAAGGTCAATGATATTCTAATATTTCCAGCAAGTCACTATGTGACTTCTCAAGATACTCTTAAGAGGGCCATAGTAGAGATAAAAAAGGAATTAAAAGAGCGAGTTGACTATTTCAGAAACCAGGGACTATATCTTTTTGCAGAAAGACTTGAAAAAAGAACCCTCTATGACTTAGAACTTCTTGAAGAGACAGGCTATTGTAAAGGAATTGAGAATTATAGTAGATATCTAGATGGTAGAAAACCCGGAGAGCCTCCCTACACTCTTCTTGACTATTTTCCCGACGATTTCCTTCTATTTATTGATGAGAGTCATATCACGATCCCTCAGCTAAGAGGCATGTATAGAGGCGATAGGTCTCGAAAGGAGACTCTTGTTGAGTATGGTTTTCGTCTACCCTCTGCTTTGGACAATAGACCTCTTAAATTTGAGGAATTTGAAGAAAGAGTAAATCAGGTAATTTATGTCTCTGCAACTCCTGGAGATTACGAAATAGAGAAAGCTGAGGGAAGAATAATTGAACAAATTATAAGACCTACAGGGCTATTAGATCCCAAAGTTGAGGTGAGACCTCAGGAGAATCAAGTTGAGGATCTCTATTTTGAAATAAAGAAGAGGATTGAGAGAAATGAAAGAGTTCTTGTGTGTACATTGACCAAACGGATGGCTGAAGAGCTAACAGACTACTACAAAGAACTTGGAATTAAAGCCTGTTATCTGCATTCGGATCTTAAGACCCTTGAAAGAGCAAGAATCATAAGGGATTTACGCAGGGGAGTCTATGATGTTCTTATAGGCATAAACCTTTTGCGTGAAGGGCTTGATATACCAGAGGTCAGTCTTGTTGCCATTTTAGATGCTGACAAGGAAGGCTTCCTACGATCAGAAAGGAGTCTCATACAGACTATGGGTAGATCAGCACGAAATGCAAACGGAACTGCCATTCTTTATGCAAACAAGATAACATCTGCGATGGCAAGAGCTATTGCAGAAACAGAACGCAGACGGAAGATTCAAGAGGAGTATAACAGGCTTCACGGTATCACCCCACAGACAATAGTTAAATCCTTAGATGACCCTCTCATGAGGATGGTTGAAGCGGACTTTGTAGACTTGGAAAAAGTTGTAGAAATTGAAGAAACTTTTGGAAGCCTTGAACAATTAAAGCAGGAGATTGAGAGGGTTGAGAAGGAGATGAAGGAAGCAGCTAAAAAATACGAATTTGAAAGGGCAGCAATTCTCAGGGATCGACTCTTTAATCTTAAACAGCTTGCCCTGAATTGGACATAAAACTGGACTTAGGCCTGGCATTAAATGCCCAAACTGCCAAAAGATAATCCAAGAGCGGTAGCTTTGAAAATTCTCTTAAGATGGGAGAAAGGAAAACCTCTTCTTGATGAGCTACTATCAGAAGTTCTCACCAAAAGTCCCCTGTCTGATGAAAGAGATAGAGCCCTTGTTGGAGAGCTAGTCAATGGAGTTGTCAGAAATCTCCTATATATTGACTACATTATAGGCAGGTTTTCTAAGATCCCCATCAATGAAATTGACCCTGAAATCAAGAATGCCCTTAGATTAGGCGTTTATCAACTACTTTTTACACGGATTCCTAAAGGAGTTGCTATTGCTGAGACTTTAAAAATCCTTACAAAAAGGGGGCGAGCAAGTTGGATTCGGGGATTCGTCAATGCAGTCCTCAGTAAGGTTGCAGAATGCTCAACAAGCCCTCCTGAACCCGAAAGGAAAGACCCTCTTCAATACCTGTGTATAAAATATTCCTTTCCCTATTGGCTTGTAGTTAGATGGCTCAGAAGATGGGATTTAGAGGAATTGGAAGCACTACTTAAAGCTTCAAATGAAAGGCCTCCCTTTGTGATTCGAATTAATCCACTAAAGGTTAGCAGAGAGAATTTACTTAAATATCTAAAAGAACAAATACCCTCTGCTGAACTCTGCCCCTACTCACCTCAGGGAATAGTGCTTTATGGATTTCGAGGTAAAATAACTGAATTAAAGGGATTTCAATTTGGTTGGTTTACACTTCAGGATTCAGCAAGTCAGATCGTTACTCTTCTTCTCGACCCCAAACCTGGAGAATCAATTCTTGATGCCTGTGCTGGTGTTGGTGGTAAAACAAGTCATATCGTAGAACTAATGGAGAACATAGGAAAAGTCATTGCCTATGAACTCTATCCCTGGAGGCTTGAAAGACTAAAAGAGAACTTTAAACGCCTTGGATTAAATTTGCCTGAATGTCATGAGGGAGATGTAGTTGAAGGCTTAAAAAGCTTAAACCCAAAACCCTTTGACAGGATTCTCATTGATGCACCCTGCACAGGAACAGGTGTAATTAGAAAACACCCAGACATAAAATGGCTTCGCACTGAAAGAGACTTGGAGGAAATCCCCAAACTTCAGCTTCGCCTGCTTGAGGGAGTTGCTCCTTATCTTAAGAAAGGAGGAATTCTTGTATATGCCACCTGCAGTCTCGAGCCCGAGGAAAATGAGAAGGTAGTTGAAGAATTCCTCAAAAAGCACCCAAACTTTAGACTTCAAAGCCTCGAACCATACCTGAGAAGAATTTGTGGAGAGAGAGCCTCGGAGCTACTGGAAGGAGAACACTATCTCAAAGTATATCCCCATAAACATGGATTAGATGGATTTTTTGCGGTAAGGCTTGAAAGATTCAATTAATAACTGATTGAAGTTAGTTAAACATAGGTTATAATACTGTTTTAAAATTTCAAGTTAGGGGGTGAAAAATGATTCTAATGCGACTTTGTCTATTCCTAATCTTCTTATTTTTGTTTCATGTCGCTACCTATGCCTCGAAGGAGCCTATAAAGATAGGTGCAATTCTCAGCATTACTGGTCCAGCATCATTTATTGGAGAACCTGAAAAGAATACTCTTTTGCTTCTTGCTGATCAAATAAATAAGGCTGGAGGTATCAATGGCAGACCTGTTCAAGTGATAATTGAAGATTCAAAGAGCGACGAAACTCAGGCAGTTCTCTCAGCAAAAAAACTTATTGAACGTGACAAGGTTGTTGCCATAATTGGGCCTTCAACTACTGGAGAGAGCATGGCGGTCATTCCCATTGTAACGCAAGCAAAAATTCCTATGATATCTCTCGCAGCAGGAACTGCTATTACCGAACCAGTAAGTGAAAGATATTGGATTTTCAAAACCGCCCAGTATGACAGAAGTGCTGTTGAAGCAATTTACAGATATATGCAGAAAAAAGGTATAAAGAAAGTAGGAATTTTGACTATTACTACCAGTTTTGGAGATCAGGGGAGGAAAGCCCTCCTTGAGCTCGCACCTAAATTTGGAATTACTATTGTTGCAGATGAGAGATATAAACCTAAAGACAAAGATATGAGTGTACAGTTGATGAAGGCCAAAAACGCTGGAGCTGAGGCTATAATCAACTGGTCAGTTGGACCAGAACAGGTCATTGTTGTGAAGAATTGGCATTCCTTAAAGCTTGGAATACCTCTCTTTCAGTCCCATGGTTGGGGAAGCAAAAAAAATATTGAACTTGCAGGTCCGTCAGCAGAGGGAGTCATAGCACCACTTAGCAGAATAGTTGTCTGGGATAAACTTCCAGACAATCATCCTCAAAAAAAGATACTAAGGGATTATTATATGGCATACACCGCTAGATTCAAAACTGAACCTGGAACCTTTGGAGGCCATGCCTATGATGCCTTTATGATGTTAGTTGAGGCTATAAGAAAAGTAGGTCCTGATCCTGCGAAGATCCGAGACTACATTGAGAATAATATTAAGAATTGGCCAGGAGTTAGTGGAATTTTTAATATGAGCCCAAAGGATCACTGTGGGCTAGATCATACTTCCTTTGAGATGGTAATAGTTAGAAACAGAGATTGGGAAATTCTTCACTAAACAATGGAGCTATTTCTTCAGTTTTTATTTTCTGGAATTACGGTGGGGGCAATTTATGCCCTCATCGCCCTTGGTTTTAACATAGTTTATAACGCTACATCTATCCTTAATCTTGCTCAGGGAGAATTTTTAGTTTTTGGTGGACTGTTGATGTGGTATTTTCTGGAGAAACTCAATCTACCCTATGGGTTTTCTTTTCTTCTTGCTCTTGGTGCAACTGGCTTTGTAGGTCTTCTTATGGAGAGATTTACCATTCGACCACTTCAGAAAACAGCAGATCCTCTTCTTCTGATTCTCATAACAATAGCTTTTTCTATTCTTCTCCGAGGCATTCTCATGTTCCTTTTTGGAAAGGATCCCTACGGATACAGACCCATAGATGAGGGTCCACCATTAATTATATTTGGGGCGATTCTTCAGAGACAGGTTCTTTGGATTCTTCTCTTTGTGGTTCTAACTTTGATTTTTCTCTATCTTTTCTTCAACTGCACAATGATTGGAAGAGCTATGAAAGCCTGCTCTGTTGACAAAACTTCTGCTTCCCTCATGGGAATAAACACCTCTCAAATGGTAATGCTCTCCTTTTTTCTCAGTGGTATTTTTGCAGGCCTTGCAGGAATTTTAATTACTCCAATTACCTTTATAGAATACGACAAGGGCCCCCTTCTCACTATTAAAGGGTTTACTTCAGCCATTCTTGGTGGTCTTGGAAGTAATTGGGGTGTCATGGCAGGAGGATTTCTACTCGGTATCCTTGAGAGTCTCATTGCAGGATATGTTCATTCAGGGCTGAAAGATGCCCTTGCCCTCTTACTTATGCTCATAATGCTCCTTTTTCGTCCAGCTGGACTTTTCCAGTCTGCAGAACAAGCCCGTTTGAGAAAACTATGAAAGATACTATTTTAAATCCCAACACAAAGACATATATTTATCTATTAATATTCTATATAGTCATCCTCAGTGCAGGTTTTTCTATCAAGGATCCCTATATTTTAACTATCTTTGTATTTGCTGGTTTGAATGCCCTCTCAGCCTTGGGACTAAGTTTATTGATGGGTCTTGCAGGACAAATTTCTCTTGGACACAATGGATTCTATGGGTTAGGTGCCTATTTATCTGCGATACTTTCAGTTTATTACAAAGTACCTGTGCTTCTCTCTATAGTTATTGCTGTTACTTTTACCTCGCTTTTTGCAATTCTTCTTGCCATCCCAGCTTTAAGGCTCAAGGGACACTATCTTGCAGTTGCTACCCTTGGTTTCGGAGAGATTATCTATCTTCTTTTAAATGAGTGGGGACCAGGTGGTCCCTCTGGATTTGGTGATATTCCACGTCTTTACTTGGGAGCTATAGAGCTGTCAAGTCCTCTTCATTTTCATCTTTTTGTCTGGACCCTCTTTGCAGTAGCTTTCTTCTTTTCTCTAAATTTAGCGAATTCTACCTATGGAAAAGTTCTAAGGGCATTACATGCTAGCGAAACTGCTCTTAGGACCTTAGGAATAAACATAGTCTCTTTAAAGGTAAAGATATTTATACTTAGTGCCTTTTTAACTGCCCTTTCTGGAGCAATTTATGCCCATTTCGTGACCTTTGTAAGCCCTGCGACCTTTTCTGTATTCTATTCTGTGCTTCTTTTGATGATGGTCATGCTTGGTGGAATTCACTCCCTTTGGGGTGCTCCAATTGGTGCCCTCTTCATCACCTTTCTTCCCGAAACTCTAAGACCTTTTAAAGAATATGACATTCTCATCTATGGTCTCATTCTCACCCTTGGTCTAATCTTTTTTAGAAAAGGAATTATTCACCTACTTGAAGTAGGTGCTAAGAGATGGCTACCCTTCTTGAAGTAAAGGGCATTTACAAGTCCTTTGGTGGTCATGAAGTCTTAAAGGATGTCAACTTAAAAATTGAGGAGCTCACAATACATGCTCTTATTGGTCCCAATGGGGCTGGGAAAACTACTCTTCTAAATATAATTAATGGAATTGAGAGGGCGGATAGAGGTAATATTTATTTGCTAAATATGGATATCACTAATTACACTGTTGAGGCAAGAGTAAGAGTTGGTCTTGCAAGAACTTTTCAGCTCCTTGAAGTTTTCTCGGGGCTCACTGTGCTTGAGAACATCTTGACAGCTCTCTTTGCCAAGAATCCCTGGGGGATAATCAAAAGCATGCTCTTTGGAGAGAGGTTTCATCCTATTGAAGGACAGTTGAAAAAACGAGCCTTAGAGTACTTAGAATTTGTAAACTTAAGTCACAGAGCGGATGAGGAGGTCCAGAATCTGCCAGCAGGAGAGCAGAAACTACTTGAGATTGCAAGAGCTCTTGCCCTTGAACCAAAAATATTACTTCTCGATGAGCCTGCAGCAGGCCTCAACAACAGGGAAACAAGAATTTTGGGAGAGATCTTGAAGAAGATCTGCAGGGAGAAGGGAATTACTATACTCCTTGTTGAACATGATATGGAACTTGTAATGAGAGTGAGTGATCTCATTACGGTTCTGAATTTTGGAGAAGTTTTAGCAGAAGGTCCACCAACACTGATACAGAAAGATCCTAGGGTAATAAAGGCATATCTAGGTGAGGATTTTTGATGCTCCTTCTAAAGGGAGTTGACGTCTTTATTGGAAAGCTTCACATCTTAAAAAAGATATCTCTTCATATAGGAGAGGGAGAGCTTGTAACCCTTCTTGGGGCAAATGGTGCAGGAAAGACAACCCTCTTAAAGAGTCTTATGGGCTTGTTGAAGGTCGCAAATGGAGAAATTCTCTATGGGAGACAACCAATTCATACCCTACCAACTGAAGAGAGGGTCAAACTTGGTTTAGTGCTTGTCCCAGAGGGTAAGGGTATTTTTAAACCGCTTACAGTAGAGGAGAACTTATTGCTAGGAGCCTATGTGAGATATTCCTTTTTCAGACGAAATGAAATTAAACAATCTCTTGAGGAGGTTTATGAACTCTTTCCATTTCTTAAAGAAAAGAGGAAACAACTTGCAGGAACACTATCAGGGGGCCAACAGCAAATTCTTGCCATTGCAAGAGCTCTTATGGCTCGTCCCAAAATTCTCCTCCTTGATGAACCTAGTATGGGAATAGCACCCAACTTAGTGAAAGAAATCTTCCTCTACATCAAAAATCTCAAAGAAACAAAGGGGCTCTCTGTATTACTTGTTGAGCAGAATGCTAAATCAGCTTTAAAAATAGCTGATAGGGCCTATGTGTTGGAAACAGGAAAGATTATCTATGAAGGGGATGCAGAGCTTGTCGCTAATAATCCAGAGGTTCAAAGGGCCTATCTTGGGCGTGATCTTGATAGGGAGTTTCCAGCATAAAGGGGGCTAAATTATGAGGGAAGAGGAATTAAGACAAATACAGACTGAGCGACTCTTTGCAGTCCTCAACAGAGTCTATAAAGAGGTTCCCTTCTATCGTATCCTCTTTGATAAACATAGCCTTAATCCAGAGGAGTTTGAAAAGCCAGAGGATCTGAGAAGCTATCCCTTTACAACCAGGGATGATCTTCGCAAAAATTATCCCTATAACATGTTTGCAGTACCCTTAAGGGAAGTAGTGAGGATTCTCCCCTCTGCAGGGACAACAGGTGCACCAATTGTCGTTGGTTACACCAGAAATGATATTTATACCTTAGCAGAACTAAATGCAAGAACCCTAAAAAATCTTGATATCACGAAAGAAGATTTTGTAATGATTACCTTCCATAGAGGACTTTTTGCCTCTGCCTTTGGAATTCAGAGTGGAGCAGAATTGATTGGTGCCTCAGTCATTCCAACAAATCTTGAAGATCCTGTAAAGACACTTCGCATCCTTCTTGACTATCGGGTTACCACTCTGATTTGTAGTCCTTCTTTTGCTATCTGGCTTGCCGAGACCCTCCTAAATTCTGAACTCAATCCTAATACTTTTATGCTCAGAAGAGTCATTCTTTGCGGTGAACCTTTTTCAGAGGCTCAAAGAGAATTTATAGAGAATACTTTAAAGGTAAAGGTATATAATGTCTATGCGGTGACTGAAGTTTTTGGCCCATCTGTTGCTTCAGAATGTAAGGCAAGACAGGGACTTCACTTTCAAGAAGACCATTTTTACGTTGAAATTCTCAATCCTGACACATTAGGACCTGTTAAACCTGGTGAAATTGGAGAAATTGTCGTTACCACTCTTACAAAAGAAGCTCTTCCACTAATAAGATACCGCACTGGTGATCTTACAAGTATTCTTCCTAAACCCTGTCCCTGCGGATCACCATTTTTGCAGACAGAGAGGATTTTGGGTAGACTCGATGATCTTGTGCTCTTTAGAGGTGTAAAATTTCACCCAGGACAAGTGGAGCTCTTAATTGAACAAATTACCAAAACAAAAGTTCTATGGCAAGTCCTTCTCTGGAGAGAGGAGGGTGTTGAAAAGATTCTTCTTCAAATAGCTCCAAGTGAGAGTATCTTTAGTGACTCCTTCTCGGAACAGGAGAGGATGAGAAAGGAAATAGAAGAAAAGCTCTATTTAGAGTTTGGAATCCCTATTCCAGTAAAATTTGTGGAAGCTAGTTCTTTAGTAAAAGAGGGTGAGGCTTTCAAAAAGATTGTAGATAAGAGGTAGCACCATGGGTTACATAGTTGAAATGGGTGAGCTCTATCTTGCGGGCAACTATAGAAGAGAAAAAATTGCCTTCGTAACAGGTAGGGGCACAAGACTATTTACTGAGGATGGCATCGAATATCTAGACTTTACCTCGGGAATTGCGGTATGTAATCTTGGTCATTGTCATCCTGCACTTGTTGAGATTTTAAAAGAGCAGGCTGAAAAACTTTGGCACACCTCTAACCTTTTCTACACAGAACCTCAGGCTAAACTTGCTAAAAAGTTAACAGAACTCACCTTTGGAGAAAAGGTATTCTTCGCAAACTCAGGTGCTGAAGCAGTAGAGTGTGCCCTTAAAATTGCAAGGAGATATGCCTTTGAAAACTCTCACTCTAAGAAATTTCGCTTTGTTGCACTGGAAAACTCTTTTCACGGACGCACATATGGAGCCCTCTCAGTAACTGGACAACCCAAATATTGGCAAGGTTTTGAACCCCTCCTTGAGGGGGTCACCTTTATACCTCCTAATGACCTAAAAGCCCTTGAAGAAAGCCTAAATGATGAGGTCTGTGCCCTTATCTTAGAGCCAATTCAGGGTGAGGGTGGTGTCTATCCTCTTAAAAAGGACTTTGTTGAGAAGGCAAAGGAGCTCTGCGAGAGAAGAAAGATTCTTCTTATATTCGATGAAATACAAACTGGAATTGGCAGAACTGGGAAACTCTTTGCCTATGAGCACTATGGTGTCGAACCAGACATCCTCTGTTCCTCAAAGGCTTTAGCTAATGGCCTACCTCTCTCTGCAGTGATTGCAAAAACCGAGATTATGTCTGCCCTCAAGCCAGGAACTCATGCCTCCACATTTGGCGGAAATCCTCTTGCCTGTGCAGTTGCTGTCAAGGTCCTTGAACTTGTGTCTGATAAGACCTTCCTTGAAGAGGTTACTTTAAAAGGAAAGGTCCTTAAAGAAAAAATTTCAGCTCTTGGGAGTAAGAAGATTAAAGAATGCAGAGGTATGGGGCTTTTGCTCGCTATTGAGTTTCATGAACCAGCTCAATCAATCTATGAAGGACTCCTAAAGAAAAGGATCCTTACTACCCTACCTAAACCAAATATAATCCGCTTGACACCCCCGCTGATACTAAACTATAGAGAAATAGACTTTTTTGTAGACTCTCTGAAAGAATTAGTCTAAAAAAAACCAGGGGGATAAAACCCCCTGGATTTTTGAACAACTTTGATATTGGTGATAAAGGATTACTTCTTCTTTTCCTCCTTCTTTGTCTTGTTATCAGTCTTTTTGTCTTTCTTTGCTTCAGCCTTTGGCTTGTCTGCTGGCTTGTCTGCCTTGCCCTTTTCCTGAGCAAATACAGGGGAAACCGCAAGACCAAATACTACTAAAAGGCTCAATAGTTGTTTATTTTTAGTATCCAATACAAAAATTATGCCAACCTAATAACTACTTTTTTGAAGCTATGGCCTGATCTAAAATGACAAATTTATCGAAAAGACTCATCAATTTTGTCGGATACTCAGAGGACCTCGATTACCCTTTCAAGACTAAAGGGCTTAAAGAGGATGTCGTCAATTTTGTAATCTCTAGCCTGTTCTTGAATTTCCTTTTCAGTAAAACCAGTCATTATGATTACTTTTAGTTTTGCTAAATCTACTCCATAATCACGGAGTTTTTTCAGAAAATAAACTCCTCCTTTTCCATGAGGCACTGTTAAATCAAGAAGAAGATGAGTGTAGGGATTTCCCTCTTGCATTGCCTTGAGGAACTCAAACAGAGCGACATCACCGTTCTCAACAGTAGTTACAAATAGACCCCTATTCTTCAAAAACTCCTCGAGGACATTTCTGATTTCTTCCTCGTCTTCAAGGATCAGAATTTTGACTTTTTCGTAGGCAGACTTCTCCATTTCCGCTTGAACTGTACCTTGTTTGAAAAGACCCTTGCTTAGAGTCACTTTTGGAAATCTAAGGGTAACTTTTGTTCCTAAACCAATGTTGCTCTTGATTTCTACTCTGCCTCCATAATTCTCCATTATTCTTTTTACAACAAAGAGCCCTAAACCTGATCCATGTGGTTTAGTAGAGAATCCTGGGTCAAAGATCTTATCCATTAAATGGGGAGGTATCCCCTTTCCTGTATCTTCGATTTCTATCACAATCTCAGAGGATTTATCATAGGCCTTTACGCTGATGACTCCTGTACCATCCATAGCCTCTTTAGCATTTATAACAATATTTTGAATAAGTGATATAAGATGACTTTCTTTTATGGGGATTATTAAGTTATCCTCCAGTTCAAATCTTATTTCAATACCAGTTCCTTGGAGAAAAAAGGGAATCCACTGTTTTAGAAACTCTCCTAGATTGACGATCTCAGCTGTCTGAAGCTCTACCTTGGATAAGATAAATAATTCTGAGACAAGGTTTTTCATCCTGTCAAAGGAGTCTAAAATTTTTTTTACATACAGACGGTCCTTTTCGGAATAGGTCTTAGCTCTCTCTGAAAGGAGTTCCAAATATCCTTTTACAATCATCAGTAGGTTGTTGAGGTCATGAGCAAGGCCTCCAGCTATTTTCTCAATTACAAACTCCTTCTCCTCCCTGAGAAGCCTTTCTTCAAAAAGCTTCCTATCCGTTATATCCTGAATAGCTCCAACAAAGAACCTCTGGCTATTGATATGAAACTCCTCAAAAACTATTTCAGCTGGGAATGTTGAACCTTCCTTTTTTCTTGCAACTACTTCAATTTTAGTTTTGAAGAGATCTCCTTTTGATCTAACTGACATATCCTTAAAAATATAACTACCCAGTTTTGTCAGCTTTTTGTTTGGATTAATCAAATTATGAAAATGGGACCCAAGGAGTTCTTCCTTTGTATAGCCAGTTATATTGCAGAGTTTAGGATTTGCATAAATAATTCTGTCATTTTCATCAATTACTGCAACCCCTACAGGAAGAAACTCAAGTATATCTTTGACGAATTTGATTGCCTGATCTTTTACTTTTAAATAATTTGTTATATCCTGTATAGCAGTATAAATAGTGATTTCCTCAGGACACTCATATAGCTTTGATGAGATAAGCGCATAAAACTCTCTCCCCTCAAAATCTTTGAGGACGGTCTCGAAGTTGAAAATCTCTTTTTCCTCGAGCAGTTTTTCAAGAAAGGCCTTTCTTACTTCAAGGTTACCCCAAAATTGAGTTGAGTTAAGTCCATGAAGAGGGATACTTTCTGGAACTTTGAATAATTCTCTTGCCCTTCTGTTTGCTCTCAGTATCTCACCGTAAGGGGTTGTAACTACGAGAGCAACAACTGCCTCTTCAAAAAGTCTTAGTTTTTCGGTCTGATCTTCTATAAAATGAAGGTATCCCCAGACATCTCCTCCCTCACTGTAGAGAGGAAAAATTGTCACCCTCAAGAAACAGTTCAATTTTGGTTCAAAGAATTCTCTTACATACAATCCTGAATGCTTACCCCTTTCTTTACAGTTGCTACAGGAGGGGCACAAACTTACCTTGTCGCAACCAGAAAAGAGACAAATCCCTTCTTTTAAAGGACAAAAATCTGGAATATTATTCAATCCATGAATCACCTCAAAGCATCGGCGACCAATTATGTTCTCTCTTGCTAATCCCAAGAGATTTGCAAGCGCCTGATTACATGATAGAATCCTATTGTCTTTTGAAAGAAGTAACACAGGATAGGGCGTATCCTCTACAACCTTCGTCAGATCAATGCAACCCTTGATGTCTCCCTTTTCCATTGGCGTTCCACAAAAAGAGATTTTCAATCTATATTTTAATGTAGAAGAACCTTTTTCCAAGCCCCTAGCATTTTCCCTGTATCAGCTAAATTAATTACAAATTTTATTAAAAAAATTATAGAAATTCCTTTAATAATTTGCTTTAGTTTTTTTAAGTTTTCAAAAAATAAGGAAATTTTCCCTTGACGATGGCCCTTGAAACTGTAAACTACAATTTTAAAAAAAGGTTAATATCTCATAAAAAAACTTTAAAGGAGGAGGGGTTATGAGGTATTCGCGTGGTGCCCTATTTAAACCTTTAGTGGTTCCATTGATTTTTTTAGTTCTTCTCTTTTGGGGCAGCTTTAGTGCACTCCACAGTGCATCCCAACCTGCTGAGAAAAAGATCAAGGGGCAGGTCACCGCGGTTGCAGTTACGATTCAAACCATTACTGTTCAACAGAGAGATCAGAGAATCAACATTAAGTGGGACAAAAACACTGTTTTTAAACACATCGATCCTGCAAAGATTAGAGAAATTCAGGGACAAGAGGTTGAGGTCACCTATGTAGAAGTTGGCGGACAAAATATTGCCAAGGTTATAGCACTTGCGGTTGTAGAAGTGCCCCCTGGGGCTAAGGAGATTAAGACAAATGAACTAGCAAAGCTCATTGCTGAAAAACCAGGAACTTTTGTTCTTATTGACTCAAGACCACCTGCAAGATTCAGAGCATCCTATATTCCCACAGCAATCAATCTTCCAATATCTGTAATGGAGAGACTTGGTGAAGCATCCTTACCTTTCCCCAAGGATAAGACCCTTATTTTCTACTGTGGAGGCGTTACCTGACCTTTCAGTCCAAAAGCGGCCAGTTTGGCCCTAAAGTGGGGTTTCAAGGATGTTAGAGTTTATCTCGAGGGAGAGCCTGCTTGGAAAAAGGCTGGTCATCCAACCGAGTCCACCTTTGACTATGTTAGGACGGAAAACATTGTTCTCATTGACCTAAGAGATCCTCAGGTAGTTGAGAAAACGGGGTTCATTCCCAAGGCGGTAAATGTTCCTCTTGCAAAGCTTCCTGAGTATGAGGATAAATTTCCAAGTTTTAGAAGAGCACCTATTGTTCTCTACTCTGACAAAAAAGAAGACGCCCTTAAGGCCTTCAAGATTATCCGTGAGTGGGGCTATCCCAATGTAACTATCTTAGGTGGTGGGATTCAGTCCTGGATTTTCCAGGGGCTTGATCTTGCAACTGGTCCTATAGCTAAGGAGATAACCTATCAGAGAAGATATCAGCCCCATGAGGCATCTCCACAGGAGTTCATGAAAGCTGTCCAGGAGGGTAATGCGGTAATAATAGATGTCAGAATGCCTCACGAATATCAAAAGGGCCATTTTAAAGGTGCAATCAACATTCCAGTCGATGATATCATCGCAAAGGCCGACCAGATTCCTAAGGACAAACCTATATATCTCTATTGTGCTACCGGTGTGAGAGCAGAAATGGCAATGCATAATCTGAAGAGAGTCTGCCCAACTTGTAACGTAAAGATTCTTGCTGCTGAGATCGAATGCGAAGGCAATAATTGCACCATCAGCGAATAATTCCATCTGCAGGCACAGGCCTACCCCTGTGCCTGCATCAAATTAATACACAAAACCCGAACCACTCAACTAAATAACCAACAGAAAAAGTTGCTCATAAAGCTAACCCTTTAAACTACTGAGGAGTTAATTTTGACTCAGAGTCTTTAATGACATAAAGAATTGAGAACTCATAAGATATCTCACGACCAATAAGAGTCAAATTATTTGCCTTTGCAATATTCTTCTTAGTACTCTTCTTCAGTCCAGAACTCTCTTCTAAATCTTATTACTTTATTTCTTCCACCATCTTTTGCTTTGTAGAGGGCAATATCTGCAAACTTTATTGCCTCCCAGATAGTAGAACTATCTGTCGGAAACTCAGAAACACCTATAGAGATCGTTCGACGGACAATCCCTTTGGGGGTCTTGAACTCATGTACTTCTATCGCCTTTCTAAGTTTTTCGGCAATCTTTTCTGCTTCTCCTTCTCTAATATCTATTAATAGAATTAAGAACTCTTCTCCACCAAATCTCACTACCAAGTCGGACTTTCTTACACTGTTTGCAAGAACTCGAGCAGTCTCTTTGAGGACAATGTCACCTGCTTCATGGCCGTATTTATCATTGACAGATTTGAAGAAATCTAAGTCACACATAAGAATCCCTAAAGTAGTACCTCTTCTGAGGATTTGAGCGGTGAGGTTATCAAGAATATTTTCTAGAAACCTTCTATTATAGAGATTTGTTAGAGGGTCTTTATGGGTTTGCTCCCTGAGAACTTCAGCATACCTTTTTGACTCAACAACAGGAGCAGTTTCTTCTATGTAGCTTGTTGCTAATTTTAATTTTTCTATCAGATTTTTATCTCTCAGAGTTGCATCAGTCAAGGGAAGGTGTATTTCAACCACTCCTAAGACTTTATTTCCTGTAACAATGGGTATACAGTAGTAATTAGTAATTCCCTCATATTCGTAGAGTTTACACGGCCTTTGAGCATCTAAGGAAGAAACCACCTTACCTGTGCGCTTTGCTCGACATTTATCTGCATTAAAAATCTTCTCCACATTTATATCAAGGGATTCATCACTCTTGTAAACTGGTCTCATAGTATTTTGAGAGTTAGATACTTCATATATCACGAAACTTGATAAAGAAAGACCCTTTAAATGTTGAGCAAGTCTTTCATAAATATCTTCAACGGACTCATCATTTTCAATTAGGTGTCTATATTTCTGTAGATCTCTATAATTCTGGAGTAATTCTTTGAATTTTTCTATTAAAATACCAATCTCATCTTTGAACTTAATTTTATCAAAGACTCTAAGATCTATTTTCTCTGGATCATATTTCATAGTGTTCAATGTCTCTATGATTAGATCAATAGGTCTTTTCACCATAAACCAGAAGGCAATGGCTCCCAAAATGAGCAATAAAAAGGAAAAAATTACAAAAATGAATATAATATTTTCTAAATAAGTAAAGGTAATTGAGGAAACTTTGGCTAGTTCGAGTTCATCTTTTATTTTATAGAAAAAAAACAGAGTTAGAGTAAAATTTATTAATATGCAAAGCCCGATAATGAATCCGACTTTCCAGAATAGGCTTCTATTTATCAGAAGTGCAAGGATTTTTTCCACCATGTTCCCCATGATTCTACCCATGGATTATAAATTTAAAAATTTTTTATTAAAATTTTAACTCCCACTTAGGTTTTGTAAACACCTAAAATTCTCACAAAGCTATTTTGATCGAGGATGATTATATTGAAATTTTTTCTCAATTTCTCTAAAAATTAAACTCCTTTTGGAGCTCTCCTCTTGACAAACAGAAAAAAGGTATTAACATATAAGAAAAGTTCCCCGGTAGCTCAATAGGCAGAGCGGTGGGCTGTTAACCCATAGGTTGCAGGTTCGAGTCCTGCCCGGGGAGCTTTTCAATTCTTCCTCAAATCTCAAGTTGGAGAAATCTCCATTAAAAATCTTCCAATAGAGGTGTTCAAATGGATGAAATCCTAAAGACATCATCTATTCATCTTTCCTACCTAAGAACTAAGACTCTTACTGAGCTCTATCAACTTGCTGAATCTCTGGGAATTGAGAACATTTATAATTACTACAAAAAAACTGATGTAATCTATCAAATCGTTCAGGCTCTGCTTCAAAGAGACTACGAAATAATTGTAGAGGGTTTACTTGAAGTTCTCCCAGAAGGCTTTGGTTTTTTAAGATTCAGGGATTATAATTATCTACCTAGTTCAGAGGATATCTATGTATCGCCTCCTCAAATCAGAAAGTTTGGCCTCAAAACAGGTGATATAATCTTTGGATCCATAAGACAACCAAAAGAAGGAGAGAAATACTTCGCCCTTGCGAAAATCGAGAAGGTAAACTATCTTTCGCCAGAGTTGGTCAGAACACGCACGCCCTTTGATCATCTAACCCCTATTCATCCCAACAAATGGCTCCGTTTGGAGACAACACCCGACAATTTTTCAACAAGGATCATAGACCTCTTTGTGCCTGTTGGTAAGGGACAAAGAGGGCTAATTGTAGCTCCTCCAAGAACTGGAAAGACAGTTCTACTCCAAAATATTGCCAATGGAATTGTTAAAAACTATCCAGATATCTACCTCATTATCCTCTTAATTGATGAAAGACCAGAGGAAGTCACAGAGATGCAAAGAATTGTTCCAAAGGCAGAGATTATCAGTTCAACCTTTGATGAACCACCGCAGAAGCATACACAAGTAGCTGAGATAGTCATTGAAAAGGCAAAACGACTTGTCGAATGCAAATATGACGTAGTTATTCTTCTTGACAGTCTAACAAGGCTAACTAGGGCTTATAATCTTGTCGTGCCAAGCAGTGGAAAGCTCCTTTCTGGTGGTATTGATGCAAATGCCTTACACAAGCCAAAGAGATTTTTTGGAGCTGCAAGAAATATCGAAGAGGGTGGAAGTCTAACCATCATCGCAACCTGCCTTATCGACACTGGCTCACGCATGGACGAAGTTATCTTTGAGGAGTTTAAAGGAACGGGAAATATGGAAATTGTCCTTGACAGACGCCTTGCAGACAGAAGAATCTGGCCTGCCATCGACATCCATCTCAGTGGGACAAGAAAAGAAGAACTCCTTCTTCCTCAAGATATCCTTCATAAAGTATGGCTCCTAAGAAAGGTATTGGCTCCCCTAAGCCCAGTTGAATGTATGGAATTTCTACTTGAAAAAATGAGAGATACCAAAAGTAACGAAGAGTTTCTAAGTATTATGAATCAATAATTCTCTTTGGAGGAGCTATGTACTTAATGTTCAAGTTGGTAGTCTCTTTTTTCTACCTTCTCTTGAAGGTTTACAAGTTCCCAAACATCGAGATAGGGTGTTTCCTTGAAAAGCTCTTCAGGACTTTCAAGTTCAAGTGCAGTCTTCAGAACCTCATCCATCGATTCAACTATTACAATTTCAAGACCCTTTAAAATCTTAGGATTAATTTCCTTCAAATCCTTTTCGTTCTCTTTCGGAATTATAACAGTCCTTATGCCTCCACGAACCGCAGCAAGAAGTTTTTCCTTTAATCCACCTATGGGCAGAACTCTGCCTCTAAGAGTAATCTCTCCTGTCATCGCAACAGTGTTTTTGACGGGAATTTTAGTAAGGGCAGAGACTATAGCTGTTGCAATAGTTATACCTGCACTCGGACCATCCTTGGGTATAGCTCCCTCGGGCACGTGGACATGAATATCAACTTTCTTGTAGAAATCAAGGGGAAAACCAAGTTGAAGAGCCCTTGAGCGAACATAACTCATCGCAGCCTGCACTGACTCCTGCATCACCTCTCCGAGTTTTCCAGTAATCTTGAGATTACCTGTTCCAGGCATAATTACTGCCTCGATCTGTAGGAGAGCTCCACCACTTTCGGTCCAGGCAAGACCTGTAGCAATACCAACCTGCGATTTCTCCTCTGCGGTTCCGTATCTGTAACGGGGCACACCAAGAAACTTCTCAACAACAGCCATGTTAATCTTAAAGGGTTTAAAGGAGCTTGGATCTTTGGCAACTTCCTTAGCTATCTTCCTACAGATTGTCGCAAGCTCTCTTTCTAAGTTTCGTACCCCTGCTTCTCTAGTATATTTTCTTATGATCTCAAGGATTACCTTATCCGAAATAGGCACATATTCGGGCTTTAGGCCATGGGCCTCAAGCTGTCTTGGAAGGAGATAATTCTTGGCAATCTCTAACTTCTCCTCCTCAGTGTAACCAGGTATCTCAATAACTTCCATTCTATCAAGAAGAGGAGCAGGAATGGTGTAAAGGGTGTTTGCTGTGGTGATGAAAAGCACCTGGGAGAGATCATACTCAACTTCAAGGTAATGATCCTGAAAGGCATAATTCTGCTCAGGATCTAAAACTTCAAGAAGAGCTGCTGCAGGATCTCCCCTAAAGTCAGTTCCAATCTTATCGATTTCATCAAGACAGAATACGGGATTGATTGTTCCAGCTTTTTTCATTCCCTGGATTATCTTTCCAGGAAGAGCTCCTACATAGGTCCTACGATGACCCCTGATTTCTGCTTCGTCTCTAACACCACCAAGGGAAATTCTTACAAAGTTTCTACCAAGGGCCTTTGCAATTGATTTTGCAAGAGAGGTCTTTCCAACTCCTGGAGGCCCAACAAAACATAGAATTGGCCCTTTAATCTTATCAACAAGCTTCTGTACCGCAAGATGTTCAATAATTCTCTGTTTCGGCTTCTCAAGACCATAGTGTTCCTTGTTCAAAAGCTCCTCTGTTTTGACAAGATCTATAACATCTTTAGTCTTCTCATACCAAGGAAGACTTAAGAGCCAATCTATATAGTTTCTTATAACAGTTGCCTCTGCTGACATTGGGGGAGTAAGACTTAGCTTTTTAAACTCTTTCCAAACAACATTAGAAACATGCTTGGGAAGTTTCTTTTTCTTAATCCTCTTCTCAAGTTCTCTTAGTTCACTCTTCCCATCTTCCCTCTCTCCGAGCTCTCTCTGAATCGCTTTCATCTGCTCCTGAAGATAATAATCTCGCTGGTGTTTCTCCATCTGCTTCTTTACTCTCTCTCTGATTCGTGCCTCTGTCTTGATAACCTCAAGCTCACCTCTTAAAAATTGAAGTAGACTCTCTAACCTTTTCTTTACACTTATCGTTTCAAGCAATTTCTGCTTCTGCTCAAGCGGAAGAGGAAGAACTGCGGATAAACGATCACTAAACTCTGCAGGATTTTCTACTTGAAGAAGTGAAGAGACTGTCTCAGGATTAATTTTCTTGTTGTAATTCGCATACTCTTCAAAGGACTCTTTACAGAGATTAAAGAGCGCCTGAGTTTCAACATCAGATTCAAGAACCTCTGTCTTTACTTCAACAGAGACCATATAGAAATCTGGATTGGGAAGGAAGTTTATTATCCGTCCCCTGAGTAGGCCCTCAACGAGGATTTTAAGAGACCCGTCTGGAAGTCTTAAAAGCTGAACTATCTTACAAATAGTCCCTACTTTATAAATATCTTCAGGGCTTGGGACATCTACCTTTGGATCCTTTTGGGCAGAGAGGAAAATTAACTTATCGCCTCTAAAAGCATGTTCAATTGCTTGAATGCTCTTTGCTCTGCCAATAAAGAGAGGTACAGCAGTGTTGGGGAAAATTACGAGCTCCCTTAAGGGAAGAAGTGGTAACTCGTAAACACTCTCTATAGAATTCTCTCTACGTGTTCTCATTACTTGCTTATCCCTCCTTAACTTTCTTTTTAGTATTAAAAGTTAAGATGGGTCGCTCTTTTTTCAAGACAACTTCCTTGGTTATCACACACTCCTTTACATCAGTTAAGGAGGGAATTTCATACATAACATCAATCATTATTTCTTCAATTATTGACCTAAGACCTCTTGCTCCTGTCTTCCTCTTGTATGCTTCCTCTGCTATTGCCCTAAGGGCTTCTTCAGTAAATCTTAATTCAACACCTTCCATTTCCATAAGCTTTTGGTATTGCTTCACAATGGAGTTCTTTGGCTCTACAAGAATTCTAACAAGGTCATCTACTGTCAATTCATCAAGAGTAGCTACAACCGGAAGTCTACCTACAAATTCAGGAATAAATCCAAACTTAATGAGGTCTTCAGGCTGAACCTGAGAGAGAATTTCTCCTAAAGTTAAGTCCTTGGTATGCTTAATTTCCGCCCCAAAGCCGATTGAGCCTTTCCCCAGTCTTCTCTTTATTATCTCCTCAAGACCAACAAAGGCTCCTCCACAAATAAAAAGGATATTACTTGTGTCCATACGAATGTATTCTTGTTGAGGATGCTTTCTGCCTCCCTTTGGAGGGATATTGGCAATTGTTCCTTCAAGGATCTTTAAAAGGGCCTGTTGTACACCCTCTCCTGAAACATCTCTCGTGATTGAAGGACTATCACTTTTCCGAGCAATTTTGTCTATCTCATCAATGTAAACTATACCCTTCTGAGCTAGCTCTAAATCGAAGTTAGCAGATTGAAGCAAATAAAGGAGGATATTTTCAACATCTTCTCCTACGTAACCTGCTTCAGTAAGAGGGGTTGCATCAGCTATCGTAAAAGGAACTCTCAAGAATTTTGCTAAGGTCTGAGCAAGAAGGGTCTTCCCTGAGCCAGTTGGACCAATAAGAAGAATATTGGTTTTCTGGATCTCGACGTCATCTTTCTTCTTTTTGAGGAACTTTTCCTTCTCAATCCTCTTATAGTGATTATAAACTGCAACGGAGAGAATTTTTTTTGCCCTCTCTTGACCTACTACATATTGGTCCAGATAGGCCTTTATCTCTGCTGGTTTGGGTAATGAAAACCCCTCATCGCTTTTCTCAGATGCCCTTTCGTATTCTTCTTCTAATATCTCATTACATAGTTCTACACACTCATTACAAATATATGCAGAGTTTCCTGCAATTAGCTTTAAGACCTCTCGTTGCGATTTACCACAAAAGGAACATCTGAGATCATCTGCCATCTTTTTTCACCTCTCTCTTTTCTAAAATCTTGTCAATAAGACCGTATCGAAGGGCCTCCTCAGCAGACATATAGAAATCTCTCTCTGTATCTATGCGAATTTTCTCTTTATCTTGCCCAGTGTGATAGGCAAGAATTTCATTAAGTATCTCTCTTAGTCTGAGTATTTCTCTAGCCTGTATCTCAACATCAGTTGCCTGACCTTGGAAAGCTCCAATCGGTTGATGAAGCATTATTCTTGAATGTTTTAGCGCATAACGCTTCCCTTTAGCCCCTGCAGCAAGTAGAACCGCAGCCATACTTGATGCTTGCCCAACACAAATCGTGCATACATCAGGTTTAATGTATTGCATCGTGTCATAAATTGCAAGCCCAGCTGTGACAAGTCCTCCTGGAGAGTTTATGTAAAGCATTATGTCTTTGTCTGGATCCTCTGCCTCTAAAAAGAGAAGTTGAGCAACAACTAAATTGGCAACAGTTTCATCAATCGGGGTCCCAAGAAATATAATTCGCTCCTTTAAAAGTCGTGAATAGATATCATAGGCCCTCTCGGTACGCCCTGATTGTTCAATAACAATAGGTATATAGTAGCCCATCCCTTAGCTCTCCTTAATAATTGGTTTACTGTTCTCAACAAGAAAATTCATCACCCTTTCCGCAAGCATTTTTGGCAAAATGTTATAGTAGACGATCCGCCCTGCCTCCTCAACAGAAATCCCAAGCCCCTTAACTATTTTCTCTATTTGCTCACGTATTTCCTCTTCAGTAATCTTTATATTTTCAAGCTCTGCAATCTTATCAAGTAAAATCTCTTCCTTAGATAACTTTTCAGCTAAAGGAAGAAGTCTTTCTCTTAGTTTTTCAGAAGAAATATTCATCTTTTCGAAACTCAATCCCTCTCTTTCGAAGCTCTGTCTTAATTGATCTACAAGCTGATAAAACTTAATTTCAACATATCTCTCAGGCACCACAAAATCAACCTTTGACAGAATCTTTTCCAAAAGCCTTTCTCTGTATTTATTTTCATTTCTTCTGGCTCTATCTTGAAGTAGACGATTTCTTATGCTCTCTCGTAGTTGTTCAAGACTCTCAAAACCAAAATTGAGCTTTCGCACAAATTCATCATTTAACTCTTCCAGTTCTCTTTTATAGACCTCTCTAACCTTGATCTTGTAAGTGATTTTTTTTCCAGCAAGAAGTGGATTCAAGGCATTTTCAGGATATTCCACATCAACTGTTAGTTCATCCCCTTTCCTTTTACCAATTAGAGCCCTCTCAACAGTTTCGTTAAACTCTCCTGTTCCTATATCAATAAAAAGGGCCTCGGCTTGATGCCCAGGAATCGGAGTCTCTCCCTCAAAGGCCTCAAAAGAAATAACAACCGCAAATCTCTCCTCTATAGGCTCATCAGTCTCCTTTAATTCTGAAAAGGAATATCTAAATTCCTGAAGCATCCTTTCAACCTCTTCATCACTCACCTCATCCTTTTCTCTCTCAACCTCTATGCCCACATAGTCCTCTCTTTTAAGCTCAAATTGGGGCCTAATCTCCACTAAAACAGTGTAAGTAAAGGCCTTGCCTTCTTCAAGTCGTTCAAAAGACTGAACTCTTGGATGTAAAATAGGTTCAAGCCCCTTCTCCTTTAGGGCCTCTGGTAAGGTCCTGTCAACCAATCTCTCTATGCTTCTCTCTTCAATTTCCTCCCTGAAAAGTTTTTTGACCAAACTTATAGGGGCCTTACCTTCTCTAAAGCCCTTTAATTTAGCCCTACGTCTTACCTCTGAAGTAACCTCATCCATTGTCTTGTTGACAACCTCTGGAGGAACTTCAATTCTCAGAATCTTCTCAACAGGGCTCTTCTCCTCAATCTCTAGCCTCATCCTCCCCACTCCTCTCCTTTTTTTACCCTTACCATACCTTATTTTTTAAATTTTACAATTATTTAACTTGCTTGCTAAGGCACAAATTTGTTTTAAAATAGTTATGCACTTTACCTGGAGGGTAAACATGAAGGTGAAGATTGAAAGACCTGATGAGGAAAAACTCAAAGAACTCAGAGTGTCTGAATGGCCAATTTGGTCTAAAGAAGTGTCTCGCTTTGACTGGTATTATGGGGAAACTGAAATGTGTTACTTTATAGAAGGTGAAGTAGTGGTTGAATTGCCCAATGGAGAAAAACTTGAAATTAAGGCAGGTGACCTTGTGACTTTCCCAAAGGGACTCTCTTGCATTTGGGATATCAAAAAACCAGTGCGTAAACATTACACCTTCTTGGATGAATAGATGCCAGAATGTCTACCCTTCTGTGGTTACCTCTACAATAAAGAAAAGGTCAGTATCCAGGAGGTTCTTGCTCCTCCCTATGATGTTGTAGACGAAAAAGAAATAGAATTTTATAAAAATAAGTCTCCATATAACATATTCCATCTTGAATTACCTGAAACACCACAAAAAGCAAAATTACTTTTAGATAAACTAATTGAAGAGCAAATTCTTGTAAGAAATTCTATACCCACAATATATTACCATGAACTACATTTCCGTTTTCGAAATAAAGCTCATATAAGAAAAGGATATATTTTATTAGTAAAACTATACGATTATGAAGAGCGCATTGTAATACCTCATGAACATACCTTTAAAAAAGTAACAGAAGAACGTTTTGAACTGCTTAAAACTACTCAATTTCAATTTAGTCAAATTCATGGCCTATATGATGATCCAACTCTTTATACATTAAATCTTGTAAATAATTTCAACAATTTATATTTTGAAGTATCACTTAATGAAGAAATTCATAAACTTTATAAAATTCAAGATGATGAAATAATATCAAAATTAACTGACTTCTTACTTGGTAAAAAAATATATATAGCTGATGGACATCATCGCTATAATACAGCCTTAAAATATAAAGACTATATGAGTAAAATACATGGAAATAATAAAAATAAAGATTTCAATTTTATGGCAATGTATCTAACACCTATTGATGACCCTAATCTGTTAATGTTACCAACTCATAGACTTTATACCTTTGAAGATGTAACTATTTTTTTACATAGAATAAAACCCTTTACTGAAGTATTACATAGACATAAAAAAAATTCTCTAGAAGAAATAATTGAAAGCTATAACAATAGAGGAGATATCTTTATAGTATTAACCGATACTGAAACTTATATTGTCAAAATTAGATCTGATATCTATGAAATCCTGTGTGAGAAAGAACCTGAGCTTTCAAAGCTTCCATTGTTTTCTTTTCTGTATATTCTCAAAGAAACCTTTCATATTACTGAAGAATATCTTAAAGAAAAAGGATTGGTTAAATTTTTTTCTGATCCCCAAAGACTTAGTCAGGAACTCCAGATGCAGAGAGGATTTGGAGTCCTTTTTCCTGCTGTGTCACCCCTTGTCCTAAAGGAGGTGACCATAGGTGGAAAGCTTATGCCCCACAAGTCAACTTACTTTTATCCTAAGATCCTCTCAGGACTTGTGATCTCAGAGGTAAGTGGCAAGTCTCTGCGATGAGAGACTCTATTCTCTACTTTACGCGACTCAAAGAGTTTTATGGTCAACACATGGAGTCGTTTCTTGAAAAGGATAGTTTCTTTAGGGAGAAAGCCCTGCAACTTAGAGAGGCTATCTCTAAGACAAAGAAAGCCTATATAGAGCATGGCTCTTTTGAGTTCTGTAGAGTTTGTGCTCAAAAAGGGGTTCGGTGTTGTGGGGAAGGCCTTGAGTGGAAACTCCGCCCTGAGGAATTCTTCATCAACCTTTATCTCTCAAGGCTTGAAGAAAGAGATCTCAAACTTGAGGATAGGAGAGCTCAAGACTGTCTGTTTTTAGGAGAATTTGGTTGCATTCTAATTCTCACTCCTCTTTTCTGCAGGAACTTCTTTTGCAAAGAACTTTCAGAATTTCTTGGACACAAAGGCCTTGTCCATCTTCAAAATGTAATTCAGGATGAAGCAGAGCTTACCTTTAAGCTTTGCGAATATTTGAAGAAAAAATTTCCTCGGATTTTAACTCTATGAGGGGGGACCTATGAAGTGTTACTTAGTCACAGGAGCTGTTGGATTCATAGGTTGGAAAGTATGTGAAGGCCTTTTAATAGAAGGAAATCAAGTGATTGGAATTGATGAACTAAATGACGCCTATGATCCCCAGTTAAAGAAGTGGAGACTTGAGAATTTAAAGAAGTTTGAAAAATTTACTTTTTACCATGCAAGTATCGTGGACCTTAAAAATTTAGAAGATCTTTTTAGAAAGTTCCAATTTGATGCGGTTATACACCTTGCAGGAAGAGCAGGAGTGCGACAAAGTGTGGAAAATCCCTGGATTTATGTAGAAAGCAACGTAATAGGGACGCTAAATATCTTGGAGATGATGAGACAATTTGGACCAGATAAATTAGTTCTTGCTTCTACGTCTTCAGTTTATGCGGGAAGGACTCCACCTTTTAAAGAGGATATGAAGGTTGACTCTCCTCAATCGCCCTATGCTTCAACAAAACTTGCTTCTGAACACTTAGCATATACTTATCATTATATTTATGGGTTTGACGTTACAGTATTACGATATTTTACGGTCTATGGACCTGCAGGAAGACCAGACATGAGTATATTCCGATTTATAAAGTGGATTCTTGAGGATAGACCAATTCAAGTTTATGGTGATGGATCACAGGCAAGAGACTTTACCTACATTGATGACATTGTTCGGGGAACAATCCTTGCTCTAAGACCTCTTGGGTATGAGATTATCAATCTAGGGAACAACAAACCTGTGGCCATCAAGGATGTTATTGAGCTCCTAATGAAGCTACTTGGGAAAAGAACAACCCTAGAGTTCCTACCGTCTCATAAGGCAGATGTTGCTATTACCTGGGCAGACATTGAAAAGGCAGGGACACTTCTTGGATGGAAACCTGAGATCCCTATTGAAGAGGGATTAATGAGGACCGTAAAATGGAGTCTTGAAAATATCGAACTAATAAGAAAAATAAAGATTTAATGACTAAAAGGGCCTTTGAAGAATTACTCTTTTGGACTAAGTATTTGGCTGACAGGGAGCTTGTTGTAGGATCAGAAGGAAATCTCTCTATTCGCTGTTCAGAGGGCTTCTTCATAACTCCCTCTGGAAAAACCAAAGATACTTTAACTAAAAAAGATCTTGCCTTTCTGACCTGGAGTGGAGAGGTTGTTTTTGGTAATCCCTCGTCAGAATGGGGACTTCATTTGAAGATATATCAAAAAAATCCTGAGGCAAGGGCTATTGTTCACACTCATCCTCTCTATGTTCTTCTCCTTGATGCTCTCGGTTTTAATTTTAGGGAATTTTCTCATCCTGAGGGCGCTATCCTTTTAAACAAACTATCAAGGGCTCCCTTTTTTCCTCCAGGAAGCCTCAAACTTTGGGAGTTTGCTTCAAATCTCTGTGTGAACAATTGCATTGTAGTTTTAGCCAAACATGGAGTAGTTGCCTGGGGAAAGTCCCTTGAGGAAGCAATAAATCTCACCCTTATTCTTGAAAAGCTCTCAAAACTTGAATACCTCTTAAGAATAGAACCAAATAGACGGTAGGGGGGATCTATGAATTTAAGATCAAAGCTCTTTTTTGAGAGGGCCAAAAAAAGCATACCTGGAGGAGTAAACAGTCCTGTTAGGGCTTGTAAGGCAGTCAAAAGTGATCCCGTATTTTTTGAGCGTGGGGAAGGGCCATATCTTATTGATGCTGATGGGAATCGTTACATTGACTATGTGGGGAGCTGGGGACCTCTTATCTTGGGGCATGCCCATCCAAATGTAGTTGCAGAGGTCTATTTTGCAAGTAAACGTGGAACCAGTTTTGGAGCACCTACATGGCTTGAAGTAGAGATGGCAGAACTTTTAAAAACCTGTATACCTTCCCTTGAGCTTGTAAGACTTGTTAACTCAGGAACTGAAGCCACCATGAGTGCTCTCAGACTTGCTCGGGCCTATACTGGGCGAAAAAAAATAGTAAAGTTTGATGGCTGTTATCATGGTCATGTGGATTCTCTCCTTGTTAAGGCTGGATCAGGTCTTGCCACTTTCGGAATACCTGCAAGTCCGGGTATCCCTGAAGAACTTACTAATCATACAATAAGTCTTCCCTTTAATGACTTTGATGCAGTAAAATCAGCTTTTGAGAAATTTGGACAGGAAATTGCCTGTGTCATTCTTGAACCTGTTCCTGCAAATATGGGAGTTATTATACCCAAGGAGGGTTTTCTAATCTTTTTGCGAGAAATCACTGCTAAATACGGTGCACTTCTTATCTTTGATGAAGTAATTACGGGTTTTAGACTTGGACCAGGTGGAGCTCAGGAAAAGTTTGGAATTAAGCCTGATTTGACCTGCTTAGGAAAGATAATTGGTGGAGGCTTGCCTGTTGGAGCTTATGGCGGAAAAAGAGAAATTATGTCACTTGTTGCCCCTGAAGGACCTGTATATCAAGCTGGAACCCTTTCAGGCAACCCCATTGCGGTCTCCGCAGGCCTTGCAACCATAAGGGAGCTCCTTAAACCAGGAGCCTATGAAAAACTTGAATCCCTCTCTCAAAGACTAGAATTAGGCCTAAAGGAGGTGCTAAGGGACCTCAATCTACCCTACAAGGTCACCCGTTTCTGCTCAATGTTAACTCTCTTCTTCACAGATAAAGAGGTTACCGACTTTCAAAGTGCCCTCACCTGTGATACTGATAAATTTGCACTCTTTTGGCAGGGAATGTTGAAAAGAGGGATTTACCTTCCTCCCTCCCAGTTTGAAGCCTGGTTTGTAAGTCTTGCTCACAAGGTGGAAGATATTGATAGAACTGTTGAATGTGCAAGAGAGGTCTTGAGAGAATTAGGTTAAATTAGACAGACTATTAGGGGGCATATCTGCCCCCTAACAATGCACCTTTCTTATCTCTTTTTCAACCAAGGCATCATAGCTCTAAGTCTTCTTCCTACCTCTTCAATGGGGTGTTCTGCTTCCCTTTTTCTGAGTGCGTTCAAGACAGGTCTTCCCGCTTGATTCTCCAAAATCCATTCCCTGGCAAACTGACCTGTCTGGATTTCATGAAGGATCTTCTTCATCTCAGCCTTGACCCTTTCATCTATGATTCTGGGGCCTCTAGTGAGATCTCCATATTCTGCGGTGTCGCTAATTGAGTATCTCATAAAGGAAAGCCCACCCTCATAGATCAGATCAACAATAAGTTTGAGTTCGTGAAGACATTCAAAATAGGCTATTTCTGGCTGATACCCTGCCTCAACAAGAGTTTCAAAACCTGCCTTTATTAAGGCTGAGACTCCTCCACAAAGCACTACCTGTTCTCCAAAGAGATCTGTCTCTGTTTCCTCCTTAAAGGTTGTCTCTATCACGCCAGCCCTGGTGCCACCAATACCCTTTGCATAAGCAAGGGCCTTAGGAAGAGCAGAGCCTGTGGCATCCTGATGGACCGCAACCAAACAGGGAACACCAGCTCCCCTCTCAAACTCGCGTCTGACAAGATGCCCAGGACCTTTAGGAGCTACCATTGCAACATCAATATCTGGTGGCGGAACAATTTGTCCAAAGTGTATATTGAATCCATGGGCAAAAAGTAGCATTTTTCCAGGTTTTAATACCGGTTCAATACACTCTTTATAAAGGACAGGTTGAGTCTGATCTGGAACAAGTATCATAATAATGTCTGCCTTTTCACAGGCCTCCTTAGGCAAAAGAGGCTTAAAGCCATCCTTTTCAGCCCTCTCCCAACTTGGTCCACCTGGCTTTAGCCCTACAATCACGTTAAGCCCGGAATCTCTCAAATTTAGGGCATGGGCATGCCCCTGACTTCCATATCCAATCACTGCAATCACCTTATCACTTAAAATTGAGAGATCCGCATCCTGCTCATAGTATACTTTCATACCTCACCTCCTGAAAGTTTTCCAAATGTTTAGTTGTCTATTCTATCACCAAGGAGTTTTTTTTGAAGATATTCGAATGATTGGAATAGAGGGAACAAAGAAGATAAGATAAGATAAGATGGCTTTTGGCAGAAATTTGAAAAATATATCGCAGAGGGGAGCTTAAGCCCCCTCCTGAGTTACTTAAAACTGATTAGCAACCCTCTACTTTCTTTTTCTTTGGAGCAGGCTTTGTAGCATTTCCAGTAGCGTTTTCTTTCTTCGCAGTAGCATTGTCCTTCTTGGCATCCTTCTGATGCCCAGCTGCTACACCAAGGCTAACAGCTCCAAAAAGAAATGTTACACCAGTCAAAAGAGCTACTAACTTCTTCATAGCACCCACCTCCTATTGTGATTTTATTTTTTGCCATACTGCTCAAAGGCCTTACGAATATCCTCATCACTCATTGCCTTATGTAGGGCCTTCTTAGGTGACTTATTTCTAAGGAAATCTAAAAATTCAGAAGCACTCTTTGCACCAGACTTTTTAATTTTATCGGGAAGTGGATTGGCCTGAGTGTGACACCTAAGGCAGGGCAAATCTTGCGCAAAGGCTAAAGAAAAAGAAAGCATTGAAAGAACTATTAGTAAACTCACGACTCTTACCATCCTATCCTCCTCCTTGTGTTGTATGTTTAGCTTAGAATAAAACCTAGCATCTGTCAAGATGGTCGTCAAATGTGTTTAAATTATATAGAATCAAAATTCATACCCAAAAACTCTACTAAACACTGAGCTGATTTTCTTAGTATTGCTGAGGAATTGATAGGTCAAATAGGGACCCAAAAGACAATTTTGTCTCTTCTTTTTACAAAATTGTCGGGCACCTCAACCTTAAAAACACTCTTGACTTTTTTGAAAATTAATGTTATAAAACTTTAAAAAATCAGAAAAGTTAATAAAAATGAAAGCAAAGCCTTTCAAATATACATTCCTTTTCCTCATTTTGATTAACTTTATCTTTGGAAACTCTTTTTTGCAGGAAGCTTTAGCTAACAATCAAAAAAAATCACAAACTAGCATTAGGGCCAATCTTAGTAAAAAAGAGACGCATTCTGGGTCCTCACAAAAGAGCAAAACAGTGAGGTCTTCTCAAGGATCTCAAGGCTCAGCTACGAAAAAAAACGCACAAACTAGGGTTGTAAAAGTATCCTCAGATAGAGTTTCAGAGACAGTTCATGTAGTTAAGAAAGGAGATACTCTCTATCGCATAGCCAAACAATACTCAATAACTGTGGAGGACATTAAGAGGGCAAACAACCTGAAATCGGAGAGACTTCAGCTTGGCCAAAAGCTACTTATCCCCATGAAGCAAGCCCAGCGGACAAATGGGCATCCTTCTCTATCTCTCAGATCCCATGGATTGGAAACTTTTGTTAATGAGCCCTTGTATGCAAAACAACAAGAGATTTCAGACTATCTCTATCACATTGTTCAACCTGGAGAGACCTTATACAGAATCTCACTAAATTATGGGGTCTCTCTTGAGGAGCTCAAAAAAATTAACAATCTCGAAAGTAATATCATCACCGTAGGACAAAAACTAAAAATTCCAAAAGTCAATCAGGAGTCTATAAGATCCTCTTTGAGTCTTGAGAGACCACTGAGAGACCTTAAGTCTGAAGAAGATACTCTTCAGAGCAAGTTTGAGAAAAACCTATTGACAAGAGATAGGATTTTAACTCGATCCGTGCTGACCAAAGAAGATGAACTTGCCCTGAAGAGGAAGTTTATTGAGCTCTCCATCTATTATGCAGACTCCAGATATAGGCTTGGCGGTAATGGAGATGGTTATCTTGACTGTTCATCCTTCGTCAAGCTGATTTACAAGAAATTAGGAATTAATTTGCCAAGAAGCTCTGCTCAACAGTTTATGGTTGGAGTCCCTGTTGAGGAGCATGAGCTCATACCTGGTGACCTTGTCTTTTTTAGAACCAGAGGACGAACTATTTCCCATGTAGGAATATATATTGGAGACAATAGGTTCATCCACATCTCTTCGTCCCGAAAGAGAGTTGCTATTGACTCTTTAGATGATCCCTACTTTAAGAAGAGATACGCAGGAGCTAAAAGGGTTCTCAATGGTGAAGTTCTAGAGATGTTCCAAGGATATCTTAACCGTAGAGAAGGCAATAGAGACACCTAACTTTAAAGTGAAAGTTCAACCAATCCTTTCCTATTAATTGAATTTTCAAATTGAGATCAATTAACAGATCTCACCTAACTAAACTTTTAGGGTTGAAATGATGGGAAAAGAAATTAATATAGATGAGCAAAATTCTGAGAGGAGACAGGGCAATGGCAAAGAAACCGATGACCCTTGCGCAAAAGCTACTTGCCAATAAGTTGGGAGTACCCTATGTTGAGCCAGGGGAGTTGATAGAGGTCCCAGTAGATCTCACTCTTGCGAATGATATAACAGCACCACTTGCCATAAAAGTTTTTGAGAGCACCTGTATTGAGAGGATTTTTGATCCAAATAAAATAGCCCTTGTTATGGACCACTTTACACCTAACAAAGACATTAAAAGTGCAGAGCAAGTGAGAATTTGCAGAGAATTTGCTCGAAAATACGGTATCAAACACTATTATGAGGGTGGAAACTGTGGAATAGAACATGCCCTCTTACCAGAATTGGGGTTAGTTGTCCCTGGAGACATAATTATCGGTGCAGACAGTCATACCTGTACCTATGGAGCCTTTGGGGCTTTTGCAACTGGTGTAGGCTCTACTGATCTTGCAGGTGCTTGGATTACAGGAAAGATCTGGTTTAAAGTTCCCGAAAGTATGAAATTTATTTACCACGGAGAGTTGAAACCTTGGGTCACGGGTAAAGATCTAATCCTCTATACCATTGGAGACATTGGCGTTGATGGAGCTCTCTATATGGCGATGGAGTTTACTGGTGAGGTTATAAAAAGGCTATCCATGGCAGAAAGGATGACCATGGCCAATATGGCAATTGAAGCTGGTGCTAAGGTAGGGCTAATGGAAGCTGATAGAACAACTTTGGCCTATTTAAAGGGGAGAATTAGCAGAGAGCCTGTCATACTTAAAGCGGACAAGAAGGCAAATTACAAAGAGATAAGAGAATATGACTGCTCAAAAATAGATCTCGTCGTTGCTCTACCTCATCTTCCATCAAATGTCAAGTTTGTAAAGGAATTACCTAATAAGATTTACATAGATCAAGTCGTAATTGGATCCTGCACAAACGGAAGATATGAAGATTTAGAAATAGCAGGACGAATCCTTAAAGGAAAAAGAGTTAATCCCAATATTCGATGCATAATAATTCCTGCCACACCAGAGGTATTCAAGAAAGCCTTGAAAAAGGGACTAATTCAGATCTTTGTGGAAGCTGGAGCCATTGTTTCTCCTCCAACCTGTGGTCCCTGCCTTGGAGGACATATGGGAATCTTAGCAAAGGGTGAAAAGGCGGTAGCTACTACTAATAGAAATTTCGTTGGGAGAATGGGACATCCAGAGAGTGAAATCTATCTTGCAGGACCAGCAGTTGCAGCTGCTTCTGCCATATTAGGTTACATTGGAACTCCTGATGAGGTCCTTTAAAAGTAAGACTAAATGTAGGAGGCTATAAATATGATCAGAGGAAGAGTTTGGAAATTTGGCGATAATGTGGACACAGATGTCATTATACCTGCTAGATATCTCAATACAACTGACCCTGAAGAATTAGCTAAACACTGCATGGAAGATGCAGATCCTGAATTTCCCAAGAAAGTTGGAAAAGGTGATATCCTTGTTGCTGGGAGGAACTTTGGATGTGGCTCTTCCCGTGAGCATGCACCTATTGCCATAAAGTCTGCTGGCATTTCCTGTGTCATTGCAGAATCCTTTGCAAGGATTTTTTATAGAAATGCCTTCAATACAGGCCTACTTATCCTTGAATGCCCTGAGGCAGTCAAAGATGCAGAGACTGGCGACGAATTGGAAGTTGACATTGATGAAGGAAGAATAACAAACCTGACTAAAGGCAAAACCTACAAAATTAAACCACTTCCTCAATTTATGAAGGAAATTCTTGAAGATGGAGGATTAATCCCTCATATAATGAAAAAATTTCAAGCAAGTTGCAAAATCTAAAAAGGTATCTCAAAAAATTCTCTGTCTTTACCTTTAGGTCTCGAAATGGGTAGATCTCTGAGGTTTAAGTATCATACAGAAGGGGATTTGAGTTCGCTTTTTGAACTAATTAAAGAGTTACGTGGGGAAAGTGGATGCCCATGGGATAAAAAACAGACACCTGAAACTCTAAAAAAATACCTGCTTGAGGAGGCTTATGAGGCCATCGAGGCTATTGATCAAGGCGAACCAAAGGCGGTGATGGAAGAATTGGGAGATCTTCTCTTTCTAATTCTTTTCATCGTTTACATTTATCAAGAGAGAGGGGAATTTAGTCTAAAGGAACTTGTAGAAAAGACCTTCAACAAAATGGTCTCAAGACATCCCCATGTTTTTGGAGAGGAAAGCGCTAAATCTGCAGAAGAGGTGCTTAAAAGATGGCAAGTGTTAAAAGCTAAAGAGGGGAAAAGCCCCTCTATCTTAGGAGACCTTCCCAAGAGTCTTCCTGCTCTGCAAAGGGCATATAGACTTGGAGAGAGGGCTGGGAGGATTGGCTTTGATTGGAGAGACCCAAAGGAGGTCTTCGCTAAGATCTATGAAGAATTGAAGGAAGTGGAGATGGCTTTGAATGATAAGAGAGGAGAACAGTTAAAGGAAGAGTTAGGAGATCTTCTTTTTAGTATAGCTAACCTTTCAAGAAAGCTCAACATTAATCCTGAAGAGGCCTTGAGAGGGGCCTTAATTAAATTTGAAAATCGCTTTAAGAGGATGGAGTCTTTTGTAAAAGAGCAAGGCAAAAGGCTTGAAGACATGACTCTTGAAGAAATGGACAAAATATGGGAGACCCTCAAGAAGACTTAATTAGAATTGAAGGTCTCTCTCTAAAGTTTGATGAAAAGACCGTTTTAGAGGATATTAATCTGAGTGTCAAAAAAGGAGACTTCCTTGCAATAATTGGTCCTAATGGTGGTGGAAAGAGCACACTAATTCGCTGTATCCTTGGATTTTTAAAGCCCCAAAAGGGAAAGATCTTTCTCTGGGGTAAGGATAGCAATCATTTCAGTGAGTGGTATAGGATTGGGTATGTTCCTCAAAGAGCTGGACAAAACCTTGGACATCTCAATCCTATGACAGTAAATGAGTTCCTTCAGCTCCCCTCCAAATGGTATAGGATCTCTATTGATTTATCCTACTTAGATCTTCTTACTGAAAAATTTGGTATTAAATCTTTACTCAGAAAGAGACTTTATCAACTCTCCTTTGGTCAGCTTCAACGGACCTTTATTGTCAGAGCTCTTGCCCTCAAACCAGAGCTTCTCATTTTGGATGAACCCTCTGTAGGATTAGACTTTATGCTTCAAGAAGTCTTTTACAAATCTCTTGCTGAATTTCACAAAAAAGGTATCACCATCGTTCTTATCACTCACGAGACCTGGTTAATTACCAAGGAAGTAAATAAAGTTGCCTGTCTAAATCAAAAGCTCTACTTCCATGGAGAGCATCGGGAGTTTTGCAAACTTGCTGAGGAAAATATCTATGGTTTTCCCACTCATGTGATTGAACATCATCACTGGTGAAAATGGATAACCTTCTTGAAACTTTATTTGAATACATTTATCTTTTCAAATGGGGACTAATCACTGGAGTTCTTTTCGCTTTAGCATCCTCTTTCACCTCCCCATTTGTTATTTTGAAAAGAAATGCCCTCTTTCCACATGCCCTAACCCATATAATGCTACTCTCCTTTCTTTCCGTTGCAGTATTTAGTCCCTTGATCCCTGTGTCCCTACATTTTTTCCTTATTCTTTTTATAACCCTCTTCCTCACCTATACCATTCACATTTTAATAAAAGGTTCACGACTCTATGAAGATACAGCAACTTCAATTGTCACCCATCTTTCATTAGGCTTTGCTCTAATGCTTGCAAGTAAGACTTCTCAATACGATGCTACCCTTCTGAACTATCTTTTTGGTTCGCTTTTAACTGTAGAGAAGAAGGAAACTTTTGAGGGACTCTTAGTTTTACTAATCAGTTCGGCCAGCTATTTGAAATTTCGTTACCTTTGGTTGACTGAAACCTTAGAAAGAGAAGTTCCTGGCCTAAATTATGGAAAGAGTAATTTATTTCTCCTTCTTATGATAACTCTCCAGATAATGATTGGAATAAAGTTAATGGGAGTGCTCCTTGTGACTTCCTTCTTTGTGTTTAGTCCAACCCTTGCCCTAAGGCTCTCGCCTTCATTTGCCTGGGTTATTCCAATAACTGGAGCTCTAAACCTGCTCGCCATATTGGGCGGATTTACAATCTCTGTAGCTTTTGATATTCCCTTTTCTGCATCAGCTATTATATTTATGGGTTCGTATATTGTGTTCCTTTTCATTTTGGGGCGAAAATGAGACTAATTGATACCCATGCCCATCTTAATTTTCCAGAATTTAAAAAAGACTTAAAAGAGGTTGTAGAGCGAGCAAAGAGTGTGGGGTTAACTAAGATCATTGTTGTTGGAATAGATAGAAAGACTGGGGAGAGGGCCATTGAAATAAAAAAACTCTATCCAGAAATTATAGAAGTTGCAATAGGTTTTCATCCTCACGAAGTGAAGAAAATTAGCGAGGAAGACTACCTTTGGCTTGAGTCTCAGCTTCCTCAAGCTGTGGCCCTTGGTGAAATAGGACTTGATTTCGTAAAGGAGTATTCGCCAAAGGAGGTACAGTTACAACATCTGGAGAGACTCCTTGAAATTGCAAAAAAATATAATAGGCCTGTTATTCTCCATATGAGAGGAGATCAAAATTTTTGGAAATTCGCCTTAGATATCCTTTCGCCTTTTAAATACTATCCTCTTCTATTTCACTGCTTCACCGCAGATAAAGAGGTTGCTAAGGCAATTCTCGAATTTCATAGTATCATATCAATTCCAGGAATAGTTACCTTTGAAAAGGCTGAAAACCTTAGAGAGACAGTTAGATATGTCCCCATTGAACGCATAGTTCTCGAGACAGACTGTCCCTTTTTATCGCCCAATCCCTTTCGAGGAAAAAGAAATGAACCAGCTTTTATAGAATATACCGCAAAGATGGTTGCAAAGCTAAAGGGTATGAGTTATGAAGAGGTCTGTAATGTGACTTCAGAGAATGCTGAGAGATTTTTCAACTTAGTTTGAAAATATTTAAATAGGCTGAGGAGGAGAAGCAAATGCGTCTAAAGAGGACTCACTTTATAGGAGACATAACAGAAGATCTAATAGGGAGAGAGATCGTTGTTGCAGGATGGATACTTAGGCGTAGGGATCACGGAGGAGTAATTTTTTTAGACTTAAGAGACCGCTCTGGGATACTTCAGGTCCTATTTGAAGAGGGGATCAATCCAGAGGTCCATGAGCTTGCAGACTCTCTGCGAAATGAGTATGTAGTGTCAGTCAAGGGGATTCTTCGTAGAAGACCCCCTGGAATGGAAAACCCCAAAATCCCAACTGGTAATGTAGAACTTGTAGCGAATGACCTGGAGTTACATAATACTTCCCCTACTCCTCCTTTCCAAATGGATGAAGATTTGAGTGAGATTTCAGAGGCATTAAGATTGAAATACAGATATTTGGAGATGAGGGCTCTAAATGGACATAGACCCTTTGTTTTTCGTCATGGGGTCAATCAGAGAATACGGGAGTTTCTTGACTCCAAGGGTTTTATTGAGATAGAAACACCTTATCTCACCAAGAGCACACCTGAGGGAGCAAGGGACTACCTCGTGCCAAGTCGTCTTTACCCTGGTAAATTTTATGCTCTCCCTCAATCGCCTCAGCTCTTCAAACAAATACTCATGGTTGCAGGCTTTGAAAAATATTATCAGATTGTCAGATGCTTTCGCGATGAGGACTTGAGGGCTGACAGACAACCGGAGTTTACTCAACTTGACTTAGAGATGAGCTTTGTGACTGAAGAGGATGTCATGACCCTTGTAGAAGAACTCCTTCAATACCTCTTTGAAAAAACCCTTGGAATTAACCTCGAGATCCCCTTTCCCCGAATAAGTTACAGCAGAGCCATCTCCGAGTACGGCACTGACAGACCTGATCTTCGCTACGATCTTCTCTTGAGGGACCTTTCCTCCGTGGCTAAGGAGTCGAATTTTCAGGTCTTTTTGACAGCTCTTGAAAAGGGTGGGGTCGTAAAAGGAATTAAAGTGCCATATCACTTCAGCAGAAAGGAGATTGAAGAACTCACACAGTTTGCTCAAAATCTAGGTGCTAAAGGGCTTGCCTGGATGAGATACACAAAAAATGCCTCTCCCGATGAAAAATGGAGCTCACCTATTGTAAAATTTTTCTCAAGAGGACTTCTTGAAAAACTTGAAGAACTCTTTGATTTAAAAGAAGAAATTGCCACCCTTTTCTTTGTGGCTGATAATTTTGAGATAGTTCACGCAGTACTCGGTGAACTGAGAAGAGAGATTGCTCAAAGACTAAGGTTGATTAAGGAGAGGGAGTTTAGGTTCGTTTGGGTTGTTGATTTTCCGCTTTTTGAGTGGGATGAGACTGAGAATAGGATTGTTGCGGTTCATCATCCCTTTACTCATCCTCATCTTGATGACTTGGAGATACTGGAGAGTGAGCCTTTGAAGGTGCGATCCAGAGCCTATGACATTGTCCTTAATGGAGTTGAAGTTGGTGGAGGAAGTATTCGTATTCATAGAAGGGATTTACAGGAGAGAGTTTTTAAGATATTAGGAATAAGCAAGGAGGAGGCTGAAGAGAAGTTTGGCTTTCTACTTCGGGCCTTGGAGTATGGGGCTCCTCCCCATGGTGGACTTGCCTTTGGGCTTGATCGGTTGATAATGTTAATGCTTGGTTGTAAGAGTATTCGGGAGGTCATTGCTTTTCCCAAGACTCAGAGAGGGCAATGTCTTTTGACGGGAGCTCCAAGCTCGGTGAGGGTTGAGCAGATCTTGGAACTCCATCTCCTTCCAGGATGGGAAAAATAAGAAAATCCCTTTAAATTTTTTCACTTTATATTAAGATTAGTCGAGGAGGAAATAATGCCTACCCTGATTGTGGTCGGAACCCAATGGGGCGATGAAGGCAAGGGTAAAATCGTTGATGTCTTAACTGAAAGTGCCCATTATGTTGTTCGTTTCCAAGGTGGAAATAATGCAGGGCATACTCTTGTAATTAATAATAAAAAATATATTCTCCACCTCATCCCCTCAGGAATTTTTCATCCTCACACAATCTGTCTTATAGGAAATGGCGTAGTTGTCGACCCTGAGGTTCTAATTCAAGAAATTGAGAAACTTAAGAACGAAATAGATTTGAGCCCTGCTAAGCTAAAAATTAGCTATCTTGCTCATGCAATTATGCCCTATCACAGGGCTCTTGACATTGCAAGAGAATCCAAGGCAAAAGGTAATAGAATTGGCACAACCGGGAGAGGAATTGGTCCCTGTTATGAAGATAAAGTTGGAAGACGTGGGTTCAGATTGGTAGACCTAACCAAGCCTGAGTTTTTCAAAGAAAAACTAAAAAATGTACTAGAAGAGAAGAACTTTCTTCTCCGCTATCTTGGAGCAGAGCCCCTTGATTTTCAAAGTATATACGAAAAGTATTTAGAATACGGCGAATATCTCAAGCCCTATCTTAGTGATATTTCAGAGATCCTCTGGAAGGCATACAATGAGGGTAAAAATATACTTTTTGAAGGAGCTCAAGGGACCTTTCTTGACATTGACTTTGGCACCTATCCATACGTTACTTCTTCTAACACTGTGGCTGGAAATGCCTGTACAGGAGCTGGTTTTGGTCCAAGCAAGATTTCAGAGGTTCTTGGGATAGTTAAAGCCTATACTACGAGAGTTGGAGAGGGACCTTTTCCTACTGAACAAAATAATGATATAGGTTTATATTTACGTGAGAAGGGTGGTGAATATGGCTCTACAACTGGCCGTCCAAGGAGATGTGGCTGGCTTGATTTAGTGATGGTAAAACGGGCAATCCGACTAAACGGGATCACCAGTTTAGCAATAACCAAACTTGATGTTCTCTCAGGCCTTGACAAGATAAAACTCTGCATTGGTTATAGAATCGGCTCTAAAACTTTAGAAACTTTTCCTGAGAGTCTTGAAGATCTTAAAAGCGTTGAGCCAATTTATGAAGAATTACCTGGTTGGAAGGAGGATTTAAGCAAGATTTCTACTTATGAAGAGCTTCCCAAGGAAACCAAGGTATATTTAAAAGTGATTGAAGAGTATCTTGAGGTTCCTATCGTTCTCATAAGCACAGGGCCTGATAGAAGAAACTGTATCTTTATTAAGGAGAAGAGGTTCTTTTAGGATCTCAAATCTATGAGAGAAAAGATCCTAATTGCAAATAGAGGGGAGATTGCTCTAAGAATAATGGAAGCCTGTGAACTTTTAGAACTTGATTATGTTGCAGTATATACAAAGGAGGATGAAGAATCTCTTCATGTAAGGCGTGCCAAAAAGAAATATCGCATTTCTGACTATAGGGACATGAATGATCTCCTTGCAGTAGCAGATGAAGAAAAATGCATAGCCATTCATCCGGGATACGGTTTTCTCTCTGAGAATTATAGGTTTGCAAGGAGAGTAATAAAGCGGGAAAGACCTCTTATTTGGATAGGTCCATCCTGGGAAGCTATTAGGGACTTAGGAAATAAACTTTATATGAAAAAGGTTGCTAAGGAACTGGGGATACCGATAATTCCAGGCACAGTTGATCCTCTATATAACGAAATTGAAGCAGAGCTAAAGGCTGAGGAGCTACTTGAGGAAGCAGAAGCACAAGGTTTTGAAAGCATTTCATTTCTTGTGAAAGCAGTTGCTGGCGGTGGAGGGATGGGGATTGAAGAGGTAAAGAATTTGGAAGAAATTCGTCCTGTTTTCAGAAGAGTCAGAGCCTATGCCAAAAGACTTTTTGGTGAAGAGGGAATAATTATTGAGATAAAGATACCAGTATTTCAGCACCTCGAAGTTCAAATACTTGGCACCAAAGATGGTGAATATGTGCACTTTGGCACAAGAAATTGCACAATCCAGAGTCCTTTTAGACAAAAAAGAATAGAACTTGCCCCAGGATTTTGTGAGCGGTTTCAATTCAATTTTGATCCAAAAGCAGTAGAATCTGCAATTATCAACTATTCTCTTAAGCTTGCTCAGCACTTTAATTATGATAGCGTTGGCACCTTTGAATGGTTAATAACACCTGATGGTAAGTATTATTTAATGGAAGTCAATACTAGAATTCAAGTTGAGAATGAAATTTCAGCTAAAATATCCTTTATTAATGGAAAACAAGTTAATCTTTTGAGAGAACAGATTCGAGTTGCCCTCGGTGATAAATTGGGTTACAGTCAGGAAGACATAGAATTTAGAGGAATGAGTCTTGAATTCCGCCTAATTGCTGAAGACACAAGAAGAGGATTTATGCCTCTTAGTGGAACTATTACAAAATTTCAATTTCCTGACTATCCTTGGTTGACGGTTAGGACCCATGTGCCTCAAGATAGGCCCTATGTGATACCAACCCAATTTGACCCAAATCTCGCATTAGCTATAATTTATGCAGAAGATCTTGAAAACCTTCTTGAACGTAGTCGTAGATTTCTTGATGAAGCCATTATAGAGGGAATTACTCCAAAGGGAGATCCCTTGATTACAAACATTCCCTATTTGAAAGAAAAACTTGCATTAATATACCAATTTATATAAAATTGTGAGAAATCCTCTGTGAAACATGATGAACCCAGTTGAAATTCACAAAAAGCTTAGGGAACTTTTGGAGCTAGCAGAATATGTGAGAGACATAAAAGGTGAGGACTTTGAAGGTATAGAGGAACTTTATAGAGAAATACACAGGACCTATCACAATTTTTATGAATTGCCTCCAGAGGATATAGACAACCTTTCAAGAGAGTGGGAATTTAAGCTCAAAAACATTCTAGAAATTGCAGAAAAAACGCTTACACCCTATGAGATAGTTAAGATAGTTAGACATCCTCAGCGATTTACTCTTATGGATATTTTAGAAAATGTTTATGACAGTTTTATGGAACTTGGTGGTGAGGGAGAGTTAAATATAGATCCTGCAATTGTATGTGCAAAGGCTTTGATTAGTAGAAGAGTTGGTGACGAAGTATATTTTCACCAGGTGATGGTTATTGGGCATGAAAAGGGTCATGGTGAGGAGTATAGAAGAGGCGGAAGTGCTACTCCTTGGGGCAATGAAAAGGCCCTAAGATATATGAGAATGGCTGAAACAGAAGGAATTCCTATCCATTTCTTTATCTTCACTCCAGGAGCCTATCCTATTGAGGACTATCCAGGTGCAGCTCAACAGATTGCAAGAAATCTCTATTATATGAGCAAATTGTCTGTACCTACTATATCTTTCATCTCCGAAGGGGGATCAGGGGGAGCAGAGGCAATTGGACTGACAGATCTGAGGCTAATGGCTGAAAAGGGTTATTATTCTGTAATTAGTCCTGAAGGGGCAGCAGCTATTGAAGCCAAATTGAAGGATGAAAGACCTCCTAGAGAGCTTGTGGAGAAGATGGCAAAGGCTCTCAAGTTAACTGCCCGTGACAATTTGGAATTAGGAACAATTGATCGCATTATCCCTGAGCCTCCGCTTGGAGCAAGAAGAAAAGATTATGAGTTCTTTAAAAGACTTAAAATTGAGTTAATAAAAGCAACTGATGAGGTTGTTCTTCAGACTAGAAGCCTAAAGGTCCTGAGGAAATATGCTCTTTCAAAACATAGTGAAGAGGGATTTCCATTCTATATAAATTGGGAGCTCTCTGAGGATGAAAAGGAGGTTCTTTTAGAAAATCGTAGGAAAAAATATAGAGAAATGACCCGATGGGCGGTTCTTGAAAGTAAAGGGATCTGGAAAAGTCTCTCAGAAAAAGGTGTAAGGATAACTCAGAACCTTGCCTATGAAGTAAAATATCAAATTTTCAAGAGGGGACAGAAAACATTTAAGAGATTTTGGGATGAACTTTGGAGTGAATCTTCTATACTTCTTAAACCTGTATCAGATCCTGTTAAGAGTGTATATAATCTCATTGTAGGAAAAAAGGTAAAACCTAAGGTGAGGATTCTTGCAGATTTAGAGGAAGACACTTTTACCTATCAGAGTCCTCTTGCTCTTCAGGATCGCACTGTAACTTGTCCACAAGCTGAAAAGTACGGCTGTCCTGATTTATGGGTGCCTGATCTTTACGGTGAGTTCTGTGGAGTTTGTCCCAGTTGTGGATATCATTTCCCTCTAGAGTATTACTGGTATCTTAATAACATATTTGACAAAAATTCAATTAAGTTTTTCAACGAAGATCTAAGTTCCTGTAATCCATTGAATTTTGAGGGATATGCAGAAAAACTAAAGAAAGCAAGGGAGGAAACAGGACTTAACTCTGCGCTACTCTCATTTGAGGCAAAGATTGGAGGAATTTCTTTAATTGCTGTTATGCTTGTTGCAGATTTCAGACAGGGAACCGTAGGAGTAGCTGAGGGTGAAAAGTTTATTAGGGCAATAGAGCTTGCAATGGTCTCTAGAAGACCCTTTCTTGCCCTTGTGCATACGACTGGGGGAATCCGAATTCATGAGGGAACAACTGGAGTTGTTCAAATGCCAAGATGCACTATGGCTGTAAGGGAGTATGTTGATAGTGGTGGTCTTTATATAGTGGTCTATGACAACAATTCCTATGCAGGACCTGTTGCTAGCTTTCTCGGATCTGCCCCTTATCAATTTGCTCTCAAATCTACTCGTCTTGGTTTTGCAGGACCGAGAGTTATTCTTGAAACAACTGGTCAACCAGTTCCGCCAGACTATCACAGCGTAGAAAATGCCCTTAAAAGAGGCCACATTCAGGGTATTTGGGATAGAAGGGAATTGAGAAAGAAATTATTTTTTGCTCTCCTCACAATGGGCGGACCAAATCTCTATTACAGGTAATCGACGATGAAGATAGACTTCTCTCAATTAACAGAGCTTCTTCAAGAGTTAAAACAAAATCCCTACAAATTATACCCTGTCTATACTCCTCATACTGGAAAAATTTTAGAATTTTTGGTCAAGGAAGGTGATGCTGTTAGGGGGCCAACCGGGACCTGGCTCGAGAAACCTGGAACACCTCTCTTTGTTCTTGAACGAGAAAAAAATCCCAAGATTATTAGAGCATCCCATAATGGAATTGTACAAGATCTCAGATTAGACCTTGTCAATAAATTTGTTGAAGCTGGTGAACAGGTCTTAACCATCAGACATCCCCTTTCTCAAGAAGAAGTCATATCTGAAATCCTATTATCTGCTCTCTTAATAGTGAGAGCTCCCGAGACCGCAAGATATATTTTAAGTCCTGATCTTGCTAAAAAACTTGAAAAGGAAGGACTTGGAAAGGTTAGAGTTAAAACTGGTGACGAGTTGCTAATTATGACCTTTATGAAAAGAGAAACTCCAATTACATTGAGTCAAGAAGGACAATTTGTAATTTTTCAACTGTATTTTAAGCCATTCGAATTAGTTCAAAGTGGCTCACCTCTTATTGGACTCTGTCCTGTAGAGGATCTTCCCAACCTGGAAAAGTTGATTACTCGTATAAAAGAAGAGTGGTCTTAAGTAAAAGTCTTTCTCTCCCTTCTGTCATAGGGGGAGAAATCTGGTTTTTCCCGACTTTACAAAGTGGCTTTGAAAAGGCAAGAGAGCTTTTAGAACTCTACCCTAAGACTGCTCATGGACGCATCATAGTTGCTGGAGAAATCCTCCATGCAAAGGGTCGATTTAAAAGAATTTGGTATGCAAGTAAAGGTGGACTTTGGATAAATATTACACTTTTTGATGAACTATATGAGGAAAGCAAAGGATTGCTATCACTTATCTGGGGACTATCAATCGTCAGAACCTTGAGAGAACTAAAGATCAATGAGGCCTATGTTAAGTGGATAAATGATGTTCATGTTAAAGGAAAAAAACTTGCAGGAGTCCTTCAAGAGCATGTGGGAGAGTGGATTCTTATTGGTATCGGAATAAATATAAACAATGAAATACCTTACAATCTTCCTGCAATAAACCTTAAACATATCTTAGGCTATGAAATATCACCTTATTACTTCCTTGGTAAACTATTGGGGTGGATAAATCATTATTATAGCCTAATATGGGATTTAGAAAAAAAAGAAGAAAATATATTAGACCAAAATCCTATAATAGAGGATATGAAAAAACTTTCAGACACTATTAATAGATGTGTCTACTACAGTTATAATCTCGATATTCCTAATAGCGGAGTATATGGTTATACTAAAGGTTTCACTAACAAAGGAGGACTTCTTCTTGATACCGGTGAAGTCCTCCTTGAACTTTATTCTGGTGAAATACTTTATTTATAGTATTGAAACTCTAATGTTTTGTAGTATTCCTGTAGAGGTGCGTAGGAGAAGCTTTTTTGTTTTAGTTTCTTTATACTGCATACCATTGCTCTTGCCCCTGATATAGTTGTAGCATAAGGGATATCTAATTCAAGGGCATGTCTTCTTATAAGATAGGCATCTAATTTGCTAACTTTACCTTTAGCGGTATTTATCATGAGGGCGATTTCTTTGTTTTTAATGTAGTCAAGAATATTTGGACGTATTCCCTCTGATATTTTTGGAATTTCTTTTACTCTTATACCACATTCTCTGAGGTATTTTGCTGTTCCAGAGGTTGCTAAGATCTCAAAATTCATTTCCTCAAGCTTTTTAGCGATATCTACTACTTCTGGTTTATCCTCGTCTTTTACTGAGATAAAAACTTTTCCAGAAAGTGGAAGTTTCATCCCAGCTGCAAATTGAGCTTTTGCGTAAGCAAGGGAGGGATCCCAATCTATCCCCATAACTTCTCCGGTAGATTTCATTTCAGGTCCAAGTATTACATCCACTCCAGGAAATCTCTTAAAGGGGAAAACGACCTCTTTAACGGAGTAGTATTTGGGGATAATCTCTTTAGTGAAACCAAGATCCTCTAAAGTCTCACCAAGCATTATCCATGTTGCAAGTTTTGCTAATGGAACACCTATAGCTTTTGAGACAAAAGGAACGGTTCTTGATGCCCGTGGGTTTACTTCAAGAACGTAGAGTTCATCATCCTTTATGGCAAATTGAATATTTATTAAACCTCTTACTTCAAGCTCCATGGCTAAACTATATGTCGCAGATCTTATTTCATCGAGTATTTTTTTTGAAAGGTGGACAGGAGGTAAGACACAGGCTGAATCTCCAGAATGAATACCTGCCTCTTCAATATGCTCCATAATCCCACCAATTACGACCCTTTCACCATCACAAATTGCATCTACGTCAACCTCAGTGGCATCTTCAAGAAATTTATCTATTAACACTGGGTGCTTTGGATTAATCTTAACTGCGGTCTCTATATAGTTAGCAAGTTCATCTTCGGAATACACTATTCTCATGGCTCTCCCACCAAGAACGTAGGAAGGCCTAATAAGGACAGGAAATCCTATTTTCTTTGCTACTGAAAAGGCCTCATCAGCTGTAAAGGCAATTCCAGCTAAAGGTCTTTTTAGACCAAGTTTTTGTAAGAGAGCATCAAATTTCTCTCTGTCTTCTGCTCTATCTATGTTGAGTGGAGAGGTTCCAAGAATCCGTACTCCTGCCCTATAGAGAGGCATTGCTAAATTCAAAGGAGTTTGTCCACCAAATTGAACAATCACACCTTCTGGCTCTTCCTCTTCATAAATGTTAAGAACATGCTCAAAAGTAAGAGGTTCAAAATAAAGTCTTGAAGAAACATCATAGTCTGTAGAGACAGTCTCGGGATTTGAGTTTATCATAATAGCATCATATCCCCTTTCTCTTAGAGCCTTTATGGCATGGACACAGCAATAGTCAAATTCAATTCCCTGCCCTATTCTATTTGGACCACCGCCAATTATGATGACTTTTTTCTTCTTACTAAGCTTTGCTCTAGATTCATTTTCAACTTCATAGGTTGAGTAATAATAGGGCGTGTAGGCTTCAAATTCTCCTGCACAGGTGTCAATAAGTTTGTAGGTAGGTAAGATGTTCAAGGATTTGCGGTAATTTCTCACTTCCTCCTCTTTTGTTTTGGTGAGAAAGGCAATTTGGCGATCAGTAAATCCCATTTGCTTTAGCTCAAGAACCTCATCATAGGTGAGAGACTCTAGTTTTCTTCCCTTAATTGATTCACTTACATCAAATAGCTCCTTTAGATGATAGAGAAACCATGGATCAATCCAGCTGTATTTGTAGATCTCTTCAATAGTAAATCCTGCTTTAAAGGCCTCTCTAATATAAAAGAGTCTCTGACTATTGGGTCTTGCTAACTTTTCAATAATGAGTTCTCTTGGGAGGATCTCATCAAAGTCTGAGGGGGATTTTCCATCTGCACCAAATCCTGCCCTTCCAATTTCAAGTCCTGCAATCGCTTTCTGCAGAGCCTCTTTAAAGGTCCTACCAATTGCCATCACTTCTCCTACTGATCTCATGGAGGTAGTGAGTTCATCTTTACATTCAGGAAACTTTTCAAAGGTATATCTGGGTATCTTAACAACTACATAGTCAATGGTAGGCTCAAAGGCAGCCCGAGTTTCCTTCGTGATGTCATTAGCCAGTTCATCTAAGGTATAGCCAATTGCAAGTTTGGCTGCTATTTTGGCTATCGGATATCCTGTTGCCTTGCTTGCAAGGGCAGAGGAGCGAGAGACCCTAGGGTTCATCTCTATGACCACAATCTCTCCTGTTTTCGGATTGACTGCGAATTGAATATTGGAACCACCTGTTTCTACTCCAATCTCCCTTATAACCGCCTGGGCAGAACTTCTCATAATTTGATATTCTCTATCGGTCAGAGTTTGTGCTGGAGCTACAGTAATGGAGTCACCTGTGTGAACCCCCATTGGATCAAAGTTTTCAATTGAACATATAATTACCACATTATCCTTAAAATCCCTCATCACTTCAAGCTCATACTCTTTCCATCCAAGAACTGATTCCTCGAGCATTACCTGATGAATTAGCGAGGCTTCAAGCCCTGCAGAAACGATTTCTCTTAACTCCTCAATATTGTAGGCTATTCCTCCACCTGTGCCTCCGAGAGTAAAGCTCGGACGAACAATAACAGGAAAACCTAAGTCTTTAACTGCCTTTTCAGCTTCAGCAACAGAATGCACAATGTAGCTTTTGGGGACTTTCAGGCCAATATTTTCCATTGCCTTTCTAAATAATTCTCTACTTTCTGCCTTCTCAATGGCTGATGCCTTTGCTCCAATTAACTCTACATTGTATTTCTCAAGAACTCCTTTCCTGGCAAGAGCAAAGGCAATATTCAGCCCTGTTTGGCCTCCAAGTGTTGGGAGAAGAGCATCTGGTCTTTCCTCTTTAATAATATACTCCACCACCTCTGGCAGTAGGGGCTCAATATAAGTTCGATCTGCCATCTCAGGATCAGTCATAATGGTTGCTGGATTAGAGTTAATAAGCACTATTTCATAACCCTCTTCTCTCAAAGCCTTACAAGCCTGACTTCCAGAGTAATCAAACTCACAGGCCTGACCAATAACAATCGGCCCCGAACCAATTATTAAAATCTTCTTTATATCAACTCGCTTAGGCATGCTCCCTCCTTTTCTAAATTCCTTTTTTGTTTCATATTAATGTCACTTGAATATTTCTAAAGTTGCTGAAATATTGGATAGATTTTTACTTTGGCTTTACTTCGTTCCTTTTGGAGTAAATCCATCCAAGATTTGTATCGCTTATATTCAAGGAGTATCTGACGATAGATTATTTTTTCCTCATCCTCAGGTTTTTCAGTAGGATCCTCTATCGAGAGAATAGCAAACATCTTGAGATCTCTCCCCATCCAGCTATAACTCTCAATAAGGCCTGGAACACCTCTGTTGCTCAACATTTCTGGAAGATCTCTGCGCAAAGCCTTCATGGATTTAACTTGAAAACCTGCAAACTCAGCTAATCTCCTTAGGTCTCTCTCATTTTTCGATTTATTGATGAACTCTTGTGCCTTGGCCTCACAAAAGGTCTTAGCCTTTTCTGCAATGAAGTCTTCCTTAACCAGGTTTTTGGCCTCATTAAATGTCAAATTTCTCTTAGGTTGTTTTTCCAGTATCTGCACAATATATACTCCTCTCTCAGTCTCAATAGGAGGAAGGGTATCTCCTCTCTGCTTTTTAATTATGTTCTGAGCAATATCTCTTGACATAAAAAATTTTGAGAGTTCTTCAGTAGTCAGAAAGGAGGTTTCCTCAAGTTTGGAATTATTTTTGTCTGCCCATTTAACTAGGCCATCCTCTGCAATTATCTTTGCAAAGAACTCGTTTGCTTTGGCCTTCACTCTCGCTTTTATCTTTTGTTCTTTTAACTCTGAAAGAAGTCTTGAGCGAACCTCTTCGTATTTGAAATATCTCTCTGGTTTCACCTCCTCTATTCCGAGGATAAGATATCCATCTTTACCCTCAAGTGGACCGAGAATATCCCCAACCCTTGCCCCTCTAATGAGATTCTTCAGCTCCTCAGGAAGGACATCAACCTCTACCCATTCACCCTTTTGACCACTAAATCTGTCAAAATCTTTGAGCTCCTTAAGAGCAGTCCTGATTTCCCTTGCCCGATTAAGGGCTTCCTCCCCTTTTCCCACAATTAGGATCCTCCTAACTTTTACCCTATAGGGTTCTTTGAATCGCTCTATATTTTCCTGATAGTAACGCTTTAATTCTTCTTCAGTTACCTCTACCTCACCTTTGTAGGGTATAAAAAAATAGGCTAGTTTGACTTTCTCATCTTCCACATATCTGTCCCTACGGGCATGAAAGAAACTCTCAAGCTCTCCTTCTGTCCATCTGACTTCTCTGGCACACACTGAAAAAGGTAGAGAAAGCTCTAAAACCTCAAGCTTCTGGTTTTGAAAATTATAGTAAGCATCAACTTCCATTTCTGAAACAATAATAGGTGCTGAGATAAGGTTTGCAAGCTTCTGTCTCAGTATGTCAGCTCTAATCAGTTTTTCAAAGGCCTTAGGGGTTAAATTCAAACTTCTAAGAAAAGACTGATATCTTGCAGGATTAAAGCTTCCCTTTTCTTGAAAGGCAGGCGTATGAGTTATGGCAAGCTTAAGTTCTTCATCGGTAACCCTAATTCCGTATTTCTTTGCTATCTGTTCTATAAGCTTTTGCTCAATTAGTTCTTCAAGAACAGTCTCCTTTAGTCTCATCTTTTGAAGGTCTTCCTGAGAAATATCTCCAAGAGTCTGTTTCAGTTGAGTATACTTGAAATTATAATATTCTTGAAACTGTGAGAGAGTTATCTTGTCCCTGTTGACCTCTGCCACAATTTCCTTGCGATAGTCTGTAAAGGAGCCAATTCCCCAAAAAACGAAAACTATGATAATTACTGCAAGGAAAATCTTTCCGAAGACTGAACTTACACTCTTTCGAAGGAAGTCAAACATGGGTTCTTGGTAGGATAATTTTTGATAGTATACCAGAGTAGTTTTCTAAATCAATAGGCTTTTCCCATAGCTCATTAGAATCCTCTCTTCTTGATGTTTTATTTAATTGGATTTAAATTTAAAATTATATGAAAAATAATAGCCAAGTGACCATTGGGAAAATCCTTGATCAAATCCAAAGCTACCTTCCTGGAGCTAATACCTATCTTGTAGAAAAGGCCTATGTCTGGGCAGCCAAACTCCATGAAGGTCAGGTTAGAAAATCTGGTGAACCCTATCTATCCCATCCCATGGAAGTAGCCTACATCCTTGCCCAAATGAAAATGGACATACCCACTATCTCTGCAGGGTTCCTACATGACGTAGTCGAAGACTGCAAAGTCTCCATAGAAGAAATTAAGAAGGAATTCGGAGAAGAGGTAGCTTACATAGTTGAAGGAGTTACAAAGCTTGAAAACCTCCCTGCCCATTCTGACAAGATTACCAAACAAGCCGAAAACTTGCGAAAGATTCTTCTTGCAATGGCAAAAGACCTCAGAGTTATCATTGTTAAACTTGCTGACAGACTTCACAACATGAGAACCTTAAGCTCCATGCCAGAACATAAACAAAAGCGAATTGCCCAAGAAACTTTAGAAATCTACGCTCCTCTTGCTGGAAGGCTTGGGATAGACTGGGTAAAGACTGAGCTAGAAGATCTCGCTTTTAAGTATCTCTATCCTGATATATATGAAAAGCTTCGCACCGAAGTTCAAAAAAGAATTGAAGCCTCAACTGATTTCGTAGAGAAAGTAAAAACAATACTCAATGATATCCTCAAAAGACACTCTATAGAAGGAAGAGTTCTCGGAAGAGTTAAACATCTCTACAGCGTATATAGAAAACTTCAAAAATATAACTTAACAATTGATGATTTAGACCAGATCTATGACCTATTTGGTTTCAGAATTATCGTTAAGACAGTTGAAGACTGTTATAAAACTTTAGGTATTGTTCACGCTCACTGGAAGCCTGTACCTGGACGTTTCAAAGATTATATAAGTCTACCTAAACCTAACATGTATCAAAGTCTTCATACAACAGTTGTAGGCCCAGATGGGAAGAAAATTGAAATCCAAATCCGTACTGAAGAGATGGATAAAATTGCAAATGAAGGAATCGCTGCCCATTTTCTATATAAAGAAGGAAATATTATTGATTCTTCAAAGTATAAACAATTTGAATGGATTGCAAAACTTATCGAACTCCAAAAGGAACTACAAAATCCTAGAGAATTTCTTGAATCTCTAAAATTAGATCTCTTTCCAGAGGAGATCTACGTATTTACTCCAAAGGGTGATGTCATTGTTCTTCCTGCTGAATCTACTCCAGTAGATTTTGCTTATGCTATACACACTGAAATAGGTCATCGCTGTGTAAGAGCCTACGTAAATGAAAAGCTTGTTCCACTTGATTATAAATTGCAGACAGGGGATGTAGTTAGAATTGAGACCTCTCCCCATCAGAAACCAAGTCGTGATTGGCTAAAGTTTGTAAAGACAAGTAGAGCTCGCTCAAGAATTAAACAATGGTTTAAACAAGAAGAGAGAGAAAGACAAATTACTCTGGGATTGGAATTACTCAATCGTGAATTTAAGAAGTATAACCTCCATCTCAACGAATTAATAAAAAACCAGGTCTTCCCAGAACTTCTCCAAAAATTAAATGCCAAAAATGAGGAGGAGCTTTTTATCCAGATTGCTCTTGGAAAAGTCTCTGCAAAGTATGTGCTAAAGCTTCTTAGTGAATTAACCAAAGGTGCCTTTAAGATTGAGGAAGAACCGTCCCATGAATTCATAACATACAGAAAGACACATGAAACAAGAAGCACTGAATTCAAACCTACCCTTAGCTTAGGGAATGATCGGCTATCAGACCTACTCTTCCATCTTGCTCAGTGTTGTAGACCTATTCCAGGCGATGAGGTTGTTGGTTACATCACCAGAGGAAAGGGGATCTCAGTACACAGAGCAGACTGTCCCAATCTCAAAGACCTTGACCCTGAGAGGATAATAGAGGTTAAATGGGAAAAGCCAGATGGCAGGGTCTACCCTGCACATATCTATGTTGTCTCCCTTGACAGAAAGGGACTGCTTGCTAGCGTGTCATCCGCTATAGCAAGTGCAGAGGGAAATATCCTTAAGGCTGAAGTAAGGACAACTTCAGATAAAAAGGCCTACTTTGATCTATACATAGAGGTAACAGACAAGGCCCATTTAGATAGGGTCATCACGAATATAACGAAAGTCGAGGGAGTTCTACAGGTTGAAAGAAAACTTGTTTAACTCACTGCCTTTTGAATTTTACCAGCCTTTATACAACGGGTACAGACCCGCATCCTTCTAACTTCACCATTAGGAAGTCTTACCCGAACTCTCTGTAGGTTAGGATACCACCACCTGCTTGACCTTTTTCCAGAGTGACTAACTTGATTCCCACAGAATGGTCTCTTTCCACAGATCTCACAAACTCTTGCCATCTCTCTTTCCCCCTGTGAAGGATTGACTGCCAAAATATAATTCAGCTTTTTACTTTTGCAAGAATAACTTAGAAGAACCCTCCTATCTGAAAGTTGAGATTACTCTTATCTTCGCCAGGTTTTTTATCAATATTATAGCCCCATTCAATTCTCAAGGGACCTAATGGTGATAACCAGCGGACACCCAATCCAATACTTTTCCTAATCTCCGAGGTATCAAACTTGTATTTTTGACTCCACACTGTGCCCATATCATAAAAAACTACACCCTGTAAATTTATAGCAGAGATCAACGGAAAAAGAATTTCAAACTGGTTGTAGAACATACGTGTTCCACCTATTCTTTCCTTTGTAGTTTCATCTCTTGGAGAAATATCACCATATTTATATCCCCTTACCGAGGATATACCACCAAGGAAAAATCTCTCATATACAGGAACCTTAGTAGCAGATCCCTCTGTAATATACCCATACCCCAAAACTACATGACCAGTAAGTTTCCTGATAGGAAAATAGACCTGATGTTCTGCGGTAAATTTGAGAAATCTGGCATCTCCTCCCAGAAAACCTCCAGCATAACTAAGACCTAACTCATGATACCAACCCTTTGTAGGCATAAAGAAGCGATTTCTTGAGTCGTAAACAACTCCAGTTTCAAAGGAACTGGTTACGTGAATTTTAGCTGACTCCTTAATTATATAGGAAGCATTCTCTGCAATATCCTTTAACACCGAGTCGTCATATCTATAACCAATATAAGCAGAAAGATTGGGTGTAAAAATGTAACCAAATCGTAAAGAGCCACCAGAACTGTCCTTCGTAAAATCGTCATACTTAGTTACGTAGTCATATAGAGACCAACCAAGGGAGTAACGAGTATCTCTGAAATAGGGATCAAAGAAGTTGATAGCATATCTACTGGAGCGAGTTCCAAGTTTTGCTGAGACACTCACTCTCTGTCCTTTTCCAAGCCAATTTCTCTGCGCAATTTCTGTCATAAATACAAACTTCTCACTGGAGCTGTAGGCTGCACCTATACTAAAGGTCCCTGTTAAAGCCTCCTTTACCTTTACTTTTAGGTTTAACTCTTCCTCCTTTGCCCCTCTCTCTTTCTCAATCTTAACGTCTTCAAAAAATCCTAACCTGCGGAGCCTCTCTTCACTCTTTTCGAGCCTCTTACCAGAATAGGGCCAACCTTCTGCAATCAACAACTCTCTTCTGATGACTTTATCTCTTGTCTTTGTGTTACCCTCAATATCAATTCTGTTCACAAATACAACTGGTCCCTTCTCTACACGAAAAATCACATCAAGTAGATTCTCCTCTCTAGCTCTCTCAAATTGAGTTAAAACCTTAGCATAGGCATAGCCATAGTCAGTGAAAAGATGGGTTATGAATACTTCGTCCTCCCTTAGAGCACCGAGATTGAAGATCTTTCCAGGCTGAGTCTTTAGTTTTTTACGGATCTCCTCTTCTGGAAAAAGGTCCTGGACTATCTTAATATCTCTAACCCTATATTGAGGCCCCTCTTCTATGGGGATCCTTATAATCACTCCATCCTCTTCTTCTATTACCTGTGGCTCGCCTACTTTGACCTCTAAGAAGCCCCTATTTTTGTAAGCTGTTTCAATCTTTCCAAGATCTCTATAGAGATAGGCCAAATTGTAGACCCCTGGTTCAGCCTTAGGCTCCGGCCCCATCATCACTGCAAGATATCGGAGATACTTTGTAATAGGTGTAAACAAGGATCTCTCAGAAACTGAGAGATATCCCTTCAACTCGCGTTCACTAAAAGCTCTATTTCCAACAAATTCTATACGCTTAATGTATTTTTTCTTTCCTTCTTTGATCTCGAAAATCAGATTAACCTGAGCAGGTGTGACAGGCTCAGTCCGAAGAGTTACTTCCGTGTTATGAAAACCCAGCTGTTCGTAATAGGCCTTTATGTTCTCAAGGGCTTTGTTTAATTTTTCTGGTGTTGGTATGTCTCCAGGTTTTAACTCTATAATCCTTGCAAGATCATCCTTTTTACCCTTCTTCAGTCCCTTAAAAGTTATCTCCTTTATGGAATCCCTTTCCTTTACTTTGTATACAAGTATGATTCCCCGTTCTCCTCTTTCTGTAAAAATCTCAATAGTCTCGAAATAACCAAGGCGATAAAGTCCTTTTAAATCATCATTCAGCCTCTTTAAATCAAGGGGCTCACCAGCCCTAATCTTCAGTCTTGGAAGTAAGATATCCTCACCCACTCTTCTGAGCCCCTCAAATCTTACTTTCTCAACATAGGGCCTTTCCCTGTATATTAAGTCAAACTCTCGCTCCGTAGCTCTAATAAGCTCCTCAATCTTTCCAACACTTCCAGTAACATAGAAATAGTAAGGAATCCCTCCTGGAACAATGACTTTCCAGTCAATACTTAGGGCATCTCTGATAAGGGTCAGCGAGATCTCACCGATTCCAATATATTCCGCACTTCTTAAGAGACGAAGAGCGATTTCCTCACTCAAGGACCTTATCTCAAGCTGAAGATCTGAGGCTCCAGCCCTCTCTTGAAGAGCCTTGAGGTATTCTTTTAAAACTTCCTCTGCTCTAAGATCTCCAAAGGTCTTTGTTCGATAAATGAGAATCCTTTCTGTCTTAGATGCATGACATTTAAAAAGAAAAACTGTTGAGTTGAAAACTATTAGAATCAAACTGAGAAAGAAAATTCTTAACACAAGTTATCCTCAAACAAGTTTTTCATACTCTAAAAGTATACCCTCTTTAAGTAGATAGATTTTATCCATTTTTTTGGCAAGCTCAAGATTGTGAGTTACTACGATCAGAGTTATTCCTTGGTCTCTGCTTAATTCCATAAAGATGTTGAAAACCTCTTGTGTGCTCTCAGGATCTAGGTTGCCAGTCGGTTCATCTGCAAGCAAAAGCTCCGGTGAGAGAAAAATAGCCCTTCCTATGGCAACCTTTTGTCTTTCACCCCCAGAAAGTGGATATATCTTTGAGTCCCTTTTGTCAACAAGATTCAATCTCCTAAGAACTGACTCAAGCCTCTCCTTCAGTTCAATTTCCCTTAACCCAACCATCAGGCCTGGAAGTTTTATATTTTCCTCAACTGTTAGTTCAGGCATAAGATGATAAAACTGGAAGACAAATCCTATGTGCCTCTTTCGAATCTCTGAGAGCTTCTCCTCATTATCGAAATCGATTCTTTCCCCTCTAAAATAGATCTCACCTTCGTCAGGCATATCGATAGTTCCAATTAAATTTAAGAGTGTAGTTTTGCCCGAACCAGAAGGTCCTACGATGGCAATTTTTTTCCCCTTCTCAATACTCAAATTTACTCCTCTTAGAACTTCAATTACTCGCTCTCCACTTCTGAAACTCTTTCTGAGATTCCTGATCACAAGAAACATTTCTATTCTCTCCTAAGAATTTCCGCAGGACTCATAAGGGATGCCTTTCTTGCGGGATACAAACAGGCAAAAATGCTTATGGCAAGGGCAATCCCTCCAATCAATAGCAAATCAAATAGCTTCAAACTTATAGGTAGATACTCTACTGGATAGACCTCTCCAGGTAGCTTTATGATAGGATAACGAGAAAGAAGCTGAGAAATAGCAATTCCAAGGAATACTCCAATTAAAACCCCAACCGAAGAGAGCAAAAAACCAGAAAGAAAAAAAACCTTCATAATCTGTTTTGATGTGGCACCAAGGGCCCGGAGTATGGCAATATCCCCTCTTTTTTCCGAGACAAGCATAATCATTGCAGAAAGAATAGTAAAAAGTGATACCGTTACCATTAATGTTAGCACTATAAAAAGTCCTATTTTCTCCATTTTCAATGCAGAAAAGAGATTTCTGTTCCACTCTTGCCAATCTAAAATATAAACTTCGTATCCAAGATTTCTTATAAGCTCTAACCTATATCTTTCTGATTTGAAAGGATCTCTGAGTTTGAGTTCCAGGGTGAGTGCCTTGGGGAGAAAACGTTGAGATAACTGGTCAAAGGAGGTAAAAACAATACTTAGGTCATAATCATAGAGCCCACTTTCAAAAAAACCTATAACTCTAACAGGAATTATCTTTGGAAAAAATCCGAAGGGAGTAAAGACTCCCTCTACACTTAGATAATTCAATCGCTCTCCAAGGCTCAAACCTAGTCTGTCCCTTAATCTAACTCCAACAACAATTTCAAGTTCTCCATTAGAATTAGAATCCTGGGGGTGATACTGGAAAAACTTAAATCCCTTCTCCTGACTATATTTAGAGAGATCAACCCCTTTTAAAATTATTCCCAGAGGCTGACCTGCCTTTAGAAGTAGTCCCTGCTGGATGGTGACAAGTTGAATACTCTGTAATTCACCTTTGGGGATAGCCTGCTCAATAGCAGAGAGAACCTTTTCACCTTTCAAAACATCATAGGTCGTGACACTCAGATGCGGATTAAGGCTTAGTATCTTTTCTGCAACTACCTCTTTAAACCCTGTTATAACAGCATTTACTATAGTAAGGGCACAGACACTCAAAATAAGGCCTATCAGAGCTATAGTGGTAATTACTCCTGTAAATCTCTCTCGCTTTGGTGAGAGGATATACTTAAGAGCTAACCAAAATTCCCAACTACCTAGGGGTCTCACAAATCCTCTTTTCTCCTAAGATGAGGGAAAAGAATTACCTCTCTGATTGAAGGCGAGTCCGTAAAGATCATCACTACCCTGTCTATGCCAATCCCCTCTCCTGCACATGGTGGCATGCCATATTCAAGGGCCCTAATAAAGTCCCAGTCTATTTCTGGGGGGATCTCTTCATCAACCTCTCTGAGTTTCAATTGCTCTTCAAACCTCTTTCTTTGATCAATGGGGTCATTTAACTCCGAAAAGGCATTTGCGACCTCTTTTCCTGCTATGTAAAGTTCAAAACGCTCGGTAACCTCGGGATCTACATCACTTCTTCTTGCAAGCGGTGAAACCTCAACAGGATATTCAAGGACAAAGGTTGGCTGAATGAGCTTGCCTTCCACAAGTTCCTCAAAGAGTTTGGTCCACCATTTTCCTAAGCGGGGATCCTTAGGATTTAATTCAATGCTCTTCTCCTTAGCAAAGTTAAGTAGCTTATCTCGATCTCTCAAAATCTCCCTTGGTACACCTCCAATCTCTACTAAAGCTTCAAGAAATTTAAGCCTCCTAAAAGGCGGAGTGAAATCTATTTCCTGCCCCTGATATATGATTTTTGGGGATCCCGCAATCTCAAGGGCAAGCCCCAAAAAGATCTCCTCTGTCCTTTTCATTAGGTCTTCATAGGTTGCATAGGCTTCATAGAACTCAAGCATGGTGAATTCAGGATTGTGCCTACTTGAGACCCCTTCGTTCCTAAAATTTCTATTCAACTCAAAAACTCTCTCAAAACCTCCCACTAACAGGCGCTTAAGATAGAGCTCTGGTGCAATCCTCAAATAGAGATTCATATCAAGGGCATTGTGATAGGTCACAAAAGGTCTGGCAGTTGCTCCTCCAACAATTGAATGCATCATGGGAGTTTCAACCTCAAGAAATCCCTCTGAAATTAAATAGTCTCTAATAAACTGAATTATCCTGGTTCTAGTTCGAAAGATCTCTCTCGTCCGTGCATTCATGATGAGATCTAAATAACGCATCCTGTAGCGTAATTCAGTATCTTTCAAGCCATGAAACTTCTCAGGTAGAGGTCTTAGACTTTTCGTAAGTAACCTCAACTCTTTCACAAGTATAGTTACCTCTCCAGTCTTTGTCTTTATGACCTTACCTTTAACTCCAAGTATATCTCCTAGGTCTACATATTTTCTGAAGAACTCAAAGGTCTCAGGAGATATCTCGTTTTTTGCAATAAGAATCTGTATGCGATCAGTCTCATCCTGAATGTGTCCAAAAATGAGTTTTCCCATCTCTCTACGAGAAATAAGTCTTCCTGCAAGAGTAAATATCCTATCTTTTTTTTCAATCTCCTCTTGAGAAAGGTCGCTATAGAGTTCTTTAATGTGTTTTGACCGATCTTTCGGTTTAAAATCGTTTGGGTAGGGGTTAATTCCGAGCGCTAAGAGCTTTTCCAGTTTTTCAAGTCGTGCCCTTAGAACCTGAGACTCCTCCTGCATTGCGACCCCCTCTGAAAAGATTTCACCTCTATTTTATTCCTAAAAGAACCTTTTCCAAGTGCTAAGATTTCTTATCTGTTGCTCTTGGATGCGAAGATGTATAGACCTGCAGGAGGTAATCGTAATTAATTGAAGTATATCGCTGAGTGGTTGCAAGAGAACTATGCCCAAGAAGTTCCTGAATAGACCTTAGGTCCATCCCTGCATTTAGGAGATGGGTTGCAAAGGCATGCCTCAAAGAATGGGGATGAAGTCTATACAACCCTATTTTCCTTCCTGCTCTCCTCACAACTTCAAACAGCCATCTCTCTGAAAGCCTCTTTCCCATCCGATTCACAAAGACGTAGTTAGATGTTCTGTTAAGTTTGGTAAGCAATTCCTCTCTCCTTTTAAGGTAAGCTTTCAATACTTCTGCGGTTTTCTTATTCATAGGCACTAGTCTGTCTTTATTTCCTTTCCCTCTAACTCTTAGAGTTCCTGTTGAAAAATTAATATCTTCAATCTTTAGTGCGGTTACTTCAGAGACTCTTATGCCAGAACCATAGAGTAGCTCCATTATAGCCCTCTCTCTAAGCGACAAAAAATCCTCACCCTTGAGAGTATCAATCAGGGTATTTAGCTCTTCTTCAGTTGGCACATATGGCAGTTTAAGACGCTTCTTGAAGGAGCTTGTCCTCCCCTGAGAATACCTTATTTGAAAACCCCTAAGACGTAAAAATTTTAAAAAACTTCTAACCGCACTTATTTTCCTTGTTATGGAATTGACATCAAGCCCCTGCACCTTCAGTGCCAAGGAAAAGGCTCTGAGCGTGAGAGCATTGACATGCTCAAGCTCTGTCTTTGACTCTTGAAGTAACTTAATAAAATCTAAGACATCTCTCCGATAGGCCCTCAAGGTATGGTCTGAATATCCCCTTTCGTTTTCTAAGTAAGAGATAAATTCATCCACTAATTCCAGTTGCATGTCAATTGATGACACGGAGAAGTTTCTCTAAGAGTTCCTCAAATTTAAAAGGTTTTAAAAGAATTTCCTCCTCTGGGATCTCTGAAAGAAGAAAAATATCACCAGTAAGATAGATTACTGGCGTATTGGGGAAAATTTTTTGAAGATAATTAGTAACTTCTTTTCCTGACATTCCAGGAAGATTGATATCGACAATCACTGCATCAGGTTTGGGGAGTTCAGAGATCTCATTAACAAGCTCCTCTCCAGATCTAAAGGAGAAGACCTTGAGTCCTTTTTCCTCTAAGAATTCTTTTAACACCTCTCTTGTTCCCTCTTCATCTTCAAGAAGATAGATAATTTTATTTCTCAAAATATCTAACCTTTTTTCACTTTTACCTACGGATAGGTCATCAAATAGTGGAATGTATAGGTGAAAGGTAGTTCCCTTCCCAACCTGGCTAACTACATCAATAAAGCCTTCAAGATTCTTGATGTGATGGTTTACTAAGAATAACCCCAGCCCGCTTCCTTTCTCTTTGGTTGTGAAAAAGGGTTTAAATATGTGAGGAAGGACCTCCTCAGGAATTCCCTTTCCGGTATCTTTTATAGAAATTTTAAGATATTTTTTATTATTTACTAAATCCTCATATTTACTGAGAGAAATATATATATCTCCTTCACCTTCCATAGCATCTTTAGCATTAGACAAGAGATTTAAGAAAATATAACGCCAAAATGCAGAATCGCCGTAAGTGCATAAAGATTTATAATAACCAAAGTCAAGATAGAGTCTAATCTTCTCACCTATTATCAGTTGAAAAACTTCTAGATTTTCTTTCAGAAATTTGATCATATCAATCTTTTTTATTCTCAACTCCTTGCTTTCTTTACTATAATCAAGAATAACTCTATTTATATCTATCCATGAATATATTGTTTTTTCTATTATATTAATAATCTCCTCTACTTTGGAAAAGGGGGCTGTTTTAAGATCACGGAGATATGTAAGGATTATATTTAATATATTATTGAAATCGTGAACTAAGCCTCTTAGAAATTCAGAAAAAGTTTGAGTTTTATGTAATTTCTCGATATTCTGAGATATCTCTAATAATTCGGAAATATCTGAAGCAATTCCAATAATAATTGGTTCTCCATCCCAATCATGAGTTTGGAAAAAATTCCACAAAAAATTCTTAATTCTTCCAAATTTATCTACGATTCCAAGTATTATACCCTCCTCTTTAAAACCACTACGCACACGATTCAAATGATAAAAAAACTTTGGTCTGTCTAGGTCCCATATTAAATTCAATTGAATATTTTTACCAATTAAGTCAGTTCTTGAGTATCCTGTAATTTGTTCACAAATTTTATTTATATAAATAATTTTATCATCTTTTATAAATAAAACTAAAACTGGTAAGTCTTCGATTACTTCGTATAAAAATCCAGAAAACGGCTTATCCCTCCTAAGTTCATAAAGTGTTATTAAAAGATGATCATTATCAATTTCAATACATCTGCCGTAAAAGATTTTTTGTACAGGTGTTTCTAATATAAATACAAACTTTTTATCCTCTGAGAGATCAACATCTAAACATTTTTTCTGTTTTCTTATTTGTTCAACCAATTCCTCAGCTCTTTTATTGTAATAAACGATTTCATAGGTATTTTTATTGATAATCAAAAGTGGGTAATCAACTAAATAGAAACCCTTTACTACTAATTCATGGAACATAGATCTTTTCTCTTTTTCTTAGGATATTTATAATACTCAAATTTATTACTAATAAGAAAAGGCAAACAAGCAAAAGGAGCCTTTTCAACTCTATAATTTCTGAGAGAAGACCGATGAAAAATTGACCAAGTGGGGCAGTGCCGATAAAAGCAACCGTAAATAAACTCATCACCTTGCCCTTATGCTCTGAATTGCTTCTTCTCTGGATCATAGCATTCGCAACTGGATAAAAATGGGTAAAAGCCATCCCTATAAGTATCAGGCTAATAAAATAAATCGGAAAACTCTTTGAAAAGATTAGACCCATTATACCGAGTGTCCACAAAAGGTGGGCTTTAAGTATTTGCCAGATCTCGGAATCTGGTTTCCTGGAAATAAAGACTATGAGAGCCCCAGTTATTGCCCCAATCCCAACAGCAGAAGATAGTAAGGCAAAATCCTTCGAATATCCATTCAGATGTTTATGCACAATCATTGGTAAAAGTATTATAATTGAAGTGGCAAGGACTGTAAATAAGGCTACAAGAAGGAGTAAAAGCAGAATCTCCCTTCTACTTAAAAGGAATTGAAAAAAGGCGTTGATTTCCTTGTTAAAAGTGAGCCTCTTCTGCTTGCCCTTGGGGCTCTCCCCTCCTTTCATCATAAAAGTGAAAATTATAAAAGGAAGATAGCTTATGATATTTACCCAAAAGCAGAGCACAAGAGAGTGAGCTAGAATCACTCCAGCAATGAGGGGACCAAACATTCGTGCACTATTGAAAGAAAAGGCTTGAAGTGAGAGTGCCTGAGTGAGATATCGTGGAGGCACAATTTCTCCAATTAGGACCTGTCTCGTAGGCATATCAATAGAAGAGAGAAAAGATGCTATTAAACCGGGTATTAAAAATAGCCAAAAATTGAACTTTTCCATTTCGATAAGAGCTATGAAAATAAAAGGGGGGATGAGAGATAGAACTAAAACAAGTTGTATTAGGCGCTTAGTTGAAATTCGGTCAATCAGGAAACCTGCAAAGAGCGTAAAGGCAACACCCGGAAGACCAGTCAACAGACTATACAATCCAAGTTCTGAAGAGGACTTGTTGAGGTCATAAATCAGCCAATGAAGAGCAGTTGTCTGAATCCAGGATCCTGTAAAGGAGATAAAGTGACCAGTGAGAAAAAGTCTGAAATCTCTATAAAGAAGAGGTCCAAGCAAATTACTCACACCTTCACTATTTTAAGACAGGTTTCTTTAATTTTGTAGTTTTCTTAAGAAACCCCTTTACAAAAATTTTTTTTGGTGTAGGCTGGCTTTAAGAAATTTTTTAAGGAGGTTTGGTTTTATGTTTAGAGGTAAGGTTAAGTGGTTTGATGAGAAGAAGGGTTACGGGTTCATTTCCAAGGAAGAGGGTGGTGATGTCTTTGTGCATTTCTCAGCCATAGACATGCCGGGCTTTAAGACCCTCAAAGAAGGTCAAACCGTTGAGTTTGAGGTGATTCAAGGTCCTAAAGGTGAGCAAGCATCCAAGGTAAGAGTTTTAGACGCTGACTCACGTGAAAGGCAAAGAAGATCACCTTCAAGAAGAGAAGGCTAATTCTATATGGAGGAGTAAGGTTCTGAGTGCCTTGCTCCTCCAACCTCTTCTCACTCATATCACTATTAAAGTTCCAAGATCTCAAATTGCTTTACTTCGCTTCATCCTCGAAGGTTACGACCACTTAGCTACTCTCACTGTTCTGGATGCCCAAAATGGCCTTATAAAAATTCAATTCCCTCCCCAGGAAGAGCAAACAATTAGGGAGATCCTCTCAGATTTTCAGGTTGTCTACATCAATGAATAACTTAGTAGTTTCTCTGTTAAACTCTTTAAACTTAAAACAACTCTTCTGGAAAAGGTTGAAGATATCGTTGAGAAATAAGATATTCCTCCTCAAAACGGAAAGCTAAGCCCCTCAAGAGTTCGAGTGGGAGTCTTAATTCCACTCTACCACTTCGAAATTTTTCAATGATATGCAAGAGATGATTTCGTTCGCGAGGATTGATTCTTTTAGTAAAAAAGCCTGCAATATGATAAAGAGTATTTGCATGCCGAGCTCTACTTGGTTTGTGACTAAGGGCAAGCAGAAAATTAGTCTTGTATTGACGTAATTTTTCCTCAAAAGGTATATGGGCACTGGCAACGAGAACCCCCAACTGTCTCGTTAACTCCTGATGACAGGTCGAAAGGATAAATTTATACTTAGTGTGAAACTTAACTAATCCCTGAGGATTGGGATTTTTTAGAAACTCTCTTAGCTCTGCAAGGGCAAAGATTCGCATTAAAAAATGATAGTAAATAGTCTTATCCCTTAGTCTTCCTTCATCTTCTAAGGGAAGGAGTGGTCTATAGTGCTTAAAAGATTCTGCAAAGAAACCATCGGTCTTTCTCAAAAAACGTTCTCCCTCAAATTCTTTTGCAGAACCTACACCACATGATGGAGATTTGCTTTTTAGTATGGCACCATCAATCTCCTCAAGTTGACTGAAAAATTTGTCTGCTAAAGCCTCCATCTCTTGGGTCAGATCTTTTCCAGTTTCAGGTTGGATCAAGGCCTTTTTAGTTCCAATTCTGTGAATTACAATTCGGGGCCTTGGCACACCAAGGCCAAGTGCAACCTCTGGACAGAAATAAAGGGGATCGACAAACTTCTTTATCTTCTCAACAAGTGGATCTCTTATTTGACCACCATCATAGCGAGTAGGCTCCTGAAAGCAAGCACTTAGAAGTAATTTTGGTCTGTAGAAAGATAACTGATTATCCATAGAATTCTTTACGTTAGCATCAGCTACGTTAACATTATTTTAGAACAAACGGAGAAATTTTCCATGAAAAAATACTAAGAATTTCGGGATCTTGACAATAGAAATTTTCATAGGATTATAGGTTTTAATTATTCCCGCATAGAAAGGGGCATCAAGGTCATGGGGAGATTATCAAAAATCAAACCAGCAGACCGCACAACGGGTGTGGAGTATGCCATAAGGGATATTGTAGAAACTTCAAAACAAGCACTATCCCTTGGGCTAGATCTCATCTATCTCAATATCGGTGATCCCGTGAAATATGGTTTTAAAACCCCAAAACCTCTTATTGAGGCAGTCTACAAAGCTATGTTAGAGAACCAAAATTCCTATTCTGACTCTCTTGGTATTCCTGAGGCTTTGAAAGCCATAGAAAGTTATGCTTTAAAAAAGGGAATAAAACCAATTGATATCTTCATTACCCAGGGTGCAAGTGAAGCCATAGAGTTTGCTATAGCCTCTCTGCTAAATCCTCAGGATAATATCCTTCTCCCCTGCCCCTGCTATCCACTATATCAAGCTATAGTATCAAAGCTTGGAATTGAGGCAAGATTTTACAATCTTTCTGAGGATAAAAACTGGGAGCCCGATGTTGAAAGTATTGAAAGTCAAATTGACAAAAACACCAAAGCGGTTGTCATTATCAACCCTAACAATCCAACAGGTGCTATTTACTCTAGACAGACCTTGGAAACAATCGTAGAAATTGCTAAAAAATACAACCTTGTCATTCTCTCAGATGAAATATATGACCAATTCGTATTAGATGAAGGAGTTGAACATATATCTATTGCCTCTTTATGTGATGATGTTCCAACTGTGACTTTTAATGGTCTTTCTAAGTGTTATTTTAGTCCTGGGTGGAGAATAGGTTGGGGCATAGTCTCAGGTCCTAAAGAAGTTCTTGAAGACTTTATAGAGGCCATACATAAACTTGCCAGAGCAAGGCTCTGTGCACCCCATCCCTTTCAATATGCCATTCCTGTTGCTTTGAATAATGACAATGGATACCTTAAAGAGGTAATCCCTGCTCTAAGAAAAAGGAGAGATCTAATTGTTGAAGGTTTGAATCAAATTCCACATATCATGTGCAAAAGACCATCTGGTGCCTTTTATGCCTTCCCAAGGATTGACATACCAGGAATTGATGATCTTGAATTCGTCAAAAGATTGATCATGGAAGAAGGAGTCGTGGTTGTTCACGGAAGTGGCTTTGGTTTAAAAGGGGGAGCTAACCATTTTCGGATAATCTTTCTTCCTGAAGAGAAGATACTTGAAGAAGCCCTCTTCAGAATTGACCGCTTTGTGAGAAAACTTACGAAGTAGTTGGAAAGGAACTTATGAGAATCCCTTCTGTTCACGAGCTCAAGGAGAGATTATCTACCCTATTCCCTGATTATCCTTTTTCCCTTTTTACTGAACCTGCAAGAAGGGTTTGTGAATATCTTAGAGAGAAAAAAGTAAGAGGAGACCTTACAGAAATAAAAAAGGAAGATTTGGATAAACTCTTAATACATTATTTCAAAGATTATATATCACCAAATCTCAGGAGAGTAATTAATGGGACAGGAGTGATAGTTCATACAAATCTGGGAAGAGCGCCTCTCTCTAAGGATCTTATAACCTATCTCACAGAGATCGCCCTCTACTACTCTAACCTAGAATTTGATCTAAAGGAGGGAAAAAGAGGGAGCAGATACTCTCATGTAGAAGAATTGCTTCTTGAACTGACTGGTGCAGAGGCAGGACTTGTAGTAAACAACAACGCTGGAGCTGTTCTCATCAGTCTAAACACCCTTGCCAAAGGAAGAGAAGTTATTGTCTCCCGTGGGGAACTTGTAGAGATTGGAGGGTCTTTTAGAATTCCAGAAGTTATGGAATGGGCAGGCTGTTATTTAAAAGAAGTTGGGACAACTAACAAAACTCACCTTTACGACTATGAAAGAGCTATTAATGAAAACACAGCTCTTCTTTTAAAGGTCCATAAAAGCAATTATGCTATTGTTGGCTTTACTAAAGAAATACCCGTTGAAGAACTTGTAACCCTTGGCAAACGTTACCATATTCCTGTTATGGAAGATCTTGGAAGTGGTTCTCTTATTGATTTTTCCAAATATGGCTTACCTAAAGAACCAACTGTCCAAGAATCCATAAAAAAAGGAGTCGATATAGTCACATTTTCTGGAGATAAGCTTCTTGGGGGACCTCAAGCAGGTATAATTCTCGGAAAAAAAGAACTGGTTGAAAAAATTAGAAAAAATCCTCTAAACAGAGCAATCAGGATTGATAAGCTTACCCTTGCATCTTTAGAGGCTACTTTAAGACTCTATAGAGACGAAAAAAAGGCAATTGAACACATTCCTGTTCTTCGAATGATTTTAGAAAACCCAGAAACCACCAAAAAAAGGGCAAAAAAACTACTTATTTTACTCTCAAAGATTTCACCAAATTTGAAGGTAACCCTTGTTAAGACAATTGCTAAAACTGGAGGTGGGGCTCTACCCTTGTTAGACATACCCTCATACGGTGTTGCCCTCCGTTGGAAGGGACTTTCAGCAAAGGAGCTTCAAAGACTTCTCCGCAACCAGTCTCCCCCTATAATAGGAATAATTGAAGAGGACCACTTTATAATTGATGCCCGCTGTCTCTTCGAAAATGATCTGAAGGAAATCAAAGAAAGCCTTACCCGCTTAAGCCATGAACTTGAAACCTCCACCTAAACATGAATATCTTCTTCCCATTATAAAAAGATTTCTGGAAATCAAAAATCTACCTTCACCACCCTCTACAAACCCCTTTACAGTCAACACTAAAGAACTAATTGAGAATTTTGACGAAAACTTGTGTTCCCTCTTGATTATTGAAAGACTGTTTCTCGAAAATACAGAAGGCTCTCTCTACAGCTCAAATTTGTTAGATCTCCTTCTTGAAGTTGAAACATTACCTGGATACATTTTCAGCTTCAGGGAAATTCCACTCCCTGAAACTTACCCTTTCTTTCACATTGCTGAAGACATATATTTTTATCCTTCATTATTTGAAGAGACAAGTCGTCTATTTTTAGAGCTTTGGAGAAAGAAAGTAAACTTTAGCTCATCCTTTATTGCCCTTGCAAAGGGCTATGATGTCAGGGACCTGAGAAAAATAATTGATATAGCAAAAACTCTAGGTTTCACTAGACTTGGAAAAAAAGCCCTTGAAGATTTGGAAGACATCATAGAGTTATATATTTATGGAAAAAGCGAAGAGCTCATCAAAGCTCTAAAAGACGAAGACTCTGTTTTAGTTATCTCAGAAAAGGTCTTAAGCATTTTAGATAAGATTAGTCCGATTTTACTTCATGAGGGAAAAAGATATATTTTCACGGTGTGGGGAGCTTCCTTTAAGGAGGAGTTATTTGCCTTAGATTCTGATCTTTTTGGGCATATTGGCTTAATTGACAAGGTTGCCCTAACAGATCCTCACTTTGCAACTTTTAGTCCTCTTCTTCTTGCTTTTGCAAGTCTTGAGCATGCTAAAAGAGCTGGAAAAAGTTACCACCATTTAGATTATTTTACTCTCCATGTTCTTGCTGATCTCTATTATGAGTGGGATGACTATGGGAGTGCCCTCAAGACCTACCTAAGGGCAAAGGACCATACTCTTCAGCCAATAGAGCTTTCCCTCAGTTTAGCTTCTATCTACTATATCTTCGGGGACCTAAAGCAAGCAGAAAGAACACTTCGCTCAGAGCTTTGTGGATGCAAGAAAGAAGACCCACGAGTCCACTACAATCTTGGGATAATTTATAACTCTCTTGGAAAAAAAGACCAAGCGGAGTATCACCTCTTTAAGGCCTATCTTTTAAATAAAGAGGAGCCCCTTTTTAGAAAACAGCTTGTGAAGTATCTTTGGGATGAAGGAAAATTAGATGAGATTCAAGAGGTCTTGAAAGATATATCTCAACTCACCCCAGAAGAGAAGGCCTATTTGGGAAAAATAGCTTTTCTAAAGGGGGATTACGAGTCCGCCTTAGGCTACTTGAGAGATATTCTGAGTTCTAAGGATAGAGACGGAGCGTCTTTATATTTTCTTGCTTGGTTATATATGTATTTTAGGATGGACAGTGAGGTAGTTAAAATGCTCCTTGATGAAGCTCGTGAGAGGTTAACTGAAGAAGAATTTGAAAGACTTTCAAGTGAATTTGGACTTCCTCAATGAGAGTGACAGTTCTTGGCTCTGGAACTGGCTGGTTAAGAATTGAACGCAGAGCACCTGCCTATCTGGTGACCTATGGAGATTTTCACATTCTACTTGATATCGGACCAGGGACTCTCTACCAGCTCCTCAACACGGGCTTGTCCTTAAATGATATCTCTGCTATTTTTATCTCCCATTTTCATCCAGACCATGTAACTGACCTCATCCCTTTCTTTTTTGCTACAAGATATCAGCTTGGCTACACACCGCAAACTCAAGTATTTGTAATAGCTCACAAAAAATTTCAGGAATTTCACGAAGCACTTAAAGGGGCCTTTGGGCAATGGGTATCACCTCCCGAACATCTCTTCAGATTTATCCTTCTCCCAGGGGACTCCTTCCAGAGCTTTGATCTTGGACCTTTTAGAGTAAAAACTCTGGGAGTAAATCACAATGAAGAATCCCTTGCAATAAGACTTGAACTTGGTGAAAAAAGTCTTATCTATTCGGGAGACACTGGGCTTTGCAATGAGATCATAGAGCTTGCTAGGGGTGGAGATCTCTTGATACTTGAATGTGCCAATTCACAGGAATATAAAAGTCCATTTCATCTTGGACCTGAAGATATCGCAGAAATTGCTCTCAAGGCCAAACCCAAAAGAATCCTTCTGTCACACTTTTATCCTCACAGCGAGTCTCCACCAATTGAGCTCATTCAAAAGGTCTATGATGGAGAGATCATCCTTGCAAAGGATTTTCAAATAATTGAAATATGAGGTGTAGAGATGGAGGGACTTGATCCAAAGCTAATAAATAAACTAAAAGACAAAATACAGAAAGAACTTGTTCAAAGAGAGAGAGAAACCTTAGAATTCTGGCTTGCAGAAATACAAAAAATATATCAGAAAAAACATACATCACTTGAAGAATTGAAAAGTGAGTTAAAACTTTACATTGAAAAAATGAAAAACCGTTTAGAAATAATTAAAACTAAAGGATATTGAGGGTAAAATATGTATTATTTTAGCACAAGAGGATATCTTAAAAAATTTACTTTTTCTGAAACTGTTTTTGAAGGCCTTGCTCCTGATGGTGGCCTATTTCTTCCTGAAAAAATTCCTACTATTGATAAATCTGAGCAGGAACGGTGGAGGAATCTTTCATATAAGGAGCTTGCTTTTGAGGTTTTTAGATTATATGCAACTGATATACCAGAGGAAGATCTAAAAACTATAATTGATAAAAGTTATTCTACATTTCGTCACAAGGAAATAACACCGACAGTAAAAGTTGGTAATTTTTATGTGTTAGAACTTTTCCATGGACCAACTTATGCTTTCAAGGATATAGCTCTTCAATTTCTTGGCAATTTATTTGAATATCTCCTAAAAAAAGAAAATAGAAAGATTAATATCTTAGGTGCAACTTCAGGAGATACTGGTGCATCAGCAATATATGGTGTAAGAGGAAAAGAAAATATTTCAATTTTTATACTACATCCACATAAGAGAGTATCACCAATACAGGCACTTATGATGACTACAGTTCTCGATCCGAATGTACATAATTTAGCTATTGAAGGATCATTTGATGATTGTCAGAGAATAGTCAAAACTATATTTATGGATCTTGACTTCAAGAGAAGGTATGGACTTACCGCGATTAACTCAATAAATTTTGCAAGAATATTAGCTCAGATAGTTTATTACATATATTCCTACTTTAGAGTCAGTATAGAAGAAGGCGCAAGCGAAGTTCGGTTTTCTGTACCTACAGGCAACTTCGGAGATATCTTTGCTGGCTATATGGCAAAAAGGATGCTTGGCAAAGGTATTGAACGACTTATCTTAGCGACTAATGAAAACGATATCCTTGCTCGTTTTGTAAATTACGGAGACTATTCGGTCGGTAAGGTCGTTCCCACAATTGCTCCTGCTATGGATATACAGGTTGCGAGTAACTTTGAAAGATATCTCTATTACCTATTAGGAGAGGATCCTTATAGAACAAAACAGGCAATGAGGGAGTTTAGTGAAAAGGGAGCTTTGAGGTTTGATGAGAGTGTCTTAAATAGAGTGAGAGTAGATTTTCTCTCAAGAGCAGTCTCTGAAAAGGAGACCTTAGAAACCATAAGAGATATCTACGAGGAGACTGGCTATCTCCTTGATCCACATACAGCAATTGGGGTGAGGGCAGGTCTCACCTATAAGGAGGACTTCCCCCTGATATGCCTGGCAACTGCACATCCTGCTAAATTCCCCGAGGTTGTCAGCACTGCAATTGGTAAGGATTTTCCTCTTCCTAAAGAAATTGAGGAACTTAAGAGTAAACCACAGAGATATGTCGTACTTCCTCCTGATCCAAAGGAAGTAAAAAATTATATGATCAACAATTTAAACTGATGTGTATTCTTTATCTTTCTTGACAAGTTATTTTCCAGGAATTAAATTAAGTTATCTGGATTTAAAGTTCTTCCCTGGGGGGTCCTATGCTGAAAATTAACTATGACAAGGATAAATTTCGGCTTATCGAGCCAACTGAGCCGGAATTATATAAAGATTTTTTTCCCTATGTTGAGCCACCAAGAATTTTTTTTGATGGGAAATACATACCTCCTCAGCCTGCATCGGAGTTCTATATAACTGACACGACCTTTAGAGATGGTCAACAGGCAAGGACTCCTTACACTCCTGAACAGATCGAAACACTGTATAAATTTCTTCACAAACTCAGTGGTCCCAAGGGGATAATACGTCAGACCGAGTTTTTTCTCTACACCCAGAGGGACCGAGAAGCCCTAGAGAGATGCCTTTCTTTAGGATACAAATATCCTGAAATCACGGGTTGGATAAGGGCAAACAGAGAAGATCTAAAGCTTGTTAAAGAAATGGGTCTGAAAGAGACAGGCATGCTCACCTCTTGTTCTGACTATCACATATACTTAAAGCTTAAGAAAACTAGAAAGCAGGTACTAGAGGACTACCTTGCAGTTGTCAAAGAGGCCTTATCATACGGTATAAGACCAAGGTGTCATTTTGAAGATGTTACCAGAGCGGACATTTACGGTTTTGTTATACCCTTTGCAATAGAGCTAATGAAACTGCGTGAGGAGAGTGGAATTGATATCAAGATTAGGCTTTGTGATACTCTTGGTGTTGCGGTGCCCTATCCCGAAGCAAGTCTTCCTATAAGTGTTCCAAAACTAATTAGAGCTCTTATTGATGAGGCTGGGGTTCCAGGGGAGCTTTTGGAATGGCATGGTCACAACGACTACTATCGAGCTGTAATTAATGCTACTTATGCCTGGTTGTATGGCTGTGCCTATGTAAATACTTCATTACTTGGAATAGGTGAGAGAACTGGAAACACCCCTCTCGAAGCTATGGTCTTTGAATACATTGCACTCAAAGGCACAAACGATGGCATGGATACGACAATAATTACCGATATAGTCAATTACTACAAAGAACATCTCCACGAAAAAATTCCACCTAGACAACCCTTTGTTGGAGAAGACTTTAATGCAACGAGAGCTGGAATCCACATTGATGGTCTCATTAAGAATGAAGAAATTTATAATTCCTTTGACTCGATAAGAATCCTAAAGAGACCTATACAGATAATTATCACTGATAAGAGTGGAACTGCTGGGATAGCCTACTGGATCAATACACATTTTAATCTTACTGGTGAGAGCGCAATTGATAAAAGGCATCCTGGAGTTATTAAAATTTATAAGAAAATTCAAGAATTATATGAAAAAGGACGTATCACCTCTATATCTAATGAAGAAATGCTTGCCCTCACAAGAAAATACTTACCTGAGCTATTTGAATCAGAATTAGATCATCTTAGAAAATTTGCTCATAAACTGCTCATACAGTTTATAGAAGATCTTGTCCAAGAACAGGATCTAATTACTATGAATGTTGAGGCTATTAAGCCTATCCTCAAGAGATTTCTATCTGAACATCCCTATGTTCAATTCATCTACATTGTTGATATTGAAGGAAAACCCATTATTGGTTTAACAGATGACGTAGAATTTCGTAAAAAATTTGACGAACTTTTAACGACTGAGACCTTTGAAAATAGAGATTGGTTTATTAATCCCATGAAGACTGGAAAAATTTATATATCTCCATTCTATACTTCGAAAATGACCAATAAACTTTGTATTACTGTTTCTGCCCCTATAAGAAATGCAGATGATGAAATTATAGCTATACTCGGAATGGATATTCGCTTTGAGGACCTTGTAAAGATGGAACGAGAAAATGCTTTATAGAATACTTTTTTTTCTATTATTTCTCCTACTTCCTCTGAAACTCCATCCAGAGCAATCAAATGAAGTTCCATTAATAACTGTTACGCCTCAGGCATATACCAAGACAGTTGTTAGGATTCCGAATATTGAAGGCGACTCAAGGGGTGAGCTCTCATCCCTTGTGAGATCTCTCATAAACTTACATCTTTTTTGTGTTGCCCTTGAAGAACCTCCTCTTCCTGGTCTTAGAGATAGAGCACATTTTCTTCGCGGTAGTCTGTCTCTGAAAGATGGTCTATACCATTTTCAAGGAGAACTCAATTCTCCTCATGAAGGCAAGGCTAAGATGATCCGTCTTGAGGCAACTTCAAAAGAACTTTTAGCTTACGCCCTTGCAGATCTTATAGTTGAGGAGATATCTCCCTATAAGGGCCAAAGTAAAACCCGCATAGCCTTTGTCAAAAGAGATAAGGCTGGAGATAATCTCTATGTGATGGATTTCTCAAGAAAAAATCTCAAAAAAATCAAAAGTGCAGAATTGATACTTTTTCCCAAGTTTTCTCCAAGCGGTAAAAAGCTTGCCTATGTTTCCTACAATGGCAAAGACTTCTTTTTAGAGATATACGAATTTGCAAAAGGAGATAGTAAAGTTTTTAGGATACCAGGTCTTAGCTCTACTCCTGTTTGGATGCCTAATGAGAGGGAACTCATTCTTACCTTAGGTAGAGATGGCGAAATTAACCTCTTTGTTTTTAACCTTGACAGAGCAGAACTTAGTGCCATCACTAATGGAAGAGGTATCCATCAGGCTGGTAGTGTGAGCCCTGATGGAAAACTTGTTGCCTTCGTTGGTGACCGGACTGGAAGACCCCATATATATATTTTAAACTTGGAAAACAGAAAAATTGAACGAATCTCTACTGAAACAAACTACCATACTTCACCTCGATTTTCGCCTAAGGGAGGAATTCTCATATATCTTTCTCAACGAGCTGGAAAAAACGAATTGATTCTCTATAACTTCAACAAAAGAGAGAAAAAGAGGCTTGTATTACCCTATTCACTAAGTGATCCAGCCTTTTCACCGAGTGGCGACTATCTGATTTTTACTGGAAAGACAAGGAATGGAACTGGGCTTTACCTTTTGCATCTGGACTCACTGATAGTTTACCCCTATATGCCTGCTGGTAATCTCCACTATCCTGATTGGGGAAGATTTTATTAGAATGTAACTAATTATGAAGCACAGTCTATCAAAGATAGCTGAATTCATCTTTCAAAATGATAGACTTTTTAGATTCTTAGATGCTGTCATCACTGATTTTGGAGAGGGATATGCCCAAGTTGAAATGACTGTAAAAGAAGAACATCTTAATGCAGCTGAAGTCTGTCAAGGTGGCGTTCTTTTCACGCTAGCTGATCTTGCCTTCGCCCTTGCTTCAAACTCCTATGGAACGATTGCTCTGGCAATCAAAAGCTCCATCACCTATGTTAAGAGTGCAAAATTAGGCGACCGTCTTATAGCTCGTGCATCAGAATTTTACAGATCAAAAAGTCTTGCAACCTATCTCGTCGTCATCACCAGAGCAGATGGAGAAAAGATTGCCTTTTTTGAGGGAACAGTTTATAGATTTGACAAGCCCGTTCTCAAGGAATCCGAAGTAAAAATAGTGGAGGAAGCCAATGCCAATAGTCACAATTAAACTTTTCTCTGGTAGATCGAGAGAGACAAAGAAAAAAATTGCCGAGGAAATTACAAAAATACTTGAAAAGGAGCTAAGGATTCCTAAAGAAGCAGTTATAGTAATTTTTGAGGATATTGAACGTTCTGATTTTGCTCAAGGAGGAGTCCTTTCAGACGAAAGTTCATAAAAATCATTACCCCAGATATCAATTCCCACGATAGCTGGGAAACCTCTTACTTTGATACGAAAGAAGGCTTCTGGTCCTAGATCTTGCCAGGCAATTGGCTCAAGTTTTTCAACAAACTGAGTGAGATAGGCTCCTGCTCCACCGAAGGTTATCAAATAGACAGTTCCATACAGTTGATGGAGATCTCTTGCATTATGAGAGCGTTTACCCTTACCAATTGTTCCAGCAATTCCAAGTTTGAAAAATTCCTCCAAATAGGGGTCCATCCTTGTGGATGTAGTTGGACCGCAGGAGCCTATTATCTTACCAGGAGGTGTAGGCGATGGTCCAACATAGTAAATAAATTGATTAGTAAAGTCAAAGGAAAAAGAACCCTCCTTTAAGGCATTTAGAATCTTTCTATGGGTTGCATCTCTTGCACAGAGAAGCCATCCTGTCAGCAGAACGAAATTACCAACCTTTATATCTGCTAAAGTTTCTTTTGAATCCAAAGGAACTTTGATTTTCAACATCTCTTTGGTATTAGAAGCACTTTAAGGTGACATTTTCTGCATATTTTTCTTTTTCTTCAGGAGACATGGGTTTGATGAGGTCTGAGAGTTTTACATTTTTGAGCATACATTCAATGTGGTTTGAAAGCCTTTTCCATATTGGGTAGGCAACGCATTCATCAACCTCATCACAACCTTCACCAGGATCCACACAGGAAGCGACACACACTGGACCCTCAAGAGGTTCCAGAATATCGTAGAGATTGATTTCATCAGGAGGTTTTCTCAATACATAACCACCTCCAGGACCTCTTGAAGAGCGTATAAGTCTTGCCTGTCTCAACCTATTAAGAATTTGAGCAAGATAGACTCGGGAGATCTTCTGTCGCTCGGAGATCTCATCAAGAGTAACCCCATTTGGATAGGCTTTAGCTATTTCAAACATGGCTCGAACCGCATACCTTCCCTTTGTTGAGAGTTTAAACATCTCTACACCTCCGGAAAATCTTGCTTATTAATATTACATCGTAAATATAATTTAAAATACAAAAATAGCAAGAGCTGAAATTTTATATTTTACTTCTTGACTTTTAATTAGAATTTCTGTAAACTCAAGTTACAAGAACACAAAAAGGGGGGTTAAGTTATGGGGCTATCACTGCTCTTTTTAATACTTATTGTCTTGCTTTTTTTACAGGCTTCACTCAAGGTTGTCAATGAGTATGAAAGGGCAGTTATTCTAAGGTTAGGTAAATTCCACAAAGTCAAGGGGCCGGGGCTAATACTACTGATTCCGGTCATTGATCGCATGAGAAAAATTGATTTAAGAACGGTAACCTTAGATGTGCCACCTCAAGAAGTGATTACGAGAGACAATGTTTCCATTAGGGTAAGTGCTGTAGTTTATTTTAGAGTTGTCGATCCTGATAAGGCATTTCTTCAGGTTGAAGACTATTACTATGCTACCAGCCAGCTTTCTCAGACCACCTTGAGGAGTATATGTGGTCAAGCAGAGTTGGATGAGATTCTTGCTGAGAGGGAGAAACTAAATATGAAACTCCAAGAAATTCTTGATGCAGAGACTGAACCTTGGGGTGTTAAGGTTTCAAAGGTAGAAATAAAGGAGATTGACCTTCCTGAAGAAATGAAAAGAGCTATGGCAAAACAGGCTGAGGCAGAGAGGGAGAGGAGAGCTAAGATAATAAGTGCAGACGGTGAGTATCAAGCTTCAAAGACCCTTCTTGAGGCAGCAAAGATCATGTCTGAGAATCCTATCACCCTACAGCTCAGATATCTTCAGACCCTTACTGAAATAGCAACTGAGAAAAATTCTACCATTCTCTTTCCACTTCCCATCGAACTTCTTCATGCCTTTTTTAACAGGGGAGATGTCAAAAAGTCATAAAACAGGAAAATTTTCACATAACCTCGCAATTATTATTTTTAAAAACTATCATATTGGAGGTGCTACATGGATGATAAAGAATTAATTAAGACCTATGCGGAAAAGTATGAAGACATTAGAATGCTTTATGCTCGTCATCAGGAGTTAGAAAAGGAGCTCAGTGAACTTAGCCGTAGACCTTATTTAACTCCTGAAGAGGAAATTAGAGAAAAACAGATTAAGCTTGAGAAACTTCACTTGAAGGAGAGAATTTTTGAGCTCATAAAAAAATATCAAAAGGAGGGGAATTGAGTTGGGTAAGATAATGACTGGTGCTCAAATGGTAGTTGAAGCCCTTAAGAGAGAGGGTGTGGAGGTTATTTTTGGTTATCCTGGGGGAGCAATAATTGACATTTATGATGAGCTCTATAAGACTGATAGTATTCATCATGTGCTAGTTAGGCATGAACAGGGGGCAGCGCATGCTGCTGATGGTTTTGCAAGATCTACTGGCAAAATAGGAGTTGCTCTTGCTACATCTGGTCCTGGAGCCACAAACACTGTAACTGGCATAGCTACAGCCTATATGGATTCTATCCCGATTGTGGTGCTTACAGGGCAGGTGCCAACAAAGTTGATCGGTAATGATGCCTTTCAGGAGGTTGATACTACTGGTATCACCAGACCTATAACCAAGCATAACTTTCTTGTAAAAAGGGTGGAGGATCTTCCCAGAGTGTTAAAAGCTGCCTTTTACATTGCTCGAACGGGGAGACCTGGGCCTGTACTTGTTGACTTACCGAAGGATGTACAGCAAGCAAAAGCAGAATTTGACTATCCTGAGGAGATTCGTCTAAGAAGCTATAATCCTACCTATGAGCCTCATATAAAACAAATCGAAAAGGCTTACCAACTATTGGAAAAAGCGGAAAGACCAGTTCTCCTCATTGGAGGTGGTGTTATTGCTTCAGGTGCTTCTTCTGAGGTCCTCGAACTTGCTGAGAGATTAAATCTTCCTGTCATTATGACCTTGATGGGGCTTGGTGGTTTTCCGGGAGATCATGAGCAGTCCCTTGGGATGCCAGGGATGCATGGAACCTATTACGCAAACATGGCAATAGCGAATTGTGATGTGCTCCTTGCGGTTGGTGCAAGATTTGATGACAGAGTGACAGGAAGAGTTGATGCCTTTGCTCCTTATGCAAAGATAATACACATTGACATTGATCCCACCTCTATTCAGAAAAACGTAAAAGTGGATGTTCCCATTGTGGGTGACTGTAAGAGAGCCCTTGCAAGACTTCTTGAAGTTGTAAAGGAGGCTGGAAAAAACAAAAAATATTTCAAAGAGAGATTTAAAGAGTGGTGGGAACAGATTGACATCTGGAAAAGGAGATATCCCCTCTCCTACAAGTATGATCCAAATGTTATCAAACCCCAGTTTGTTATTGAAAAGCTGTATGAGCTAACTCAAGGCAATGCCATAATATGCACTGAAGTGGGACAAAACCAGATGTGGACAGCTCAATTTTATAAATTCAAATATCCAAGGACTCTTATTACATCTGGTGGATTGGGTACTATGGGATTTGGGTTTCCTGCAGCAATTGGTGCTCAAATGGGGAACCCAGGAAAGTTAGTAATTGACATTGCAGGTGACGGATCTATTCAAATGAATATTCAAGAACTTGCAACCGCAATGGATCAAAGACTGCCAATCAAAATAATAATTCTCAATAATGGCTATCTTGGCATGGTTAGACAGTGGCAAGAGCTTTTCTATGAGAGAAGATACTCTGCGGTCAAGTTTGCCACTATTCCAGACTTTGTTAAAATTGCAGAGGCCTATGGAGCAGTTGGGCTTAGAATCACCAAGCCTGAGGAAGTGGAACCCACACTAAAACAGATTTTAACCATAGACAAGTTGGTAATATTAGATGTCATTATAGCTCCTGAAGAGGGAGTCTTCCCAATGGTTCCTGCGGGCAAAGCAACAACAGAGATGATCCTGGTATAAAAGAAGGAGGAGAAGGAGGAGGAAGAGATGTCTGAAAGGAAGTGCACTCTTTCTGTATTAGTTGAAAATACACCAGGAGCTTTAGCCAGAATTGCTGGGCTCTTTAGTGGTAGGGGGTTCAATATAGATAGCCTCTGCGTTGCGGAGACACTTGATCCCACTCTCTCACACCTCACACTTGTGACAAGAGGGGATGATCAAATAATTGAACAGATTATAAAACAGCTAAGAAGATTGATTGACGTCTATAAAGTAGTGGATGTGACAGAAGAAGGTGATTATGTTGAGAGAGAAATGGCTCTAATTAAAGTTAGAGCTGAGAAAGAAAACAGAGAAGAAATCTTTAGAATTTGTGAAATTTTTAGATTAAAGATCGTTGATGTTACGCCAAGGACCTACATTATCGAGGTAACAGGTGATAAGGACAAATTGGAAGCGGTTATTGAACTATTGCAACCTATGGGTATAAAGGAGATCGTAAGGACTGGGACAATTGCTATGAAAAGAGAGAAGAAAAACATCTAATCCCCTTCTCTCCTTTTTATTTCAATCCATATATTTCAAAGGAGTCTGGCTATGCTCAAGCTTTCCTTGGAAAGAGAAAGACTTTCTCTTGAAGAGATTCAATTTTTTCAAGAAGCCTTTCTGCGTTGTGCAAGAAGAATAATCCTTGCAACTTCTCTTGCAGGATCAGGGCATCCTGGGGGATCGCTCTCTTCATTATCGATGCTCCTTGTAGTCTATGCATTAGCTAAGATAGATCCAAAGAATCCGCGAGCAGAGGATAGAGACAGAATTGTAATTAGCCATGGACACATAAGTCCGGGAGTCTATAGTGTCCTTTGTGAGTATGGATTCTTTCCAGAAAAACCCTTTTTATTTGAATTTAGAAGAGCAGGGTCAGCCTTTGCAGGACACATTGAACAGGCTGTTCCAGGTGTAGAGTGGAATACCGGAAATCTTGGCCAGGGTCTATCTGCAGCCTGTGGCATGGCAAAAGCCTTGAAACTTAAAGGACTTCCAAATTGGGTCTTTTGTTTTATGGGTGATGGAGAACAACAAAAGGGTCAAGTTATCGAAGCAAGAAGATGGGCAGTAAAATTTGGTTTAGATAATCTAATAGTGCTTGTTGACTATAACAAACTCCAAATTGGTGGTAAGATTTCTGAGGTCATGCCTCAGAAAATTGGAGAAGAAATCCTTGCCACTTCTTGGAATTTAATTGAAATTGATGGACATGACTTTCAACAGATCTATTCAGCACTGAGACAAGTAATTCAACGAAGGGTTCCTGATCCTTCAAAGCCAACCGCAATCCTTGCCCATACAGTTATGGGAAAGGGTATTTCTTTTATGGAAAACGATCCTAAATGGCATGGATCTGCCCTTCCTCCTGAGCTCGCTAAAAAAGCCTTAGAGGAATTAGGCTTTGATCCACAGGAATTTGACTATCTAAAAGAGGAACGCAAAAAATATACTGTCTCCTTTCCTCATCAAGCTCATGACCCTCTTCCAGTGGAGATTTCTCCAGCTGATCCCCAGCTGTATGATGTAAATATTAAAACTGACTGTAGATCAGCCTTTGGAAAAGCCTTACTTAACCTTGCTATAAAAAACAACCTGCCTGATAAATGTCCCAAAATTCTTGGACTAACTTGTGATCTTGAACCCTCTGTTAAGATGACAGAATTTCGCAATTATTCACCTAACGCCTTTTTTGAATCTGGTATTCAGGAGCATCATACCGCCTCTGTGGCAGGTGCACTTTCTAAGGAAGGTTTCCTTGTGTTTTTCTCAACTTTTGGTGTTTTTGGCTTAGATGAAGTATATAATCAATTGAGAATAAATAGCTTAAACAGAACCGCACTGAAAGTGGTTTGCACCCATCTTGGAGCTGATGTTGGCGAGGATGGTCCTACGCATCAATGTATAGACTATCTTGGTTTGCTTTTTAGCCTTCAAGACTTCGAAATTTATATCCCTGCTGATCCCAATCAAACTGATCACATAATTCGAACGATTGCTTTGAGGTCTGGCAATGTCTTTGTAGGTATGGGAAGATCTGCAGTCCCCATCGTTACCAAAGAGGATGGAACTCCATATTTTGATGAAAATTATGTTTTCACTCCAGGTAAGGGAGATTGGTTGAGAGAAGGATCTGATGCAGTGATAATAAGCTATGGGAATACAATTCCAGAAGCACTAAAGGCCTATGAGGAGTTGAAGAGAAGGGGCCTTCATGTGTCTGTCCTTAATGTAGCATCAATAAAACCTTTCCCAACTGAGGACATTTTAAGAGCAGGAAGAATTGGGAGAGTGATTGTCGTTGAAGATCATTATGTAGATTCAGGACTTGGAACAAGAATTGCCTCAATCTTTGCTCTACACAAGTTATCTCCGCAGATAGTCCTACTAGGACATCAAAGGCCTTGCTCTTCAGGAAGTCCCAAGGATCTTTTTAAGCTCTCAGGAATCGATTCAGAAGCCATTGTTCATGCGGTAGAAAATATCCTGCATGGATGATCTAAACGAGAAAAGACAACCTTTCATTGAGCACCTACTTGAGTTAAGATCCTGCCTTATTAGAGCTTTGGTCTGTTGGACCATCGTAAGCATAATTGTTTATGTATATTCAGACAGAGTGATTGAGTTCTTTCTAGACCCTCTCAGACCCTATCTGGCAGAAGAACATAAGGTTTATTTTAAAACACTTCCCGAGGTCTTTGCAAACAAACTCAAACTCTCAGTGATTCTTGGCTTTATATTGGGAAGTCCCTACATCATTTATCAACTCTGGATTTTTGTTGCTCCGGGTCTCTATCCTCATGAAAGAAGATGGGTAAAGATTGCCTTCTTTTTGAGTTCCCTATCCTTCCTTCTTGGAGCCCTTACCGCCTACTACCTATTCCTCCCCTTTATATTGAATTTTCTCTATTCTTTTGGTGAGAAATTCCTCACCTTCAAGCCCTATTTAGGAGAATACATCAATTTCTTGTTAAGACTTCTTCTCCTCTTTGGAATCCTCTTTCAGATCCCAACTCTTGTATATGTGCTTGAGAGGGTGGGGATTGTGGAATTGGATCAACTTAAAAAATTTAGACCTTATGCGGTCATTCTTGCCTTCATAATTTCTGGGATTTTAACGACTGGCATTGACCCTGTTAATCAACTCTTACTTGCTATCCCCTTGACAGCCCTCTATGAAGTGGGTATAATTTTGATAAAATTAGATCCTTTTAAAAGGAGGTTATTCTAATGCCTTTTGGACTTGGTGGTCAAGAGTTATTTATTATCCTCTTCCTTGCTCTCTTAATCTTTGGTGCCAAAAGACTCCCAGAAGTTGGTGCGGGGCTTGGAAAGGGTATCAGGTCCTTCAAGGAATCACTAAAAGAGGCTGATGTCAGTGATGATATCAAAAAACTCGAAGCAGAGAAGAAAGAAGTTAAACAAGAACCTGCAAAAACCGAAACATCAAAATCCTAATTTTATACCCAATAATCTTACCAAGTTACTCCTACGGCTCTAAAACACAGACTGTCAGCTAAAGTTTAAAGGTAATAAAAAAGGATTTACTCTACAGAAATATGCTTAATACTTTGAATTTAACTTCAATAAAAAAGTTTATGACTTGATAAATAAAGTGATTTAATAAATAAATGAGAGGAGGAGCGGTCCCTCCCCTCATAAATCATCTTATTCCTCTGGTTTGTCCATTCCAGCTTCTAGGCCCATTCCAACTCCAGGAAGCCCATACATTACGGTGCTTCCTGTAGAAAAGTACTCAAGTTTTCCCTCTTTTACTAGTTCATTGGCTGCATTTTTAATGTCTCTGGGATTTGCTTCAGGTATTTCCCTTTGCAAGTCTTTCAAGTAGATCTTACTCTTTCCTCCACTGCTAGCTTTTTTCTGAAATACCTCTAAGATCTTCTGTTTAAGAGCTTCCTTGTCCATATTAACCCCTCTCTTTAGATTTTATTCAAAATCGACCATTGTTTCAACATGGTTTGTAAACTTAAAGTGCATTGATGTTCTATAAGTATCATAGGCAAGTCTATAATCGTCAATAAGATGCCATGTAAATGGAATTTCTGTCAATTCAAAAAATCTCTCCCAACCAATTCTTTCAATCCAATCTCCAATTCTTTCATACTTATTGGCATGTTGAGAGTAAACCTCAAGTATCTTTTTGATCCACTTTACAGCAGTTGGCCAACGTGGAGGTTCATTGGGAATATAAGGAATAACAACCTTGGAAAATCTTGGTGGAGTGATTCTGTTGGAGACCTTACCACCTACAACCACAGCAAGTCCATCTCCCTGGCCATCTGAAATTGGCATAGCTGGACACATTGTGTAGCAGTTACCACAGAACATACATCTATCTACGTTAACCCTAACTGTCTTTCTCTTCTGTCCCTCTACTTCAACTGTTGCTGGTTTAATAGCTCCAAGAGGACAAGATGCAATAACTAGTGGTATTTCACAGACCTTTTCAAGCCTATCATCTTCAATTAGAGGTGGTTTTCTGTGAATTCCAACAACTGCAATATCAGAACAGTGAACAGCACCACACATATTAATACAGCATGCAAGGGCGATTCTTACCTGGGCAGGAAGCTTATGTGATCCAAAATAATCGAAAAGCTCATCCATTATTGCCTTAACCACACCAGATGCATCAATAGCTGCAGTGTGACAATGAATCCATCCTTGAGTATGGACAATATTAGTCACGGAGGCACCAGTTCCTCCTATTGGAAACTTGTAAGCCCCACCAGGCATTTTTCTGCTCTTTAGGTCCTCAATTAAGGCTCTAAGTTTTTCCTCATCTGTAACATGAAACTCTACATTGTTTCTAGTTGTCCAACGCACATAACCATCACAGTATTTGTCAGCTATTTCACAGATTTCTCTGATGTAATCTGTGGTCTCAAGCCTTGGAGTTCCACACCTTACTACATAGACTACGTCGCCTGTTTCAGATTTATATTTTAATACCCCAGGCTGGAGAATCTCATGGGATTTCCACTTCCCATAATTCCTCTGAATTACAGGAGGTAAAAACTGCCAATAATGCGGTGGCCCGATGTCAGTAATCCTGTTCTCCATTGGTTTCTGGGGATTATAGAGCTTCTCAGCAAGGGTTGGATCATAAGGCTCAAAGTAAATTGGATCAGGTCTTTCTGGTCTCTCACTCATGAGTCCCCTCCTTATTTTTAAAAATTTCAAAAATTTCTATCCATTAAAGCAATAAGGCACTTATGCAGGGTGACGTCTCCTAAACTCTGCAACATCCCTAGTCCACCCCCCCTCCACTTCCTCCTCTTTCCAGAAAATGTATGGGTTGGAACGAGGCTCTCTTACATGCTGAGGAATTGGCTTCAGACCAAGAACATCAACTATGAATCTATTGAGACCAATTCTCTGAATGGTCTCACCAAGCCTTTCTCTATTTTTTCCATTTTCCATCCAGTAATCCCAGACCTTGTATATAAGATTTTTGAGATTGTCATAAGGTGGTTCAAGCTTCATAAAGGGAACAATCACGGTTGAAAGTTGAGCTCCCTCTAGAATTGGAGCCTTTGCTCCCATCAAGATGGTAGCTCCCCTATCATCTCCGGGACGAAGAGCTTCTGGCATAACATTAATACAGTGCATACATCTGTTACACTCTCTATTGTTTATATATAGCTTCTTCTGGCCTTCATCCCAGAACATGCACTTGGTGGGACAGAGATCAATTACCTCCTTCTTGATGTCAAAGGGACCCCAATCTCTATCTGAATGGGCTCCAGCATTTGGTTTCAACTCTCCTCCAACATAGGCCCTTACCGCTTCCTGATCAATCTTAATATCATCTCTCCAGGTTCCAATGATGGAAAAATCTGCACGAGCAATCGCTGCCACACAATCATTGGGACAACCAGACACCTTTATCTTGAACTTATAGGGAAAGGCAGGACGGTGTAATTCATCCTGAAATTGCATAGTTAATTCGTAAATGATGTCCTGTGTATCAATACAGGACCACTCGCATCTTGACATACCCACACAACACTCAGGAGTTCTCAGATTTGAACCTGATCCTCCAAGGTCCATCTTAAGCTGATGAGTGAGGTCATAAAAGATATACTCAAGTTGCTCAGTAACAGTTCCAAGAAGAATAATGTCTCCAGTTGACCCGTGGAAATTCATGATTCCACTACCACGGTGGTCCCAAAGATCACAGAGTTTCCTAAGAGCTGAAGTGTGATACCACTTTGCAGCAGGCTGATTTACACGAACCGTGTGGAAAGCCCAAATAGCTGGGAATTTTTCCTGCTGATCAGAATAACGTCCAATTACTCCCCCTCCATATCCAAAAACCCCAACAATCCCACCATGCTTCCAGTGAGTCTCCTTGTTTTTGTAAGAAAGCTCCATCTGGCCGAGTATGTCAAATCCTGCCTGTTTCTTGTGCTTTTCGGCATAATTATAAATGTCATCCACAAAACTCGGCCAGGGCCCAGACTTCAACTCATCCAAAAGTGGTGTGTCGTGCTTTTTTACTTCTCCCATGATAACCTCCCCACAGTTTTTTCTTTCGCTAAGTTTAGATAGTTAGTTTATTTTTGTCAAGAGCTCTATCACCCAGTTATGATGAAAAAATAATAACATTTTCTATTTTTTTACTTTATTAAAAAGTTTTTTAAAGCTTTGTTAAATTTTTAAATCTAACCCTAAGGAGGGATTATGGAGCATCCTCTTGAATAATCAAATCAAATTTTTAACATTTTAACTTGAACTTTTTTAATTACAAGGCTGGTTAGAGATGAAAAACTTCAAAGAGCAAACCTTTTTACTTGAAGCCTCTCTCCATGGACTTGCAAAATGGTTACGATTCATGGGCATAAATACACTAACCCTAAATGAAAAAATAACTACCGAAATCATCCAAAAACACCCAGATAAGTTCTTCCTCATTACAAGTAAAACGACAGCTCAGATCCTCGAAAAAATGGGTATAAACTTTCTTCTACTACCAAGAGGGCCTTTGAAGGCTCAATTAACTTTTCTTCTCCTCAAATTAGAACTTGAACCCTCTTTAAGTCTTGAGCTCTGCTCAATTTGTGGTGAGAAACTCATTCCTGTTAAAAAAGACTTATTCAAGGAAAGAATTCCTCCAAAAGTTTGGGATCTCTGTGAAGATTTTAACTATTGTGCTCGATGTGATAAACTCTATTGGGAAGGTGACCATGTGAAGAGAATGTGGGAGAGATTTAGAGCTCTGATTGGGAGGATCTGCTGAGTTTTTTGATTAAAGTATCGAGCACCTTGCCTGCATCCGCAATGAGTGCAACATTAGCAATTTTGACAAGAGGAGCCTCCTTATCTATATTAACTGCAACAATAAATTCTGAATTCTCTATTCCAACTGTATGTTGAATAGAGCCTGAAATGCCAAAACCAATATAAAGTTTAGGTCTAACTGAGACTCCACTAACTCCTATCATTCTCCCCTCGTCAACCCAACCTGCGTGACAAACAGGACGCGTAGCTCCAACCTCTCCTTCAAGAAGAGAAGCAAGCTCAAAAAGTTTCTGAAAATTCTCCTTTGTCTTTAGTCCAAGCCCTCCTGCAACGACCACTTTGGCGATGCTCAAGCGATTGGGCTCCCTCTTTACCTTTATAGCTCTACGAACACGAATCTTGCTTTCCCAATTGAAATCTTTGGGAAGATCTATCATCACAACTCTGGGAGCTCTTTTTCCCTCTCTAATGCTAAAAGCCCCGAGAGAGAGGGTAGCCATTATTGGCCTACTTTTAGAGTAAAGCTCTGCTATTATGTTGTCTCCATAGGTAGGTCTTAACATGTAAAGGTTTCCCTCTTTAAGCGTAAAACCATTTACATGGGCACAAAGTCCAACTTGAAGTTCTCCAGCTACCCTGGGAGCAAGAGAGCTCCCTTGGTGAGTGGCAGGAAAAAAGACCCCAAAGGGATTTTTTTGCCTTATGATCTGAGCTAGGACCCTTCCATAAAGATCGTCGCGAACATGGTGAAGGCTCTCATGAACGACCAAATGAACCTCATCACAGTCCGCCCTCTCTATATCTTCACAATTTTTTACCTCTTCTAACGAGCTTGAAAGAATAAGTAAAGCCACCTTTTTGTTTAGAGCCGAAGCAATGTCTCTTAGGGGAGTCAATATCTCTAAACTTCCTGGATGCAACTTACGATCAAAAAACTCACCGTAAGCATATATTATTTCACTCATGGTTGAAATCCTCCTACTTTAAGGCTTTCTTGGGTCATGATTTAAGAAAACCTTTCTGTCTTAATAGCTCAATTAATCTTTCTGAGAGTTCCTCAGGAGGCCCTTCCCAGATCTCGCCTTTTGAAGAGATTGTCTTTTCAAAAACTGAGGCAACTTGTGTTGGAGAACCCCTAAGTCCGACTTCCTCTTGGGAGAGTCTTAGTGTTTCAGCATTCCAGATAGTAACCTCAACTTCCCTCTCTTTGAGTAGCCTTTTCAGGGAAGGAGGGCGTATGTAGTCCAGTTTAGTGGTGACACTTACGACAAGAGGTGGTGCAACTTCTAATTCCTCAATCCCGTAATCAGTAACTCTTTCAAGAATAAATACTCCATTCTCAACAGAGATGTTTCTTACATTTGTTACTGAAGGGATTCCGAGTAGGACAGCAGTTTCTGGAGGAACCTGTGCGGTTTCTCCATCAATGGACTTTAGCCCCATAAGGACAAGACTAAAGGGGCTCAATTTTTCCAGGGCTTTTGCTAAAACTTTACTTGTTGCCAAGGTATCAGAACCAGCAAAGGCTCTATCTGAAAGCAAAATTAGTCTATCTGCTCCAAGAGAGTATACACGTCTTAAGACAGAGCTTGCATTAGGCGGTCCCATTGTCAGGACTACAACCTCTACTCCCAATCTCTCTTTAAGTCTCATAGCAAGTTCTATTGCAGGAGCATCATGGGGATTGAGAAGTAGATCAGCAGAGTCCCTGCGAAGAGTATGAGTTTCAGGATCAACCTTCACAGATCTAAGATCAGGGACAGCTTTTACGCAGACAATAATTTTTTCCATGTTACATCTCCCTGATGTATTAGATTTTCACAAACTTTGCGAGCTCTCTTGCAATGACATTCTTTTGAATTTCATTTGTGCCTTCATAGATCTGCAAACACTTGGCATCTCGAAATAATTTCTGCACTGGATAATCGCGCATATAGCCATATCCTCCCATCATTTGAATAGCTCTCTCGCAGACCCACATGGCTTGATCGGTGGCATAACATTTAGCCATAGCTGAGGCACCTGAAAAGTCTTTTGCTCCACTATCAATATAACTTGCAACCTGATACACAAGAGCTCGTGCGGATTCGAGTCTCATTGCCATTTCAGCAAAGGTATGACTCACTGCTTGAAAGTTATATACTGGCTGACCAAACTGAATCCTCTTTCTTGCATGTCTCAAACTCACCTCCAAGGCAAACTGGCCAATGCCAAGAGCTTGGGCTCCTGCCCCACACCTTGCATAGTCAAGAGTTCTCAGAGCTACCATAAATCCCATTCCCTCTCTTGCAATGACCCGTTCTTTAGGAATTCGACACTCATTGAAAATGAGATCCGTCGTTACTGATGCCCGCAACCCTAATTTTTTCTCCTTTTTCCCAACGACAAACCCTGGATCCCCCTTTTCAACAATAAAAGCAGTTGCACCTCTTGCACCTTTTGTAGGATCTGTCATTGCTATAACAACGTATATATCTGCAATTCCTCCATTTGTTATCCACTGCTTTACTCCATTGAGAATATAGTAGTCTCCATTCTTGATAGCTTGAGTTTTTATAGCAAAGGCATCACTTCCTGCCTGAGGTTCTGTGAGAGCAAAGGCACAAAGTTTTTTTCCCCTTGCAATGTCAGGAAGATAAATTCTTTTTTGTTCTTCATTCCCAAAAAGAATAATTGGATAGGCTCCAAGGAAAGAGGCTGCGTAAGTGGTTGAAACACCTGCACAATAATAGGAGAGCCACTCAACAGCAATGCACATAGCCCTAACCCCTAACCCAAGACCTCCATACTCTTCTGGAACGATAATTCCAAAGAGATCCGCATCAGCAAGAGCCCTTATTGGAAGAGGATCATATATCTCCTTTTCATCCCACTCAAGGGCTTTTGGTAAAATGTATTTCTCCCCAATCTCCTTTATTAGGTCTTTTATTGTTCTCTCTTCATTTGTCAGAGGATATTCAAGCATTAGGCTCCTCCTCAGACTATTTTAATTACCTTTGCTCCTCTGGTTTTGTGAGCTTTGATATCTCTTAGGGCTTGAAGAGCCTCTTCAAAGGGATATATCGCAACTTCAGGTCTAATTTTAAATTTAAGTGCATATTCTAGAAAGGCTCTGTATCCAATTGAACCTGCACAAAAAAGGGGGGCTAAGTTTACTATTTCTTCGCCAACATTTGGAACTGGAAACACATAATCCTCTTTTGCTAAGACATATTCCGCATATCCACCGTTTACATCTTTTCCTGTCCCTTTAAAGTTAGCACAGAGATTTTCAAGTCCCTTCGAGCAATAAGGGCAAGTCCCACAGGTGTGATAAATCCACCCAAGACCTACTACTTGACCCTTTTTTAGATTTTTTACTTCATGCCCCAAATCTACTATTTCTCCGATGATTTGATGTCCTGGAACAATAGGAAGGAGAGAAGGTCTCACTCTTCCCTCGAGCTCATCAAGATCGGTATGACAAACACCGCAGGCAATAACTCGAATTAAAATTTCATCCTGAGAAGGCTTAGGATCAGGAAGTTCTGATAGAGAAAAAGTCTCATCTGAGGGCGCTCCAAAGGCCTTGATAATCCAAGCACGCATACCTAACAAACTAAAGTATACTACATCATACTATCCTTCTCAAGAAGCAAAAGGTAGATGAAAAATTATTAAATGGTGTTTAAATAGGAGAGAAATTTATCGAAGATTTTGCGACCTCATCCTAATTAAAATATGGAGGAGTGTTATGAGGATTCTCGTCTCAGATAGTCTTTCAGAAGAAGGGATTCAAATCTTAAAAGATGCAGGATTTGAGGTTGTTTATAAGCCAGGTCTAAGCGTTGAAGAGTTGAAAAAAGAAATTGCTGACGTTGATGGTCTTATTATTAGAAGTGGAACAAAAGTGACAAAAGAGATCCTTGAATCTGCAAAGAGATTGAAAGTAATTGGAAGGGCAGGAACAGGTCTTGATAATGTAGACATCGCCACTGCAAATGAGAAAGGTATTGTGGTTATGAATGTGCCTGGGGGGAATACCTTATCTGCTGCTGAGCATACACTTGCGCTCCTATTTTCCCTTGCAAGAAAGATCCCTCAGGCAAATGCTTCAGTTAAAGAAGGAAAATGGGAGCGAAAAAAATTTATGGGAGTTGAGCTTAACGGAAAGATACTTGGTGTTATCGGGCTCGGAAGAATTGGTAGTATTGTAGCAGAAAGAGCTCTTTGCATGAAAATGAAGGTAATTGCCTATGATCCCTTTGTCACTCCTGACTTTGCCTCAAAAAAAGGTATTGAACTTGTTAGCCTTGAAGAGCTTCTTTCGCGGGCAGATTTTATAACGATCCATACACCTCTTACTAAGGAGACCTATCATCTCCTCAATCGCGATACTCTCTCAAAGGTCAAGAAGGGCTCCTACATAATCAATTGTGCAAGAGGAGGAATTATTGATGAATCTGCCCTCTATGAAGCCCTAGTTTCTGGTCATATTGCTGGTGCTGCCCTTGATGTCTTTGAAAAGGAGCCCCCTGATCCAGATAACCCTCTCCTCAAATTGGACAATGTAATTGTCACTCCCCACCTTGGTGCTTCAACCGTTGAAGCTCAAAAGGTTGTGGCAATAGAAATAGCAAAACAGGTGGTTGATTACCTCCTCTACGGTATCGTGAGAAACGCAGTTAACGTTCCCTCCATTAGTGCTGAAGCCCTAAAAGTAATACAGCCCGTTCTCAATCTCGCAGAAAAAATAGGTCTCCTCTCTGCTCAGATAGCAGCAGGAGCTATCCAGGAAGTGGAGATTACCTACAGAGGTGAGCTTGCTAAAATTGACACCCAACCAGTTACCCTGTCCCTCATAAAGGGACTCCTTGCCCCCTTCCTAAAAGAGGATGTAAACTATGTCAATGCCCTTCTTAGGGCCAAAGAGAGAAACATTAGAATCTTAGAATCCAGAACTGAAGAAACAGAAGACTTTACTTCCCTCATAAGTGTAAGGACAAAACACACACAGGGTGAGACCCTTGTTGAGGGCACTCTCTTTGGAAAAAAAGAACCAAGAATAGTGAGAATAAATGGTTTTCGTCTCGATGCTTTACCAGAAGGTTATATGCTTTATATTTTTAATGAAGACAAACCTGGTGTAATAGGAAAAATAGGAACTATCTTGGGCAAACATAACTTAAACATCTCAAGGATGCACGTCGGACAAGATCCTATGAAAAGGAGAAATATCATTCTCCTTAGCTTAGATCAACCTCCTTCCCAGGAAGCCCTCAAGGAATTACAAGATCTTGACACGGTATACCTTGTAAAGGCTCTTGCTTTGTAGATGAAAGATACAGGGTGAAAATATCATTAATTAGCATATGACAAATAAAGTGGACGCTAAAGCTAATATAAGAGGGCTATTGCTTGAAGAGCTGAGAGAGCTTTTTGTTGAATTAGGGGAGCCTGCATACAGAGCAGATCAGGTCTACCACTGGATAACCTGCAAGGCTGTATTAAGCTTTGATGAAATGACCAATCTTCCAAAAACTCTCAGATCCAAACTTGATTCTATTTTTTCTATATCCCTCCCTGAGGTTGTTGAAATCATTAGTGATTCAGAAGGAACAACAAAATTTGCCCTTAAGCTTGATGATGGAGAAGTAATTGAAATGGTTCTAATTCCTGAACGGGATCATTTTACTCTCTGTGTTTCGACTCAAGTAGGCTGTGCTATGGGCTGTAAATTTTGCCTTACAGCGAGGACTGGATTTCGCAGAAACTTAGAGGTTAACGAAATTATCTCTCAGGTAGTTCTCGCAAAGAGATTTCTTCTTAGCAAAGGAGAGATTCTTCCCCTCAGAAACTTAGTATTTATGGGAATGGGGGAACCCTTAGCTAACTATTCCAATCTTATCAAGGCCCTTAAAATTCTTGAGGACAAGAGGGGCTTTAACTTTTCTCGTAAAAGACTAACAGTCTCTACTGTAGGACTTGTTGATAAGATTTATAATCTAGCCCAAGACTTCCCAACTGCTCTTGCTATATCCCTCCATGCCCCAAACGATAGGCTAAGACAACAACTTATTCCCGTCGCTAAAAAATATCCCTTGGAAATCCTTCTTGAGGCTATAAAGAGATTTCCTAGGATAAAAAATGGAAGAACAACTATAGAATACATTTTGATAAAAAATGTAAACGACTCCAAAATTCAGGCTGAGGAACTTTGTAAAATTTTAAGAGGACTACCAGTAAAGGTCAATCTAATTCCCTTTAATCCTCATCCAGAGCTTCCCTTTGAGAGACCTGATGCGGAAAAGGTTCGAGAGTTCCAGAGAGTTCTTTTAGAACATGGAATTTTGACAACTGTGAGAAAAAGTAAAGGTATTGAGATTTCTGCAGGATGTGGTCAGCTTAGAAGAAGAATACTTGAATCCTCTTCATTTCCAAATGCCACTTATTGTGAAACCACAGCTTGGGCATCTCCCCTCTCTTAAAGCCATTTTCAACACTGTAAATCCATATCTCTCTATAAGTAAAGTATTACACTTAGGACAGTAGGTATTTTCCCCTTCAATACCTCTCACATTCCCAATATAGACGTAGTAGAGACCCTCTTCTTTACCAATATAATAGGCCCTAAGTAAAGTTTCAACAGGAGTATATGGTTTATTTGTCATTTTGAATTGAGGATAAAATCGAGACACATGCCAGGGTGTTTCAGGACCTAGATTATCTCTTATAAATCTTGCTATAGCTCTAAGCTCTTCTTCGCTATCATTTTCCTCAGGTATGACAAGGGTTGTTATTTCTACCCAGAGTCCTTTAGTTTTGAGATATATAAGATTATCAAGAACTGGCTTTAATTTTGCCTTGCAGAGGCGTTGATAAAACCCCTCTGTGAAGGCCTTAAGATCTACATTTATTCCATGTAAATAAGGGGCTATAATATCAATTGATGCTTTACTCATATAACCATTAGAAACAAAAACGTTTTTTATACCCTTTTCTACAGCAAGACATGCACAATCAAAGGCAAACTCAAAAAAGATGGTTGGCTCTGTGTAGGTGTAAGAAATGCTCTTTGAGCCACTCTCTGAGGCAAGTCTCACAATATCCTCGGGTGTTCTTCTTTTTCCCGGAATTTGTCCTGGATAGAGATGAGGATGTTGAGAAATTTCAAAGTTTTGACAAAAGGAACATCGGAAATTGCAACCAATGGTAGCAATTGAGTAGGAAAAAGACCCAGGAAGAAAATGATAAAGTGGTTTCTTCTCAATTGGGTCAACATTTTCAGCGATAACCTTTCCGTAGACAAGAGAGTATAGAATTCCTCCCTCATTTTTTCTGACTCCACAGATACCTGTCTTCCCAGGTTGAATAATACAATGATGGTTGCAGAGATTGCATCGAACTTTTTTCTCTTCTAAACTTTCATAAAGAAGGGCTTCCCTCATTATCAGACCGCCTCACTTTGTATATGAATTTCCATAGCCTTTGTAATGCAGGCGGAAACACAGAAAGCACAGGCTGTGCATTTTTCAGGGAGATAAATCACCTTGAAGGTCTCTCTATCAACTGAGAGGGCTCCTGTTGGACAAACCGCAGTGCAAGCTCCGCAATGAATACAACGCTCTTCATTTTTAACTACCTGTTGCCCAAGAGGCTGTACCTCCACCCCTTCCTCTTTTAAATATTGGAGCCCCCTTTCCAAATTGTCTCGCTCCCCCATAAGTTCAAGTATCATTATGCCCTCTTTCCCAGGAGTGATTGTTGCTTTTAATATATTGAAAATCAAATTATAATCCTTAACCAGCCGGTACACTATTGGTTTTTCCACAATCTCTGGTGAGAATTTCAAGAAAAGACCCTTTTTAAGCATCTCTCTCCTCCTCAATTCATTTTAGTTTCTATTGTTTAGCAGATTCTCACAATATTCTAAACCTCTTTTTGCCATTGTAAGGTTTGGATCAAGAGCAAGAGCTTTCCTAAAAAAGATCTCTGCTGGAGCAATAAAGTTAAGATTCTTAAGACAATATCCTGCATTAGCGTAATCTATGGCAGAAGCTGGATTCAATTCAGTTGCCCTGAGAAACGCATCAAGGGCTTGGAGATAATTTCCCAGTCTGTAATAGGCTCTGCCCATAAGATTGTATAGTTCTGCTACTTCACCCAACTCGAGGGCTCTCTGACAAACCTCTATGACCCTTTCAAATTCTCCTTTTCTAAAATAAGTATCTGCTAAGTGACTCAAGATAGAGAGTGTATCTTGATTAGCAGCTGAAAAGGTTAACGCCTTCTCATAGGCCATTAATGCCTCTTCAAGCTTACCTTCTTCTTTCAGAACATTCCCATAATAGCCCCAAACATAATATCTGTCCTCAACAACGCTCAAGATTTTTTCAAGGAGTTCCTTTGCATAGGTTCTTCCATGATAAAAAACTACTGTTCTTATGAGGTGGAAAAGAAAGGGGATTCTGGTCCTTTCTCTAAAGAGAATGCCAGGAATAATTGCATAGACTGCTGGAATCTTTAGATTTTCCTCTTCTATGTCGATAAGATAGACCTCATAGCCGAGATTCTTTAAGCTCTCCGTCAGTTGCTCAAGCTCCTCTCTGTGATCATCAGAATAGATGTTTGGAAGTTCCTCCAAGAGGACCTCTCCATCATAGTCTATAACCATTTTAGCTTCATCAAGTGAGGAAAATTTGGGAAGTCCACTTTCCAGATACTTGCCCTCGGTATCAAAGTCTCCTGCAAGCTGAGCAACCTCTGTTATAGCCCTAATCAAAGCTCTTGAAGGACTTGTAGCAGTTCCTCCTGCGTAGACTATTTCACTTCGGTGAGGGAAAGTAGATGGATCCTGGGCAAGAACCGCAATTGTCGGAACTGGCATACCAAAGGTCATATCCCTAATCCAATATCTAATTCCAAGTCTCCTAAATGGTTCGAGCAGACGCTCAACCTCTTGGGGTAACCCCTCCTCCCTAATTGCCCTCATGGGAGTATTGGCTCTAATAGAAAGGGCATTAGTGTGCCTTTCAATAAGTTCACAGATAGCTTGAACACTTGCTTCAGAATAAGTATTTCCCCCTGCTGAACCATTATACTCATAGAGGATCCAAAACCAATGAAAGGGCAAGTACTTTATCTCTCTGGTTGACAATTCAAGGGCTGGCACGAAATACAGGGGAGTTTTGCGAAGGAGTGACAGGGCATAATCTCTAATGGTAGGCTCCTCCTCGTCCTCAAGAGAGGCTAAAAAAACCTCCCAGGGAATTGCCCTCTCCCCAAGTTCCTCATAAGTGGTAAGGATTGCCTTCTCCCTCACCTTGTGATGAAAACTGAAGAGAGAATATCGCTCAACAAGTTCCATAAGGGCACTTGCCCTTGCAAGAATGTCGGTTGAGCCTTTACCCATCTGTTTGTAATTGTTAGTAACATTCACGCCTTCAATGTCATAAAGACTAATGTAGACAGGAATTCCCAGTCTTCCCTTGTCAATGCGTTGCACACCTTTATAAATTCTAAGGCCAGATTTTCTTAGCCTTTCCTCAACTATACGAACTGTCTCCTCAGGATCTCTTGCCTTATCAGCTATCACCTTCTTTGATGGAGTCATAAGCTTACTAAGAAATCTATCTCTATCCATATTTCTTACTCCCCTCCTATGCTCTCTATTACTTTCTATTACTCAAAATTGACTATGTTTCTCCTTTTTCTGCTAAAGTCTATCCCGACAAGATAAACCTCTTTCCCCTCACTTAGATACTTCTCCACATATCCCTTGCTCTTTATGACCTCAAGTGTGAGACTTATATCTAATTTTGTGTAAGACCAAAACTAACTTTACTATATTAAAATACATTTTTACTATATTAAAATAAAAATTTCTCAAGGAATTGTGAAATTGTTAACATATTCGCTCTCATTTCCTTAAGTTTACCACCCTTACTTCGTCCTCAACTTCAAATCTCAGGGCATATAACTGCTTGCCAAAAGCCTAAAGTTTCTCCCCTTTCATGATCCAGTAGCCTAAGATGTGTTTATAGCCATCAAGGTCTATTCCAAGAGCTGTAAAGACAGAGACCTTTTGCAGGCGATTATCTTCTCTTATTTCGGTGTGATAGGCTTTGGAGTAGCCATTAGCAAGGCAAGCAAGAACGAATTCTTCGTATTCTTTGTTAAATCTTTTCCAGC
>JAUQPD010000003.1 GCA_030550555.1 Thermodesulfobacteriota bacterium
ACGTATTGACCGTATGTTACAATCCTTTGCCAATGTTAAAGAAGCCTTTTTTGGCACACTTGCAGGATTCGGAGCTACGGTTGGAGAACTTTTTGCACCTCCACTGATAAAAATATTTAATCTGCTTAACGATTTATTCGGTAAACTTGGCGATTTCATTCAGAAGCATCAGACCTTAGCCAAAGTGATTGGCTATCCTATAGGTGCTTTTCTTGGGTTTATAGCTATACTTGGCACAGTTTCTCTTGCTTTAGCTAGCTTTTTAAAACTTTTAAGCTTTGCTTTTTCTCCTTTTGAACCTTTAAAAAAAGGGATTGTTCAAATAATTCCCTGGTTAAGAGCAAAATCTTTAGTTTTATGGCAAAACATTAGAGCCTTAGCTACCTGGCTTATTTCCCTTGCTAAAGCTGCTTTCTCTGCGGTTTTTACTCGCCTCATAAGTGCCCTACGCGGGGTTACTCTTGCTATCAGAGCCTTTAACTTAAGCCTCCTTTTTTCTCCAGTTGGTCTCTTTATAGCAGGTATTGTTGCAATTATAGGTATTGGCTATCTTCTCTATCGTCACTGGGATAAAGTAGTTAAGGCTATCTCTACAGCCTGGGAATGGCTTAAAAACAATTGGAAAAAACTTGCTCAGTTTCTTCTCATGCTTAATCCTTTTACTGCCCTTCTCTTAGCAATTACTGCTCTTGTTAAAAAGCTTTATGGAATAAACCTTTTCCAAGCTGGAGCTAAACTTGTTTCCTCTTTAGTTGAGGGTATTAAATCTATGGCAAGCAAGCCTATTGAAGCCTTTAAATCTATTGTTCAAAAAATTCGCAATTTCTTACCTTTCAGCCCTGCAAAAGAAGGCCCTCTTAGAGACATTCATCAAATAAAACTCGTTGAAACCATAGCTCAAGGTCTAACACCTTCTCCCCTCCTTGAAAAAATGAAACAAGTCCTTGAGCCTGTAAAAGCTTCTGTCCAGCCTCTCTTTCAACCTGTAAAGCAAGTCCTTGAGCCTGTAAAAGCCTCTATCCAGCCTGTTAAATTAGGTGCTCCAACTTCTATCTCCATAACTGTCAACTTGGGTCCTATAAATTTTGCTAAAGGCTCTGCAGAAGAAATTCACTCTTTGACCTCTCAGCTTGAAAAGGAGATCCGAAACGTGTTAGATAAAATTGCAAAAGAAAAATTTAGGAGAGAGTACTAATGCCATACGGAAGCTTTGGTGACTTAGTTTTTGAAGTAGTTGAGTATTTTTCTCATACAGAAGAACACCCCTATATTTATGCCCGCCATAATACAATATATCCACCTTCAACTACCCAGTGGATGGGAAAAGAGCTACAAAAAATTACGCTTCAACTAAAATTTCATACCATGACAAGTTCTCCCAGTGAGGCTCTCAGTTTAATTAAAGAATTAGCAGAAAAAGGAGAAGCTCAAAAACTAATAATTGCTGAGCAGGTTTTAGGTGATTTTGTTATTGATAAGATCAAGGCTGAATATAAACAAGTAGATCTTTATGGTAATCCTGTTTTATTAGAACTTGAACTTGAGCTTACAGAATATGTTAAAAAAGAACTTCAAAAAATAAAGCATAAAAAAGCTACTTCAAAGAAAAAACAAGCTCAAAAAAAAGCAACTCAAAGCCAAACTCCACAATATAAGGGGCTTATTACTCGTGATAAAGACGGGAATAGACAATTTCAAAAGGGGTAAGATATGTTGACAAAGTATATTACGCAAGATGGAGACCGCTGGGATACCATTAGTGAAAAAGTATACGGAGATCCTTATCTTTATCCCCTACTTTTACTTTTTAACCCACAATATCAGGATATAACCATCTTTCCTGCAGGTATTGAATTGATAGTTCCGATTGTAGAGGAAGAAACTCCAGAGGAAGAGGTAGCTCCGCCATGGCAGAAGGATTAATTATCCCAAAGCCATACTTGTATGTAGAATTGAATGATAGAGATATTACCACATACATAACGCCCTTTCTTATTTCCTTTCGCTATATAGATAATGATGGCCTACAGAAACAGGAGTCTGATGATGTAGAGATAGAACTACACGACCCAGATGGCTTTTTTAGGGAAAACCCACCAGCAAGAGGCTCAGCCTTAAAGGTCAAATTTGGTTATACAGATAGAGTAAGAAACGCAGGCGTGTTTTTTATAGATAGCTATACTTACTCTGTCAGCAGAAACGGGGACATTTTCACCATAAAGGCACTTGCCAAAGATGTAAAGTCCAGCTACAGAACCATAAAGACAACCGCCTTTGAGAACAAGACATTAAAGCAAATAGCAGAAGAGATAGCAAAGCGGCACGGATATAAACTACACTTCCAAGGCGGAGATGTTTCTTTCACAAGGCTAACCCAAAACCAAAAGCGAGACCTGGAGTTTCTCGCAGAACTCTGCAAGCTCTATGGGAAGACCTGCAAAGTTTCAAACAAAACACTTGTGATAATAGACCCAGAAGAGAAAGCTGGTGTTTACAAGTTGACAAGAGAGCATATTATCTCTGCAAGCTTTGAAGTTAGCAGTTTATATGAGCAAAGCTCTGAAGTTGTGTATCTTGATCCAAGCAGGAAAGACACAACGCAAGATAAAAAGCAGTCCAAAGTGAAAGCATCAGGAGATACGCAAAAGATAAATAGAAGAGTAGAAAACAAAAAACAGGCAGAGACAATAGCTGAAAAGCAAGCAATGCTAAACAGTATGAAAGAACTGCAAGCACGGATAGAATGCGTCGGCATCCCTGATTTACACGCAGGAGGTTGGGTGGTCGTAGAAGGCTTGGGTAGGTTTGATAGAGAGTATTACATACAGACCGCAACACACACAATAACAAGAGATGGCTACACCACTGAGTTGGAATTGTTACTTGCACCATCCCAAGGGGGTAAGAAAAGATGATAAGAGTTGGCAAAGTCGTAGCGGTAGATGACAAAAACGCAAAAGTCAGAGTGCAGATAGAAGATGCAGATGCAGTCATCACATATTGGCTTCCGGTAGTGCATCAAAAAACACAAGAAGATAAACACTACTGGCTACCAGACATCGGAGAGCTGGTTGTATGTGCTTTCTATGAAGATGATTGGGATACGGGTTTTGTGCTTGGGGCAGTCTACAACGATAAAGATAAGCCACCAGCGGAGACACGAGAGAAATTTGTTATAGAATTCAAAGATGGCACACGCATAGAATACGATAGAGCAAAGCATGAACTACGCCTTACTGTCAAAGGTGATATTATTATAGAAGCAACTGGCAACATGACCCTTAAAGCAAGCAGGATAGATCTAAATCCATAGTAGCCGTTATGAATAAAGTAATACTGCTTGGGAGACTTGGAGATGACCCAGAGATTCGCTACACACTAAATGGGACCCCTGTAGCTCATTTTAGTCTTGCTACCAATGAATTTTATTATCAAAATGATAAGAGAGAACTACACACTGAATGGCATCGCATCGTCGTTTTTGGTAAATTAGCTGAACAATGCGGACTTTACCTGAATAAAGGTTCAAAAGTATTTATTGAAGGCAAACTTCGCACAAGATCATTTGAAACTCGTCAAGGTCAAATTAAAAAGATTACCGAGATCTGGGCTGAAAAAATCATTTTTCTTGACCCTGTAAAGCATAATACTCAGGATCATAGCACAAATGATGATACATCACTACCATATCCATTTAGAGAGGATGAGGATATACCATTCTAAGGAGGCTGCAATATGAAAGTTAGAGTAAGAGCCATCCCTTGCGAGGTATATTCCAGAGTTGTAGGCTATTTCACGCCTGTTTCACGATGGAACGACGGGAAAAAGGCAGAATTTGAGCAAAGAAAAACCGTGAACATTAACAGTTTTTTTAGAAATAATTGCTGTTCAAACTCCTCAGAAGGAGGATAAAGT
>JAUQPD010000043.1:0-9128 GCA_030550555.1 Thermodesulfobacteriota bacterium
GACTATTGCTTCCCTGAGGGTATCGAGGTATAATTATGAAAAATTTCTCCGTGCGGGGGGACAAAAATGAGTTGTATTTTCTGTCGGATTGTGAACAAAGAAATCCCTGCAAAGATTGTATATGAAGACGAGCTTGTGCTTGCCTTCCATGATATCAATCCGCAGGCACCATTTCATATTCTCGTAATTCCTAAAAAACACTGTTCAACACTTCTCGAACTCACAGAAGAAGATAAAGAATTGATTGGTCACATCTATTTAACGATCAATAAAATTGCTCAGGATCTTGGTTTTGCAGAGAGGGGTTTTAGAGTTGTAGTTAATTGTAAAGAAGAGGCTGGCCAGACAGTGTTTCACGTTCACTTCCATGTGCTTGCAGGAAGGCCAATGGACTGGCCCCCAGGTTAATCACTCAAATACACATAAACCTTTCTCTTCTTTGGACCGTTAAATTCATAGAAATAGACCCTTTGGTTGGGACCTAATCCTAATCTTCCCTCTTTTACGACAAGAACCTCTGTGGGGGCAACAAGGGCAGCTTTAGTATAGTGCGGAGCCTCCTCATCAGGATTGACTCGTTCCAATAATTCAGCAAGCTTTGGTTTTATAGGATCTGCCAATTTTCTATGAATAGTCACCGCAGCAGAAGTATGTGGCACATATACGCAAACAAAGCCCTCCATAAGGGCCTCCTTTTCTATTAACTCAATTAAATGAGGTGTAATATCTATCACCTCTTCTTTTGCCTCGGTGTATAATTCTATTTCTTTAACCTTTCCCATAAATCAACCTCCTCAAAATAAGACTGACCTGCACAGATCTTACATAAAATCTTGCCTTCAATTATGAGATGTCTTCCATCTCTAACGACAATTCCACATTTCTCACAAGTAACTTTTTCTCTCGGTTTACCAGGAAGATCAGTCTCCTTAAGGGTTACCTTTACTTCTCTGATTTCAAAAAGCTCTTCTTCAGGCATTATCTTGTAGGCTAATAGCTCTCGTTGGGCTGGATTTTCAATCTCCGGAAAATATTCTTTAGCTCTCTCCTTTGCAGACTCTTTTGCAATAACACGATAGGCCTTTCCTGTCTCAAGATTAAGAAATGTGACTGCCATAATACCAAAATCATAGAACTTCATTGTTCGTTTCCCAAGGCTTGCTCCTGTTACTGTCTGAATTGCATCAGTTGCACACCGATCTATCTCCACAAAGACCAAAAATTTTTTCCGGTCAGCTCCATAGGGATCTCTAATCCCAATCAATTCTAACCCCAGCAGAGCAAGCCTTGCACCAAGAACCTGACCAGCACAGAGATGGCCATGTCGCTCTTTACAAATACCTAAAAGCTCCTCAAAAGGGATTTCAAAGGGATTAAAGTGCTTCATCATATCAGCCCTCACGATATCTTAGCTCCGGGTGTTGTCTCCCTCTCAGGGATAATCAAAGCTAACCCCTTTTCATCATGAACTGCAAGTAACATTCCCTCTGATAGAACTCCTCTTATCTTGGCAGGCTTTAAGTTTGCAACTATTACAACCTCTCTTCCTATGAGCTCAGAAGGAGCATAGTACTGAGCAATGCCAGATACTATTTGACGACGCTCAGGACAGAGCACTTCGAGTCTAAGTAACTTATCTGTTCCCTCAATCTTTTCTGCAAAGACAATCTTGCCAATCCGTAAGTCCCATTTTCTAAACTCCTCAATGGATAGCAATTCTCTTTCCATATGAGATTTCTCTTCCCCCTGAGAATTTTTACTCTCAACTTTTTCGCGAAATTCAATCCTTGGAAAGAGAGGTGCCCCCTTGCTAACTGAAGCACCCTCTTTTGGTAAATCCCAATTTAAAATTACACTATAATCCACATTCCCAACTGAAAGAAATTCTAAAATTTTTTCTGAGCTTTCAGGAAGAATAGGTCTTAAGGCAAGAGCAAATGCTTTTATAGCTGACGACAAATTTCTAAGAATTGTTCCTGCTCTATCAGCTCGTCCCTCTTTTATTTCTTTCCAAGGAGCAGTGTGGTCAATATAGACGTTTGAATAACGAATAGCCTGCCAAAGTTCCTCAAGAGCTTGATGGAAAAAGAGTCCTTCAAATAGACGTAAATATTTGTTTATAGCCTCCTCAACAACCTCTCTATACTTATAATCTTCCTCCTTAAGTTCACTATATGGAGGAACCTTTCCATCAAAATACTTCTCTATTAAGTTAAATGTTCTATATATAAGATTTCCATAGTCATTTGCAAGATCGGAGTTATACCTTCTTAAAAACTGGTCTATACTGAATTCTGCATCATAACCGAAAGCCATTTCTCTAAATAGAAAATATCTAAGACTATCTCTGCCATACTGTTTACTTAGCTCTAAAGGATCCACCACATTCCCTAGTGATTTTGACATTTTCAAGCTATCAACGAGCCAGTATCCGTGGACATATAACTTGCGATAGGGAGGAAGTCCGAGGGCTCTCAACATTATGGGCCAATAAATAGCATGGGGTTTGAGTATATCTTTAGCTATAACATGATGGGCGTTTACCCAATAGCTACTCCATAGGGGATTATGGGGAAAACCAATACCTGAAAGATAATTTATAAGGGCGTCAAACCACACGTAGGTGACATAGTTACTATCAAAAGGCAACTCAATACCCCAAGGTAGTCTACTCTTGGGACGAGAAATACACAAGGGAGGCAGAGGCTCTTCAAGCAGATTTAGGACCTCGTCACGATAAAACCTTGGATATATAGGATCCTCCTTTAAAAGAAACTCTCTTAACCAAGACCTATACTTTTCTAGATTGAAGAAATAGTTTTTCTCTCTCAATTTTACCGGTGGCTTTTGATGGTCTTTGCAAAGTCCTTTATCATCTAGTTCTTTTGAAGTGAGAAATCTCTCACACCCATAGCAGTATAATCCCTCATACTCGTCAATATAAAATTCTCCTTTTTCATAAAGAGTCTGAAGCACATATTGAACAGTAGCCTTATGATTTTCAGCAGTTGTGCGAATAAAATTATCATATGTAATACCCAGGTCGTCCCAAGTTTTTCTAAAAGCTTGAGCAATCTCGTCTACGAATTCCTGAGCACTTTTGCCCCTCTCTTCTGCGGTTTTTAGAATTTTATCTCCATGCTCATCTGTTCCAGTAAGGAAATATACTTTGTAACCTTTGAGACGATAGTATCTTGCTAAACCATCAACGATAATTGTGGTATAGGCATGTCCAAGATGGGGATAGCTATTCACATAGTATATAGGTGTTGTAATATAAAAAACTCTATCTACTCCTCGCAAAGTTCACCCTCCGTTGAGATATCTTCCTCTGTTTCAGATACTATATAGTTTTTCAATTCAGCAACTGGGATAGTGTAAAATTGTCCTTCTGCTCCCTCAAGAGTAACTGCCTTTTGAAAAAAGTGATATTTAACTACTCTAAAGGATTTCCCCTCTATTTCAATCTTACTCCCCACTCTGGGAAGCCCCTCCAGAAATTCTTGATAATTTTTCTCTTCGTAAGCAAGACAACAGAGTAATCTTCCGCAGGGACCAGAAATCTTGTTTGGATCAAGAATAAGCCCCTGATCTTTAGCCATCTTAATGGATAGGGCCTCAAAAGTTTTTAAATACTGAGCACAGCAGTACTCTTTTCCACAAATCCCCACTCCACCCAAAAGGGCAGTTTCGTTTCTAACCCCAATTTGACGCATTTCTATTCTCATTCTAAGGGCCCTTGCAAGCTGTTTAACTAACTCTCTAAAATCAATTCTACCCTCTGCGGTATAATAAAAAATTATCTTTGAACGATCAAAGAAGCACTCTACATCAACAAGCTTCATTTCCAAATTCAATTCCTCTGCAAACTTCTTACAGAGCTCCTTTGCTTTAGCCTCAAGTTCGAGCTTTTTTTGATAAGAAGAGATCTCCTTTGAATTTGCCTTTCTTAGCACAGCAGGCAGATCCTTTATTTCAATTGGCAACTTGAAACAGTAATCTCTAACGAAAAAGACCTCTTTCCTCCCTTCGCCTAAATCAACAAGCACATAACTTCCCCTATTTACAGGCTTTTGAAGTTTTAAAGTCCTATCAGGACGTTCAGGTTTTAACATCCCATAGGCAAGAAAAAAATCCCTTTCGTTTGTCATCTTCGTTATCCTCCTATTGCCCGCATCTCTCTGGAAGTAACAGAAATGTCTCTTTTTTCAGGTTTGAGAGTTAGAGCCTTTATAAAAGCATCAGAAAGTTTTTCTGGCCTTTCCCTTAAGTAGGGCTTTAGATCAATTTCAACATCGCTAAAAAGACAAGTTCTCAATTTCCCATCAGCGGTTATACGGAAGCGATTACAACTCCCACAGAAATGTTCGCTGAGAGGAGATATAAGGCCAATTCTCCCTAAGGCTCCCTCCCACTGATAGACCTTTGCAGGCCCACCCCCATGAGAAGAAATAGGTTTGAGAGGAGCTCTCTTTTCAAGCTTCATTCTTATCTCAGAAATAGGCATTACGTGACTTTCGTCCCAGAGCTCACTATTCCCAACTGGCATAAATTCTATAAACCTTATTTCCCACGGATATTCAAATGTTAGCTCAGCTAAACTAAGAATCTCCTCATCATTAACACCTCTAATAACTACAACATTGATTTTAATAGGATAAAAACCAACTTCTTGTGCCTTTAAAATACCAGCCCAAATTCTCTCAAGTTCAAATCCTCCAGTAATCTTTTCGAATTTTTCTGAGTCTAAAGTATCTAAACTTACATTTATTCGATGTAACCCTGCAAGTTTTAACTTGTCTGCCAAATCAACAAGCAAATATCCATTTGTTGTAAGACTCAAATCCGTAATTCCTTCGATCTTTGCTAATTTAGCTATAAAATCTACCACTCCTTTTCTGAGAAGAGGCTCTCCACCTGTGATTCTTACTTTTCTAACTCCTAAATCTACAGCAGTCTTCACTATTGTTAAGATCTCTTCATATCTAAGTATTTCTTCGTGAGGAATCCACCTTAAAGGTCCTCTTCTTGCACAATAAATACAATGAAAATTACAACGATCTGTAATAGAAATTCTAAGGTATTCTATTTTCCTTCCAAATCTATCAATCAGCATTTACTCTAAGTTTTCTTCTTTGAGATTTATAGTATTCCCGCGCTTTTTGAAAATATTCTAAATGTTTTTGATCTTTGTAGTCTGAGTAGGTCCAAGGAAGAGCCCTAAAAGCCCCATCTTTGTATATTAGTGTCACTTCTGCAAAGACAGATTTACCTATATAAATCCTGTGAGCATAATCTTTAAAAGTAGCAAGAACAACCTTAGCAGTATTTAGATATCCAGGATCTATATTAACTCGTCTTCGGTTTTGACTATCAGAATAAAGCTTCTCAACGTGATAACAAAGGTGTTTAAGGTCTATAAGATATTCAGGTCCCATCAACCTTTCAAAGAAATAAAAAGTCTTCCAAAGAGGTTTTCCCATTTCTTCCTCGTAATAATCAGTATAATAAGAAAAATCGTAAGTGTCTGATTTTATTACAACCATCCCAAGCTCTTTGAAGTGGTCATTGTAAATTTTCTCAAAGAGGTCCTTTTCGGCCTCAGTTACTGCAAGGAAAAACAGGACCTTTTCAGGGACCTTCGGATGACTCATCTCTAAATGGTATAGCTTCTTCTGGCAACATATTAGGAATGTCATCAAGAATTGGGTAAAGAAGAGCACACCTTTTGCAGACAAAACCCTTCAACTCTTGTTTTTCGACGTAGAGAAGTTCCCCTTTGCAAAGTGGACAGGCTAACACCTCAAGGTAGACCTGAACTCTTTCCCAATTCATGTTTAAAATTATTTTACTCCTCAAAAAAGATAACGCAATTTTTTCCCTTTGCCTTTGCTTTGAGTAAGGCAAGATCTGCTCTTCTTATAGTCTCCTCTAAGGACTCAACTGGGTAGTACTGGCTACCTCCTATGCTAACCGTGACACTCTCAACAGGAGGAACAGTAAGTTTTTCAATTTCTGTTCGTAATTTTTCACCCACAAACTTAGCCTGATCAAGCACTGTATTCCTCAAAAGAACCAGAAATTCTTCCCCTCCCCATCTACAAGAGAGGTCAGGTGCTCTCAGTCTGGTTTTCAGCACTCTTGCAACCTCTACTAATACCCTATCTCCTGTATCATGCCCATACAAGTCATTTATCAATTTAAAAAAATCTATATCCAGTATAAGAATAGTAAACGGTATTTTATAACGATCAGCAAATTCTTTTTCTCTATATAGGGTTTCCATCATAAATCTGCGATTATAAAGACCAGTTAAGTAATCAGTTATTGAAGCTTCGTATAATTTTTTTTCTAATTCTTTCTTCTCCGTCAAATCAATAAAATTCAAAATGATATAAGATATTCCATCTATTTCTACTAAAGAAGCTATCATATGAGCAAAAATTGTTTTCCCATCTTTTCTTTTTAATAAAACATCATATTCGCATCTTTTTTTGAAGAATAATAGCTCAGGTGAACATTGTTTTTCATCAAATAAGGCAAAAATAACTTCTGGCACTTTTTCTCCTACAAGCTCATTTTTTTCGTAACCAGTAAGTTTAAGAGCTTCCTGATTTACATAAATTATTTTTCTGTCTATACTAATAATAAGAAGGGCGGTCCCGAGATTGTCTAAAATTGTCTTAAGGTGAGGAGTTAGAGAATCGGTTCCAGACATTTTTTGACGATCTCAAGAAGTCTAATCAAATCCGCTTTAAATTGCTCTCTCTCAGCCTCTGCAGAGTGGAGTTTTTCTTTTATCCTCTGTATTGCGTCCCTCTCATCTTGAGAGAGTGTTGGCAGAACCCTTTTTATTAGTTCATCAACTGTGAGTTCCTCTTTGGGAGGACTTACCTCTGTGAGAGAGTAGATAGCTTTTAATGCCTGTTTGAAGATATCTTGAGCTATGCTTTTTGACCAGGGCTTTTTTCCTTCAATTACTTCTTGAAGTAACCTTTGAGCATAACTATAGTGGGTGCGGGCTCTTATGAAATAGACCATTTTTAAGAGTCTTTTTTAAGGACCCTGTCACCCCATTGACGATAGAAGTGCTTGCTCAAAATGGCATCTGCCTTATCACAGAGTTCAAAAAGTAGCTCAATCATGTCCAACATCTCAGCTTGCCCATCGGGCGTTCTCATCTCGAAGTCCTCTATGAAAGCTCCGCTCTCCAGATACTCCTTAAATTCTTGCAATTTTTTGAGAGTAAGCATCAACTTGCCCTCTCAACATATTCTCCTGTGCGTGTATCAATCTTAACAACATCTCCTTCATCTATGAATAGAGGAACCTGAATTGTAGCCCCAGTCTCCAGAGTTGCAGGTTTTGTTGCAGTTCCAACCGTATCTCCTTTTACTCCTGGTTCAGTTTTGATAACCCTTAATTCAACAACTTTTGGAAGTTCTATTCCAATTACTTTTCCCCTATAGTAGAGGACAGAGACCTGAAGATTTTCTGGCAGAAATTTCCAAGCTTCACCAACTTCCTCTTTAGTGAGATAGATCTGGTCATAGTCCTCAAGGTCCATAAAAACAAATCTATCACCCTCTTTGTAAAGAAACTGCATTTCTCTTTCCTGCAAATCAGGTTTATTAAATTTTTCACCCGCTCTGAAGTTTACCTCAAGAACTCTCCCAGTAATAAGATCCTTGAGTTTTGTTCTTACAGTAGCCTGCCCTTGAGCTACTTTTGAATGTTGAAATTCAATTATCTCATAGGGTTTTCCTTCCCATTCAATTTTTAAACCTCTGCGAAAATCAGAGGTGGTGTAACTCATAACAGACGACCTCCAGGAATTTAGTGTTTCTTTTCTAAAAAGGAGGGAAGAGGTGTAGCCCAGGCCTCTTCATCAAAGTAAAGTTCCTCAAGATCCTTTGGAACCTCAACTTCAAGAAGGATAGGCCCATTTACAACTTCCATGCGAACAAAACAAGACTTGTACCAGTCCATATCAGGGAGATCGAGATCAAACTCTTTCATTATCCTGTAAGTTCTGTAAAAATCTTCCCAAGAGTTTTCCTTTTCTGGATAGGTAGTGAAGTCTCTCAGGATATCAGTAAGAACGAAACCAGATTCAATAAGAAAACGCTGAAAGTCATGCCACTTCTGTAAAGAGGCCTCTCTGTGGGTAAAACCCATGTAGCCTGCAGATCCAGGCCCCTTCAAAGTACTAATGCACCTTGAAACAAAGAGTTTAAGCCCCTTCTTGGTCTCCACTGGATCAGTTACAAAGACATCAAATTTTCCCTTAAGTTCTTCGGGTATTGGGTCTAATACATTATATTGGTAGATATGAATTCTATCAAAACCTATTTCTCTACACTTCTTGAGAATAAAATCAGTTAGCCGTTGATCTATTTCGACAACAACTATTTTCTTTGGAAAACCTGTAATTGCCATAGCAATAGACAGCAAATCATCATCTCCTAGAATAAATATTTCTGTCTCCTCAAGGTCACCTCTCTCATAAATGAAAGCAACTCTTTTTAAAGTATCTACTGGACGAATAAATCCTTGGTCAAAATCGCTTGTGGGAAGGGGTCTATCGATAGTTAACTTTTCAAATTCGGTGAGAACTTTTTTCCAGAAACTGCTCTGCTCAAAGGGATGACAATAGAGACATCCAGGAGATTGATAGATCCTATTTTCTGGAAGAGTAGTAGCTGTATAAAAGTAGGGTTTTTCGTAAATAATTTGTCCAGAATTTAATAGGTCTTTAATTGCCTGAAGAAAATTGACAATATGTGAATCTTGATAGTTGATAAGCTCCCAAAAAGTTGCCTTTTTTCCTGCGAGATATCTCAATATTTGTCGCTTTATCCTCTCGATTTCTAACACTGAAGGCCCTCATATGGAGAAAAGCTTACTTGGATAAAGTTGCGGGGGTGGGATTTGAACCCACGACCTCCGGGTTATGAGCCCGACGAGCTACCAGACTGCTCTACCCCGCGTCCCTTAACTTTCGGTTAAAATATAATCCCATTTCCTGCCCTGTCAAGAGGGTCACTCCTATGAATTACTTTTCTTAAACGTAGAATCAGTATTATAATACTCCTTTGTGAAGTTGAAACTCCCAATTGGTATTTCAA
>JAUQPD010000043.1:9151-25944 GCA_030550555.1 Thermodesulfobacteriota bacterium
CTTTGAAAAGATTCGCAAAGAGGGCTAATATTATGTAGATAAGACCCACTATGTCAAGAAACTTGTTGAATCTGGAACCTATTTCTTCTTAAGCAGGCCCAGAAGATTTGGCAAATCCCTTTTTTGTTGACACCCTCAAACAAGCCTTCCCTGCTAAGAAAGACCTCTTTGAAGGCCTTTATATTTACAACAACTGGGACTGGTCTAAATCCTACCCTGTTATCCACATTGACCTTGGTGGAGGCTTTCTAAGTACTGATCCCTCCTATTTCGAAAACTGGCCCCTCCAAAAACTCGAAGAAAATCAAAAAAAATAGATATCAAATGCAAAAAAAAAGATGACTATGCAAATTGTTTTGAGGCATTAATAAAACGAGCATCTGATACCTACAAATCCGAAGTAGTTGTCCTTATTGACAAATATGACAAGCCTATTCTTGATAGAATTGACGAAAGGGACATCGCAAGAAAAAATCGTGAAATCCTCAAAAACTTCTACAGTGTCCTAAAACCCCTTGATGCCCACCTCAAACTCGTCTTCATCACAGGGGTCTCCAAATTCTCCAAAGTCTCCCTCTTCTCAGGTCTAAATCAACTAAACGACATAACACTTGACAAGGCCTTTGCTGAAATCTGTGGCTATACTCAAGAGGAGCTTGAAACCGTCTTTGCAGAAGAACTAAAAGACAAAGACCTCTCTGCCATCAAATGCTGGTATAACGGCTACTCCTTCTGCGGTGAGCCACTCTACAACCCTTTTAACATCTTACCTTACCTCCAAAAAGGTGAATTCCACCCCCTCTGGTTTGAAACCGCAACCCTCGAATTCCTCATTAAACTCCTCTTCGATAAACGCTACTTCCTCCCCAACCTCCAAAAAGTCCTCGCCTCAGACTCCCTCCTCAGCTCCTTAGATGTCGACCTCATCGAACCCGAAGCACTACTCTTCCAAACAGGCTATCTCACCATCAAAGAACCCATACACTCCCCAAGAGGCCTCCTCAACATCCTCTCCTACCCTAACAAAGAAGTCAAAATCGCACTCTCAGAACACCTCTTCAACTACTATACACAGTCAAAGACTCTCTATGAAAAATTCGAAGACCTCTACTCCTCCCTCAACTCCGCTAACCTCTCCCTCCTAAAAGACGTCCTCCTCTCACTCTTTGATAGCATACCCTACGAGTGGTTCAAAAAAAAAGAAAAATAACCTCGACCAATTCGAAGGCTACTACGCAAGTGTTGTCTATGCCTTCTTCCAGGGTCTTGGTCTTGAAGTCAAAGCTGAAAACTACACCAACAAAGGCCGTATCGACCTCGTAATCACCTACAACGACAAAGTCTACATCCTTGAGTTTAAAGTCCTTAAAAACGGTGAAAAACAACAAAAGGCTTCAGAAGCCCTAAAACAAAAGGACTATGTTGATAAATACAAAGCAAAGGCAAAAGAACTCTATCTTGTGGGAATTGACTTCAGCACAGAAATCCGCAACATCTCCAACTTCGACTGGGAAAAAGTTAAGTAACTTAAACCTTTTCAATCACTCCTTTTGTGAGAGGGCCTCTGCTAAAATTTCAATCGGTCTCTTTTGATATCTTTCTGCAATCTCCTTTAAAGTTTCCTCCTCCTTAAAGTTTATTCCCTGCTTCCTTAGATTTTCCCTCGCTTCTTCAAAGTTGAAGCCCAGCTCTTCTGCAAGGACCTTTAGTGTTTTTCTCCCAATTCCTCTTCCCGCAAGTTTTGCTTCAAGTTCTTCGACAGTGAGACCCTTGAGTTCAGAAACTTCCTTTTTCTCAAGAGGTTTTATCAATGCATAGAGCTTCGCAGGGGTTAGCCCGTTCTTGGAGGAAATATCCTTAAGAGTATCTCTTGGCGAACTAACTTCTATACCCTTTTCTCTCAAGAAACTGATAGCTTTTTCTAGTTCAATACCCTGTTTTACACAGAATGCTTGCAGGCTCATGCTCTCTGCATGAGGAATAGGTGGTTCATCAAGTGGAGACTTGACCCAACTCTTCTTAAGAATATCACTAAAGGTAATTATATATTTTAAAGGTGGCAACTGATATAAAGCAGAAATTAGAATAAAAATAGTTAATACTGTAACAAAAAAAGTTTCATATGGAATAGACTTTATATTGCAAGCACGTTTATAAAGGTATTGAACAAAAGCATTCCGATTATAGTAAAAATGTAACACTGCAAATAAAAAGAAAAAAACACTTGTAAGTATGTGAATATTAGTCCAATCTGTCTTAGTTAGAGCTAAGAATCTCCAATCAATCCAATAAGCAACTCTCCCTTGGGGAGTAAAATACAATACAAGACCACTAAATAATGAAATGAAGAAAAGAAAAGCTGTCCCTAAAGAAATCATAGGCCGAATTTTAAATTTTTTCATTACCTCTCTCTTAAAAATTTTTTGCATAGTGTCAAAAATTACCTTACAAAAAATATGCCAGCATCTTCTATTAGTGTTATAACTATCTCTTTACTTCACTTTTTGCAATATTTGCTCCCACTTTGCAAAGTTTGCAATTTTTTGAACCTGATCAAGATCGTTTGAATTCTCTAATTTTTCTTTGGATTGTATAAACTCCGAGAAGACGATCTATAAGAATTGAACCTGCAGTCCTAACAGAAAGGTGGTTATAGGTATCGATCCGTCCCCAAATTGGCTCAAGAAAATAGTCACAGCGATCCAAGAATTCCTCTGTAAGCCCCCAAGCTGTTCCTAAGACAATGGCTATAGGTTTTTTCCAAAGAAGAACTTGAAGCTCTTTAATACGTATAAATTCCCTCTTTGGAGAGGCATCTGTTCCTACAAGAATTGGGGGTTCGCCCTCTCTTCTCGTCAGGTCCTCAATTGCCTCATCAAAGTCTTTACACAACAGAAGAAGTTTCATTGCCTCACTTCTTAGTGGATTAATCTTACTTCCTCTGCCCTGTGTCCAATACCTTATTAAGTCTTCAGCAAGTGATCTTTGCTCTGGATCTGGGTGAATTACATATACTCCAGAGAGATCATAGGTTCTTGCAAGTCTTGCAAGGTCATGTAAATCAAGATTTGTTATTGCTGAAGCTATTATTTCACCCTGACGGTTATAAACAGGATAATGCAAGAGCAATATATAGATTCTCATTTTTTTTAAAAACTCTCCAAGAATCTGAAAATCTTCTGATGTTAAGTTAGCTTCCTTAAGTAATTCTGGTCTCCTCTCAAGAGTTAATCTCAAACTCTCCCTTCTTCGATATCTTTCTATTGCTGTGTGATCTCCCGAAAGAAGAACATCTGGCACCCTTAGACCCAGAAACTCTCTTGGTCGTGTGTAACAGGGGTATTTAAGAAGGCCTGAGGTGAAAGACTCTTTTTCAACTGAATCACTTTTTCCAATAACACCCGGAATAAGGCGAGAGATGGTTTCAATCACTACAAGTGCCCCTGCTTCGCCTCCAAAGAGAACATAATCTCCGATTGAAATTTCCTCGTCTATGAATTTCTCCCTGATTCTCTCATCGATCCCCTCGTAACGTCCACAGATTAGGATAAGACTTTTTTCTCTTGAAAGAGCCTCGGCAACTCTTTGAGTGAACAGTCTTCCCTGAGGAGTGAGATATATCACCTTTGCCTCTGGCTCCCTTTCCTTTATGTAGGAAATGGCCCTGTAGAGAGGTTCTGGCTTAAAAACCATGCCTTCGCCACCACCATAGGGGACATCATCAACCACTCTATGCGGATCTGTTGTGAAATCCCTAAGGTTGTGTAGACTTATCCTAATTAACCCTTTAGTTATTGCTTTGCCGAGTAATCCAACCTTAAGTGGTGAATCAAAATATTCCGGAAAAATGGTTATTATATGAAAATGCATCTACTTCTGAACAGCAAATAGCTCATCAACAGATTTCACTCTGATAAGGCCTTTTTCGATATCTACTTCTTCAATATAATCTTCAACAAAAGGAATATAAAACTCTCCTCCATCTTCAACTTTAACAAGTAACAGCTCGTAATCACCCATAGGTATGACACCTATGATAACCCCTCTTTCCTGAGCTTTCTCGTCAAAGACTTTTAATCCTTCTAATTGGTGATAATAGAATTCTCCTTCCTCTGGTTGTGGAAGATCAGAGGTCCTTATATAGAGAAATTCCCCCACCAAGGTCTTTGCCTCTTCATAGCTCACCCCATCCAAAGATAAAAGATATACTAAGTGTCCTGGACCTTTTCTGACTTGTCTTACGACTAAAAGTCTGTACTCCGGCTTTAGCAGAATTAATTCCTTAAGGTTTTCTAATAGATCTTCGTTTGAGGTGAGAAGGGTGACCTTAAGGTCACCCTTTAAACCGTGTGGGGAGATAACTTTGAAAAGGGGGATTAGGTCTTTTTCCAAGGATTATTCAATGATCTCTAAGACGACCCTCTTTTTGAGTTTACTTCCTGCTGCCCCAAGGATGGTTCTGATTGCCTTAGCTGTGCGTCCCTCTTTTCCAATTATTTTTCCTAAGTCCTCTTTTGCTACCTTTAATTCAATAACCGAAGTTTGTTCTCCTTCAATCTCATTGATTTGGACAGCTTCCGGCTTATCAACTAGAACTTTTGCAATCTGTTCAACAAGATCCTTGAGCTTGCTCATACCCTGTCCTCCTTGCGAGTATTGATCATGGATTGAGCTAAAGAAGACCCTCTCTTCTTAAGAGGGCTCTCACAGTCTCTGTTGGCTCTGCTCCTCGTTCAAGCCACTTTTTAACCTTTTCAGGATCCACCTTAAATTCATAGGGCTCTTTTAAAGGATCATAGTATCCAAGAGTTTCGAGGAATTTACCATCTCTTGGGGATCTTGAGTCTGCAGCTACTACCCTGAAAAAGGGCCTCTTCCTTCTGCCCATCCTCATTAGCCTGATTCTAACTGGCACCTGCCTCCCTCCCAAGAAATTTTATCTTTTTAAATATAAAACCAATTTCAGAAATTACAAGAAGCCCAACATTAAGAACATCTTCCTTAGAAGACCTATCTGATCACACAAGAATCTTCACCATTGGTTCTTTTATTTAACTATAATTTTATCTCTATGTAAACTATTGAAGCTCCGATAAGGCTTTTAACTCTGGAGAGATCTGAAAAAACGGGGTATATTGCGCTAAGTGAGTCCGGTCCACTTTGCCACTTGTTTTTATTAAAAAGAATATTAAACTTAGCAGGTAATAATTCATGACAAGGAGAGGTGAAATCATGCCTAAGATGAAGACAAACAAAAGTGCAAGCAAGAGATTCAAGGTAACCGCAACAGGTAAAATAATGCACATGCCCTCAGGCAAAAGGCATAATCTCAGAAAAAAGACGGCAAGAAATAAGCGTGCACTCAGCAAGTATAAGGAGCTATTTAAAGGCTATTATTCACATGTCGCAACAATCATTAGGGACAAATTTTAAATCTCTTAGAATACCAAAATAAATATGTCAAACTCAAGAGGAAGGAGGTAATCAAGTCATGCCAAGAGCAAAAGGTGGATTCAAAACTAGGAGAAGGCATAAGAGGTTATTAAAGCTTGCAAAGGGCTACTGGGGCCAGAGAAAAAATGTTTTTAGAAGAGCAAAGGAGACTGTTGAGAGGGCTCTTGTCTTCGCTTACAGAGATAGACGCCAAAGAAAAAGGGACTTTAGAAAACTATGGCAAACAAGAATAAACGCAATGTGCAGGCTTCACGGTATGAACTACAGCAGATTCATGGGAGGTCTCAAGAAGGCAGGAGTTGAATTGGACAGAAAGGTCCTTGCCTATATGGCTGTTACAGAACCCGATACTTTTAGCAAACTTGTCGAACTTGCAAAGAGAAGCTGGCAATAATTAATTGTACATAGCTATATGGCAGTAGCATCCATAAAAGAAATAAAACAGAAGGCCCTTGAAGAGCTCAAGGCAATCTCTGATCTTTCGCAACTTTCTGAATATAGAGTTAAATACTTAGGTAAAAAGGGGGTCATAACTCTTGCTCTAAAGGCACTAAAGGACCTACCTCCTGAAGAGAGGAGGATTCTTGGTGCGGAACTAAATGAACTTAAGGACTTTCTTGAAGAACGTCTCGATAGCCTTAAAAGAGAACTCCTTCTTGCAGAAGAGGACCGACTAACTGATTTCGATATAACCCTCCCTGGAAGAAGGCCCGAGATAGGAACTCTTCATCCTCTAACAAAGACCATAAGGGAGATCTGTGATATCTTTCTTAGGCTTGGATTTGAGATCGTTTCAGGCCCAGAAGTGGAGTCAGATTACTATAATTTTACTGCTCTTAACATTCCTGAGTGGCACCCTGCAAGGGATATGCAGGCTACTTTTTATCTTGAAAATGGTGCTCTATTGAGAACCCATACTTCTCCTATTCAGATAAGGACAATGCTTCAGAGGACTCCTCCAATAAGAATTATTGCTCCAGGAAAGGTCTATCGTTGCGATGCGGATGTACGCCATTCTCCAATGTTCCATCAGATTGAAGGGCTGATGGTTGACTCTGATGTCAGCTTTGCAGATCTAAAGGGAATTCTCACCTACTTTGCCAAGGAAACCTTTGGAGAGAGAACCAAAGTTCGTTTTAGACCCAGTTATTTCCCTTTCACAGAGCCAAGTCTTGAGATGGATATAAGCTGTGTAATCTGTGATGGAGAAGGTTGCCGTGTCTGTAGTAATACTGGCTGGATTGAAATTCTTGGAGCTGGCATGGTTCATCCCGAGGTTTTTAGAGCAGTCAACTATGATACCGAAAAATGGCAAGGCTTTGCCTTTGGTCTTGGTGTAGAGAGGATTACTATGCTCAAGTATGGAATTGATGACATCCGACTCTTCTATGACAACCACCTTTACTTTTTGGACTCCTTTAAAACCCTCTGAATAGGAGTTTAGAGGTGAAAGTTCCCATCAGTTGGCTCAGAGAGTTTGTTGATATCAAGGCAGATCCAGCAGAAGTTGCCCAGATCCTTACTCTTGCTGGGCATGAAGTCGAAGAAATTTTTGATCCCTATCAAAATCTTGGTGAGATAGTTACTGTAAAGATCCTTGAAATTTTCAAGACCGAAGATCTTCAAGAAGTCGTAGTCTGTAAAGTTACAGATGGAAAAAACACTTTTGAGGTTCTTACTACTGCAAAAGAGCAGGTTCGGCCCGGTCTTATCGTTGCCCTTGCAAAACCTGGGAGCCTCACTTTTGATCATGAGAAAATTGAGGTGAAAACCGTAAAGGGATATCGTTCAGAGGGGATGTTTCTCTCCCCTTTTGAGGCAGGAGTATCACCTGAAAAGGACCGTCTTCTTGCCTTCTCTGATGAGGTTGAACTTGGTCTTTCAATCTATAAAATTCTCAACATATCGGAACCTGTGCTTGATATAGCTATTACTCCTAATAGAGGGGATTTACTCTCCATTTGGGGAATTGCAAGAGAGCTAAATCTAATTACTGACTGGGAATTAAGACCACCTGTTTTCCCTGAGGATCTGAAAGAAGGAGAGCCCTTTTCAGGAAAGATTGAAATCTGGGACAGCACATCCTGTTTTCGCTACATTGGAAGACTCTTCAAAGGTATCACAGTAAAAGAGAGTCCCTTTGAAATTAGACGTAGGCTTTTTCTTGTCGGACAAAGGCCAATAAATAATATTGTTGATATAACAAATTATGTTCTTCTTGAGCTTGGGCAACCTTTACATGCCTTTGACTGGGCAAAAATTGCTGGTAGCCATGTAATTATTCGCAAAGCAAAAAGGGGAGAGACGCTTCTCCTTCTTGATGGAAATTGGCGAACACTTAGTGAGGAAGATCTTGTCATTGCAGACAAAGAAAAGGCCCTTGTGCTTGCAGGGATCATGGGAGGAGAAGAATCAGGGGTTACGGAGAACACTTGGGATGTCTTCTTGGAGTCTGCTTGGTTTAATCCTAAGAGTATTCGTCTTACTGGCCAGAGGCATCGCATCACAACCGAAAGTAGTTACCGCTTTGAAAGGGGAGTTGATCCCAATGGTGTTTTCTTGGCAGTTCTGAGAGCAACAGATCTATTTGTAAGATTTGCCGAGCCTAAGGAGATCTCTCAAATCGTAGATGTCTATCCCCAGCCATATGTTCCCAATCCCATAGAACTTCCTGTTAAAAAGGTTTCCAAGGTCATTGGTTTTGACATTGGAGAGGAGAGAGTTGAGGCTACTCTCAAAAAACTTGGAAATCTTGTAAGAGAAGGAGACACTTTCAAGCTGATTCCACACAGTTTTCGTCAGGATCTAAGAATACCTGAAGACCTCATTGAAGAGTTAGCTCGCCTTTACGGATATGATCAAATCCCTTCAAAAATGCCCTTCGGAGAGCTCACAAGTCGAGCTCCTCAAAGAGAATTTGTCCTCAAAGACAAAATCAAGGAGATATTAACTGGACTTGGTTTTTATGAAGTGATAACTTACAGTTTTATAAATCCAGAGTATCTCTCAAAGCTAAGTTTGGCACCTGAAGATAGAAGACTTATTCCTTTAAAGCTTTCCAATCCAATTTCCTCTAGCCTCTCAGTTCTCAGAACTTCTCTTGTTCCTGGATTGCTTGAAGTTGCCAAGTTTAACTCCCATAGAGAAGTGGAGGACCTCAAGATTTTTGAAATTGGAAAAGTTTTCTTTCCCCAGAGTGAGCTTGCAGAGGAGCGAGAAGCCTTAGGACTAATGTTAAAAGGGCATCATCTTGAGGGAGCTCCTTGGGAAGGGAAGAGAAGACAATTCGACCTTTACGATCTAAAAGGATTTATTGAGGCTCTTTTTTCTCTCCTTAGACTTTCCGTTGAAATTAAGCCCTTTTCGAGAGAACCTTTCTTGAAAAAAGGGCTTTCCTTTGATTTATACGTAGGAGAAACCCGTATTGGCTATGCTGGAGAGATCAAAAGGTTAATACTAGAGGAGCTAGATCTAAAGGGGCCTATCCTGATTGCCGAACTTGATCTCGAGCTGGTATCTCAGGCTAAATCTCAACAATTGGAAGATATTGCAATTAAGAAACCTCCAAAATTTCCCTCTACTTTTAGAGATATAACGTTCATTATTTCAAAAGTAGTGACCTATGCTGAGATTAAGGCATATATTGATAGCCTTGAAATTCCCTTTTTGGAGAGAGTTGAACTCTTTGCCCTATATGAAGGAGAGCCCATTCCTCCTGGAGAGAAAAGTCTTAGTCTCAGATTTTGGTATAGAGGCGAAGAGAGAACTCTTACTGATGAAGAGGTAGAAGAGCTCCACAGGAGAGTTGCCAAGGAACTCTTTGAAAAATTTGGGGCAAGACCAAGATAAACAGAACCTTTAATGTCTAAACTAACAAAAAAGGACATTATAAAGGAGCTTCACATTCGGTCAGGTCTTTCTCAGAGGCTTCTTAGCACCTTTGTAGACCTTCTTTTAGAGGAAATAAAGAGGGAGCTTGATCTCGGCAGAGAGGTAAAGATTTCTGGGTTTGGGACATTTGGAGTAAAAAAAACAAAAGCTCGCCCTGGAAGAAATCCTAAAACCGGAGAAGTAGTAACAATTCCACCCTTTAGAAAGGTCTATTTTCACCTCTCTCCCTCCCTGAGAAAAGAGCTCCATAATGAGAAAGGAAAATAAGAATCATGGACCACTTTTCTTTTCTGTAAGGGAGGTCTGTAAACTACTTCATATAAAGCCTCATATTCTTGACTACTGGGAAAAGCGATTTCCTGAAATTAAACCTCATAAAGTAGGAAAGCGGAATTTTTATAAAAAGGAACAACTTGAGCTACTATATCAAATAAAAAAATTGCTCGCAGAAGGCTATTCCCTCGAAGGGGCGCGAAAAAAGATCTTTAAGAAATCAGAAGAAAGTACTACAAAATTAGAAATGAAGGGACTGTTTCCCGAACTATCTACGGAGGAGACTAGCAAAGTAAGGTCTGAAGAAAAAATGACTGCAGAAAAATACAAAAAAATTCTAAAAGAAGTTCTTGAGGAGCTAAAGAAAATTTATAATTCTTTTTAGTTTTGTTAAATTTTTATCAAATAACTTGAAATCTGAGTTAACTTACTTATCATTATAATTAAATAAAAGGTAAAGGAGGTTTGCCATGGCTGAGAGACTTGAGTTATACAAATGTATGGTCTGTGGTAACATTGTTCTTGTTATGCATGGGGGTCGTGGACAACTTGTTTGTTGCAATAGACCTATGGAACTTCAGAAACCTGGTACGGTAGATGCCTCGGTAGAGAAGCATGTTCCCGTAATTGAAAAGTGTGGTGATGTGTACAAGGTCAAGGTAGGCAGTTCTCCACATGCTATGACTGAAGAGCATTATATTGAATGGATTGAATTACACACTGATGACGACAGGGTGTATATTAAGTTTCTCAAACCTGGAGATGCCCCTGAGGCAGAATTTACCGTTAAGGCAAATAAAGTCACTGCAAAAGAGTGGTGTAATCTCCATGCCTACTGGGAGGGAGCTCAGGTCTGCGAACCCTCAACTAAATGCAGTTAATTATATCTAAAATTTCTTAAAATAGGAGGTAAGTCATGAAGAGATACAGGTGTAATGTTTGTGGATATGTCTATGATCCTGAATCTGGCGATCCAAGTCAAAATATCCCTCCAGGAACACCCTTTGAAAAACTTCCTGAAAACTGGTCTTGTCCTGTCTGTGGTGCAAGCAAGGACGACTTTAGTCCCGAAGATTAGTTCTCTCTAAGGAGGGGACCGTGGTTGGTAAATATGTTCTTTTTGCCTTTAGAGGAGAGCCGATGTGCTTTATTCATGTCCTCCTCAATGCACTTGACATGAAGGCAAAGGGCTTTGAGGTTAAAGTTGTCCTTGAGGGGGAAGCTGTCAAGCTAGTCCCCATGCTTTATAGTGAGGACAGCCCACTATATGGTCTCTATAATAGAGCTTTAGACCAGGGTTTAATCGCTGGAATTTGTAAAGCCTGCTCCCAAAAATTTGGGACCTACGACCTTGCCCTTGAGAAGGGCATACCTATACTTGATGACATGGCTAATCACGCTGGGATGGCACCCTTTCTCAAGGAGGGCTACACGGTAATTACATTCTAAAGTCAAAACCAAGAAATCTTTCACAGAGGAGGGGGCTATGAAAGCTGTAAAGGTTAGAGATGACCTATTTTGGGTTGGTGCCATTGATTGGAATGTTCGTAATTTCCATGGTTATTCAACAACTAGAGGAACTACCTACAATGCCTACTTACTTCTAGATGATAAAGTCACCCTCTTTGATACTGTCAAACATGGTTTTGAAGAGGAGCTGATAAAGAGAATTTCATCAGTAATTAATCCTGAAAAAATTGATTACTTAGTTATCAACCACATTGAGCCTGACCATGCAGGTGCCTTTTTGAGAGTAGTTGAGACAATTAAACCAGAGAAGATTTTCCTGACCAAAAATGCTCGGCTTGGTATCTTAGCACATTTTCATAGAGAAAATTTCCCCTTTGAAGAGGTGAAAACCGGCCAGGAGGTCAAGGTTGGAAAACGGACACTCAAATTTATAGAAACACCTATGATTCACTGGCCAGATAGCATGATGACATATATTCCTGAGGAGAAAACCCTTATTTCCCAAGATGCCTTTGGTGCTCATTATGCATCAAGCGGACGTTTTGATGATGAAGTAGATGAGTGTGAACTCTTACAAGAGAGCGCTAAATATTACGCAAATATAGTTTATCCCTATTCACCTCAGGTAAATAAATTACTTCAGACCGTCAAAGAAATGGGACTTGAAATTGAGATGATCTGTCCTGATCATGGAGTTGTTTGGCGTAGAGATCCTGGAAAGATTATTTCCCTTTATGAGAAATGGAGTTCCTATACTTGTGATCCGAGAGTTTTGATAATTTATGACTCAATGTGGAAAAGCACAGAAAAGATGGCCTACGCAGTAATGGAGGGGGTAATTGAAGGAGGAGTTGAAGTAAAACTTTGCAAACTCTCTGTTTCAGACTGGACTGAGCTTATGAGTGATGTCCTTGAAGCAAGAGGACTCATCCTTGGTTCTCCTACTCTAAATAATGGGCTTCTCCCTACTGTTGCAGGCTTTCTAACTTATATGAAAGGACTCCGACCCAGAGGAAAAGTGGGAGCCTCCTTTGGTTCCTATGGATGGAGTGGAGAGGCAGTCAAGCTACTCAATCAATACCTTCAGGAGATTCAAGCAGAGATTGTTGGAGAAGGCATTAGAGTCAAATATGTGCCTGATGAGAAAGTGTTAATGGATTGTCAAGAGCTTGGAAGACAAGTTGCAAGAAGGGTTAAGGAGATCTGCGCTGGCTAAAGAAGTAAGACTCAAAGAAAAAATTATCAAACTTCTTGAAACAACTGGGTTTGAAGAGCTTCCTCAGGCTCTTCAAACCCTTCCTTCTACAAAGATAATAAGCTTTCTCATTGGTGCTTTTCTCCATCCCGTTGAAGAGGTCCGATGGAAAGCCGTATACGGGTTTGGTTTAACGACCGCAAGGATTGCAGAATCAGAACTTGAAAGAGCACGCATAATTATCAGGAGACTAATGTGGATGCTAAATGAGGAGTCTGGAAGCATTCCCTGGGGTGTGGGTGAAGGTTTTGCAGAGGCCCTTTATCACTCTCAAGCCCTTAAAAGGGAATACCTCCACCTATTTTTGTCCTACGTATGGCCAGAGGGAAACTATCTAGAGTTTCCACCTGCGCAAAGAGGCTTTTTTTGGGGAATAGGAAGACTTGCTCAAAAATACTTAGATGATCTATACACACTCTCTGCCCATGAATATTTAATTATTCATCTCACTTCTCCTGATCCTATTGTAGTTTTCTATGTGCTCTGGGCGCTTTCCTTTTTTGGAAAAAGGGTAAGCCCACCAGAGGATGCAGTGAAGAACGCTCTCGCCTTTCTTGAGAAAAATCTCAGTACTCATCTATTTTTTGATGGACAAAAACTCAGCAAAATCACCCCTCAACATTTAAGAGAAAATCTCAAGGCAAGCGGTCTTCTAAAAAATAGCTGATTGGTCTTAACAAATACCTGCAGAGTGCTAAAATGGGGCCATGCAAAGAGTTGTCAAAGCTTTGGGGCTTGTTTTTGGTGATATTGGCACAAGTCCCATCTACACTTTAAGTGTTGTCTTTCTCTTTTTGCCAGCAACTAAGGAAAACGTCATAGGAGTATTATCCCTCATCTTTTGGACCTTAGTGATTTTACCCACCCTTCAATACACTGTGCTTGCCATGAGCTTGAGTTTGCGAGGTGAAGGGGGAACCCTAATCCTCTCAGAAATCTTAAAGGGCCTAGTCAAATCAAAACGAGGTCTTTCCTTTATCACCCTTGTCTCCTTTATAGCAATCTCACTCCTGATGGGTGACGGAGTCATTACTCCTGCTATAAGCATACTCTCAGCTGTTGAGGGGATTGCCCTTATTCCAGGTATACCCAAACTGAGTGAGTATCATATCGTGCTAATAAGTATATTCATTGCTACCTTACTTTTCTCTTATCAACCTCGTGGAACCGAGAGAGTCTCAATAACATTTGGCCCCATTATGGCAATTTGGTTTACAAGCCTATTCCTTTTTGGACTTTATTACATATTGAGAGTTCCAGATGTATTAAGAGCTATTAACCCTCTTTATGGCCTTGAATTTCTACTTACCCAGGGCTGGAAAGGATTTATAGTGCTCGGGGAGATAATTCTCTGCGCTACTGGAAGTGAGGCTATGTATGCAGACATGGGGCATCTTGGAGCTCGTCCGATTAAGAGAGCTTGGAGATTGGTCTTCTTCGCTCTTGTTATAAACTACTTCGGACAGGGTGCCTTTCTCATTCTAAATCCTGAAGCGCGATTCGTTCTTTTCGAAATGGTTCTAAGCATCATACCTGTGTTATATGTGCCATTTTTAGTCTTAGCCTTACTTGCTACTATAATAGCCTCACAGGCAATGATTAGCGCCATGTTCAGCATTGTCTATCAAGCAATTTCTGCCCGTATTTTACCGATCATGAGAGTTAAATATACCTCACAAGAATTAAGTAGTCAGATATACATTGGATTTGTGAATTGGGTATTTTATTTTGCTGTGTGTTATATCATGTATATTTTTGGAAGTTCAGCAAAACTTGCTTCTGCTTATGGACTTGCAGTTACCGCAGATATGAGTATCACTGGTATTTTTCTTATGTTGGTATTTTTTATAAGAAAAAATTATAAATTCTTCATATTATCTATCTTCACCGCAAGTGTATCAATTCTTTATTTCCTTTCTACATGGCCTAAGTTTCCTGAGGGTGGATATTGGTCAATCATTTTAGCTTCTATTCCATTTATAATTATTTTAATTTACACAGAAGGGCAAAAAAAGCTATATAAAAGTATGAAATTCTTATCAAGAGAAGAATTTCTTCATAAGTTCAAACGCTTTTATTCTGCCAATCCTAAAATAGCAGGAACTGCTCTATTTTTTATAAGAGATCCCTATACTTTTCCTCCCTATGTAATTGAAACCATATTTTTCCATGGCATTATCTATGAAGAAAACATATTTGTTTCATTAATTAGAAAAAATGAACCTTATGGTATAACAACTGGCTTTCTTGAAGAACTATGTCCTGGAGCAAAAGTTTTTGAAATCGCTTATGGTTATATGGAATATATAAAACTTGAGGATATACTGCGTGAAAATGGTATTGATGAAAGAGCAATCTTTTATGGTCTTGAGGACATAGAGACCAGGCACCCTATTTGGAAATTATATGCTTTTATAAAAAGGTTTAGCCCTCATTTTATCAAATTTCTAGAATTACCCTCTACAAAACTTCACGGAGTTTTAACAAGAGTTGAAATGTAGCTCCTTCTTTATTTCAATAACTCTTTTATTTCCTCTACTCCTAATAGTTTTCCTTGAGAAATAAGTTTTCCATCGATGATTAAAGCAGGAGTTGTAATTACTCCATGGGCTGAAATCTGCATAAGATCCTTTATTTTAATAACATTTGCCTCTATATTTAAATCTTCTAAAGCTCTAATTACATTTTCATATAACATTTCGCATTTTTGACAACCAGTCCCTAACACTTTGATCTCTCGTGCCATAACTTATCCCCCCTTTTTTATTTGATTACTTATTGTATTAATTGTATTAACCAAAAATTTGTTGATAAATATAACCATATAAGGCAGAAACCCAAATAACAAGAATTGCATAAACAAGAGTCTTCTTAGGACCTATTATACTTTTTAAAACCAAAATGCTTGGTAAAGAAATAGCTGGTCCTGCTAGAAGCATAGTCAGAGCTGGTCCAATTTTTACTCCTTGACTCATAAGAGCATGAATTATGGGAACTTCAGTTAATGTAGCAAAATACATCAGGGCAGTCACCAGAGCAGAAAATATATGGGTGTCTATGCCAGTTCCTCCAAGAAAAGCTTCAATGTATGCCCTCGGAATATAACCTTCTCCTTCATAACCACCTAAGAAGAATCCAGCAAGAAACACTCCAACAAAAAGGAGAGGAAAAATCTGTTTAGCAAGGATATAGGTATTATCAAACCACTCCCTCAAAAGCCCCTTTTGGGCATTGGCCACAAGGGATGTAAGCAGGACTGCCCCAAGAAAGGGGATCTCTTTATAAGGGATAATAAGGGCTAAAAGGGTTACTAAAGAGGCCTTTAAAAGAAGGGCTTTTAAAGATACCCCAAAGAAAAGATATAACTGGGTGAGGAGAAAAAGATAGAGGACATAGAGTAGAGACCATTTAAAGGAGAGTTTTGATGTGGCTATGAGCAGAATGGCAACTAAGATTCCTAAGAAAGAGATAGATTGAAAAAGGGTTAGCCCCTTTTCATAGGCTTGAGGGGTAAGGGAGGCTATGCGCCTTTTTTCAGATTTTCTAAAAAGTAAGTGCATGAGGACCCCGAGGAGAATCCCCATACTGATGGAGCCAATGGCCCTTGCTATTCCAAGATTTATACCCAAAACTTTGGCTGTCAAGACAATGGCAAGCACATTTATAGCTGGACCAGAATAAAGAAAGGTTGTTGCTGGCCCAAGGCCTGCACCTTGAAGATATAGCCCTGCAAAGAGGGGTAAAACGGTACAGGAACAAACAGCAAGCACAGTTCCAGAGACAGAGGCAACCAAAAAGGCAAGGGCCTTGGGAGACTCTGGCCCAAGATATTTGAGGACAGACTCCTTTGAGATAAAGGTGCTAATAGCCCCAGCAATAAAAAAGGCAGGAATGAGGCAAAAAAGCACGTGCTCTCTGGCATACCAGCTAAGAAGTAGCACCCCCTCCCTTACCCCTTTTAATATCCTCTCTGGGAAAGGAAAGAGGTAAAGGAAGAGAAAGAAGGCACTAAAGAGGATTAGATACTTAATCTCTCGCCGCAGATCCATAATCTTCCTCCAGGGGTATATAGGGACTTCTCTCTCCAAAGGTTTCTCTCAAAGAATTAAGTTCAGGCATGTCTCTTACAAGGCTAAGGGCTAATTCGGCTAAGGCCTTGGTCTCCTCATCTTCACAGGCCAAGCTATAGATCTGGTAAAATTTGTAGCGCCTTGCCTTAATAAAACCACAGTCCTCTAATTTTTGTAAATGCCTGGTTAGAGTAGGCTGAGAGAGGGAAAGTAAAGCAGTTAGTTCACATACACAGGCAGGCCTTAAACTTAAGAGATAAAGTATTTTAAGCCTATTAGCATCTGAAAGGGCCTTAAGTTTTTTCACCAGCCTTCCAAGTTTCATGTTTTAATATTAATACCTTTATAGCCATTTGTCAATATAGTTAAGAAAGTGTTTT
>JAUQPD010000039.1 GCA_030550555.1 Thermodesulfobacteriota bacterium
GGGACTTTGATAGCTAAAGCCCTAATATCTAAATTTTAGACCAAATCTTACGGAAAAAGGAGCACCAATTCCATATGTCGTTCCCTCAACTGCATCATCAAAGGCACTAATTAAAGAGATATATTTTCTGTCAAAGACATTGTTCACTTCTAAAGTGAGGCTTACATCCTTAAAAGTATAGAACTTTGGAAGACTATAGGTGAGATTGAGATCTGCAACTAAATAGTCACCAATCTTTTCACGGTGGGCAAGATCTCCATAGCGTTTCCCCAGATATTTTATGCGAGGCATAATACTCCAATTGCCGATTCTTAAATTTAAGCCCGAAACTATGAGCACCCTTGGAGTATCTACAACCTGTTTCCCCTTAACCGCATATCTTATTCCTCTGAATTCAATATCTCTTGCATAAGTGAGAACTTGATAGGTAGGATTAAGGAAAAAGTAGCTATTCCTTCCAAAGAAGTATTGGAAATTACCTTCAATGCCTAAGCCTTTTGCAGTTCCCACATTTTGACGATAGCTTACAGGACGACCTCCATCACGAACCCTTGAATCAGAGATCATAGTGAGGAGTTTATCATGATAACTATAATAGAGCACAACATTTCCCTCTAAGTTTCCCTTTCTTCCCCTAATACCGAGCTCAAGAGTGTCGGTGCGCTCAATGTCAAGACCTTGGAAGAGCTCTTTAAGTGTTACTCCTGCCTCAGTGAAGTTACCTCTTAAGCGATTGTAGAGGGAGACAAGGGGTAAATAGGCATAGGGCCTAATAAAGGTCCTTCCATAGGTCCCATAGACCTCAAGTCCCTCTCTTAGACTGTAGGAGATTCCAAAAGAGGGAAGGAAAATATCATAGGTCCTTCGCTCTCTGTCAAGATCAGGAGCTCTCTGAAGGCTCATAGTTGTTGTATTCCAAACAAAGCCCTCACTTGGCTCTTCCCTCATGTAAAAATATTTTAATCCGAGCTTATAATTCCATCTATCAAAATTTCCTGAAATCTGGAGATAGGGACTATGGGTATAGGTTGGTGATGCAGAGGCAACGACTCCAAGCCCCCTATACCGCAAATTTGTCCCGTTAATCCAATAGTTCTCTGTAGAAATTTTCATTAGGGATCTTTCATAATGATAACCAAGAGAAAGGGACTGCTGGCCAAAGGAGATAAAGATCTCTGGAATTAGTCCTCTTCTTTCGATATCACGTATCCTTCTCTGGACTCCAGGTCTCCCCATTAAGTTTGAAACTCCTTCAAGAATATCAGCATCTTCAGAGGCTAAATATCCCTTTAGACTGAGCATAATCTGTCTACTTAGCTTATGACTTAGAAGAACTATAAGATCCCGGTTTAGATGTTCAGCCTTATTGTATTCAAAATGGAGATGACTCGTGGGATCATTAACGAAATCAAGTCTTCTATTTTTCTTTAAGTCAAGCACTTCAGTGTAGTTTAGATAGCGATAGCGGTGATATTTTTGATCATTTAGATTGAAGAAAAGTTTTAAATCTAGGTGTGGAGTAAGGGGCTGATGTAGCTGAAGATTCACATTTTTTCGAGGGCCAGCCTTACCTGGGCCTTTCCATTTGTCCGCTTCAGTGTAGGAAGCTGAAACACTTAGCTTGGTATTTAGATTAGACAGTGTTCCTGTGTCAAATCTTGCAAATACTCTACGAAAATCAAAGTTTCCAGTAGTCAAAGACAAATTGACTGATGGCTTTTCCATAGGAAAAAGAGGACGTAACTCTACAAGACCTCCCCTTGTTCCTACACCTGTTGCAAGACTCTCGGGTATGGCTCCTTTATAAACAGCAATACTTTCAAAATTCTCAAGATCATAGAGATAACTTCTTGGTCCAATGGGATTTCCTCCATAGTTGGGAACTCCCATAACAGTAATTGTCCCCAATACTCCTCTGATTCCTCTTACACGGATACTTGTTTGTTCTCCAGCAAGATTTGCAGGATCCGATGACTCAAAAAATACACCAGGAAGAAGCTCTAAGATCTGCCAGACACTCATCTGCCCTTTTGTCTGAAGTAATCTCATGCCTTCTAAAGTAATTTCATAACCAGTATGAACCCTTTCTTCAGGCTCTTTAGTAGGTAAAATCAGTCTCTCTCCAATAACCTCAATTGGAACAAATTCCTCCTTCTGATTAACCTCCTTAGAATAAACTTCCTCAATAGGAAAAATCACTAAAAGCCCCTTTAAGGTCATCAAGGTAAAAAATAGCTTTGCCCCTCTCATTGGCCCTCCATAATGATAATTTTACTTTTTTTTAAAAAAATAACACTAAATAAAAGTAAAAAAAGATTTAGTAATATTTTTCACAAACCCTGTGTAAAGTTTTTGAGTTTAGATGGATTTTTGTCTCTTTTGTATGAAGAAGTCCTTCAAGATTTTTTCTGCCTTTTCTCTTAAAGGACCTGTGCGAATTCTGACTTGATGATTTAGGCGGGGATCTGCTGGAATGTTGTAAATACTTCCGCAGGCTCCTGTCTTAGGGTCAGGAGTTGCATAGATGAGTTCTTCTATCCTTGCAAGAACTATTGCATAGGCACACATTGGACAGGGCTCAAGGGTTACATAGAGTTTACAGCCTAAGAGACGGTAGTTTCCTAGCTTTTTTGCTCCTTCTCTTATTGCCAAAATTTCTGCGTGAGCGGTTGGGTCTTTGAGAGCAATCATCTGATTTCTCGTTTCTGCAAGGATCTCTCCATCAGGACCTACTAACACTGCTCCCACCGGAACTTCATCTTCTCTAAAAGCAAGTTCAGCTTGCCTTAGGGCAAGCTCCATAAAAAAGAGGTCCTGGTCTTCCTGTATTTCGTCCATCAATGGGTCCATCTTTGTTTTTTAGAACGTATTAGGTCAAGTATTTGAGTATTAGGGTCAACAGGAGGAAAAGCACAAAGGGCGGAAGATAGAGGCTTTCAAGGTAGAGGATTTGGCCAAGAGGTCTGAGTCTCAGAATGTAGACTAAAAGTGCAAGGACTGGTACAAGAAGGAGGTAAAGGAGTAGAGGCATATTTTTCGTAATAAGGCTAATAATAACTATGTAAACTCCTACAAGGGCAATAAGAGCAAGAAGTAGTTTGAACCAGTTTCTCTCTTCAAGAGAGATTGTCATTATTAGGAAGTTCTTTGGGAGAAATCCATCGGATTGAAGATAAGTCAGCTCTTTATAGAGATGTAGCCAGAAGAGAAGAGAGAATCCTAAGGGTGAGAGGAGAAGCATATAATCTGTCCAAAAAGGATAGAGGTAGAATAGGACTCCTCCAAGGAGTAGGAGGTCATTGAGAAAGAAGAGAGGGGTTTTATAGAGAAAGATATCAAGGAGGGAGATTGCAAGAACAAGGGAGAGGATCCTTGGTTTGAAAAGAAAGCCAGCGATGACTGTAGCAGCAAACGAAGTAAGGATAAGCCCTTTAAGGAGGTTTGCTCTCCGTTCAAAAGTTTTTTCCTTGAGAGGGTAATAGGTCTTAAAGGTGTCTTTCTGGAGGTAGTTTATTAAGTTTTTTCTAAAGAGCACAAAGGAAAAGACAAAAGAGGAGAGTGCAAAGATTGCCTCTTGAGGAATCTCTTTTGCAAGGAATATGAAACTTAGGACCAAAAGTAAGAAGGCAAGGGCTTCATGAAAGGAGAGTAAGTGAAAGGCCTTTAGAAGAAGGTAGGTAGGTTGAGAGGCTCTTTTTATATAGTCCACAACTTCGTTAATTAACCAATTTGGAGTTGAGGCACCAGCAGTAATACCGATCTTTGAGAATTGTTTTAGTTCTTTAAGTGGTAGTTCTTCAGCTTTCTCTATAAGGTATACTTTTCTACCTTCGTTTTTGGCAATCGATGCAAGACGAGCGGTGTTAGCGCTAAATTTTCCTCCAATTACCACAATGGCTTCACAGGTCTGACAAAGCCTTCTCACTTCGCTCTGTCTAACCTCTGTTGCATTACAAATGGTATTTATTACCTCGCCTCCAGGATATCGTCTAAGAATTTCTTCAGATAGGGCCTGAAAGATTTCTTCGTCTTGAGTGGTTTGAGATAAGATTACATAATTCTTAAGTTCAGGAAGTCTTTCGATGTCTTCAAAAGAGCTGACGACATATCCCCTTCCTTTGCAATATCCCAGGATCCCCCTTACCTCTGCATGATCCCTATCGCCAATGATTATAACCTCTTTTCCTTGTTCTACTGCCCTTTTTGCTAAGGCCTGCACTTTTAAGACTCTTGGACAGGTGCCATCAATAATTGAGTGCCTTTGTTCTAAGGTCTCTCTCTCTGTAGGAGGCACCCCATGGGCTCTAATAATGCAGGTCCCTTTAGGGACCTCTTCGTCTATCCCTTTTAAAGCTCTTACTCCAAGTTTCTCAAGTAACTCCAAGGTTTGAGGGTTGTGAATTAGAGGACCGTAAGTGTAGAGAGGAGTTTTCCCTTCATTGAGAGCCTTTAAGACGAGTTTCACAGCCCTTCGAACTCCCATACAGAAGCCTGCTTTCCTGGCAATCTCTATTTTCATAGCTCCCACTTTATCTCCCTCTCAATTTGCTCCATAAGTCCCTCTTCAGCAAAACTATAGTACCTGTCTTCACCAATTATTAGGTGATCAATTACACGCATGTTGAGAAGTAGTCCTGCAAGGGCCACGATTTTAGTGATCTTTATGTCTTCTTTTGAGGGATGGATCTGCCCAGAGGGATGATTATGAACAAGGACGAGTTTACTTGCACCAAGACTATGGGCTCTTGCAAAGATCTCTCGTGGATAGACTGCTGTCTCAGTGATCGTCCCCTCTGAGAGTTTCTCGATACTTAGGACCCGATTGTTATTTGCAAGATAGATGACCATAAATATTTCCCGTTTTTTCCCCCTTAGTTCATATAATAGATAGTTGAATACCTCATGAGGGGAGTTCAAAAATACCTCTGAAGTGCTCTTACTTTTGAGGTATCTTCGAGCAACTTCATGGACAACCTTCAGAGGTAGAATGGATTTGAGACCAAGACCTGGTATTTTGAGAAGCTCCTCAATTGGAGCATCAAGGATCAAATCTAAGCGTCCTTGGTAACGTTTAAGTAGATCTCTTGCAAGGCCTCTTGTGTCTCTTCTTGGAATACCAAAAAAGAGGAGTAACTCAAGAAGATCTTCGTCTGTAAAACTATGAGGTCCTTCATTAAGAAAGCGATCTTTTACACGAAGACGGTGTCCCTTTGATTTGCTCTGAAATCTTTCAAGTCTTTTTAATTGCCCTTTGAGCTCTTCGGGATTCATTGGAACCTAAATTGGGCTTTAGCTCTGCGATGGATCTTAAGCTCTCCCTGATTAATGTGATAGGTAAGTCCTTCTCCTTTTATTTCCAAATTCCCCTTTCTTACTTGAACCTTTCCAGGGATTTCAATAAGGTCCTTTTTAGGATAAAAGAAGAGTTCCTCTGAATAGACTTCGCCCTCTCTTTCAGCATAAAGCTTTACCTTTCCTCTGAGAATAAATCTATCTTCTTGTCCCGAATAAACACCTTCATCAGCAAATATCCTCAGTCCTTTTGATAGGTTTTCCAAATAGAGGCCCTTTATGTGGAAAAAAGTCTCTTCCTTCTTTAGCAATTCTCTTGCTTCAAGCTTCCATTGTAAAGTTTCTCCTTGATATCGTTGATAAATTATGGAGTATGCTCGCACTTCTCTAATCTCCTGGGAGAATCCTTTCATAGTGAGAAGGACTAAGACTAAAGGGATAGGTAGTAGTCTAAGATTGAATGCCATAGGCCTTTTCCATGAAGAATTAGTTCGCAAATTTCTCTTACAGCTCCTTTACCACCTTCCCGTTTGGTTACATAATGGACGTATTTATTTACTGGGGGCATAGCATTAGGGACACCAATTGCAAGCCCCACCCTCTTCAGAATAGGAATATCAAGAAGGTCATCTCCAGCATAGGCCACTTCCTGGGGTTTGAGATTTTTTTCTCTAAGAATCTTTTCAAAGGCTGGCACTTTCGCAAGCTCTCCTTGATATACGAGTTCAATATCTAATTCCATGGCTCTGTGTTTTACAACAGGTGAAAACCTTCCAGAAAGGATACCAACCTCTACTCCTGCTCTCTGAAGAAGCTTAATTCCCATTCCATCAACGACTGAGAAGACTTTAATTTCCTCACCTTCTCCTGTGAGAATAATTCCACCATCAGTGAGTACCCCATCTACATCTAAAAGAAGGAGGCGAATTGGTTTTGCCCGCTCTAATACATCAGGTGGAAATTCCCACATCTCTTAGAGCATCAATTAATTTTCTTACCTGTGATAGGATTTTTGGTATCTCTGCAAGGGGCAGGGAATTTGGCCCATCACAAAGGGCCTTATCTGGTTCTGGATGGACCTCCATAAATAATCCATCTACCCCAACTGCTACTGAAGCTCTAGTAAGATAGGGTATAAAATGACGCTCTCCCTCTGATTTACCCTCACCACCTCCAGGAAGCTGAACACTGTGGGTGGTATCAAATATTACTTTGTCTGCAAATCGTTTCATGATTGGAAGGCTTCTAAAATCCACAACCAAGTTGCGGTAACCAAAGGTTGTGCCCCTCTCTGTAAGCCAGACCTCTTTGGCACCACCAGCTCTTGCTTTTTCTACAATATATTTAGTATCCCAGGGAGAGAGAAATTGCCCCTTCTTTACGTTGACAATTTTTCCTGTCCGTCCTGCAGAGAGAATTAGGTCAGTCTGTCTGCAGAGAAAAGCTGGTATCTGAATTACATCCACTACTTCTGCTACTTTTTCAACCTGCCAGGTCTCATGAACATCAGTAGTAATGGGGATTTCTAGGTCACTTTTAAGCTTAGCAAGGATCTCAAGCCCCTTTTCAAGACCAGGGCCTCTATAGGAGTAGAGAGAGGTGCGATTAGCTTTATCAAAGGATGCTTTAAAAATGTAATGGAAGCCAAATTTGTGGCAGAGGTCCTTAAGAGTTTCTCCAATTTTATAGGCTATTTCAGGACTCTCAAGAACACAGGGACCTGCAATGATATAGAATTTTTCAAGCATATCCCAAATTGTGACAATTTTTCTAATGTAGTTTCCAAAATGTAATATAAACTAATTGACAGTCTTCTGCAAGAATTTTAAGCTGTTTTAAAGACTTTCAATTTTTATATTTTTTGTTTGGATGAATAATTTATCTCCAAGAATGGCAAAGACTCCATGGAGATCCCCTATTTTTTTTGAAATTTCTACGATCTTGTTGAAGTCTCTTTCCTTTTTAAGGAGATTTCCAAAGGCAGTTGCTAAGGCATCTGCGGTTGCGGTCTCTTTGTGAACAACAGTTACAGCATCTGCCTTTCCAAAACTTAAGCTATGACCAATTTTCCCTGAGCTTGTGCAAACACCGCAGGGCTGAAGGCTACTTGGTATGACTAAGGCAATCTTTCCAGAAAAAGGAGACTCTCCTGCGTAGAGGGCCACTTTTGCTTCTTTTTTGAGTGCAAGAAAAATATCACCTCCATTTTCAACAACGATTTCTTCAGTGAGCCCAGTTTTAATTAATTCCACTCCTACCGCTTGTGCAATAGCTCCTGCAACTGAAGCCATTGGCCCAACACCTGCGGTTTGGGAGGCCTTGAGCATAGTTTGCACAATTGGGGGAGCAGAATCATCCTCAGGAAGAGGTATAAGACTTTTGAGGAAGAGAGGATTTTTTTGGATATACCGCTCAAGAGGAGCTCTTATGTTTCTTAAGATCTCCAGGGCTTCTTTACTTAAATCTTCCTTGGCAAGGATTAGAAGGTCACTTTCTCGATATACAACTCTGAATTTTTTAAGAGGCGAGGTGATTTTAGTACGATAAAAGGGAATTGCTGAGTATTGACTCATGTTGAGAACGATAATATGGCTTTTTTATCGGTCAAGGGTATTCTATTGACATTTGGAATTTTTTAACTAAAGTTAGCGGTTAGGAGATGGCAAAACTTGACCCTTTTTTCAAACTTGTTGTTGAAACAGGTGCATCCGATCTTCATCTATCGGTTGGCAATCCTCCCTTGATAAGACTTCACGGAGACCTTCAAAGAGTTAAGTATAAGGCTCTTGAAGAGGACGAACTAAGGGAGATGTTATACGAGATTGCTCCAGAGGAGGTTATAAAGAGGTTTGAGGAAGAGGGGGAGGTAGATTTTGGGCTTGAGATTCCAGGGCTTGCTCGCTTTAGGGCAAATTACTATAAAGAGAGAAAAGGCATTGCTGCAGCCTTTAGGATTATTCCTACTAGAGTCAAAACTATTGAGGAGTTAGGACTTCCTCTAGTTTTGAATAAGCTTGCCCTACTTCCTAAGGGACTTGTCCTTGTAACAGGTCCTACTGGTTCTGGAAAATCTACCACCCTTGCAGCAATCATTGACTATGCTAATCGTATGCGTTATGACCACATAATTACCATAGAGGACCCTATTGAATTTATTCATGAACCAAAGAATTGTCTGATAAATCAGCGTGAAGTTGGGACCCATACCAAATCCTTTGCTAATGCTCTTCGTGCAGCCTTAAGAGAGGATCCTGATATCATACTTGTTGGAGAGATGAGGGACAGAGAAACCATAATGCTTGCCCTTGAGGCAACCCTTACAGGTCATTTGGTTTTGTCAACCCTTCATACGATTTCTGCAGCTCAGACCATAAACAGAATCATAGATGTCTTTCCTCCAGAAGAGCAGGCCCAAATTAGAGCCACTCTTTCAGAGGCTCTAAGAGCAGTTATCTCTCAAACTATGTTTAAAAGAATAGACAGGCCTGGAAGAATAGTTGCTCTAGAAATTCTTATTGCTACTCCAGCTGTGCGTAATCTTATTAGAGAAGGAAAAGTCCATCAAATTCCCTCTATGATTCAGACTGGGAAAAAATATGGCATGATGAGCCTTGATGATTGTATTATGGACTACCTCAGTCGAGGCATAATTAGTCCTGAGGAGGCCTTTATAAAGGCAGTTGATAAATCAAGATTTCTACCCTTTGTCCAAAATCGAGAAATCGTTGATTTTACAGAAATTCCTGGCCAATAAATGCTGACAGAGGTTGAACTAAAGGACCTTATCGGAAAATTGGCCTTTCTTGAGTCTGGAATTTCTGATATATTTATTCTATCAGGTTATCCTTTTCAGCTCATGGTTCACGGGAAAATGAAGTCAGTCTATCTCCCAGAATATCCTGTAGAGAGGTTGAGTCCCTTTCAGGTTGAAGAGATTGCCTTCCTAATGTTGAGGGATAGACCCCATCTTTACGGTAAACTTTTGAAGGATGGATATACTGATCTTTCCTTCTATTTAGATGACGATACCCGTTTTAGGGTAAACATCTTCCGCAGGCAGAGGACATTAAACATAGTAATGAGAAAACTTGAAAGTAAAGTCAGGAGTATAGAAGAGCTAAAATTGCCTCAGGTTTTTTACAAGATTGCCAAGGAGAAACATGGAATAGTGCTTGTGACTGGTGCAACCGGGCAGGGGAAAACAACGACCCTTTCTGCTATCCTGCATGAGATCAACAAGAGTGAACCAGTCCACATCCTCACTCTTGAAGATCCTGTAGAATACTTACACAAGCCCATTAAAGCAACCATAAACCAAAGAGAACTAGGGACCGATTTTTCCACTTTCGCTGAGGGTTTAAGAGCAGCTCTGAGAGAAGCACCTCATGTCATCCTTGTTGGTGAGATAAGAGACAGAGAAACCATGGATATTGCCCTAAATGCAGCAGAAACAGGACATCTTGTGTTTTCAACGCTCCATACCATAGGAGCTGGTCAAACTATAAACAGAATTATTGGTTTTTATAGCAAAGAAGAGGAGACGCAGATAAGGCAGAGACTTGCTTCAGCTCTAAGATGGGTAATTGGTCAAAAACTCCTTCCAAGATTAGATGGTGGCAGAGTTGCCATTTTTGATATTCTATACAACAACATCAGGGCAAGAGAGATCATTCTCACTGGAGAAAGCGAAGGAAAGACCTTCTATGATGTTATGTCCCAGGGAGGGCCCTTTGGTATGCAGACTTTTGATCAACAACTCATACAGCTTTTCAAAGACGGTATCATTGATGAGGAAACCGCTTATTATCATGCCCTGCGCAAAGATATTGTTGGAAGACAGATAGAACTCATTAAAAAACAAAAAGGTCGAGAGGAAATAACTACCGTGCTTGAGATTGAAGGTAAGGGTGTTAAATGAGTTTAGATCTGGAAAATCTTCTCCTCGATAGGCAGGTTACGATCTGCTATTGGGAGTTAGGTATGTCTACTGATAAATTGAGGGACTTTTTTCTGAAAGATACTGAATGGAGAACCATTACTCAGCTTTCGGAGATTCTTGCTTGGATAAACTACGGAGATGTTAAAAATCTTATTGTCGGAACTGAGGATACTCAAAGAATGGCAGAGGCCAAACAGATTTTAGAAAAAATCCCTATAGAGAAAAGGAGAGAGATTTTTTTTATCATGATCTCACCAAAATTGCACACCCTTGATCCCAAGGGGGCTTTTATCTACTCTGCTAATCTCGTGATAAATCCAAAGGATTTGGGGGAATTTGAGCGTATCTATTCTCGGGCTCAAATTTACTGGAAAAGACTCTATGATCCCTATAGGTCTGCCTTTGAAAAACTAAAGGAGGTGCTTTTGTGATTAGAAAAGCGGTATTGCCGGTTGCAGGTTTTGGGACAAGGATGCTACCCATCACCAAAGTTGTGCCTAAGGAGCTCCTCCCTATTCTTAATCGCCCTGTCATAGAATATGTAGTTAATGAGGTTATAGAGTCTGGCTTTGATAGTTTAATTTTTGTCATATCCTACGGAAAAGAGGCAATTCTTGATTATTTTGATGTGGATCTTGGGCTAAAGCAATTTCTTGCAGAAAGAAAAAAGGAAAAGCTTTTGCAGTTAATTGAAGAGATAGAAGAAAAGATAAAGTATTTGAGCTCAATAAGGCAGAAAGTTCCACAAGGACTCGGGCATGCGGTTTTGATGGCAGAGAGACTCGTAGGTGATGAGCCTTTTGCAGTGGTGCTGGGTGATGATCTTGTGGATGCTGATCCCCCTTGTCTTAAGCAGATGATTGAAGTCCATCTCAAACTCGAGACAAAAAGCCCCCCTCCAAGTGTTATTGCTTTAGAAAAGGTAGCTCCTGAAGATGTATCAAAATACGGTATTGTTGAGGGAGAGCTTGTGGATGAGGGTATTTTTAGAATTAGGAGAGTTGTGGAAAAACCCTCTCCTGAAGAAGCTCCCTCTAATCTGGCAATTATCGGTAGATACATCTTTCAACCAGTTATCTTTGATTATCTAAAAAGGATTCCAAAGACCTTTGGAGAGTATCAACTTACGGATGCCATCCAACTTATGATAGATGCGGGCTATCCTATCTATGGCTACTGTTTTCAAGGAAAACGTCTTGATACAGGAAATCCCAAGGGGTTTTTTGAAGCGGTTTTGCACTATGCTATGAAGGATCCTCAACTGAGGGAAGTTCTTCGTGAGCTTTGTCGTACTCTTTAATGTTTCTTCTTGAGGTTGTTCTTCCCCTCCCTCTTGACAAGACCTTTCATTATCTCAGTGATGAATATGTCTCACCAGGAATTAGAGTAATTGTCCCCTTTGGAAAACAAATTCTTGTAGGGCTAGTTTGGGACTGTAAAGAAGTCAGAGCTGAAGATTTAAGTCCTGAAATTGATTACAAAAAAATAGAAGATGTCTTGGATTCTATGTCCATATATCCAAAGAGACTCTTCCCTCTTCTTGAATGGGTCTCTAATTACTATCTTTCTCCTTTAGGTGTTGTGTTGAGAACTGCTCTTCCTGCAGGTCTTTTAAAACTTCCTGAAAGGAAGGTCTACTTCACTGAGGAGGGCAAAAGAAATCTCGGAGAGATCCTCTCAAGCTCTCAGCTCGAGCATATAAAGGAAGGAATGGCTGTTGGAACATTTCTTAAGAGAACAGGTTTGAAGTTGAGGGACCTCAAAAGACTTCAAAGGAGAGGATTTGTTGAAATTAGAACTATTATACCAAGAGTAGGTGTTCCTAAGGAGGTTTTTTATCGCTTAAAGGAGATTCCTGAAAAAGACAGGTATCCAGAACTTTTGGAGATTTTTCAGGAGGCAGTGGAGGTTCCTGCAAGGACGCTGAGAGAGAGACTTGGTGCTAATGCCTTGCGAAAGCTCATTAGAACTGGCCTTCTTGAAAAGATTGAACTGCCAAAAGTGAGAAGAGTGACCTTAGCATGTGACCCCTTGAGGGACTATGAACTTACCCCCAGTCAGAGAGCAATTTTTGAGGATCTAGTAGGCAGTTTAGATACTGATAGAGCTGAGGTCCATCTATTATATGGAGTTACAGGTTCTGGTAAGTCTCTCATATATCTCGAGTTGATAAAGGAGGTAATTAAAAGAGGTAAAAGGGTTCTCTTTTTACTTCCTGAGATTGCGTTGACTCACTATGTTGAACGACTTCTTTTTGAACATTTCCGAGAGGGTGTTGCTGTCCTACATAGTGCTCTAAGTCCTGGGCAGAGAGTATCTGAATGGATGAAGCTCCTTGAGGGAAGAGCTAATATAGTTGTAGGGACAAGATCTGCGGTCTTTGCACCAATTGAAAACCTTGGGGCTATTATTGTAGATGAGGAGCATGATCCCTCTTATAAGGAAGAAAATCTTGCTTGTAAATATAATGCAAGGGATGTTGCGGTTATAAGAGGATATTTTGAGAAGACCCTAGTTCTTCTTGGATCAGCAACACCCAGTGTCAAGAGTTTTTACTTTGCGAGGACAAGTAAATATCGCCTTCACATCCTCAAAGAGAGGCCCTTTGTAGCTTTACCAGAGGTTAAGCTTATTCCTCAAAGGAGCTATGTTTTTTTTGAGAGGGAAGTTCTTGAGGAGATTGATAGGACCTTGCAAAGTGGAAAATCGGTCTTTGTGTATCTAAATAGACGAGGCTATGCCCCAATTGTAAGGTGCGAGGATTGTGGTTACGTTTGGAGCTGTCCTAATTGTGATATTCCTCTTAATTATCATAAGTCAGAAGGGGCCCTACTCTGTCATTACTGTAATTTTCAAATTGGGATACACACGCTTTGTCCTCACTGTGGAGGTAGTAGGGCAAAATTTCTCCGTTTCGGAACTGAAAGGTTGGAGGAGGAACTGGGTAGACTTTTTCCTTTAGCAAAGGTAGTAAGATTAGATAGAGATATTGTATCATCACAAAAGCGACTTGATGAGATTCTTAGAGAAATTTACAGCCCTTATCCAAAGATAATTGTGGGAACTCAAATGGGAGTTCATGGGCACAACTTCCCTCAGGTCAAATTGGTTGTAATCTTAAGGGCAGAAGAGGGTCTCTTTGTCCCACATTACAAGGCTGAGGAGAGAACTTTTCAGCTTTTACTTCAGGCAGAGGGAAGAGCTGGACGAAAGGATGAACAAGGAAAGGTGATAATCCAAACAGCTTTTCCTGACCATTATGTAATAAAGCTTGCCTTAGAGCAGGATTATGAAAAATTTTTTCAAGAAGAGATCTCTCGGAGAAGGAAATATGGTTTTCCTCCCTTTAAGAGACTAGCGGTTGTGCGATTAGAAGGAGTGAAGGAAGAAAAAGTTATGAATGAAGCCCTAAGGATTAAAAATTTACTTGAAGAGAAAAGAAAGGGAGATTCGAAAATTGAAGTCTTAGGACCTTCTCCAGCCCCCTTGAGAAAGCTAAGGGGCCTACATAGATGGCACATTTTACTAAAAGCTAATAGAGCAAGGGATCTGATTGAAGTTCTCGGGTATTTGAGAGAGATGAGACTTGTTGGTGTGAGATTAGAGATTGACATTGATCCAGAGGAGATATTGTAGTGTGAGGATCTCTTTACTTTTATAGAAATGGGCTTATATTGAAAACTTAAGTTATGTATAAGGCTGGAAAACCAAAGGTTGAACGAATAAATCTTACTCAGAGGCAGAGTAATTTTCTTTTGAATTTCAATTTAAAACCAAAGGAGCTTGAAGCCTATCTTGACGATTATCTTGTTGGTCAGGAGGAAGCAAAGGGCATAATTTGCACCAAGATTTGTACCCATTTTCATCGTGCAAAAAATATGCTCATGAAAGAGTCAAATCAGGATGTGGTGGGTTTTGTCAAAAATAACATTATTATTATCGGTCCAACAGGTGTTGGAAAAACCTATTGTATAAAATTGATAGCGAAGAGATTGGGAGTTCCCTTTGTTAAAGGTGATGCCACGAAATTCAGTGAGACTGGTTATGTTGGAGGGGATGTTGAAGACCTAGTTAGAGATCTCTATTGGGAAGCTGATGGAGATCTTGAGCGGGCAAGATTTGGTATCATCTTTCTTGATGAAATTGATAAGATTGCCTCTTCAGGAGATATTATTGGTCCAGATGTTTCAAGGACAGGTGTTCAGAGAGCTCTCTTAAAACCCTTAGAAGAGACAGAAGTTGAAATTCGCAATCCTCAAGAAGGGTGGCAACTATTAGACTATCCAGAGGATGCTAAAAACAAGAAAAGAAAACTAACTATTAATACCAAATACATCCTTTTTGTTGTAAGTGGGGCCTTTCAGGGATTAGAAGAGATAATCAAGAAGAGGCTAAAGAAACAGAAGCTTGGATTTTTATCAGAGATTGAAGGGAGAGAAGATCAGAGGATTAATTATCTCAAATTTGTAACCCCTGAAGACCTTGTTAATTATGGTTTTGAGAGGGAGTTTGTTGGGCGTTTTCCCGTAATTGCGGTCTTTGATCCTTTAACAGTTAGAGATCTCTATGAAATTCTTGCAAATCCAAATAGTTCCATAATCCTGAACAAAAAGAGAGACTTTAAGGTTTATGGCATAGATCTTGCCTTTACTAATGATGCCCTTGAAGAGATTTCAAGGAGAGCTTTCTTAGAAGGAACGGGTGCTCGTGCCCTTACAAGGGTTTTAGAACGAGCCCTTATTCCCTTTGAAAGGACCCTTCCATCTCACCCAATACGAGCCCTAGGGGTAACAAAGGAATTAATAGAGAATCCAGAGGAATATCTGAGAGCACTCTTAGCAAGTGAAAACTGCGAATACTTCCAGGAATCCTATAGAAGGGCCCTCGCTGAAGAAAAAGAACGAATGACTGAGTATTTAAAGAGTAAGGAGAGCATCTATAAGGATAAAGGTTTTGAACTAACTCCTAAAAGACTTTCCCTTCTCTTTGAACTCTATAAGAGTGAAGATATGGAATTTACTCAGGCTCTCGAAGAGTTAAGTAATGTCTATCGACAAATAAGGGCCTATGAAAGCACCTTTTCAAGGAGAAATCAGATTCAGGCTGTGTTTACTGAGGATGCAATTGATCATATTTTAGAAGAGGTTATTAAGAAAGATCAGGGTGTATTTTCCTTCTGTGAGAGGGCTCTTTCAAGGTTGGAATATACCTTCGCTATTTTAAGAGATTCAGGAAAGAGAACGAAGTTTTACATTACCAAAAAGGCTTTTAAGGATCCCGATGCCTATTTAGAGGAATTGCTTAGATCCTGAGAAAATGATTCTTCTATCGCTCTCTGAGAGTATATATGAGAAGATCAAGGACATTCTTGAAGCAAAAAAACTCAAATATCAACATGTAGAGAGCGGGGAAGAGCTTCTCGAAAAGGCTAAGAAGTGTAGTCCTTCTCTGATAATTCTTGAAAAGGATCTACCTCTTCTTGATGGTTTTGCAGTGACCCTACTTCTTAAGTCCAATCCTAAGACTGCCGATATACCCATTCTTGCTATTTGTAAATGCAAATATCCAGAAGAGGAAATCAAGGCAAGAGATAGCGGAGCAGACTATGTGTTATACTATCCCTTTACTGAGGAAGAATTTTTAAAGGCTTTAAAGGAGTTAATTAGAAAATAGGAGGTCTAGATTTTATATGATTGGCATATCTAAACTCTACTGTGGTACGGTGGAACCATCAGATCCTTTGAGATATGGTAGACGTGCAAAGGATTTGCCTTCACATCTTCTTCAATTTTCTATAGACAAGAAGCCAGTAGTAGTTTGGAATGTTACGAGGGCTTGTAATCTGAGATGTATTCACTGTTATGCATCTGCTGATAATCGCCCTGCTGAAAACGAATTGACTACTGAGGAAGGATATAGACTTCTTGAAGATCTTGCCCAATTTGGTTGTCCTGTTGTGCTCTTTTCTGGTGGGGAACCACTTGTGAGAAGTGATATTCTTGACTTGATTCATCGGGCAGTGAGTCTTGGGTTGAGAGCAGTGTTATCTACAAATGGGACTCTTATTGATGAATGGCTTGCCAAGGAGTTGAAGAAACTTGGTCTATCCTATGTTGGTATAAGTCTGGATGGGGTTGGAGAGGTTCATGACAGATTTAGAGTATCCAAAGGTTGTTTCGAAAAAGTCGTAAGAGCAATAGAAAACTGTCAGAGAGAGGGGCTAAAGGTTGGACTGAGGTTTACGATTAACAAGTTTAATGCTGAGGAGATACCTAAGATTTTCGATTTTGTTGAGGAAGCAAGAATTCCGAGGATCTGTTTTTATCATCTTGTTTATGCTGGGCGAGGGAGTAATTTAATAGAGCAGGACTTATCTCATGAAGAGACAAGAAGATGGGTAGACTATATAATTGATCGGACAAAGGAGCTTCATGATAAGGGACACAAAGTTGAAGTTCTTACAGTTGATAATCATGCGGATGGTCCCTATCTATACTTGAGAATGAAGCGAGAGGGAAATCCCAGAGCTGAAGATGTGTATCAACTTCTTCTTATGAACGGTGGTAATAGTTCTGGAGTTGGTATAGGTTGTGTATCTTGGGATGGATCTGTTCATGCGGATCAGTTTTGGCGACACTATAGTTTTGGAAATGTTAGGGAAAGACCTTTTAGTGTAATTTGGACAGATACATCGGATCCTCTGATGGCAAAATTAAAGGAAAAGAAAAGACATGTTAAGGGTAGGTGTGCAAAGTGTAGATTTCTTGAGGTCTGTGGTGGGAATTTTCGGGTCAGAGCAGAGGCCTACTACGGAGATGTCTGGGCCCCTGATCCTGCCTGTTATTTAACTGATGAAGAAATAGGGCTTGCATAGGACCAAAAAAGAAGGAGGTGAGGCATGACAAGAATCGAGCGGGCACTCATTAGTGTTACCGATAAGACAGGGATCGTAGAATTTGCTCGAGAACTATCTAATCTTGGCATAGAGATCATCTCAACTGGTGGAACCGCTAGAACCCTCAAAGAAGGTGGAGTCAAGGTAATAGACATTTCAGAGGTCACTGGATTTCCAGAAATCTTAGATGGAAGAGTAAAGACACTCCATCCTTTTATACATGGAGCAATTCTTTTCAAAAGAGATAACGAGGAACATAGAAAGACTATTGAAAAAATGGGTATCAAACCAATCGATCTTATCGTGGTTAATCTCTATGCTTTTGATAAGGCTGTTGAGAGAGGAGCAGATTTAGATACTGCAATTGAGAATATTGATATAGGAGGTCCAACCCTTCTTAGAGCAAGCGCCAAAAATTTCAAATATGTTACAGTTGTAACAGATCCAGTAGATTATCACAAAGTTCTTGAAGAGATAAAGGCCAATGGAAATACTACCTTGCAGACTCGCTTTGAACTTGCAAAAAAAGTATTTAAACTTACAAGTAATTATGATCAATTGATATATAATTATCTTTCTACTTTTCAGCTTTAATAGTATTTTAAGAATAGATGTTTTGTCTTGTTATAGCTGAACCCTCTTGGGAGCGGATAATAGAGCGTATAAGGTCTGAATTAGTCCATACAGACCTTTTTGAAGTTAGGCTTGATTATCTTGAAGACCCAATTGAGGAGTCAAGGTTAAAAGAGCTATTTTCTCTTCCATGTAGGATCATATGCACCTATAGAGATTATCGAGAGGGTGGTAAGAAGAAGGTCTCTCCAGTAAAGCGTTTGGAGGTTCTTGAGCTATGTGTTAAGCTGGGGGCATATCTTATTGACTTTGAGTGGAGAGCTCTGGGAGCGGTAAGGTCATCCATTCTGAAGAGTAAATTTTTTCCTGAAAAGACCCTAATTTCCTATCACAACTTTGATGTAACTCCTTCCACGGCAAGTTTGAAGAAGTTTTTAAAAAGGCTTAGCCTTGAAGGAATAAAGAGGGTTAAAATTGCAACCTATGCAAAGAACCTTTCTGAGTCCCTTAGGGTTCTTTTGTGTATACCGTTTGGCAAAGAGTTGGGGCTTGAAGTTATTGCCTTTGGAATGGGGGAGAGGGCAAAGGTGTCACGAGTTTTAAATTTACTTCTTGGCTCTCCCTTTACTTATGTGGTTGCAAGTGAGGGAGATGCTGTTGCCCCAGGACAAATGACCATCTCAGAAGCTAAAAGGATATACGAGGTCTTAAGAAATGTATAAAGTTTTCGGAATAATTGGAGATCCTGTTTCTCATACTCTTTCACCTGTAATGCACAATTCTGCCTTTCAAACACTTGGTATCAAAGCGGTCTATGGGGCCTTTAGAGTTGATTCCAATGAGTTAGCAAAAGCAATTGAGGGATTGAAGGCTTTAAATATCTCTGGAGTATCTGTAACCATACCTCACAAAGAGGAGGTTGTGAAATACCTTGATGAAGTAGATCCTATTGTCGAGGAGATTGGGGCAGTAAACACCATTATAAACAGGGAAGGATGGCTTTGGGGAACTAATACCGACTGGTTGGGAGTCAAAAGAGCTTTAGAAGAAAAGGGTATTGAACTTTTTGGAAAGAGGGTGGTGATCCTTGGAGCTGGAGGGGCAACAAGGGCTATAATTTTTGCTCTGAAAAACCTAGGGGTAGAGGAAATAGTCGTCTTTAACAGAACATTTGAGAGAGCAAAGGCCCTTGCTGATCAATTTAAGATCACTGCCAAACCATGGAGTGAAGTTTCCAAGGCAGAAGGTGATATTCTCATTCAGGCAACTAGTGTTGGACTTAAAGAGTGGAGAAGTCCTGTTGAAAAAGATGTTATCTCACGATTCAGACTAGCAATGGATATAGTTTATGTGCCTCTTAAGACTAAATTTTTAAGCCTTGCTGAGGAGGCAGGTCTTGAGACTATAGATGGCTTGAGAATGCTACTCTATCAGGGTGCAGAACAGTTTAGGCTCTTTACAGGAAATGAGCCACCTCTTGAGATAATGGAGAAGGTTATTTATAATGAAGTCAAACATTTAGAAAAGGGATTTGACCTTGGAGACAAAATCAATACAGCCTCTTAAGAATTTTTCGGAATATACATTGAAATTACCGCCCTCGAAAAGTCTAACTCAGCGAGCCCTACTTTGTGCCTCGCTTGCAGAGGGAGATTCATTTATAAAGAATCCACTTCAAAGCGAGGATCCTCTACTTCTCAGAGATGCCCTTAAGGCAACTGGAGTCAAAATTTTTGAGGAAGGGGAAGTATATAAAATTAGTGGTTTAAATGGAAGACCTGTTCTTAAGGGCGATCGGGTATATATGGGGAACAACGGAACTGGGGTCCGATTTTTTCTTGCCTATTCCTGTCTTGGAGAAGGTAGTTTTGTAGAAATTTATGGGAAGGATCGTCTCCACGAGAGACCAATTGGAGAGTTAATTTCAGCTCTTCGAAGGCTCTCAGCCAAGATTGAATGCTTACAAAGGGAAGGAGCATTACCTGTCAAGGTCTACTCTTCTAAGCTTAGGAGTGAAAAGATAGAGCTTCCAGGAAATGTGAGTAGTCAGTATATATCAGCCCTACTCCTCATAGGCCTCTATCTTCCAGAAGGACTGACTATTGAAATTGAAGGGGACCTTCTCTCCAAAAGTTATGTAGAGATGACCATTGAGGTTATGAAGAAATTTGGAGGAGATGTTGAGGTTGGGGAAAATAGATTTCAAGTCTATCCTGGGAAATATAAAGGGACCTTTTATGAAGTGCCTGCGGATGCATCAAGTGCAAGTTATTTTCTTGCTATTCCACTTGTTTTAGGAAGGGGAAGTATTGTCATCTCTAACTATGACTATCAGACAAAACAGGCAGACAATGCGTTTCTTGAGTTTTTGAAGGAGATGGGGGCAGAGATTGAGGCTATACATCCTATTGGTGTTAGGGTGAGTTTCATGGGAAGACCTCAGGGAGGAAAGTTTTGTTTGAGAGACTGTCCAGACCTTTTTCCTACGATGGCCATCCTTGGTGCTGTAGCGGAAGGAGAGACAGTCCTCTATGGAGCTCCTCATTTGAGATATAAAGAAACTGATAGGATACGTGCGATGGCAAACGAACTAGAAAAATTAGGAGTGGAAGTGGAGGAACTTCCTGATGGTCTGAAGATTCGGGGAGCTACTCAATTTCGTCCGTCAGTGATTAATACCTATGATGATCACCGTATTGCTATGGCCTTTGCTATACTTGGTTTAAAAGCTGGACCAATAGATATTGAGAATCCCAATTGTGTAGCTAAGTCCTTTCCTGAATTTTGGCAGATATTTGATCGTCTGTATGAATAAGATATTGCTTACTGGATTTAGAGGGTCAGGAAAGAGCACTGTAGGAAAAGCTCTTGCAAAAAGGTTAGATTGGAAGTTCTTTGATCTTGATGAGGAAATAGAGAGAAAGGAGAAAAAAAGTATTTCTGAGATTGTCAGAGAAAGGGGATGGGATTATTTTAGAGCTATTGAGCGATTGTTTCTTGAGGAGATAGGTAGACTTGAGAGGGTAGTTTGTGCGTTGGGTGGAGGTGCAGTTCTCCACACTGAGCAAATGAATTCCCTTAAAAAGAATAGTGTGATTATCTGGCTAAAGCCTGATCTCGATACAATAAAGACTCGACTTTTAAATGACCCAAAGACTGTATCTCAGAGACCCTCTTTAACTAATTTTGATCCTATAAGTGAAATTGAAAAAGTATATGCAGAGAGGGAACCTCTTTACAAGGCCTTTGCAGATGTTATCGTGGAAATAAAGGGAGATCAATCTTTAGAATCAATTGTTGAGCAGATTCTCGTTATTTTGAGTGAACATTTAAATAGAGATCTATCGACATTCCAAATGGAACAAGCTTAGGGAGGGAGGACTGTAATGGGAAACACCATTGCGGTTGCAGTAAAGGAGGCTGTTGATGAAGTTATGAATACCTATTTAGGTGTTCGGCCGGAGCTCCTTGGGACAGAGGCTAGAAAGGAGGATTCTGTCTTAGGTGAGATAAATTCAATTATCGGACTAACAGGAGACAGGCTCCAGGGAGCCTTTGTAGTATCCCTCAATCGAGATCTACTCTTTAAGCTCATGGAGACTTTGCTTGGCGACGCTCCACAAGAGCTAAATCAAGAGGCCTTAGATATGGCAGGAGAGGTTGCAAATATGATTTGTGGCGCCTTCAGGAGACGTTTTGAAAATTTTGGGGCTACACTCAGGGCCTCAGTCCCTAGTATGATCACAGGGAGAGAGCTCAAGCTCCACTCTCTTTGCAAAAGTCCTAGGGTAGCTTTTAGATTTAAGGTGGGAGAGCATCCTCTTTATATTGAATTTTGTCTTGATAAGGTTCAATAGAAGACCTTCCAGGGGAGGGATTGATGGAAATAAGAACTCATAGGAAGATTGATCAAAGTTTGAGTGGGGTGCCTGTTGAAGTCTCTGAAGATAGGTCTGTAGTTAAGCTGAGGACCGATGAAAGGATGGTTGCAGATGAGAAGGGCTTAATTCATGGAGGGTTTATATTTAGCCTTGCAGATTATTCTGCAATGCTTGCAGTTAACGAGGAGACAGTTGTGCTTGCAAAGGCAGATGTTAAGTTTTTAAAGCCTGTTGTCTTAGGTGATGAGATCATTGCCTATGCAAAGGTTAAAGAAAAAGAGGGTAAAAAGAGAAAGGTCGAAGTTGAGGTTAAAAGAGGCGATGAAACAGTCTTTACCGGGGAATTTCTCTGTGTGGTGCCTGAGCGTCATGTCCTTGAGAGAGATTAAGATATCCTTTATGAGGCCTTAATTACTTTTAAGGTAAAGCCTTTTTTTTCCGTAACCTTAACTCTTGAGTTTTCAGGAATATATTCATCTGAATAGGCCTGCCAAATTTCTCCCTCAACGAAGACCTTTCCTCCAGAGGGCGAAATTGCAGTCACTGCCTTTCCTTCTTTTCCGATAAGTCCTTCAGATCCAGAAACTGGTTTTTTCCTGATGCTTTTAACAGCTAAGTAGGTTATTCCACCAAAGAGGCCAGCAAAGGTAAGAACTACAGTTATTAGAAATGGTTGATAAACTCTAAGGGCAGGTGGATTATGACCAAAGAGAATTAAAGATCCCAGTAAGAGAGAGATGATACCACCAAGTGTTAAAAGACCATGAGAAGCAATCTGTGTCTCAAGGAAAAAGAGGATACCAGCTAGGACAATAAGGGCAAGACCTGCGTAATTCATAGGAATTATGCTTAGGCCAAGGAAGGCAAGAATGAGACATATAGCACCAAATACCCCTGGAAAGATTGCCCCAGGATGAGAAAGCTCAAAATAGAGGCCCAGAAGTCCAAGCATCAGGAGAAAATATACAAGATTAGGATTAGCCAAAACCTTCAAAAACTTAGTCTTGAGATCTTCTTCAATCCTCTCTACCTTTCCTCCTCTAAGAGCGAGAGTGATTTCTCTGTCCTTAATTTTGATAGTCTTTCCCTCTAGTTTATCAATTAGTTCTGTTAAATCATTGGCAATGAAATCAATAACTTTCATTTCGAGAGCTTCTTTTTCAGTGATACTTTTGCTTTCTAGGACTGCCTCCTTGGCAAAGGTAGCATTTCTTCCACGTGTTTCTGCAAGATTTTTTGCCCAAGCAGAGAGGTCATTTGCCACTTTTTCCATCATCTTGGGATCAGCCTTGCCGGTGAGCTCAACTGGATGAGCTGCGCCAATGTGGGTTGAAGGTGCCATAACCGCAACATGGCTTGCAAGAACTATAAAAAGCCCAGCTGAAGCTGCCCTTGCACCAGATGGACTTACATATACAATAACTGGAATTTCACTTTGTAGTATTTCTTTAACGATTTCTCTTGTTGATTCAACAAGCCCTCCAGGTGTGTCAAGTTCAACAATCAGAACAGATCCTCCACGCTCTTTAGCATAGTTCAAACCGTAGATTAGAAAATTTGCAGTAACTGGAGTGATTGCAGAATCAATTCGGAGATGATAAATAGTCTTACCCTGCCCCAAGCCATCTCTGAGAAAGACAATGAGGATTAATAAAACAATGAGGAACAACTGAAAATAGTATGAACAGGCTTTAACCGAATATTTCCTCATAGAGCCTCTTAAAGGTCTTTAAATCTTCCCAAATTGCCCTTTTTACAGCAGGATTCTTTAACATATAATTTGGATGATAAGTAAAGATTATCATAGAATTACGATATCTAAAGGGACTTCCTCTGACAGAGGATAGACTTAAAGGTTCATCATAAAAGATCTTTACAGGAAGATTGCCAAGAGCAAGGATTAGTTTTGGCTTTAAAACCTTTATTTCTTGAAAGATGTAATTCTTGCAGGTAGTTATTTCTTCATCTTCGGGAAGTCTACCTGCTGGAGGTTTGCATTTGACAACAAGGGAACAATAGAAGTCCTCCTTTTTAAGGCCAATACTGAGAAGCATTTTTTGAAGAGTTTCTTTTATTGCTCCTGAAAAAGGCTCTCCTGAAAAATCCTCTTCTCTATCAGGATATTCGCCAATAAGCATAAGGGATTTGTTGTTAAAGTTTGGATCTATGACAACTTGTTTTCTTATTCTGTGAAGATCACAACTTGTGCAAGATTTAATTCTCTTTAAAAGCTCCTCAAAACCGAAATCACTAGTTTCCGAAGTTTTTCTGTAGAGAAGTGGGAAGGAGAAATAGTCTTTTGGAACTTCTGAATAACCAAGTTCTTGGAGATATTTTAAATGGGTTAAAATTTCTCTCAAGGGATTAAAACTTTTCATAAAATTCTATAAGACAATTTAATACATAGTATGAAAATCTGCAATCCTACTTCAGGGTGTCATAAGGACATCAGTTTTTACGAGCCCTCGGCCTCTTAAATTGAAATATAAATTTTATTGTTATTAATTGAAAAATATACTTTTTTGCGGTAAGATTGGAGACAAAAAGGTGGGAGGCGTGAGATGGAATTTCTAGGGAAAAGATACCTTTTTACACCAGGTCCTGTGCCAGTTGCTCCAAAAATCTTGCTTACACAAGCCCAACCTATGACTCATCATCGTTTACCAGAATTCTCTGATATTTTAAGAGAAATCCGCGAGAATTTAAAGTATCTTTTTCAAACTACAAATGAGGTCTATTTCTTTGCCTCTTCTGGAACAGGAGCTATGGAATCTGCCATTGTCAATTTGTTTTCCCCTGGAGATAAGGTGATAGTTGTGGAGGCTGGAAAATTTGGCGAGAGATGGAGGGAACTAGCGCGAACTTATGGACTTGAACCTATCGTGATTAAGTTAGAGTGGGGTAAAGCGGTCAAACCTGAGATGGTAGAGACAGCTCTCAAAAATAATCCTGATGTAAAAGGTATTTTGATTCAAGCTTGTGAGACTTCAACAGGTGTAAAGCATCCAGTAAAAGAGATAGCAGAGCTGACAAGAGAAAGGGAGTGTGTAATTGTTATTGATGCAATTACAGCTCTTGGGGTCTATCCTTTGCCTATGGATGAGTGGGGTTTAGATGTGGTGATTACTGGATCACAAAAGGCCCTTAGTTTACCACCTGGGCTTTCTTTTATATCTTTTTCCAAAAAAGCTCAAATGTTTGTGGAGAGGTCAAAACTTCCTAAGTATTATTTTGATTTAACAAGGGAGAAAAAGGCGTATCAAAAGGATACGACCGCTTTTACTCCTGCGGTCTCGCTCCTTCTTGCTCTGAGAGAGATGTTGAGAAGAATTAGAGAGATAGGCTTGGCGCGTCTATTTGAGCATCACCGTGTCCTATCAGAGGCCTGCAGAGCAGGAGTTGTGGCCCTAGGTCTTGAGTTGTTTCCTGAAGTTCCATCAGAGTCACTTACTGTAGTGAAAGCTCCTGTTGGACTTGAAGTCGGTAAATTTCTACAGCTCCTAAGGGATAGATGGGGAGTTGTTTTTGCTGGAGGACAGGATCAGCTAAAGGGAAAGATCATCCGTATAACTCACATGGGAGATCAGTCCCCCTTCGATTTGCTGATTGCGATGTCTGCTCTTGAACTTGGACTGAAGATTATGGGTGTTGAAATCCAACTTGGTGAGGGTGTAAAGGCGGTAGAAAATAGGCTTTACTCCTATCTTGCGACACTTTGAGTATAAAGGGCTTTTTTTTGGCATAATAGAATTGAAAAAGAGTAAAAATGGATTAAAATATGAAAGGAAGGCGTGGAGGTCGTAGCTCAACGGTAGAGCACCGGGCTGTGGCCCCGGGAGTTGCGGGTTCGAGTCCCGTCGACCTCCCTTGCTCTATGAATTGATATGGTAAAATTATAGGGATAATAATTCCGGGGTCGTCTAACTGGCAGGACATGGGACTTTGACTCCCACGGTCGTGGTTCGAATCCACGCCCCGGAATTTTTATTTTTTGGAGGAGTGGCCGAGAGGTCGAAGGCGCTCGCCTGCTAAGCGAGTGTACGGGTGAAAAGCCCGTACCGCGGGTTCGAATCCCGCCTCCTCCGT
>JAUQPD010000001.1:0-2349 GCA_030550555.1 Thermodesulfobacteriota bacterium
TATATAAACGCTAAGATAGCCAATGTAAAAGAAAAAGAAATATTATACAAAAGGACAGGGTGGGATGAGAAACTTGAGAATTTTTATCATCCAATGGTTGTTCAAAATGGCAATTGGGAGAAGTGGCCTTTCTGGAACTATTTGATAAATGAAAAACAGTTTTACGATGAGGATAGACATTTAGAAATGATAAAGAATGCCCTATCTGAGGGCAAGGCTTTAGGGTTTGTTTATCTTTTTTGCTTTGCTTCAGCGATAGCTCAAAAGCTTAAAATTCAAAACCTTTGCCTTTTTATAATAGGTCCCAGCGGGATAGGAAAAACTACGATGTCAGTTTTAGGGACGAATTTATTTTATCCTTCTACGGTGCAGTTCTCAAGCTTTACAACGCAAGTGGGGCTTGAGCTACTTATGAAGAGTATGTCTTCTCTCCCCATCCTGCTTGACGAGAGAGCCGTAAATCTGAGGCTTGATACGGAGCAGCTTGTATTTTTCGTAAGCTCAGGCAAAAGCAAGGTGAGGGGCACAAAGACATTATCAGTTAATTTTAGTCAATTGAGTAATTTTATTATCTTTACATCTGAAACAGATGAAGAATTCAAGAGATTAGGAGCATTCCGCAGGTTTTTAAAACTTTCGTTTTTAAGTAGAGAAGAGATTACTTCTCTCGAGGAACCCTTCTCTAACAGGCTACTTTGGGGAGGTGGAGTTAAAGTGCTAAGATTTTTTATTGAAAATTTTGATAAATTTGACTTTGAATCAGTAAGACAAGAAGCACTTAATTTTGAAGAGATATATCATATTGCTTATGCAATGTTTGCAAGTCTTCATGTTTTTGAAAAGTTTTTCAATAAAAAATTTGATGAGATGAGAGAGTATGCTCTCAGAGTGATTACAGAGCATTACAAAGTTTTCAAAGATCAGTCAAATATTATTGAAAGATTTATACAAGAATTTTCTAATTTTGTTGTGAGAAAATATTCAAATTTTATAATTATTTCACTTGGGGAAGATGGTCTTATTGAGGAAACCCCACGGAGCGAGGTCTTCGGCAAGATATCTTTAATTGGCGAAAGAAAAAGACTGTTTATTATTAGCGAGGTTTTTCATAGATTCTTGCGAGACACAGGATTTAACAAAGATATTATTAGTTTACTTGAAAAGCATAAGATAATTGAAAAAGACGAAGATCAAGATAGGTATGTCGTAAGAGTTAGACTTAAAGGTTTGAGATGTTATTGTTATATGTTTGATATTGATAAACTTAATCTTGATTTGACACAAGCGCAAGCACAATCGCAAGCTCAAGCTCCAATTCAAGCTCCAATTCAAGCTCAAGCTCAAGCTCAAGCTCAAGCTCAAGCTCAAGGGCAAGGGCAAGAGCAAGCTCAAGGGCAAGAGCAAGGGCAAAAGCAAGAACAAGAGCAAGAACAAGAGCAAGGGCTAAAGCAAGAGCAAGAGCAAGAGCAAAAGATAGAGCTAAAGACAGAGCAAAAGATAGAGCTAGATGAATTTGACCTTAAAGTAATTAATGAATTTTGGTAATTTTGGTAAAGGAGGATAAACATGAGAGTGGTGTTTATAGATATTGAAACAACAGGTCTTGATCATAACAAGCATTCCATCTGGCAAATTGCATATGTTTTATCTGAGCAACTTTCTGAACAAAAAACTTTAAAACTTCTTGAGGCTAAAGAAATGCTACTTTTACCTTTCGGCAAGAAGCTCCCGGCAACTTTTATAAAGGATGTAGAGCAAGCTGATTTAATTGTAGCACATAATGTAAGATTTGAGAGAGCTTTTTTGTATAACTACAATTTGTATATAAGTAGGAAAAAATCTTATTGCACGATGCTAAAAAGCAAAGATTTGTGTAATATTAAATATTATGTACCAGACCGAAACTTTTCCTTTACAAAATACCCTAGGTTGAGCGAAGCTATTGAGGCACTTCATTTAGGGCAAGTGCACGATGCACAATTGCACGATGCATTATACGATGTTTTTCTTGTTGTTAAATTATATGCTTATATTGAGAAACTCGAGGTAGATTCAACTAATTTAAAAATTTACAAACAACCGAAGCTTCTCAAACAGATTTACAAATTTCTTTTTTCCCCTTTTGAAAAAGAAACAAGACAAGAAATAAAAGACAAACTACTTTCTCCATTTGCAACGCTTAAAATAACATTTGAATCATTCAAATTTAAACTTGAAAACCGACTTAAAAGAAAAAAGGAAGACTCTTTTCCTCTTGAAGTAGAGTAAACAGTAACTAGAGTAAACAGTATCTTCTCTCACTTGCTTTGTTTCATTTTCATGCTATTTTTTAGTTAAAGCCTAATTAAG
>JAUQPD010000001.1:2359-3553 GCA_030550555.1 Thermodesulfobacteriota bacterium
CTTGAGGGGGGTAGCAAGATGTCAAAAGATTTGGAGAGAGCAAGGAAGGAGCAAGAGAGAGCTGAAAGGGATTTGTGGAAGCTTATAAAAAAGTCAAAGAAAAGCTTAAAGGTTCAGTATGAGAAGGTAGAGGGCAAGGGGAAGGGTAAGGTTAGGAAGGGTAAGGTTAAAGTTAAGGACAAAAAAAAGAAGAAAGTTAAGGTAATAAGCATAGCGGGATACACTTTAAAAGTTCCTAGTGGCACGAGAACGAAGTTTTATGTTAAAGTTGCATTTGACAACAGTCAAGTAAAGGTAGGCCAAAGAGGGGTGAGAGGTAGCCGTTATGGTTTTGCTAAGGTCAAGGTGTATAGAAAAGTTGATTTACTTCATACTTTGCATGCTCTTAGAATTAAAACTGAGCGAGAGTTATCTAATAAGATAGAGCTATTAAGTTTAAACAACGAAACAGAGGAGGAAATTAAGGAAAAACTATTAAGGATGCACGAAGTTGATTTGCAAAAAGGGAAAAAAAGATCTACTTATGCATATCTGGAGATTATGGCAAATTTTGATGACAAACGGCTGGTGAAAAAATTTATGAAAATGCTAGAAGAAAGGTTTAATACGGATGTCTTTGCAATCTTGCATTACGACGAAAATGCTCCACATGCCCATATCGTCATAAGCTGGAAAAACAGAGAGGGGAAGGCAATAAGGTTAGGAAAAGGGGATTTTTACAGATTGTGGAAAGAAGCAATAGCGGTGATGCAGCCGTCTCGTCGTGTTCCCTCGCAAAAAGGGGTAGGGAGACCCAGGGTTCCTTTTTTTCAGCTAAGACAAGTTTATCTCCGAGGCAGTGAGGCCTGGGCTCAAGCTATTAAAAAATTAAGACTTGAAACTGAGTTATACCAAAGGGCTTTGGGAGAAATACAAAAAGAGTTAGATGAGGAAATAGATGAAAGAGAGAAAAGAAGGTTTAGCGTAAAGAAAGCTTTTTACGAATTCTTGAAAAATACATCGACATCGATTATGTCGTACGCAGGCTGGATGTCAAGCAGATTTTGTAACGACTTCGTAAGCTTTTTGAAAAAGAAAGGTTACATTGCTTTGACTTACGATGAGGTGGCAAAAGAAATCAAAGAAATTTTGGGTTATTATCCCTCTCCTTCTATTTCTCTTAAAGAGGTCAAAACTGAAAAAGAGGTCCATGAA
>JAUQPD010000032.1 GCA_030550555.1 Thermodesulfobacteriota bacterium
AGGAGGTGTCCTATGAAGGGGATTTATTTGAAGCTTGGGGCTTTAATTTTGGGTGGTTCTCTCCTTTATGCCTGTTCTTGTCCCACTCCTCCTCAAGTTGCAGAGAAAGCAGAGGCAAAGCCTACTCCTACTGCTCCAGCTCCTGCTGAGCCTGATTGTTGTAAAAGACTTGACAACGAGTTGAGGGCTCTAAAGGCTCAAGTAGAAGCTCTCAGATCCCAACTTGAGAATGTTAGGACAGAAGCAAGAGAGGCAAAGGAGGCCTCTGCAAAGGCGGTAGATGCTGCTAACAGAGCAGTGCAGGCAGCTAATAGGGCAGAAGAGGCTGCCAAGAAAGCTGAGGCAGCTGCTTCTAAGGCTGAGAGGATCTTTGAAAGAGGTCTTAGAAAGTAATGCCCAAACCTTTTCAAAGGCTTGGGGAGATCTTTGGGGTCTCCCCAAGCTCAAAATTTGAGGAGAGTTTCCCTTTCAAAGTAAAGTCCTGGGAGGAGCTACTCTCTTTAGTTAAACCCTTGCGGGAGAGAAATATCTATTTTTCAATTATTCCTAAGCCACCAAGAATCTTTTCAGACAAAAACTGGCCTCCTCCAAAGGTTGAAATAGATCCTACTCTCACTTCAGAGTACATTGAGGGCAAGAAGAGTTGGGTTAGTGCTGAGGTATTGCGCAAGTTAAGAGAGGGAAAATTTTCTGTCAAAGCCAGTCTTAATCTAAGGGGATATACTGCTGAAGAGGCAAGACTACTTCTTGAGCAGTTTTTTCGAGATGCCCTCATCAAGGGATATCATTGCGTGTTAATCATTCACGGCAGAGGTCTTTCATCTAAAGGAGAACCAGTTCTCAAAAAATTAGTTAAGGATTGGTGTGAAAGAGGACCCTATAGGAAATATATCCTCGCCTATGCAACCGCAAGGCCCTGTGATGGCGGATTTGGTGCCACTTATGTGCTTCTCAGTTCAAGACCTGTTAGACGATAGATGTTTCTCAGAGGGCCAAGAAAAATCCTCCTTATTCATGGTCCACCAAGAAGCGGAAAAACGACCCTTATTGAAAGGCTCTTCAAAAATTTAAGCTCACTCTCTCAACAGTTTCATCTATCAGGCTTTATTACAAGAGAATTAAGAGATCAAGGAGAACGCATTGGTTTTGATCTAATTTTCCTGCGAGATGAGAGTCTTAGACTACCTTTTGCAAGAGTAGAGAGTAAAGATTCTTCTAAGATGAAGGACTTCAGGGTTGGAAAATACGTTGTTTTTGTTGAAAACTTGGAGAGGATGTTAGAGATCCTTGAGAGGGATTTACAGAGTGCATGTCTTCCTCCTCTGATTTTTTTAGATGAAATTGGTAAAATGGAGGTTTTTTCTGAGAAATTTATAAGATTTCTTGAAAAGATGAGGTCAAGAGGGATCCCTCTTGTAGCTACCATTGGTAGAGGGGAACACAGAGTTCTAAGCGAATGGGGCCAGTTAAAGGAGGCAATCCACATACAGGTCTCTCAGGATAATCGCAACTACCTATTTGAGAGACTCTCTGTAGAATTCATAAGAACTGGAAGGCTAATTGTTTTAGAGGGCATAGATGGTGCAGGTAAGACAACAATCCTCAAGAGGTTACAGCAAGATAGCGCCTTCTCTCATTGGATTTTCTCTCAGGAACCAACAGATAGTGAGTATGGAAGAAGACTAAGGCACCTGCTTGAGGAGGGAGTATATAGCCAGAGGGAGCTCTTTGAGCTTTTTTTGTCGGATCGTGAGGACCACGTGAAGAAGTTGATTTTACCCTTCTTGAGGGCTGGGAAAACTATAGTTCTCGATCGTTACTATCTATCAACTGTGGCTTATCAGGGTGTAGAGTTTCAAGACCTGTGGAAGCTTCTCTCTACGAATGAAACTATTGCACCTCTTCCAGATTTAGTGATTTATCTGGAACTATCCTACGAGACAGCCATGGAAAGGGTCTCTTATAGGGGGAATAAAAAAAGTCTTTTTGAAAGGGAGGATCTTCTGAAGAGGATAGCAGAGAATTATGAAAGGATTCTTGGACTTTTTAATGTGTTGAGGATAAGAAGTCAAAACTCACTAGACAAAGTCTACAGAGAAGTTTGCTCCGCCCTGGAAGAGTGGTTGTAGGCTATATGCTACTATATTAGTGAATAATTTAACAATTCTTGACAAGACGTAAACAATATGTTTAACTTCCGAGAAAAATTATAACAGAGGTGTGCTATGATAGAGATAAGGCTTCATGGAAGAGGTGGTCAGGGAGCAGTGACCTCTGCGGAATTAATTGCTATAGCTGCAATTAACCAGGGTAAGTATGCCCAAGCTTTCCCCAGTTTTGGACCTGAGAGGAGAGGTGCACCTGTTCAGGCCTTTGCGAGAATCAGCGACTCTCGCATTAGGACACGCGAAAAGATTTATAATCCCGATGTCATATTAGTCTTAGATTCAAGTCTTCCAAAGATTGTGAAGGTGACTGCTGGATTGAAAGAAGGTGGAATTGCCATCTTAAATAGTCATTATTCAGAAGAGGAGCTTCGTAAGATCCTTGGAGATTATAAGGGGAAACTTGCCATAGTTGATGCAACCAAGATAGCTCTTGAGGAATTGGGAGTTCCCATAACGAATACTACTATGCTTGGAGCCTTTATTAAAGCGACTGGGTTAGTTGAGCCTTCTTTCATGGAGTCCGCCCTAAAAGAGAGATTTGGAAGACTTGCGGACAAAAACATTAAGGCTCTATATAGGGCCTTAGAGGAAACCAAAATCTACGGATAAGGAGAAGGGCTATGCCAAGAGAACAGGGTATGATGAGTTGGAAAAATCTTGCTCCAGGTATGTATATTTTGGAGCCAGGAAACTCAGTGAGATTTAAGACAGGGGATTGGCGTTCTCACAGGCCTATTCTTGATAAGGAAAAGTGTATCAAGTGTGCCCAGTGTTATCTTTTCTGTCCCGAGCCAGCTTACGAGGAGGATGCCGAGGGTTATTTTATTTGTAATTTAGACTACTGTAAAGGCTGTGGAATTTGTGCTTCTATTTGCCCCAAGGGAGCCATTACAATGGTTTTAGAGGAGGCTTAAAATGGGAAAGAAGATAGCAAAAGAGGTATCCATTGCAGTAGCAGATGCGGTAGCCCAATGTAGGGTTGATGTAATTTCTGCTTATCCAATAACTCCAATGACTCATATCGTAGAACACTTGGCAGAGCTTGTTAACAATGGTGAGCTTGATGCAGAGTATATCGCAGTAGAATCAGAGCATGCAGCGCTTAGTGCTTGTATCGGTGCTTCTGCAGCGGGTGCGAGGACTTTTACTTCCACTGCTGCTCAAGGTCTAATGTTTATGTATGAAATGCTTTATATAGCCTCAGGGTTTCGTTTGCCAATTGTAATGGTTATTGCCAATCGAGCTTTATCATCACCAATTAGTATTTGGAATGATCATGGCGATGTAATGACTATGAGGGATGCAGGCTGGATTCAGACCTTTGCTGAAAATGGTCAGGAGGCAGTAGATTTAATTTATCATGCCTATAAAGTTGCGGAAAAGGCATTTCTTCCAGTTGCAGTAAATCTTGATGGATTTATTGTTACTCATGTTGTTGAGCCTGTTGAGCTCTTAGATCAGGAACAGGTTGACAAGTATCTACCACCTCTTAGGATGAAATATAAACTTGATCCCAAAAAGCCAATAACCATTGGTGCAATTGGAGTTCCGGAGATCTATACTGAAGCAAGGAAGGCTCAGGATGAGGCCTTAAAGGCAAGTTATAAGATTGTTGTCCAGGCTTGGAGAGAATTTGAGAAAATTTCTGGTAGAAGATATAATCCGATTGAGACTTATCGTATGGATGATGCGGAGGTTGCTCTCGTTCTTATAGGAAGTCTTGCGGAGACCGCAATGAATGCTGTAGATGTGTTGAGAGAAAAAGGGAAAAAGGTAGGTCTAGTTAGAATCAGACTCTGGAGACCTTTCCCGATGCAGGACTTTCTTAAGGCAATTGGCAAGGTAAAAGCACTTTGTGTTTTCGACAGGGCTTTGAGTCCTGGAGCAACAGGAGGACCTGTTGGAATTGAAGTTCGTTCTGCTCTTTATCAATCCAACAAACGGCCAAAGGTTCTGAATATCATTGGTGGTCTCGGTGGAAGAGATGTTACCGCAGAGGACTTTATGGAGCTCTTTGATAGGACCTATAGTTTTCTAAAAGCAAGACCAAGATTTAGTTATGAAATCTATGGTGTAAAGGAGTAGAGCTATGAGGCCAGAATTTGCAAAATTCAAACCAGTTAATTTGAAGGAACTTCCCAAAGAGGATTGGATAGCCCCTGGGCATAGAGGTTGTCAGGGTTGTGGAACAGTTTTGCCTTTAAAGTTAGTTTTGAAAGTTTTAGGTCCAAACACTATAGCAGTTTCATCAACTGGTTGTATGGAAATTATCACAAGTCCTTTTCCTTTTACTTCCTGGAGGATCCCCTGGATTCATGTTGCCTTTGAAAATGCAGCTACTGTTGCCTCTGGGATTGAGTCAGCGATCAAGGCCCTAAAGAGAAAAGGAAGAATTTCTAAGAGAGAAAAGATTCATGTAGTTGTTTTTGCTGGAGATGGTGCAACCTACGACATTGGTCTTCAGTATGTTTCTGGAGCTCTTGAGAGGGGCCATAATATCATTTATTGTTGTCTTGATAATGAAGCTTACATGAACACAGGAGTTCAGCGGTCTGGGGCAACTCCTTTCAGAGCTCACACCACTACAAGTCCAGCAGGTAAGGTTATTCCAGGAAATATAACATGGAAAAAGAACTTAGATGGAATTGTAGTAGCTCATGGGATTCCATATTTTGCCACAGCAAGCCCTGGTTATTTAGCAGATTTTCTAAATAAGGTAAAGAAGGCCTCCCTTGTTGAGGGACCAGCTTTTCTTCACATTTATTCTCCCTGTCCTACAGGTTGGGGATCTAAATCGGAGGATACAATTATACTTAGTAAACTTGTAGTTGATACTCGTCTATTTCCTCTCTTTGAGGTGATTGATGGCAAGTATTACATATTAAACAGAAAGGTAGACAAACCTAAACCCGTAGAGGAGTATATTAAGCTTCAGAGAAGATTTAGACATCTTAAACCTGAAGACATTGAATATATCCAGAATAGAGCGAATGAGGAATACGAAAGGCTTGTGAAGCTCTGTGAAATATTTGCACCTCCAAAGGCTGAAAAGGAGGCCAAAGTAGAATAGATTTAACGATCCTATTGACAAAACGCAAAGCAGAGTTATATTTACGTTAAGACTAAGAAGCGGGCGTAGCTCAGGCTGGTAGAGCGACAGCTTGCCATGCTGTAGGTCGCGGGTTCGAGTCCCGTCGCCCGCTTTTTATTATTTAAGCATTAGGTGCACCTATGAAGCTAACTTATTATGGTCATTCATGTTTTAAGATCGAAACTCTTCAGGGAAAGAAGATCATTATTGATCCTTGGCTAAGTCATCCCAAAGCTCCATCAAAAATTGATGAAGGTCCCTATGATTTTATACTAATCACCCATGCTCATGGGGATCATTTAGGGGATGTATTAAAGCTAGCAAGATCCTCAGCCACTGAGGTTATAGCTATCCATGAAATACAGCAGTTTATTATAAAGAAGGGAGTTCCGAAGGCAACAGGAATGAATATTGGTGGAACCTATCGGGTTGCTGGTTTGTCGTTTATTATGGTACCAGCCCTTCATAGTTCATCACTTCCTGATGGATCCTATGGAGGTGAACCCTGTGGTTTTGTAGTGGTCTTGGAAAATGGGTTTACAATCTATCATGCAGGTGACACAGGCCTCTTCGGTGATATGAGCCTTATTGGTGAGCTCTATAGTCCTCAGATAGCACTCATTCCAATTGGAGATCACTATGTAATGGGACCAAGAGAGGCTGCTAAAGCTTGTCAACTTCTAAAAGCTCCAAAGGTAATTCCTATGCACTATGGAACTTTTCCCATATTAACAGGCACTGTTGAAGAATTTCTCAGAGAGTTGGAAAAATATTCTTTTAAACCTGAAATAATTCCCTTGGCACCTGGAGAATCTTTAGAACTCTAATCAAAGTTGCCTTTAATAATCGCTATATCAGGTTATCATAATTCAGGAAAAACTACTGTTGGGACATATGTTGTAACCACTTTACGAAGACAGGGATTTCTTATAGCCGTTATCAAAAGCACAAAAGAGGAAGGAATACTTACTGATAGAGAGGGAAGCGATACCTGGAGGTATCGCCTCGCTGGTGCAAATTCTGTGGGGCTTCTCCAAAGTAATTTATTGACACTCTATATAGATACTTCGTCTATAGAAAAAGAAAATTTTTTTAGGTTTCTACAAGTAATTTTTGAAGACTATGATTTAGTACTGCTTGAAGGATTTAAGAATTGGAAGGAACTACCCAAAATATGGGTGTTAGGAGAAAAAGATGATAAAGAGGTAATTTTAAAAAAATATAATAACATAGAACTATTTGTAAGCATAAGTGAAAAGGAAAAGGTTATTGAATATATAGTAGAAAAATTAAAGTATTTAAAGAAAATAAATAAATAACTAGACTTTTTCTGGTGATTGAATTAAAATAAAAGTAACATAAGAAATGTAAATAAATGTCGAAAGGACAAGAAAGTGAATATATCTTTTAAATGGAATTTCTCTTTCAAAATCGCGATAATAGAAATAGAAGATGAGATATAGACTTCCAAATAGAGATAAAGTTATTATAAGAATGCTTATTAATTGAATTATTGAATGAGGAATTTGAAAGTAATAGTTAATTAGGGATTGTATATTAAATTGTCTACCAAGAGTGGGGAGGAATTCTCCTATATTTTTTAGAAAATACTGAAGTCTGTATACAAGTTCTCCTGTAAATCCATAGGGGATGAGTATTGCAATAGCGAGATTAAATCTACCAAGCAGGGGGTCTTCAAAGTATTTAAAAGCAGATGCGGAGAATTTTGTTATGACGATGAGAGTAAGTGAAAACCAGAAAAACAGAATGGTGAAGAGGACAATAGGTGGGAAGTAAATTGCATTAGCCCAGGCTGTAAATACTTCAGACTCAGCAAGAAAACGAGCAAACTGCGAACCTATAAGAAAAGGAATTACGTAAGCACAGGTGATCCCCTTACCTTTGTTGAGAATTACCTCTCTAAAGGGGGAGCGGAGATAGATGGAGGGTGAGTCATTTGGGCAGAGGAGAAGACAATGTCCACAGATAAAACAATTGAGATTATTGTGAACTGCTACTGCACCGAGGTAGACAGGGCAGGGCTTTATCTTATCAGTTCCTCTTTTACAGGGGGCTCCTTTACAGGTTGCACACTTTTTATAATCTGGTCGAAACTCTATTAATGCCATGGTGCTAGCAACACCTGTAATTCTTCCTAAAGGGCATAAAAATCTACACCAAGCTTGTTCCCGATAAAGTATTCCGAATACTCCAGCAAGAGTAACTATAGAGATTAGGAAGATAGCAGTATAGAAGGGAGATTTTGTAAGTGGTGTTGTGCTTTCAAGCCATATTATTAAGAAAAAAAGACCTGTTGCGAGATGAATGCCATAGTCTTTGAGCCATTTGGATGGGGGTCTAAAGAGAGAGAGTTTGAGCTTATGAACAAGCCTAATCATTCCTGGAAAAGGACAAAAGGCACACCACATTCTTCCAAGGAAAAACCAGCTAAGGACTATTGATGCCCACCAGACACCCCAAGCTAGAAAGAGCATAATATTTCTGTCAGGTTCTTGAGGACCAAAAAGCCCAAGGAGTATCAAACCTAAAAATATTATATCCCCCAAAGTTCTAATGTAGGCAAAGTTCTTTCGTGTGTAAAAAAAAGACTTAATTGATGGAAAGGTCTTGAAAAGGTCTATGCGATTATTTTCACCAATGTCAGGCCAGAAGAGAGTTTTTAATATTTTCATAACAATTACTTTAGAATATTTTTTGATCAAGCAAATTAAATGAGAAATTGGGCACAAAAGCTGACCTAAAGAGAGAGAGTGGACCTTGACAGTTGATTAAGGATTGTTATATTTTATAGCGAAATACTAAGGAGTTATGGGGAGGTGATTTTATGATTAATACAGTTAAAACCTTTGTTTTTCTAGCAATACTTACGGTGCTATTCATTTTAATAGGTCAACTCATTGGTGGTAAGGTTGGGGCAACTATAGCCTTGTTTCTTGCAGGAATAATGAATTTTATAGCTTACTTCTTTTCTCACAAGATTGTGCTTGCTATGAGTGGAGCCCAACCTGTCAGCAAAGAGGAGGATCCAGAGTTACATGCCATAGTTGAGGAAGTTGCAAGAAGGGCAGGGATTCCTAAACCCCAGGTCTATATAATACCTTCGGAGACACCAAATGCCTTTGCAACTGGAAGGAATCCTGAGAATGGAGTTGTTGCGGTTACAGTAGGCTTGAGAAGACTTCTTACTAGAGAGGAGCTCGCAGGTGTTATTGCTCATGAAATAGCTCACATAAAAAATAGAGACATTCTCATTTCAACAATTGCTGCAACAATTGTCGGAGCGATAAGCTATCTTGCTCAAATGGCTCAGTGGGCTCTTATCTTTGGTGGTGGAAGAGAGGAAGAGGAGGGTAGAAATCCCCTCGCTCTGATTGGGACAATTATAGCACTTATTATTGTACCTATTGCAGCAACTCTTATTCAGCTTGCAATTAGCAGAAGCAGAGAATATCTCGCAGATGAGACTGGAGCTAAGATAATAAGGAACCCTATAGCCCTTGCCAAAGCTTTAGAGAAGCTTGAATCCTGGAATCGAGCTTATCCAATGAATGTAAATCCAGCTCAAGCTCAAATGTATATAGTAAATCCTCTTTCTGGAAAATCTCTATTTAAGCTCTTTTCAACCCATCCTCCCATTGAGGAGCGTATAGAAAGACTTTACAAGATGAGCAAAGCCATCTAAGGCAAGAGGTGTTCTCCGCCATAATCCCTGCCTCTGGCAGGGGTGAGAGATTCGGAAGCGAGATTCCAAAGCAATTTTTGCTCCTCGGTGGTAGACCCCTTTTCCTATACTCAGTATCTATCTTTGCGGAAAATCCTCTTTGCGAGAGAATTATTTTGGTCACAAGGGAGGATTTTTTTGATTTCGTTGAATATTGGCTGGATGAGGTAAAACTTAAGGAAAAGGTCCATCTTGTTTCTGGTGGGGATAACAGACAAGAATCGGTCTACAAGGGAGTCCTAGAGGCAGTAAATAGCTGTAATAGTGACATACTTTTAATTCATGATGCGGTTAGGCCCTTTGTAACGGAGCCCTTGATTAAGGCTATCTATGAAAAGACCTTGGAGCGGGGAATAGCTATACCAGTAATACCAGTGCGAGATGCCTTAGTGAGGATAGAGGAGGGGAGGTATACCGCACCGGTTTCACGTGAGGATCTTTTTCTCGTGCAAACGCCACAGGGGGCAAAGGCCTCTTCCCTAAAAACTGCTTTAGAGAAGGCCCTTCAGATGGGTCTTATCTTTCCTGATGAAGCCTCCCTTCTTCACTATTTCGGCTATGAAATAGCCCTTGTTGAGGGATCTTATTTCAACTTTAAAATAACCTATCCCGAGGATCTCGTTCTTGCAGAAAAACTAATCTCACGTTAAAATAAGACCTCCAAGAATTCAGGCCCCGTTTTTCATATGGACATTAAACTTTACACTCATCTTCCAGAAAAGGAAGAATCCTTTCTTTCTTTTGTTACAGAATTACTGAAATTACCTCTTGAAGAAGCAAGTAAACTCTATTTCTATACTTTTAGAATTAAAGCTCTAAGTGATATACCTATATATAAATTTTTAGAAAGAGCTATTTCCTACATTAAGTTTGATGAAGTTGGTAAAAAGGAGTTTTTACTTACACTTTCAGTTTATTCTATTCGACAACTTCTTATTGAACACTTTGATCTTAAATTTACGAAAAATCTTTATGTATATTTACAAAATCGAGTGCCTCATGACTTCTTTAGAGACTGTGCACCAAAAAGGGAGGTTGTAACTTCAAGAGATCTTTCTTTTCAACAGCTTACATTAAAGGAAAAGGCGGAACTTCCTCCCTATCTTAAAGTTAAACATATTATTTTACATTTTTTAATCATTGGGAAGTGTGAAGAAATACTAAAAGTAGTAAATTATCTTCAGCTATTTACGATAGCTGATCGAGGAGATAAAGTAGAGTTATATGTTCCTCAGAGTCTTTCAGATTTTGTTTATTTATCTCAGGAATTTCATAGAAGGAGGTTTTTTGAGCCACTTGTTCTTGAGGTTTTAATGAAACAACTAAGAGGACTATTTCCTGACTGCTTTGGTGAGATTTAATTCTAAGAATTAATTTATACTAAGGAGGAATCTATGGGGAAAACGTTAACACACATTATTCTTGAATCACATTTAGTTAGTGGCAAGCTTATAGCTGGAGAAGAAATTGCTATTAAAATAGATCAAACATTAACACAGGATGCAACTGGCACAATGGCATATCTTGAATTTGAAGCTATAGGTATCCCAAGAGTTAAAACTGAACTTTCAGTTTCTTATGTTGATCACAATATACTTCAGACTGATTTCAAAAATGCAGATGATCATCTCTTTTTGCAGACTGTTGCCATGAGATATGGAATTTGGTTTTCAAAACCAGGCAATGGTATTTGTCATCAGGTCCATTTAGAGAGGTTTGCAAAGCCCGGGAAAACTCTAATTGGTTCAGACAGTCATACACCGACAGCAGGCGGATGTGGGATGTTTGCGGTTGGAGCAGGGGGGCTCGATGTGGCGATGGCTATGGCTGGAAAGCCTTTTTATCTAAGAATGCCAAAGGTAGTGGGAGTATACCTCAGGGGAAGGCTTCGTCCTTGGGTTTCTGCAAGAGATGTGGCACTCTATCTTTTATCAAAGCTCACCGTTAAAGGTGGTCTTGGGAAGGTCCTTGAATATTTTGGAGAGGGAGTGAAGACCCTTTCTGTCCCAGAGCGGGCAACGATTTGTAACTTGGGAACAGAGATGGGGGCAACGACAAGTATTTTCCCCTCCGATGAGGTCACCAGAGCTTGGCTATATGCTCAGGGGAGAGAGGAAGATTATGTAGAGCTTAAGGCTGATGATGATGCCAAATATGATGAGATTATAGAGGTTGATCTTTCAAGGCTTGAGCCACTGTGTGCCTGTCCTTCTTCGCCTGATAATGTGAAAAGGGTCGTTGAAGAGGCTGGAAAACCTGTTTATCAGGTAATTGTTGGGTCTTGTGCCAATTCAAGTTTAAAGGACTTACTTCTTGTTGCTAAGGTTCTTGAGAAACACAAGGTCCATCCTATGGTCTCTTTTGAGGTAAATCCTGGATCTCTTCAAGTCCTTGAGAATTTGACAGTTCTTTCGGGGATGAAGAGTCTTATTGAGGGTGGCACGAGGCTTCATCAAGCAGGATGTCTCGGGTGTATCGGGATGGGGCAGGCTCCTCCAACGAATGCCATTTCTCTGAGGACTTTTACTAGAAATTTTCCAGGTAGATCTGGAACCAATCCTGACTTTGTATATTTAGTGTCTCCAGAAACTGCAGTTGCAAGTGCTATAAAAGGAGTAATAACGGATCCAAGAGAACTTGGTGAATATCCTGAAGTAACTTTACCTGAGAGATTTGTGATCAACGATAGTCTATTGATTCCACCTCTTCCTGAGGAGGAGGCAAAGAGAATAGAGATTATAAGAGGACCTAATATAGCTCCCCTTCCTCAGTTTGATGAGCTTCCTGAGGATCTTGAAGGAGTATTTATCTTGAAGGTGGGGGACAACATAACTACGGACCACATAATGCCAGCTGGGGCCCAGATATTACCACTGAGAAGTAATTTGCCTGCAATTAGCCAATACGTATACAGAAATGTGTATGCTGAGTTTCCAAAGGTGGCTCTTACTTTAAAGGAGAAGGGGCTCTCTGTAGGGGTTATAGGTGGTGAGAACTATGGTCAAGGTTCAAGCAGAGAGCATGCAGCCCTTGCTCCGCGTTATCTTGGAGTGAGGATAAAACTTGCAAAGTCCTTTGCGAGAATCCACAGAAGTAATTTGATCAACTTTGGTATTGTTCCTCTTGTATTTGAAAATTCCAAGGACTATGATCTTCTTGAGAAGGATGACAAGTTTGTAATTAGAGGCCTTAGGGAGGGCCTTTTAAGAGGTGAGAAAAGATTTAAGATAGAAGTTGAGGGCAAAGGGGAAGTTTGGGTTTTAGGTGAATTCACTGAGAGGGAGAGAGTCTGCCTCATAAAGGGATCTCTTCTGAACTTGGCAAGAGAGTAGGAGTCATGTTACTGGGAGTGACTCTTGGAATTATTCTTCTCCTTTATGCAACGCAAAGCCCCATTGAATTGACAAACACTCCAGACACCAAAGACTCCCCTCAAAGCCCTCCTTGCTTTGCAAATCTTAGCCCTGAAGCAAGAGTCTTTGCAGAAGAGCTAAAGAAAAGGGTAAAAAAGGATTTGGAAGGAAGAATTCCAGATGGCTACATAGATGATGTCTTTTGTAGAGAGACTTTACGATTTAATCCCGACGTTATGCTTAGAAGCCTCACTTGGAAAGAGGCAAAACTTCCATATCATCAATTTCTTGAGCCAAATAGGATTCAAAGGGCAAGAGCTTTTCTTGAGGAACACTTTGGGCTCCTTTCTGCTATTGAGGAGAAATTTCGCGTAGACAAAGAGGTAATTGTTGCAATTTTACTTGTTGAGACTGATCTTGGAACAAAGACTGGTAATCATCAGGTACTGAATACCTTTTTTAGTCTTGCCCTGGCGGGTAATGAAGCTCTTTTCAAAAGATTTGTAGAAAATCATCCAGAAATAGATTTTAACAATGAAACAGTAAGAAGGCGGTGGGAGAGGCGGTCAAATTGGGCATATCGAGAACTTCTCCATTTTATTGAGATTAGTTACAAAAACCAGTGGGATCCCTATGAGATTAGGGGTTCAATTTTTGGAGCTTTCGGATTTCCTCAATTTGTTCCAAGAAGTTATGCTATATATGGATTTGACTGGGATGGAGATGGGAGAGTTGATCTCTTTAGCATTCCTGATGCCTTAGCAAGTATTGCCAATTATCTCCGAAGAGAAGGCTATCGAATGGATGCGGATAGAGACTACAAAAAGCGAATAATAATGAAATACAACATAAGTGAGCCCTATGCTGAAACCGTCCTTGCGATAGCAGAAATCTTAAAATTAAAAAAAAATCTTTTAACTCTCCCAAATGGTCAAAGCGGAAATTAAAAAGAGACTCAAAGTTCTCCAAGAGAGGATCAAGGAAAGGGAGCTAGAAGCTTGTCTTGTATTTTTACCTCTAAATATTTTTTACTTTACAGGGGCATGGGTAAAGGGTGTTCTCTATGTGGGCAAAGAGGTGACTCTTTATGTCAAGAGGCCTCTCGACGGACAAAGGCAGACAAGTCTTCTAAAAATGTCACCTCTAAAGAGTTTGAGAGATCTTCTTCAAATTCTTAAGTCTGATTCAGTAAAGTCAGTCGGTGTAGAAGAGGGAGGTTTAGCTCCAAATGAAATATCTAAGCTACGGGACCTTCTTCAGGACTTTAAACTTGTTACAATTGATGATCTTCTTTGGGACCTACGGATGGTAAAAAGCCCGATGGAAATCTTCTTTATGAAAAGGGCAGGGCGTCGTCTTGGTTTAGCTCTTAAACAGGCTTTAAAGTATTTCAAACCTGGAATGAGGGAACTTGAGGCTAGTGCCATAATTGAATATCATTTGAGACGTCTTGGACATCCTGGTTATACTCGGTCAGCAAATAATTTCGAATTGACCTATGGATACTTTATATCAGGCAGAAAAGGTCTCACTCCAACGCCCTATCCTACAGGTGAGGGAGGAGCTGGAGTTCCAGGATTTCCTGGGGGTGCCTCATTCAACAAAAGGATTCGTGAGGGGGAGCCACTGCTTCTTGATTTTAGTGGTTTTTATAGAGGCTATTATGTAGATCAAACGAGAATGGCAAGTTTTGGAGCTCTGAGAGAGGCAGAGCCTTTTTATCAGATAGGTCTTGAGATTTTTAAAATGCTCGAAGCCCTGGGAAGACCTGGGGTTGCCTGTAATGAGCTCTACTCAAAGGCCTTACAAATTGTTGAAAAGTATGGTTTTCAACGATATTTTATGGCCCATGGAGAGAGAATGAATTTTATTGGGCATGGTGTAGGGCTTCAGATAGATGAGCCTCCTGTAATCTCCCCAAAAAACAGCATACCTCTAAAAGAGGGAATGACTATTGCCCTTGAACCGAAGTTTCATGTTGCAGGGCTTGGTGTTGTCGGGCTTGAGGATACCTTTGTCGTAACGAAAAATGGCTTAGAAAGATTGACTCCCTTTCCAAGAAATTGGATTATTCTTTGTTAAAAGTTTGTCCTGGAGGCATGAACAATGAAAAAGAGGAGAAAGTTACATACAAAGTTTATTTTTGTTACAGGTGGAGTCCTTTCATCACTTGGAAAGGGACTTGCAGCTGCCTCAATCGGAGCGCTTCTTGAGGCAAGGGGCCTTCGTGTAACTTTTCAAAAACTTGACCCCTACATTAATGTTGATCCTGGAACTATGAATCCCTTTCAGCACGGTGAAGTCTATGTCACTGAGGATGGAGCTGAAACTGACCTTGATCTTGGACACTATGAAAGATTTACCTCTGCTGTTATGTCTGCAAAGAATAATTACACTTCAGGAAAGATTTATTACTCAGTTATAACTAAGGAGAGAAAAGGGGTTTATCTTGGTGGAACAGTGCAAATTATTCCTCATGTCACTGATGAGATAAAGTCAGTTATTCTTGAGCTTGCAGGTAAGGATGTGGACGTTGCCATTGTGGAGATCGGTGGCACGGTAGGAGACATTGAAAGTCTTCCTTTTCTTGAGGCAATAAGACAGCTTGGATACGACTTAGGAAAGGAGAATGCTCTTTACATCCATTTGACATATGTGCCCTATATTAAGACTGCTGGCGAACTAAAAACTAAGCCGACTCAACACAGTGTAAAAGAATTGAGGGCTATAGGAATCCAACCAGATATAATCCTCTGTAGAACAGACCGTTTTTTACCACCAGAAATCAAACGAAAAATAGCTCTTTTTTGTAACGTAGAAGAAGATGCGGTTATTACCGCAAAAGATGTAGACTGTATATATGAGATACCTTTAATTTTTCATCAGGAGGGTCTTGACGAAAAGATAGTGGAAAAGCTAAATATCTGGACAAGAGAGCCTGATCTCTCTGCCTGGCAGGAGCTGGTAAGAAAATTTAAGAATCCGAAAGACGAAGTTACTATTGCCATAGTTGGTAAGTATGTTAATTTAAAGGATTCATATAAGTCCTTAAATGAGGCTCTGATTCATGGGGGACTTGCTCATGGTATAAAGGTAAAATTAAAGTATGTAGCCTCAGACGAAGTTACTGCAGACAATCTTGAAGAACATTTTGCTGATGTTGACGGTATACTTGTGCCTGGTGGGTTTGGGATTAGAGGGATTGAGGGGAAGATTCTTGCTATCAAGTATGCCCGAGAAAAGGGGATTCCCTTCTTTGGAATCTGTCTTGGGATGCAACTTGCAGTGGTAGAGTTTGCAAGAAATGTCCTTGGACTGAAAGAGGCAAATTCAACAGAATTTGATCCTAAGACCCCTTATCCTGTTATCTACCTTATGAAGGAATGGTATGATTATCGTAAGGGCAGAGTTGAGAGGAGAGATGAAGGCTTTGACCTTGGTGGCACTATGCGTCTTGGTGCTTATCCCTGTAAAGTTTTAAAACCATCTAAGGCTTATGATGCTTATCAGACTGAAGAGATTTTCGAAAGACATAGACATCGCTACGAATTTAACAATGCCTTCAGAGAGGATTTTGAGAAAGCAGGTCTCAGAGTAGTTGGTGTTTCACCTGATGGAGAGCTTGTTGAGATTATTGAACTTGAAGTGCATCCTTGGTTCATTGGAGTCCAATTTCATCCTGAGTTTAAATCTAAACCTCTAAATCCCCATCCCCTTTTCAAGGGCTTCGTTGGTGCCTGTTACGAGCAAAAGAAATTAGCTAAATCATAATAAATAACAAAAAATAGCCCATGAGTTCGGATCTAACTATTAGTAAGGAAGAATTTTTTGAATTAATTAGAAGAAAATAAAGGGAAAATCCCATTAGTGTTGTAGGAGCAGTCCTGAAGAGGGGTACGAGGAGAAAGATGCAAAAGAGGCAGAGGAAAAGGCAAAAATTATCCTAAAAACTTCTCGCGAATTTGTGACATGGTGGTATAAAGAAAATTGAGATTCCGAGGTAAAGAAATGGTTGATTTACACACTCATTCTACTGCATCTGATGGCACTTTTCGGCCTTCAGAACTTGTTTATCTTGCAAAAAAGGAGGGGCTAAAGGCTCTTGCCCTTACTGACCATGATACTACTGCTGGTTTAAAAGAGGCCTATGAAGTTTCTCTTGAGGAGGGGCTTCCTTTTCTATGTGGAATTGAGATAAGTGTGAAATTTGATGGTCCAGGGCATTTTCATTTACTTGGCTATTTCATGAGCCCTGAGCTTACTCCGCTTGAGGAGACTTTGAGAGCTCTGCAAGATGCTCGTAAGCGAAGAAATGAACTTATGATTGAGAAATTAAGGGCTTTAGGTGTGGAGATCACCCTTTCAGAGCTTGAAGAAATAGCTCAAGGAGAGATTGGCAGACCTCACTTTGCAAGACTCCTTGTAGAAAAGGGATATGTGAAGACTCCTGATGAAGCTTTTGAAAAATATCTTCGCAAAGGAGCTCCAGCCTATGTTCCCAAAGCCCTTCTCACTCCTGAAGAAGCTATCTCTAGCATTTACAAAGCAGGAGGAATACCAGTTCTTGCCCATCCTGTTACTTTAAAACTCAACAGAAAGGAATTAAGTCACTATCTGGAGGAATTAAAGGAACTTGGTATTCGTGGAATAGAAGTCTATTATAGTGAACACACCGGAGAGTTTACAAGTTTTCTATTGAGTGAAGTTAAGAGATTAGGGTTAATACCCACGGGTGGAAGTGATTTTCATGGAGCAAATAAGCCAGATATTAAACTTGGAAGAGGATTTGGAAATTTACGAGTGCCTGAAGAGTGTTTCCAATCTCTGAAGAGGGAGCTTGAAATGTTCTAAGTAGAGTATATATATATAAAAATATTCGTTGAGGAAATATGGCATGGAATACAAAAATTTAATAGATTTTGATTCAAAGAGAAGACAACTAATTGAAGATATTTTGAAATTGAAGAAAGAGCGAAAGGCGATTATTCTTGCGCATAACTATCAACCTCCGGAGATTCAGGATATTGCCGATCTGAGAGGAGATTCTCTTGAGCTAAGTCTTAAGGCTAGTAAAACCGATGCAGAGGTTATTGTCTTTTGTGGTGTTTTCTTTATGGCAGAGACAGCCAAAATTGTCTCTCCTCAAAAGCGGGTTCTGATACCCGTTGCAGGTGCCTGTTGTGATATGGCAAACATGATAACACCAGAAGATGTCAAGAGGCTTCGTGATAAACATTCAGAAGTTCCTGTGGTAACCTATGTTAACTCAACTGCTGAAGTAAAGGCCCTCAGTGATATATGTTGCACTTCAGCTAATGCGGTAAAGGTTGTGGGGACCTTTTCTGAGAGGCAAATTTTGATGTTGCCAGATATGAATCTTGCAAGATATGTTCAGAGATTTTATCCGGAAAAGGAAATTATTTTTTTTGAAGGATTTTGCCCTTTTCATCATCAGCTAACCCCTGAAGATGTTAAAAGGGCAAAGGAAAAGTATCCAAATGCAGTTTTTATAGCTCATCCTGAGTGTAGACCAGAGGTTATAGATCTTGCTGACTATGTTGCATCAACAAGCGGGATGCTTAGGCTTGCAAAGGAGCTACCTCATAAAGAGTTTATCATCGGCACTGAGATAGGGCTCCTTTATCCTCTTCGCAAAGAAAATCCTGAAAAAATTTTTCATCATCCCGCTCCAGACAAAATGCTCTGTCCCTCAATGAAGAAAACTCGTCTTGAAGATGTGCTAAACGCCCTTGAAAATTTTGAATTTGAAGTGGAACTTCCTGAGGAGATAAGAAGCAAAGCCTATCAGGCTGTAAAGAGGATGCTTGAAATAGTCTAGATCTCTTTTGTCATCCCAACCTTATCAAACTTGCAATAGTATTCGCTCAAACTATAATTAGTCCTATGAAGAAGAAACTCCCCATTGGGATTCAAAGTTTTAAGGAGATAAGAAGTGGGCCTTATTATTATGTGGATAAAACACCTTTTGTGGCAAGGCTTGTAGATGAAGGGAAGTATTATTTTTTGTGTCGACCTCGGCGGTTTGGGAAGTCGCTTTTTCTTGACACGTTAAAGCAGGCATTTTTGGGGAGGAGAGAGCTTTTTGAGGGGCTTTATTTGGAGAGGAACTGGGATTGGGGAAAGAGCTATCCAGTGATACATCTTGATTTTGCAGGAGGGGTAGTTAAGGAGGCAAGAGAGCTTGAGGATTGGATACTTCATCAATTAAAACTAAATCAAAAAAATCTCAGCATAAAATGCGAAGACACACATGATTATAGGACTTGTTTTGAGGAGCTAATTATCAGGGCTTATGAAGCCTATCAGGAGAAGGTGGTTGTTCTAATAGATGAATATGACAAGCCTATATTGGATTGTATAGAGGAGAGGGAGAGAGCGAGAAAGTTAAGGGACATATTGAAGAATCTATATAGTGTGTTGAAGCCTCTTGATAGTTATCTTAGGTTTGTTTTTATCACTGGGGTGAGCAAGTTTTCAAAGGTGTCTCTTTTTTCTGGTTTAAATCAGCTTCAGGATATAACCCTAAGTCCGAGGTATGCGACGATATGTGGGTATACGCAGGAGGAGTTGGAGGGTGTTTTTAGTGAGGAGCTTGAGGGTGAGGATTTAGAGGCTATAAGGTGTTGGTATAATGGGTATAGTTTCTGTGGGGAGAGTGTGTATAATCCATTTGATGTGCTTCTCTATCTAAGTGAGCGGAAGTTTCGAGCATACTGGTTTGAGACAGGGACACCGACTTTTTTGGTCAAGCTTCTTATGGAGAGAGGTTTTTATCTTCCGAGGATGGAGGGTTTTAGGGCATCGGAGAGGCTTCTTGGGAGTTTTGATGTAGACCACATTGAGCCTGAGACCCTACTTTTTCAAGCTGGATATCTCACAGTAAAGAAATGTGAGAATACGATAAGGGGAGTTTTATATCATTTAGGCTATCCTAACAAGGAAGTAAAAGTCAGTCTGAATGAGTATCTTTTTGTCTGTCTAACTGAGGTGAGAGGTGATGAGGAAGAGGAGTTAATAGGTGGAGCAGAGGAGGCTTTAAGGGAGGGAAGACTTGAGGATTTTAAGAGGATATTGAGGAGTCTTTTTGCTGGGATCCCCTATGAGTGGCACAAGAAGGCTGAGCTTTCAAGGTATGAAGGGTATTATGCCAGTGTGGTGTATAGTTTTTTAGTTGGGACAGGTCTTGAGGTAATAGCGGAAGACTACACGAGCAAAGGGAGGATTGATCTTACAATAAAGGTTGAGGATAAAGTGTATATAATAGAGTTTAAGGTAATGGAGGGGGATGAGGCGAGGGCTCTTGAGGTGTTAAGGAGCAAGGAATATGAGGAGAAGTATAGAGCTCAGGCAGGAGAGATTTATCTTGTGGGGATAGATTTTGATTTGAAGGAGAGAAATATTACAAGGTTTGAATGGGTAAAGGTATCTCAAAGGTAGATTATAAAAAAATTTCCTTTGACCTTATTTAGATTCAGCCATAAACTTACAAACAAATGCCAATTAATTGGGGTATCCAAATCAATGCTCTTAATAATTTGTCCTCGTTTATCGCATCTATTAGTATCAGCAAGCTCTTTTCAAGGTAGAAGCTACCTTAAAGTGGGCAAGACTTATTGCAATGGAAAGGAGCATAAATGTTGGAATATGTGTGACAAATAGCGAGCCAAACACGCTGAGAATTTATGACATGGGGACAAGGAGATCTCAAATTTGTTCTGGAAAACTTCTAAAAAGGGTAAAAATTGAAGAGCCCTTCATCGCTTTAAGTGCTACTGGAGGTGGATCTGCTTTTGATCCTAAAGGCTTGGGAATTTTTTCAAGTTCTATAATTGTGCAGAGAACAGATGCAAATATTTGCTCAAGTTATACTATTACACCCCTGAGAGGTTATATTTGGCGAAAGGAATGCTCGAATTAAACAATTTTTTTTAATCCCAGAAAAATTTATGGGATTACCCTTATTGAGCGCTTGTATTCTTAGCCATCCTTGTCATTCTCGCAAGCATTGCTATACCTCAAGTAAGTTAATCAATATGTCTCTGAGGTTGAGAGCACTCTCAAATTGGCAAGGCTTCTTGCCATGTAGAGAAGTATAAGCGTGTCTATCTATGTAGAAGGCTCCGAGTTAAATATCTACAATTCAAGCACAAGTCTTACACCTCAGAGTTCTGGCCCTTTAATTTGCTCAATTAAAATAGAGCCAAGTGATTAAAGTTTCATCAGATTTGAAGTATCGGGATTTCCTATCCTAATTGATGCAAGAGGTTTTATTCACCCAAGTAATAATCCTGCAGAACTAAAGGTCAAACGAATAGATTCTATCCCTTGTGTAAAATTTGGATTCAAGCAAATGAGTGGTTATTTTAATAAAAGGGCCTGCTAATGAGAAAAAGGGATCCTAAATTCAAAAAATCAGGGCTTACCTTAATAGAAGCTCTAATTGCTTTGCTATAACTGCTATAATTGCGGTAGGCACAGCTGGTCTTTTGACTTACTTTGGTATCTATACGCGAAAGAATGTGGACATGAGTTGTATTGTCTGGGCGGTAAGTTCTACAATTGAAGCCTGTAATGGAGGAGAAGTGTGGACTTATTATTATTGTGGCGGAAAGCCAATTCGTGTTAGACTTGAAGGATCATGTAAACCTTCAAAAGACGAATGTAGCGAGATAACTGCAACCGCATCCTATGGAGGCTTTACCTTAAAGGATTATGTTTGTAATTTTTGACCAATAAGTGAGGTGGAAAATTGATAGTGAAACCGAGAGTAAAGGGTGTCTCCCTTGTTGAGATACTTAATGCTATTGCAGTAGATGCTATAATTACACTTGCTCTTACATTTTTATTTGTTGGATCAAATAGAGCATTCTTGGGAAATCGGGCTTCAGCTGAACTTACGGAAGACGTCCGAAATGCGATAACCACCCTTGAGTTCGTTTTTTCACGCTGGGGTACAGGTGTGCCATGTAGAGATAATAATTGTACCATTGAGTCACCTCCTCCACCTTGTTCTTCGTATCCACCATATGATCCTCAATGCATTACACTCACCTCCTCCTCAGTTGAGTTTTATGCAAATATTTATGGATATGGTTTTGTTACTACTGCAACTAATACGACTGCTTCCATTATTTCCTGTAGATTAGATTCCTCAAGTCGCGATAATTACTATTATATTTGAAATGCTTATGGGGTTCGTATGAATGGCACGAATATTATACAATTTCAACTCCCTAATTTAGGATCTAATAATCTAAATAATACAATAGGACTTAAGCCAGGTGATTTTATAACTCGAGTTCCTCACAAGGTTGCGCTTCGGGTAGAAAAAATTGATGGTAAATATTGGCTTGTAATGGATAGATTTGACATTGCCAATCAAGGCAATGAGCGATTTGTTCGCATAGGTAGACTTGCTTGTAAGAACTGTTTCGAGGTTGAGCCGAAAGGGAGAATTATTCGGATAATAGCTACTTTCAGAGGCAGGAATAATAGGGAATATAAATTTGAAAAGATATTTGGGAGGAGATATTTTATGAAAGGAAATAAAAAAAGGAAATAAAAGAGAAAGAGGGTTTGCCCTTGGGATGGCTCTTGTCCTTGGGCTTGCAATCCTGATTATGGGCCTTGCTGGAGCCTTTATGTCTGAGATGGGTTTTAGAAGCCTCTCAGCTGAAGCGAGGTGGCATGTAGTAGAAAAAGCTGCAAATCATGGACTAATGAAAACTATTGAATATTTAAGAAATCGTCAAGTCCAATGTGGTGATAAACGAAACTATAGTGATTATGACCTTTCTGGGAAAATAAAGGTAGAAGCACAAACCAAACGAGGTGGAGATATGTGTTTTATTATATCCAAGGCGGAATTATACTAAACAAGAATTGTTAAAACTGCAGTGGTCCCAATATCAGGGGGTATTTATCGGACAATCAATCCCGACGAAGGAGATTTTTTAACTTCTAAAGTATTCAATGCTAATAATCGGACTGAACTGTTAACTCTCTTAGAGAACAGTTTCAATATAGAGTTCAACAATGGGACCCCGTTAGGATTAAAAATGAAAATCATTGTATAACAAACCAGACAGGTAGTTGTACTGCAGAAAATAATAAAATTAAATGCGGAAATACTGAATATATTTGGGAAAACAACAGATATAGAGTAGGCAATCAAATATGTATAAATTTAGATCTAAGAAACGCTGACTTAACATTTAAGCAAAATTTTTCTGGAAAAGGAAGTGTGGCAGCAAAAATGTTACTATTAAAACAAATTTAAATGATATTACTATAGTTTCAAATGAAGAAGTTAAGTTAGAAGGAAATAATTTGGAACTTACTAACGTAAATATTTTTCGAAAAAGATCTATATAGGTGAAAATAATTTAAAATGGTATGGTGGAATTATCTACTCTGGAGGTGCAGGAGTTGATAATTTAACTATAGATTGAT
>JAUQPD010000028.1:0-15655 GCA_030550555.1 Thermodesulfobacteriota bacterium
ATTAAGCTCATGGATCAGTGGAGTATTAAAGAAATAAAATCAGCCACGGCCTATATTAATGCCACGGATAATACGAAGTTTAAGCAAGGTAAAAATGTTAACTCCACGAGCGCTAATGCGACTATTACCTTGCATAGTGCTACATTAAATGCAACTGCAACTCTCTTCAATGCTACTGTAGCTCTTGATAAGTTCCCAAGCTGGCTAAATAATGTAATAAGTAGTAATGCAACTTGTTTTCCAAACTTTGGTGCCTCAAATTACACTGGAGCAAGCGCCAATAATTGTAATGGTAGTCAGAGAGTAACCCTAACCTTCAACATCAAGGGTAATGAAACCCTTTCGCCTACAAAGATTGCATTAAGTAAGTATGAAATTACAAAGGTTGATGGGGTGGATTATACTAAGGACCTACTCAGTACCTATTCAGGAGATAAGACCTTGCTTGAAGTTCTGTATGATGGCTTAGTGCTATACATACCAAGATTTGATCACAGGAAAGAAGGGAATCCTAAGACCTATGTAAACCTTGCTACAACAAGGAGTGGCGCCAAAGTAAGAGTATGTAAATTTGGTGGTAGTTGCTATGACAATGAGATTTCCCTTGACAAGGAGGTGAAAAATCTCTTCCAGAGAGAGCCTGCTATTGAAGACTTCTTAGGTGGTTATAGTGGAGCTCTGAGGCTTGAGTTTATTAATTTATCAGATCCTGCTGAGCTTGTATGCTACACTGTATTTGTGAGAGGTGACGGAACGGTGGTAAGAGTGCCTTGTCTAGAGGGCAGAGGTGTTGAAGGTGGTGCGGGGAATCAAGGTGGTGCGAAGTAAGCAGTAAATTAAACTTTAGCCCAAGTAGAGAGGCAGGGGGAGAGGTTAACTCTCCCCTTTTTTATTTTTATGAGTATCATAGATCAATTACAGGAAAATCCCTGGGCACTTTCTTAGAGATAGTAGGTTTAGGTGTTCCCTTGAAAAGTAGGCGGAGAGTGTTAAACTTTCATTAAATCTCAAGTTTAAGGCAAATAAGTGTGAGGTTTAAGTAAAGTGAGAGTTTAAGGGGGGGGGAGTAGAGGGGCAATATTGTTTATGTTTAAGGGATTGTGTTTATGGCTTACAGGTTTACCTTCTTCTGGGAAGAGTACTCTTGCTTTAGGGCTTTTGGAGTTACTTCGGGGTGAGGGGTATAGGGTTAAGGTTTATGATGGGGATGAAGTGAGAGGGACAATTTCTGCTGATTTGGGATTTTCTCGCAAGGATAGGGAGGAGAATCAGTGGAGGGTTGCAAGGCTTGTAAAGAGGGACCTTGAAGAGGGCTATGTTGTCATTTGTGCCCTTGTTAGCCCCTACAGGGAGATACGGGAGCAAATTAGGGATTTTATTGGAGCTGAGAGCTTTTGTGAGATCTTTGTTGATGCTCCTTTAGAGGTCTGTAAGGGGAGAGATAGTAAAGGCCTATATGCAAGGGCAATAGCAGGAGAGCTTTCAAATTTTACAGGTCTAAGTGATCCCTATGAGCCACCTCTTTCTCCTGACCTTCATATTAGAACGGACAAATACACAGTGGAGGAGTCTTTGACGATGTTGAAGGATTTTGTTTTGAGAAAGTTGAGGGCTTTATATGGAGGAGGCAAAAAGGTCCTTATGGTGTTAGGCATGCATAGGAGTGGGACTTCACTTTTGGCAGGGCTTTTACATCTTTCAGGCATAGATATGGGGAGGAAGCTCCTTCCTCCTGCCTTTGACAATCCCAAGGGTTTTTTTGAGAATCAGGCAGTTTACAAGCTAAATGAGGAGGAGCTTTTGCCCTTGCTTGGGACTAAGTGGTATGATCCTATTCCTCTTGAGAGGGAGATGTTTGCAGGGCTTCCAGAGAGGTTGAGGCAAGGGGCTCTTAAGATATTAGAGGAGGAGTATGAGGGAAGGGAGGTCTTTGGCATAAAGGACCCTCGCTTAGCTATTCTATTTCCCTTTTGGGAAGAGGTGTTAAGGGAGTTTGGGGCAGAGATTGGAGTTGTATTTATACATCGTAATCCCCTTGAGGTTGCCTATTCGCTCCATTATAGGGACAATTTTCCCATAGAGAGGGGGCTTCTGCTTTGGGCAAAATATAATCTCTGTGGGGAGCTATTTAGTAGAGCCTATCCTCGTATCTTTGTAAGTTATAAGGAGGTCTTGACAGAGCCAGTGAGAGTGTTAAAGAGGATTTTTAATTTTTTTTCCTTGGGGAGGCTTTCGCCAGAAGCAGAAAGGGCAGTTTTACACTTTACAGAAAGGAGACTCAAACACTTTAACTTTTCTTTAGAGGACCTAAAGACCTATCTTAGTAGATTTTACCCCGATCTTGACTTTGTTGCAGAGATTGCTGAAAGCTTAGAGAGACTTAGCTCTGAGAGGCTTAGCATAGAGGGGATGCACCAACAAGGTAAGGAAATAGATGGGCTGTTAGCACGCCTTGGGGAAGCTTACAGGAAATTCAGGGAGAGGATAAATGAAGTTGTCCACCCTTAAATTTCTCTTTAAAAGGCTTTGGTATGAGATTTATATGCTCTTTTACACCATAGTGGATTATCCTTTGGCATATTTTTATCGCCTTTTCCCATATAGATATTTTGTAAAAGATCTTCTCTATGGATATGGAGAGGGCAAAGGGGAGAGAAGGATACTCTGTTTGTTTGCTCATTATCATAGGGCAAGCTTAATTCTTGAGGATGTAGTTTATTATCTAAAGCATCTTCATGAGCAGGGGTGTGAAATTATCTTTTTATCTAATTCAAAGAGGCTGATTAATAGTGAGTTAGAAAAGATAAAACCTTATGTAAGGTTAATTATTCACCGAAGAGGAAGAGGAGTAGACTTTGGTTCCTGGTATGTGGGTTGGAAGTATGTGAAGGAGCACCTTAATCTGGGGGATTATGAGCTTTTGCTTTTGGTGAATGACAGTGTTTATGGACCTATTTTCAGTCTTGATAAACTATTTAAGTTCATACAGGAGAGTAATTACGATGTAGTTGGGGTTACCAGTTCCTTAGAGGTAAAGTATCACCTTCAGAGTTATTTTCTTGCCTTTAAGAGGGATGTCTTTAATAGTTCATATTTTCACAAATTTTGGAAGAGATATAGGTTTTTTCAGAAAAAAAGGGCAGTTGTTAAGAAATATGAAGTTGGACTCTCTCAGTATCTTTTAAAGGTTGGTTATAGAGTAGGAGCTTACTGTGAATATATAGATTTACTTAGGTTTGTAACTAAGCGTCATCATTCATATCAGCATATTTTATATCATCCTGTTAATCCTACTCATCATTTGTGGGATTTATTAATTGAGAAAATGGAGTGTCCTTTTTTGAAGAAAGAGTTGATACTTATTAATCCAAGTAGGATTCCGAATGTAAATCAGTGGCCAACAATTATATCTAAATATAATTCTTTATTGAAGGACATTATATTGGAACATATAAAGTATGCTCGTTTAAGGGAGAGATGATGGTTAGGGGTTGGAGGTACTACATAGACTTAGTTTGGGTCTTGACAGTGAAGGAGATAAAGGTGAAATACAAGTCAAGTGTATTAGGCTATTTGTGGTCGGTTTTACATCCTCTTTCTTTGTCTTTGGTATTTTACTTTGCGGTAAAATTGGTATTGCGGATTCCTATGGAGAACTTTGTGCCTTTTTTAGTGGTTGGGCTTTTTTCTTGGCAATGGTTTTCCAATTCGCTGAGTTCCTGTGCGGTTTGTCTGCTTGGGAATGCCTCTCTCATTAAAAAGGTGCTTTTTCCGCGTTATCTGATTCCTATGAGTGCTGTATTAAATGATCTTTTTCATTTTTTAATGAGTCTGCCAGTGATAGGGTTTATACTTTTACTTTTTAAGATTTATCCTTCTTTGCCTTGGGCCTATGGAATTCCCCTTTTGTTACTGGCTCAGTTTAGTTTTACTTATGGGCTTGGGCTTATGGTTTCGGCAATAAATGTCTTTTTTAGGGACCTTGAGAGATTTGTGAATATAGGTTTGAATATTCTATTTTACTTGACCCCAATTATTTATCCCTCACGGCTAATACCTGAAAAGATTTATCCCTATATTTTTCTGAATCCCCTTTTTCCCCTAATTGAAAACTGGAGGAGGCTATTTCTTGAGGGTGCTTTAGACTTTTTTCTTCTTGCTTTGTCTTTTTTATGGGGACTTGGTAGTTTGTGCCTTGGATTATATCTCTTTCAGAAGTTTTCCCAGCGTTTTGCTGAGGTGATCTAAAGGTCTTTTAGTCCGATGAGCGAAGTAGTGATTCGTCTTCGGGAGGTCACGAAGAGTTATCCTGGGTATAGTTACATCACTTCAGGCTTTAAAAACTTTGTCTTTAATCTTAGGAGGGCCCTTAGTGGAATTAGGAAGCGATTTATAGTATTACAGGATATCTCTTTTGAGGTATATCGGGGAGAGACAGTAGGCGTGATTGGGAGAAATGGGGCAGGGAAGAGCACTCTTCTTGGGCTTATTGCAGGGGTTATTAAGCCTGATAGAGGGCAAATAGAGGTTAGAGGCAGAATTGCTCCTTTGCTTGAGCTTGGGGCAGGCTTTCATCCAGAACTCACTGGGAGGGAGAATATCATCCTTAATGGAGTACTCTTAGGGATGACCAGGCGAGAGGTGATGAACAAGCTTGAGCAGATAATAGAGTTTTCCGAGCTAAGGGAGTTCATAGACCAACCTCTAAGAACTTTTTCTTCAGGTATGATTGCCAGGTTAGGCTTTTCTGTAGTGATGCATCTTGAAGCTGACATACTTCTTGTAGATGAAGTTTTAGCTGTGGGAGACTCTTCTTTTCAAAAGAAATGCTGGCAGAAGTTGTGCGAATTAAGAGAAAAGGGAGTGACAATACTTTTTGTCTCCCATGCCCTGGATCAGATTGAGAAATTCTGCAACTGTGTTATATGGATTGATAATCACAGAATAAGGGCAATGGGTAAGCCAAGTGAGGTGGTAAGTATATATAGAGTGGAATCTGAGTGGAAGTAAAAATCTTACTCTCTACCTATAATGGAGAGCGATTTCTTAAGGAATTTTTAGAATCCCTTTGTAATCAGACTTACAAAGATTGGGCTTTGGTAGTAAGGGATGATGGCTCAAGGGATAGCACTCTTAAGATAGTTGAGGAGTTTGCCAGTAGTTATCTTTATAGGGGGAAAGTTAGCCTTTTGAGGGATGAGGGGGGCACTTTGGGGCCCTGTAGAAGCTTTCTTACCCTTTTACAGAGGGCTAAAGGAGATTATTTTTTCTTTGCCGATCAGGATGATGTGTGGCTCCCAAATAAGATAGAAAAACTCTTGAGTAGGATGATTGAATTGGAGGAGAGATATGGCAGGAAGACACCTATGATTTTACATAGCGATGCGGTAGTGGTGGATCAAAATTTGAGGGAAATCGCTACCTCCCTGTGGCTCTATGAAAGACTTGATCCTAACAGGAAAACCCTTAACTATTTACTTGTGCAAAACAATATCACAGGGTGTTGTATGGTAGTAAATAGGGCTTTAAAGACCCTTCTTAAAGAGATTCCTCACAGGGCAGTTATGCATGACTGGTGGTTAGGTTTAGTTGCCAGTGCCCTTGGTTTAATAGAGTATTATCCCGAGAGGTTAGTGTTATATAGACAACATTCCGGACAAAACACAGGTGCTAAGGGATATAGAGTGAGTGTTCTCTTAAGGAGAGCCTTTGATTGGAAAGGGCTGATACATTCACTTGAGAGGTCTCTATGGCAGGCAAGGGAATTTCTAAGGATCTATGGGCCCTACTTGAGCAACGAACAACATAAGCTCCTTCATACCTTCATTAACCTGCCTAAAGAAAGTTTTTATAGTAAACTTGCCTTAGTTAGTAAATATAGATTCTATAAGAGTGGTTTGCTAAAAAATTTAGGCTTTATGGTAGTGCTTCTGTTATTGAAGGAAGTGGCAGATGGAAGTGAATGTCTCCATTGTTCTGTATAACACAAGGAGAGATTTTGCTGAGAGAGCCATTAGGAGTGTACTGTCTTCACCCTTAGTTAAAAGTTTGTATGTAATAGATAATTCTCCCTCTCCTAATTTTCCTGAGGCAAGAGAGTATGATGCCCGAGTAGAGTATATTTTAACGGGGTGTAATTTAGGTTATGGGAGAGCACATAACCTTGCCTTAGAGAGGTCTATTAAAGAGGGGGTAGCCTATCATTTAGTTATGAATCCTGATGTTTACTTTGATGAGGATGTTATTGGAGCCTGTGTGGACTTTATGGAGAAAAATCTGGAGGTTGGGCTTCTAATACCTAAGGTATTTTATCCTGATGGAAGGGTTCAGCCTGTTGCCAGATTGCTACCTTCGCCCTTTCATCTCATTTTCAGGCGTTTTTTAAATTTTGGGATATTTAAGAGATTTGTTGAAAAAATGAATAAGATCTATGAGATGGAATTTACAGGCTATAGTAGGACCTTTGAAGCACCCTTTATTTCGGGTTGTTTTATGTTTCTTAGGGTAGCAATTTTAAAGTATGCAGGAGTTTTTGATAAGAGATTTTTCCTCTATTGTGATGACCTTGACCTTTCGAGACGAATTCATAGGTGTGCAAAGACGATTTTTTATCCTGGAGCCAAGATCTATCATCACTGGACGAGGAACTCCTATAGGAGTTTTAAGTTTCTCCTCTACCATATCTGGGATGCCATAAAATATTTCAATAAGTGGGGATGGTTCTGGGATAAAGAACGAAAGCTCATTAATAGGAAAATTTTAGAACAATTTGAGAGGTCTCAAGAGATTATGGTAAGTTAGAGGATAATCATTGAGAGGGGGGTTTGCCTACGGGGTAATATTACGTTAAACTTGGGAAGACTAAGTTTGGTTAGGTGAGGGGTAGTTATTAGATGAAGGCAGTAATTTTGGCAGGGGGCTCTGGCACAAGGCTTTATCCTGTTACGCAAAATGTTAACAAGCACCTTCTCCCTATCTATAACAAGCCTATGATTTATTATCCCATAAGTCTTGCTATGCTAATAGGTATTAGGGATATAATATTTGTCATAACACCGCAGGATGAGGAGATATACAGAAAACTCTTTGTTCACCTGGGGAAGATAGGACTAAAGGTAGATTATGTTATACAGGAAAAGCCAAGAGGTCTTGCAGAGGGTCTAATTTTAGTCAGAGAGAAAGTAAAAAAGGAGCCAATTTTTTATCTCTTGGGGGATAATATACTCTTCGGACATGGGCTTTCTGAGATTTTAAAGGAGGCAAAACAGTTTGTAGAAGAAAAGAAGGGTGCTTATGTGTTCGGATATTATGTGCCTGATCCTGAGAGATTTGGAGTGGTTGAGTTTGATAAAGAGGGTAAAGTCCTTTCCATAGAGGAGAAGCCAAAGAAACCTAAGTCAAACTATGCCATTATTGGGATATACTTTTTTGATGAAAGGGCTACCGATTTTGCCCTTGAAGTAAAACCTTCCAAGAGAGGGGAACTTGAGATCACCTCAGTGCTTGAAGAGTATCTGAAAGAGCAAACCTTGAGAGTGAAGTTGTTAGGAAGAGGTTTTGCTTGGTTTGATGCAGGAACGCATGAAAGCTTTCTTGAGGCTGGAGAATTTGTCTATACTATTGAGAAAAAAACAGGTTTAATGATAGGATGTATTGAAGAAATAGCTTACCGAAATGGATGGATTAATGCAGATACCTTGCTTAGTATAGCAAAAGTTATGAGTAAGACCTATTATGGGGAGTATTTGTTAAGTCTTGTTAGTAAAAGGTGTTTGGGATGAGAAAGCTGGAAGTAGATTACATAATAATTGGTGCTGGTATAATGGGTTTATCCATAGCGAAGAGTTTATTGGATGTTAAGCCACGGGCGAGGATTATGATTGTAGAAAAGGAGAGAGAATTAGGTTTGCATGCCAGTGGTAGGAATAGTGGGGTATTGCATGCAGGCTTTTATTATCATCCAGATTCACTTAAGGCTAAGTTTACAAAACAAGGAAATGAGGAGCTTGCCAAGTTTTGTGAAAAAAAAGGGCTTAGGATTAATAGATGTGGTAAAGTGGTTGTGGCTAAAGATGAAAAGGATTTAGAGATATTATATGAGCTTAAAAGAAGAGGTGAAGCAAATGGAGTTGAGCTTCATGTGGTGGATGAGAGGGAGTTGAGAGAAATAGAGCCAAATGCAAAGACCTTTCAGAAGGCGCTCTGGAGTCCAAATACAGCTGTGGTGGACCCAAGAGAGGTAATTTCTTGTATAGCAGATGAGTTAAAGGCTAAAGGTGTTATCCTTGAGTTAGGACGGACTTATCGGGGAAGAGTAGGGAAACAGGCCATATCAGTTGGAGATGTCACCATTGAGTTTGGAAGGCTTGTAAATACTGCGGGACTGTATGCAGATAAGATTGCCAAGGATTTTGGTTTCTCCAGAGACTATGTAGTCATACCTTTTAAGGGATTATATCTAAACTATAGGGGTGAGGATAAATTTATTAGAACTAACATTTATCCTGTACCAGACATAAGAAAACCTTTTTTGGGAGTTCACTTTACTTTGAGGGTTGATGGGAGGATAAAGTTAGGCCCTACGGCAATGCCATGTTATTGGCGAGAGAACTACTCTGGATTATCTGGGTTTAGGCTTTATGAATTTTTAGAGACAACCTTTTGGAACTTGAAATTACTTTTTAAGAGCTCTCTTGTTAGGACTACGGCCTTAGAGGAGTTCAAGAAATATGTGAAGAGCTATTTGATAAGAGAGGGTTTAAGACTGATTAGAGAAATGGGGAACACCTCTTCATGGGAGTGGGCACCTTCTGGTATTAGAGCTCAACTTGTTAATGTTAGGACCTTGGAACTTGTGCAGGATTTTATAGTGGAAGGAGATGAGGAGTCTGTGCACATACTTAATGCAGTATCACCTGCTTTCACAGCCTCCTTGCCTTTTGCGAGATATGTGGTTGAAAAATTTCTTTAACAAAGGGAGGTGTAAACATGGTGAAGTTTAAAAGGATTGACACAGAATTAGAGGGGGTATACATTCTTGAGCCAACTGTTTTTGAGGACCACAGAGGTTTTTTCATGGAGAGTTATAATTCAAGGGATTTAGAGATGTTGGGTATAGCCTTTAATTGTGTGCAAATTAATCATTCCTTAAGCGTTAATGCAGGAGTATTAAGGGGGCTTCATTTTCAGCTTGAGCCCAAGGCTCAGACCAAAATTGTGCGGTGTTTAAAGGGTGCTATTTATGATGTTGTAGTTGACTTGAGGAAAGGTAGTCCCACTTTTCTTAAGTGGTTTGGGGTAATTTTGACTGAGCACAATAGAAGACAAATTGTAGTTCCCAGGGGATATGCTCATGGCATCTTAACCTTAGTGCCAAATACGGAGATTTTGTATCTTGTGGATGAATATTATTCTCCTGAGCATGATAGAGCAATCAGGTGGGATGATCCAGATATTGGCATTAAGTGGCCAACCAGCAATCCTATACTTTCAGAGAAAGATAGAAATGCACCACTTTTTAGGGAAATTGAGCAGGAGATTAATTTTATCTACGGAAGTTAGAAGATGGATAAGGTTTTAGTTACAGGAGCAGGAGGGTATATCGGATCAGTGCTTGTGCCCAAATTTTTGGAGAGGGGATATAGAGTGAAGGCAGTGGATCGCTTTTTCTTTGGCTTGGACAAACTTAAACCTCATGAGAACCTGGAGATAATCAAAGAGGATGTTCGCCTTCTCAAACCAGAGCTCTTTAGAGGAGTAGATTATGTTGTAGATCTTGCTGCCATATCTAATGATCCCTCTGGGGACAGGTTCAGAGAAGCGACCTGGCAGATCAATCATGAGGCACGAGTGAGGACTGCCAAGATTTCAAAGCAGATGGGAGTAAAGAGGTATATTTTGACATCCAGTTGTAGTGTTTATGGTTTTCAAGAGGATGTGGTAGACGAAAATTCTTTGACGAACCCCCTAACAACCTATGCTAAAGCCAATGAGAGAGCAGAACAAGATGTAATTCCCCTTTCCACTAAGGACTTTTGTGTAATAGTTCTTAGGCTTGCAACCGTCTTTGGATATAGTCCAAGGATGCGTTTTGATTTGGCTATAAATGGAATGACTTACGGGGCTTGGAAGACAGGAAAATTACCTCTTATGCGAGATGGATCTCAATATAGGCCCTTTGTGCATGTTGAAGATGTGTCAGAGGCCATCATCCGATTTTGTGAATTTCCTCTTCTTGAGAAGATTAATGGGCAAATCTTCAACGTGGGTGGAGATGAGCTAAATTACCGTATTGGTGAACTTGGAGAGATAGTGGCTAAAGTGGTGAGGGAGAAGACAGGTAGGGAGGTAGAAATTGAGTGGTACGGGGATCCTGATAAAAGGAGTTATAGAGTCTCCTTTAAAAAGATAAGGGAGGTCTTGGGTTGGCAGCCTTTAAGAAAGGCAGAATTTGGCGTTGCCGAGATTATAGAAAAGCTTGAGGCAGGAATCCTTGATAAAACATTAGAAACTATAACCTTAGAGTGGTATACCCAATTAGAGAGATGGCATAAAATTATAAAGGAACTTGAGTTATATGGAGGTATACTGAATATCAATCTTGCTGGGAGGTTATATACATGAAATATCTCATATTAGGGGCATCTGGACAGTTAGGAAAGGAGTTTGTAAGAAGACTTAGCTCTGAGGGTTTTCCCTTTACAGCATTTTCAAGAGAGGAGCTTGACATAACAAACTCAGCTTTACTCAGAGAAAGGGTAGTTGAATTGAGACCTAAAGCTGTCATCAATTGCACTGCTTATAATCAAGTTGATTGGGCAGAAGTAGAATATGAAAGGGCTCTACAAGTTAATGCACTGAGCGTCCTTTATTTGGCCATGATTTGTAGAGAGGTTGGAGCCATTTTAGTTCATTATTCCACTGATTATGTCTTTGATGGAACGAAGGAAGACCTATACAGGGAAGAAGATTCACCTAATCCATTAAATAAGTATGGATGGAGTAAATACATAGGAGAAAAACTTTTGCTTTCTTTTGGGGATAACTGTTTGATATTTCGCACAAGTTGGGTATACGGGGAGGGAAAACAAAATTTTCTGCATAAACTGAATGAATGGGTGAGAAAGCAGGACTATCTAAGAATTGCCTGTGATGAATTTTCTGTCCCCACTTCTACGAGGACCATAGTTGAAGTTACTTTATTGGCTTTGCAAAAAGGTTTAACAGGTCTTTATCATTTAGTAAATACAGGTTATGCTTCACGTTACGAGTGGGCAAAGGAGTATTTTAAGATTAAAGGAATTAAGAAGTTTATTTATCCAGCCTATCAGCATGAATTTAATCTTCCTGCTAAAAGGCCGAGGTGGTCTGCCATGAGTAACGAAAAAATATGCAAAGAATTGGGGATTGAGATACCAGAATGGCAGGCCCAACTTAAGGAGGACTTAAAGTGGTTTATAAACCTTTAATCTGGTAATAGTTAAGTAAGCTTCCAATACTTGCTAAGGCAATTCTAACTTGCTACTTGACATTGAAGGTTTAGGGGATTAGATTTATTTATTGAAAGACATAGGTGCTTGAGAATGACATTTGGGAAGGGGTATGAGATGAGAAAGATTGTTGAGCAGAGGTATCGTGAGAGAGAGGATAAGGGGAAGCGATCTGGGTTTACCCTTATGGAAATTTTGCTTGTGGTAATCATTATTGGTTTACTTGCAAGCCTTGTGCTTCCTAATCTTATGGGCAGATACGAGCGCTCAAAGGAAGAGATTGCTAAAGCCCAAGTGGAGCTACTTTCTTCTGCGGTGCAGGCCTTTATTTTAGATGTGGGAAGATGCCCGAGCTCCCTTCAGGAGTTAATTCAGTCTCAAGATGCTAAGTGGAGGGGCCCCTATCTTTCTAAAAGGGAAATTCCCAAGGACCCCTGGGGGAGAGAGTATCAATATAAGTGTCCTGGAGAGTATGGTCCCTTTGATCTCTATTCCCTTGGTCCGAATGGGAAGCTTGATGAACGAGCTATTAAGAATTGGTAGGGGCTTCCTTTATTTGCATTCATGAAGCTTGGTGAGATCATTGTAAGAAGGTATGGTGTTAGCAAGGAGGAAATAGAGAGAGCTCTTGAGATACAGAAGAGGACAGGTGCTTATCTTGGGCAGATACTCCTTAGTGAGGGAGTAATCTCTGAAAAACAGCTACTCTCTGCTTTAGCTGAACAAACGGGGTTACCCTTTTTAGAAAAAGAGGATCTTGAAGGGCGTCCGTGGAGTATTTTTGAGTTATCAGACGGGCTAAGTTCCGCCTTTTTGGAAAAACAAAAGGCCCTGCTCATTCAATTTGAAGACACAGGGGAGGTAGTTCTTTTGACCAGTGATCCCCTTAATTTTTCTCTCCTTAGCTATCTTGAGGAGGTTCTCTCTTTTAGACTTAAGGTATTTCTTGCTGAGGAGGGGTTGATTAGTTCTATAGCAAAGAGTTATTTAACTCAGCTTGAGGGGTACAAGAGGCTTGAAGATGGTGTAGAAGAGGTTGATAGGCTAAGAGAGATTGCCTCTGAGGCCCCGGTTATTAAGTATCTCAATCAGCTTTTTATCTTGGCAGTTGAGAATAGAGCAACTGATATTCATATTGAGCCCTATGGTGGGCAGTTTAGAGTGAGATTTCGTGTGGACGGGCTTCTTCATGAAGTGGATACCCTGGAGAGAGGTCTCTACCTTGCAGTGGTATCAAGGATCAAGCTTCTTGCTGGGCTTGATATAGCAGAGAAGAGGCTACCTCAGGATGGAAAGATTGCTTTGCGAATTGCCTCGGCCTTCCTTGATTTGAGGGTTTCTACTATACCTGTCGTTGATGGTGAGAGTGTAGTGATAAGACTTCTTTATAAGGAGCGCCTTTCCTTTGATATTTCCTCTCTTGGATTGGAGAAGGATCATAGGGAACTATTACTCTCGCTTACCAACCAGCCTTATGGAATGATCTTAATTACGGGACCCACAGGCTCAGGAAAAACAACTACCCTGTATTCTTTACTTACCCTCCTTAACACAAAAGAGAGAAAGATTATCACTGTAGAGGACCCTGTTGAGTATCAGCTTGAAGGGATCAATCAGATCCAGGTAAAGACTGAGATAGGATATACCTTTGCTCAAGCCCTAAGGGCTATCTTAAGGCATGACCCTGATGTAATTATGATTGGAGAAATTCGTGACAAAGAGACTGCTGAAATTGCCATACACTCTGCCCTAACAGGGCATCTGGTGCTTTCAACTTTGCATACAAATGATGCTCCCAGTGGCCTCTTTAGGTTGGTGGAGATGGGGTTGGAGGACTATTTGCTTAATGCTTCTATAATCGGGCTTGTGGCTCAGAGAATAGTGCGTAGGATCTGTCCTTATTGTGCTGAGCCTGTTGAGGCCAAAGGGATAATCGAGCATTATCAGCTTGAGCCCCTGATAGAGAGGTTCAGATATTTGCTTCCTGAAGAGGAAATTCAGCCAATGAGAGGGAAGGGATGCAAGAGGTGCCTTAACAGGGGATATCTTGGGCGAGTTGCCATCTTTGAGCTTTTTAGGTATGAGGACTATCTGAAAGAGATTTTTGTAAAGGAGAAGTCTCTTGAGGTTATGCGGAGAATTTTGCAAGAGAGGTATGCCTTTAGGACCCTCAGAGAAGATGGTTTTATCAAGGTGTTAAAGGGGATAACCACGCCTGAAGAAGTGCTAAGGGTTGCTTAAGCAAGATTGATGAAGGAATTCGTTTATAAAGCTTCTGATCCTTCAGGTAAAGTTTTCACAGGGCGCCTTAAAGCTAATTCTGAAAGGGAGGCTATCTCCCTCCTTCGTCAAAGACAGTATCTTATTTTGGACCTCAAAGAGGAGAGATCCTCTTCGGGCATATACATTAGCCTTAAGAAGAGAAGAATTAGTGAGGAGGATTATTATAGTTTTTTTAGAGAGCTCTCGATCTTACTTCGCTCAGGAGTTCCCATGGATAGGGCTCTTCGTATCTTGGCAAATTCTGTAGAAAAAGAGGACCTTAAGAATAGCATAGAAAAGATTTTAGAGGGCCTAAGGGAAGGAAAGGATGTTAATGTGGCTTTTAGAGAGGCAAATTTTATCTCACAGCCACAGGTTCTGAGTATGATTTCTGCAGGAGAAAGCATAGGGAATCTACATCAAGCCTTTGCAAATATTGCAGACTTTATTCAATTTCAAATACAGCTTAGGCGAGAAATCAGAGAGGCCTTGACTTATCCTCTCTTTTTGGTTGTAGCAAGTATTCTTTCGCTTCTGGTGATATTCCATGTAATTTTGCCCAAATTTTTTGGGCTTTTTGGAGAGGTTTCCCTGCCTCTGCCTGCAAAGATATTGATGAGTATGGGAGTTTTCTTTCAAGGTAAGGTGCTAATTTTTGTGGGCATGGTTATAGTTAGTGCTTATATTTTGAGGAAGTTAGGTTTTTTAGAGAGAGAGTTCAACTTAGGGAGGAGTCTTATTTTTCGTCTTCCTATTTTGCGGGGACTTTTGAGTTTACTTGATCTTTCCCGTTTCTCTTATGCCATGCATTCAATGCTAAGAGGGGGCCTTGATTTCGTAGATGCCCTCTATTTATCTAAAAACTTAATTTACACGGCTGAACTGAGAAATTTCTTTGAAAATGCCATATTTGAGATTCGGAGGGGAACTTCAATAAAAGAGACCTTTTCAAGGAGTGAGAAACTTCCTGAGATATTTAAACATATGATAGCTGTGGGGGAAGAGACGGCAAGTTTGAAGGAGGTTTTTTTTGAGCTCTATCAAATTTATAATGATAAATTCACGAGTAGAGTAAAGAGACTGCTTGCCTTAGTGGAGCCTTTGATTATTACCCTGACGGGTATCATAGTGGGGTTCATCGTGATTTCTTTGATTCTTACGGTTATGAGTGCAGGAGTTATTAAATTGTAGGAGACCTCAGGGTATGAAAGTTTAATAAATGTAAATGTTGCCTAAAGATAGCCAAAGAAAGAGAGCCTTTACCTTGGTTGAATTACTTTTGGTGTTGTTGATTGCAGGAATGTTTTTTGGATTAATTTTGCCTCAAGGAGTGAGATATTACGAGAGATATAGAGGGGCTCTTGAGGCTGAAAAGCTCCTTCTTTTTCTTTCAGAAAAAAGGAGAGAGGCCTTTCTTGCGGGGAAAGATCTTGAGGTCTACAGTGAAAATGGAACTCTCTATCTGTCAGATAAGTCCTCCTATTTTCCCAAGGAAGGAAGCATAGAGCTAAAGAGAAACTTTTATTTCCTGGCTACTGGTACTACTGATGGTGGTGAGGTGAAGTATCACTACAAGGGTTACACCTATGTGATAGAGGTAGAAGCCCCTTTAGCTGAATTTCGCATGAGAATTGAATGAAAAGAGAGAAAAGAAAGTTTAAATACAAGGGGAAAGGCTTTTTACTTTTAGATATTCTTATATCTGCCTTTATTTTGTCTGGAGCTATTGCCTCTGCTATGTATTTAATTAGGGTGGGGTTTCAGTACCTGGAGAAGATTGAAGAGCAAAACATTCTTTCAGCCAAGGTTCCACAGGCAGTAAATTATCTTAGAAAAGCTGCAAAACTGGAGGAAGGAGAGGGAGTGGCTTTTTTTGGGGAGGGGGTTGAGCTTAGTTGGAGAGC
>JAUQPD010000028.1:16485-18875 GCA_030550555.1 Thermodesulfobacteriota bacterium
ATAAGGGTATCTATGATGAAATCTATTAAACTTAGGGAGGCACAAAAGGTTTGCAGAGGAGCTCAAGGTTCTTGTAGAGGTTCAGCCTCGCTTTTTAGCCTATTTATTGCTCTGGTGGTTTTGACTATTGCTGTGGGATTTAACTGGATCGTCAAAGAGCATCTAAAGGCAAGCTTGAGCCTCAAAGAGAAAATAGAGGGCTTTGTAGAAGCTCACTCTCATTTTCAACTTCTCCTCTTCACCTTACTCCCTGGTCAATTCACTACAAAAGAGATTTTACCTTACAGGGGAAAAGATTATTTGGGAGTGGAGAGACTTCCTCTTAATGGAGAATGGGTTTGGCTTAAGGGAGAGGATATAGGAGTGGGGACAAGGAGACCAGTTAGAGTTTCTCTACAGGATACAAATGGCTTACTTTCTGTGGTAAATTTAGATCCTCTGGTCTTCTCAAATTTACTTAAAATCCTTCAGGTTAGTGAAGAGAGGAGAAGGGTGATTGTAGATAGCCTTATTGATTGGGTTGATAGAGATGATTATGTTAGGCTAAATGGAGCTGAAGCTGAGTACTATAGAAAAGAGGGAAAGAATTACAGGCCCAGGAATTATGACATACAGTACTTGGAAGAGCTTAAATTGATAAGGGGTATGGATGAAGCTCTATTCCAAAAGATTACTCCATATTTAACTCTACTACCTAATACTGGGCTTAATCCCAATACATCTAAAAAAGAGGTACTACAAGCTTATCTTGGTCTTGAGGATGAAAGGGTGTTGGAAAATCTAATGAACTTTCTTAAAAGAGAGGCTATACACAATGAATTGCAGCTTTTTCAGTTGACAGGTAGATTAGTACATTTTCCCGAGGGAGCATATTTCTCTCCCAGCGGGTATTGTGTTGTGAGAATCTTGGTGGGTCAAGAGGAGAGACCTCTATATACCATTGAGACGGGGGTTAGTCTTCGTCACAAAATATATTTTCCCTATGAAATTTTTTACTGGATTGAGCGATGATTTTACTTAAGTATTATAGCTCAGGTGAAAGTAAAGTTTATAGGGTGAGTAAGAATAGATGTTATGAGGGGCTTGGTTTATATAACAAAATACCTTTGACTATACCATTTGTAAAGAGGATTCTTCTGCTGGGGAAGGATAGCCTTTTTGTATCAACTAAGAAGTTTCCGCTCCTCTCTGAATCAGAGTTGAGAAAAGCCATAGGTTATCAAATTTCAGAACTTGTTCCCTTTGAGGAGCCTGATTTTGGTTTTAAGATCCTTAGAAGAGGTGAAAATTTCCTTGAGGCAAAAATTTGGGCTTGGGATAAGAGGCTTACTGAGGAACTTGCCAAGGATTTCCCCTTTTCTTATGTGCTTCCGGAAGAAGAGCTTTTCAGGGCAGAGGAGCCTACTTTATTCGTGGTTAAAAAAGAAAAGGGCTATCTTTTTGTATTTTCAGAAAAGAAAGAGAGTCTGAATTCACTCTTTTTAAAACCTCCTATTACAGAGAGTGAGCTTAAGCTTTTCTTAAAAAGTGTGAGGAGGGAATTAACAGAGATAAAAAAGGTCTTTTTGTATGGCACAACACGGGAGGAGTCTGAGGCAATATTGCCGAGCGTTTTAAGGAGTTTAGCAACCTATAGGGAATCCCTATTGGAAGATCTGCCAGGTCTGATTAGTTTAATAAATCTCAAGAACTATAGGCTAAAGAGAGCATCTAAAGCTATTTCCTTGGAAGAGTTGTTGAGATTCGCAGTTAGATATGGCATAATCATTACTTTAGCCGTAGAGGCCAATCTACTTTTTTCACTTTTTGAATATGAAAGGACAATTAAAGTGTTAAGGGAAAAACTATCTGAATTGGAGAGGGTCAGGGTTGATAAAGGGGGAAATCTTTCTCATGAGGAGAGAAGACTTATGGAGCTCGCTGAGGAGGTTCATGCTCATATAAAGTATAGTTATTTTCCTTTTATGCCTCTTTTGAATAGGCTTGCTGAGCTTTTACCAGAGGGAACGAGGTTAATTAATTTTCAGATTGTAGAAGGGGTAGCAAACTTTAATATTGAATGCCCTGAGCCTGAGGAAATAATTAAGAGATTGAGAGGTGACGACCTTCTTAGGGATTTTAAATTAAAAGAGCCACCAATCTTAGACCGAGGGAGCAACCTTCAAAGACTTGAATTTGAAGTTGACCTAAGAGGGACTGGCAGTGAAGTTTAAGCTTGAAAGTTCTTATAGGGAGATTTTGATATTAATAACCTTGCTCCTTTTCTTTCTTAAATTTGGGGTTATTTCCACTAAAGAAAGATTAGAGACTAAGAGAGTGACTTACGCAGAACTTAAAGAGGCCTATGAGAGGAAATTAAGAATTACCCACCACAGGGAAGACGCTGAAGC
>JAUQPD010000028.1:19526-22383 GCA_030550555.1 Thermodesulfobacteriota bacterium
AAGGAATCCTTTTAGTTTGGAGGGATCCTACTTAGAGTTCCCTATTCCAGATCCTCCCTATAAATTAGTTGCTGTGCGTACTGGTAAAAAGCCTGAGGCTATAATTAGAGACTATACTGGGGCTTTGAAGAAAGTAGGTCCAAATGAGGTCTTGCCTGATGGTTCAAAGGTCCTTAGAATTGGAGCAAACTTCATTGAGTTTGAGCGTCTTGATAGGAAATATAAGATTTATATCTATAATGTAGAGGTGGAGAAGTGGAAACCAAAAAGGCCCTTTGGTTCATAGTGTTTTTATTGTGTCTTATTCTTTATGGATGTAATTCCGTCCTTCAGCTGGAGGAGCCTCTTAAATTTAGAGAGAGAATTCCTAAGGAAGAGCAGTTCACTTTGAGGGCTTTTGAGGAAAATAGTACTTTAAAGGGAAATTTCTTTACGGTTAACCAAACTTCTCTGTCTGAGAGTAGTTCTGAGCTTGAGTTAAAGCCAATCTTGCTACCAAATTACAAAGATAAACTCCTCTCAGAGGAAGCCCCTCCTCCTGAGATCAAAGAGGAGAGAATGCCTATTAACTACTCAGCCCTTGTTGGGGTAAGGGAGCCAGTAAAATTGAATGTGGAGGGGATGCCTTTAAATGAATTTATTATCTACTCTCTCGGAGAGCTATTAAAGGTCCCTTTTTTAGTGGATGACAATGTTATGAAGAACACAACACCTGTTAATCTGAGGCTTCCTCGGCCTTTAACGCCTGAAGAAATTTTGGAAGCGGTGATATCTTATCTCGAGAGACTTAATTTTGAAGTGTATCAAAAAGGCAGGGTTTTATATATTGGAGCTCCCAAACCCAGACCAGCTCCACCTCCCAGAATGCAGAACTACTTCATAGGAGATCTTTCTGAGGAGAGTTCCAAAGTGGTAACCCTTTTTTATGTTCCTAAATACCTTAACCACCACGAACTTGACTTGGTCTTGAGGGAGTATCAATTTCTAAAACCCTTTAATGTTAATGTGAGAGTATATCCTCCTGCAAAGGCTCTTATGTTAGTAGGACCAGCCAACCAAATAAAGCGAGTATTAGAAATACTTGAATTTCTTGATGTGCCTTTTTTTAAAGGAAAAAAAGTTTACTCTTACAAACCAACATTTATTAGAGTAGAGGATCTAAAAAATGAACTTACTTCAATTTTAAATATTTTTGGATATCCTGTGGTTAATAATCTTAAAGACCCAGGTATACTATTAATTCCTTTACGTAGTCAAAATATGTTATTGATGGCTTTCCCTGACGAGGAGTCTCAAAAATTTACACTTGACTGGATAGCAAAGCTTGATACAGCTCAAGCAGTGGGTGAACAGAAGCGTACTTACACTTACAAACCCAAGTATGCAAAGGCTGCTGAATTAGCTGAAGCTTTATCTAAGGTCTATGCTATTTATACTACCACTCAATCTCCATTTTCCGCAGTACAAACACCATCTCCTCAACCATTAGCTTCAATCCCCCAGACAACAACCCCTCAGCAGCCCCAGAGAATGCAAGCATCTCAGCCAGCACGAGGATTCTTTGCCACCTCTGATAAACTTAATATCTATGCTGACGAGCGCCGAAATTTACTAATAATTTCTACCACTGCACCATTATATGAAGAAATTCTCCAACTTTTGAGAGAGCTTGACCAACCACCAAAGCAAATTTTGATTGAAGCAACTATATTGGAACTTAGTCTACAAGATGAGCTCAAGTTAGGACTTGAGTGGTTTATAAAAAATAGATTTACCGGAGGTAATTATACTTTACAACAAATGTTAGGAATTCCATCGACCCTTGGGCTAACTTACACCATGATTACTGACACTCAAACTTTTAGTATGCTCATTCGGGCCTTTGCTTCAAGAGGCCTTACTAATATTCTCTCTACTCCAAGGCTCCTCGTACTTGATAATCATGGAGCTACTATTCAGGTAGGTCAGGATGTCCCTGTAATAACGGGCGAAGTTACTTCAACTCAAGCCGTAATTGGACAACAAACTGGAGTTGTCCGAAGTATACAGTATCGTAATACAGGAATAATACTCCATGTTAAACCTACTACTTACACAGAGAATCTTCTGCAATTGGAAATTACTCAAGAGGTCTCCTCTATGGGTGCCTCGCCACCAGGATTAGACTCTCCAACAATTTCTGTAAGGAAAATTACTACAACTGTAATAGCTCAAAACGGTCAAACTATTCTCCTTGGAGGACTGATTTCAAATCAGAAAGGTAAAGGTGAAAGCAAGGTACCTCTTTTAGGAGATCTTCCCCTGATTGGAAACCTTTTTAAGTCAACCTCTAATGAAGAAAGAAAAACTGAATTAATTGTATTGTTACGACCTTATATACTTAAATCAATTGATGAGGCTGTAGCCTTTACTGAGGAAATAAAGGAGAAATTAAAATGGTTAAAAAATTAGTAATTTAAGGAGGAGGTAGAGTATGAGAAGATCTTTTTTATTGTTCCTTGGCTGTAGTATTTTTTTACAAGCCATCTTAGCTTGCCCAAACAAACTTAATGCTGAAGAGCGAGAAGCAAAGTCATTAAGAGACCTGGATAAGCAAGGTTGGGAGCTTGTCTGGGAAAACAGTCAGACCAGGGTATTTCTCCATCCTAAATATATAAAACCCATCAAGGAGCAGGAAGGCTATGATCTTGTAGTAAAATTTTCTCCAGGTCCAGATTTAGAAAAAAAACTTAAAGAAAAATTAGAAAACCTAAAGAAAGAACTTTTCTCTAATGAAGAGGAAATTCCAGAATATTGGAATGATTTTGTTAAGGAATACATAGAACATGGAAATAGCTATGTATACAATTTTTCTTTA